>CALVBP010000006.1 GCA_944325825.1 Candidatus Gastranaerophilales bacterium | reverse complement strand
CTTCCTAACCTTGATTACAATACATTGATGAAACTAACACTTGAATTAACAAGAAATTATCAGGATATTGAACAATTGTTCAGGTTAATGTGCTTTAATGTGTTTGCACACAACAGAGATGACCATTCAAAGAATTTTTCTTTTCTTTTTGATAATACTAAAAAAGAATGGCACTTATCTCCTGCGTATGATTTGACTTATAGTTTTTCATTTAATGGCGAACACGCAACAACAATCAACGGTGAAGGCAAAAATCCAACTTTAGATGATATATTGGCGGTTGCCCAAAATATAGGACTCAAGGAAAAATTTGCAAAAGATGTTGCATTAAATATTCAAGAAAAATGTTCAAAATTATTTAATTAACTCATCCTTTTGTGCATTTAATCTTTAAACATAAGTTTCTTTATAGTGTCGTATTTTTTAGGATTCCGTAAGCTTGAGGGAAGTTTCTTGCAGTAGTTTTGGGAATACATTCAACACCAAGAATATCAGCGATATGCCGGATGTTATAAGTTGCAGATATTATTACTATCTTTGTTCTTGAATAATTTCTGAATGTTTTAATTTGTTTAACAAACCATTCCCCTGCATAATCCGGTTCAAAATCATGTTCCATTTGTAAATCTGTAATAATAATATCAAAAGGCGCTTCGTTATTTTCTATAATTAAATCATACCCGCTTCTTGCAGAGTCAGCTTCGTAAAACTCGCATCCCGTAAACAGCTCTTCTAAAATAATTTTATGATAATCTCTCCAGCCCTTTATATCATCAACTACAAGTATTTTCATTTTCTTAAATTTTCAGCTCCCTCAAGATAAACAAATTCTGGCTCAAATTCTTCTCCGCAATTGATTACAATCAAAGCTCTTAAACACATTTTTAATGCCCCCGGTACATCTATTTCATTAAAACAAAGCATAGGAACATCTTTCCAATTTAACTCGACTCTTGCGTACTTTGCAGGGAAATCGGCATTTAAATCAGAAGTAAAAGTAAATATTGCATGTGAGATTAAATTAATATCAATATTATTTCTTTTAACCATTTCGCTTAAAAGTTTAATCACCGCATCTCTAATTGCTGCGGCACTGTTTTCTTTTACTGTTATTGCCCCTCTTATTCCTTTTGAAATCATTTATTTCTCCTCCGAAAGATAATACAATGCAGCAAGTGTAGAGGCTGTCATTGCAAACCCTTCTTCTTCTTTTTCCCTCAACCAATTATAAACATTATTCCGATTAATTAATACCCTGTCAATAATAATTCCTCCATCATTAACCGGCGGTATTACGACATCATAGTCGTGGATATAAGCTATCGCAAGAGTTACTGTCTCAGAAACGCAACCAGGAGAGCTTGCAATTTTCCTTGACATAATTTTTATCTCATCAGCTACAAGTCCGGTTTCTTCCAAAAGCTCTGCTTTTATGGCTTCCTCTGGAGTTTCGTCCCTCCTTTCATCTCCTACCAGTCCTGCCGGCAGTGCAACTGAATATTTTGCCCTGTTTTCAGCTTCAAGCGGAGGCCGTTCCTCTATAAGAAATAAAATAGAATCTCCTATTACAGGTAAAATTACGACAACGTCTTTGGCATTGGGTCTGTGAGCATAAACCCAGGTTTTTCCGCTTTTTGAAGGTGTGCCTTTAAGCTGTAGATACTTTGTATTATATAATATTTCACTCATACTTTATGCCGGAAGTTTAATACAAAATTCCGTATACTCTCCTTCTATGCTGTCTACTGTTAAATCTCCATTGTGTGCTCTTGATATTTGAAGTGCCAGATATAATCCTAATCCTGTTCCAATTTTTCGGAACTTTTTTGCAGCGGAGTAATATTTGTTAAATATCTTATCAAGATCACTTTTTGAAATTCCGGCGCCGTAATCTTTAATTTTAATTATAATGTATTTTGGAATTTCGCCTATAGATATTTCAATTGGCGAATTTGGTGAGCCATATGATATAGCATTTTGTATTAAGTTTTTAACGACTCTTTTTAATTGGAACCTGTCAGCTAAAACTCTGATATCTCTGTTTAGTATAAAGTTAATTTTATTTCCGGTTTTCTGGGCTATCGGAATCATTTCTTCTATGATTTCTTCAATAAAACCTTTGAGCATAATGTTTTCTTTATGCAAACTTATTTTTCCGTCTTTAATTTTATAGGTATCAAGTACTATTTGTACAAGGTCAAGTAATTCTTTGTTTGAAGATTGCATATTTTTTAGCGCCAGCTTCTGCTTATCGCTAATAGGTCCGAAGTTTTCGTTTAAAAATAGCTCTATCATATTGGTCTCTGCAATAATCGGAACTTTTAAATCGTGTGTTAATGTCGCAACAAAGTCTTCTTTTAAAGTTTCAAGTTCTTTTTGATTTGTATTATTTTTCAGAATTACAATATATCTTTTTTGACTTTCATCCATCTTAAGCTCAACTGAATTGGCAAGGAAACTTGCTGCAGGGTCTGCAATTACCGTTACTTCATCATCGTTAAGAGTTTCTACGGATTTTCGTCTGGGTATTACAATAAAATCAGAGAGGGGTTTCCCTACTAAATCTTTCCCCGGAACCTGAAACCATTCTGAAATTTTTTGGGTAGCTCTTTGTATTTTGTCATTTTCATCCGTGATAATTAAACCGTCTGACAGAGAATTGATAGCTGCTTCAAGAAAACGGTTTTGCTTTGACAATTCGTGTTGATACTCTGTTATCATATTTTCTCTGTCATGTAAGCTTTCAATCATTCGATTAACACTGTCTGACAATATTTCAGAATTAGGAAGGTCCATTGTGTCAAGTTTTTTTGTTAAATCTCCGTATCGTATTGAATTAACGGTTTTTGTCAGAGATGTTATATAATCATTAATTTTATTCCACTGCTTTTTGGTTTTTCGTACAAAAACAAATAGAGAAACAAGGAGTAACAATATAAACAGGTGGAGTACATGGGCTAATATAGTTCCGCTTTCTTCAATAATTAAGCTTTTTAATTCCAAGAGCATGGCATGTAGTCCTATTTAAAATTTTTATGATATAATTATACCAGAAATTATGGGATTAATAAATGAATAAGATTAAGTTATATATTTTGGGAGCTGTTTGCTGGTTAAATACGCTTGTTTGTTTGGCAAGTGAAAAGTTTGAAGTTTTGCCGGACTTGCCTGACCCGCTTGCGTACGCTGTTCAACCGGCAGAAGCATCAACAGTTTCAGGCTCCCCTGATACAGCTCTGGCTGCTGCCCAGTCAATAGGACATGAACCAAGTCTTATATCTGTTGTTTTGTCTCTGGTTTTTGTAATCCTTTTAATTTATATAACGGGGATTATTTATGCAAAATTAAATCGTTTAGGATTTAAAACTTTAAAACAAACCGGCGATTATGCACGTTCAAAAGTTGCAGTAATTTCAACAACCCCTTTGGGTAATAACAAAACTTTACATGTCGTAGAGTTGGATGGCAAAAGGATGCTCATCGGTGCATCATCCGCATCTATACATTTGATTAAAGACCTCGGAACTTATATTGAAGATGATGATAGAGAATATTCTCACATAGAAATTCCAAATATCAAAATTCCAAAAATTGAGATACCTAAAATAGAAATTCCGTCTATAGGATTTTCTAAGCTTATGACAAAAACTCATAAAGGACTTGAGGATGTGGTATCAGATATTGATGATAGTGACGTGCAGTCATCGGATTCAGAGAATGTTAATGAAAATGAATTTACAGAATCTGTCACTGATATTCAGGAGCAAAATTCTGACGGGATAATTGATACTTTGTTTTCTGAACATAAAGAAGAGGAAACAGGAACAAAAACTGCTTCTTCAGAACATATGGTCGACCCTGATGAATTTGCTTTGTATAAAAAATATTTAAGCTAGAATAGAGTGTGTGGGGAGCTTTGGATGACTAAAACAGTTAAAATTGCTGATAAACATATCGGTGACGGGTATCCTTGTTTTATAATTGCTGAGATTGGTATAAATCACAACGGTTCAGTTAAACTTGCAAAGAAAATGATTGATATTGCGGTTACGACAGGATGTGATGCCGTCAAATTTCAAAAACGAACTGTTGATGTGGTTTATACAAAAGAAGAACTCGCAAAAGAACGAAAAAGTGTCTTTGGTAATACTAATGGAGATTTGAAACGAGGGCTGGAATTCGGGGAAGCAGAGTATAAAGAAATTGATGAATATTGTAAAAGAAAAGGTATTCTATGGTTTGCTTCTTGCTGGGATGAAGGTTCTGTTGATTTTATAGAAAAATTTAACCCGCCTTGTTATAAAATTGCATCGGCTTCCTTAACGGATGATAATTTATTAAAATATACAAAAGCTAAAGGAAAACCTATTCTTTTATCAACAGGTATGAGCTCCATGGAAGAAATTAAGCATGCGGTTGAGATTCTGGGGGAAGACAATCTTATAATTTTTCACTGTACTTCTACTTACCCATCAAATGCGGAAGAGATGAATTTAAGAGTTATAGAAACTTTCAAAAAAGAATTTAACTGCCCGATAGGATATTCAGGACATGAAAGAGGGGTAACTCCGTCAGTTCTTGCAGTGGCTCTTGGTGCTTGTGCTGTGGAAAGACATATAACTGTTGACAGAACAAACTGGGGCTCCGATCAAGCAGCAAGTCTTGAAATGGCGGGCTTGTATCACATGGTTAGAGATATCAGGCAAGTGCCGGTTCTTTTAGGTGATGGCAAAAAAGTTGTTTATCCGAGAGAAATACCTATAATAGACAAATTAAGAAGAGTAAAATAATGATAAATTTACCTAAATCTATAAAAATGGTTATAACAGATTTTGACGGAATCATTACAGATAATTGCGTTTATATTGATTCAAAAGGTGAAATGACCAGAAAATTGAATTTTAAAGATGTTATGGCCTTTTCTCTTCTTAGAAAAAACGGGTTTATGATTGGGATAGTTTCAGGAGAATCAAATTCGGCGATAGAACTTATTTCAAATAAGTTCCAGGTTGAAGAAACACATCAGGGAATCCGTAATAAGCTTCTTGTTATAAAATCTATTGTTGATAAATATGGCTTAAAAGAGGATGAGTTTGTTTATGTCGGAGATGATGTAAATGATTATGAATCTTTGTGTTATTCTAAATATGCAGTAACAGTTCCTGATGCCGTGAAAAGAATTAGGGAAATAGATGGTATACAAATTACGGTAAAGCGTGGCGGAGACGGTGCTTTCAGGGAGATTGTAGATTCTTTGTTAGAATAAATAAAAGGTAAATTTTATGTCGGAAATAAATAGCAGGTTGTATGAATTATCGGAAATTGTAGATAAGAAATTTTCTCACGGGGAGCTTTTACCCGATAATATTGTAAATGAAATTCGTACTATTACTTGTAACGGCGGATATATCGGGATGGCACAGATTGACCCTTCTGCCGGGAACTTGGAATTTAACGCAAAAAAGATAGCTAAATATATAAAATATTCAGAAAAAATCGGGCTGGACATGGTAATTTTTCCCGAGCTGGCGCTTATGGGATATCCTATTGAAGATACAATTGACCGCCATCCGCTCATTGTACGGGAAAATATAAAATGGTTGAAGGGCTTAGCAAAGATTACGAAAAATACAACGGCTGTTGTGGGTTTTGTTGAACCCAGAGAGAAAGATGCGGAAGGAAAAAGATTTTATAATTCTGTTGCAATCTTACAAAATGGTAAAATCACGGGAATTGTCAGAAAATCTCTGCTCCCAACATATTCGGAATTTAATGATTACAGGTATATAGAACCTTCTCCGGTTGTTGGTGTGCAGCCGGATGATACTTTGGGCAAGTTTTCTAAAAATAGCATTAAACCTTCAAATAAATATCTGGAGATTAATGGTACGAAATATGGAATTTCTATTTGTGAAGATTGCTGGAATAATAAAGATTTCTTTGAAAAAAATCTATACGATAAAGACCCTATTGAAGAATTAAAAGATGCAGATATTTTTATTAATTGTTCGGCATCTCCAACAAGAGCTAAAAAGGAACAGTTAAAACATAATATGCTTTCTTTTATTTCTTCTAAATACAAAAAGCCCATAGTATATGTTAATCAAGTAGGTGCAATAGATAATATCTCTTTTGACGGCTCAAGCAGGGTATTTAATTCTCACGGCGAACTTATAGCCAGGGCAAAATCTTTTGAAGAACAGTTTTTGATTGTAAATCCGCAGAAAAATATCGGAAAAATTTATCCTCTTACAAAAGGCTTGGAAAAATCTCTAACCGAACAAAAAGTCTTTACACTTGAATATGAGTCAGATTTGGAGAGAACTTATAAAACAATTGTTCAGGGAATAAGAGATTATTTTTCAAAATGCGGATTTAAGCGTGCTGTACTGGGACTCTCCGGGGGCTTGGATTCTACGGTCTGTGCGGTGCTCCTGGCTGATGCGCTCGGAAAAGAAAATGTATTTGGGATTTCTATGCCGTCTAAGTTAACTTCAAAAGAAAGCAAAACGGATGCGGAAAAACTTGCTCATAATTTAGGAATTAATTTTACTGAAGCGTCTATTAAACCAATGGTTGACACAACAACGGCTTGTCTTGATGGTTTATTTAAAGCGGTTGAGTCCAAGTGGGATTGCAGGTATAAAACTTCCTTTACTCCCGATAATATTCAAGCTCGTTCAAGAGCTATGTTTTTATGGGGAATAAGTAATGAATTTTCTTCCTGTATTCCTATAGCAACCTCTGATAAATCAGAATTATATATGGGGTATGCAACTATTAACGGGGATATGTCAGGAGGGTTTGCTCCTATAGCGGATGTTCCAAAGACAAAGTTGTTTGCATTTGCACGCTGGTTGAATTCTAACAGGGAAGAAAAAAATGCTATTCCTGAATCAATTATTCTTAAAAAACCCGGGGCGGAGCTTGCGATAGACCCTAATACCGGAAAAACTTTAAATGCAGAAGATGCTCTTATGCCATACGAATTTTTAGATGAAATTATTTGGAGAATAGAAAATAAAAACGAATCTTACTATGATTTATTAAATGCGGAATTCGTTTATGAGAGAAAATATCAAGTAAGCAAAGACCAGAAAATTGAATGGCTGGATAAGTTCTACAGAAGGATGTCAACTGCGCTCTATAAATGGTCTATACTTCCGCCGTCGGTTATTGTAGAATCCCGCTCTATTAACAAGTCGGATTATAGGCAGCCTATTACTTCTTCTAGAATTAATTATAAAGGTGTAAAAGAAGAATATATTGAAAATAGCTTACTTTAGTATAAGACTGGAATTTAAGTGCCTTATTTGACGCTTCATATCATCGGCTTTATCAATAAGGTTTTCGTCTGAATAGATTTCCATTGCTTTTGTATAGTTGGCTTCCGCTTCTTTTTTGTATTGCGGGTTGTCATATCCTGACATTAATTGGAGTGTTTGCGCAAGAAGTACGTATGCTTCAGGCTTTTTAGGATTAATTCTTATGGCTTTTTCAAAACACTCTTTTGAGTCAATAATATGACCTTCAATATGGTTTTTGTATCCTTCCAGAATTTTCATCGGATAAGCAAAGAGGTTTTGTTTATCAAATATTGAAAGTTCAAGTAAAAAACAAATTTCAAGCAGGTCTTTTTCTTGGTACATATCGCAGAAACGGAAATGGGATACAAAATATTTGGGAAAAACATTTTCAATTCTTTGGAGAATCTCTTTCTCTCTATCTTTTTGTCCGGCAAGTCCGTAGATGTTAGCTTCTTTTAAGAGTTTAATTGGGTTATCTTTATCAAGAATGTCGATTATATTCAACAGTTTTAGGCCTTTTGCGTATTCATCATTAGCAAGAACAAAAGCAGTTTCATTAAATAAGAATTGTATTGCTTTAAATTTATTATATTCAAACAGCTTAAGAATATAATCCTTAGCAGAGCTATCCTGTCCTGAATACACAAGTGACAGCCCTTGTATCCTTTTAATGTCAAAATTTTCAGAATCCCATCCTAAAATAATATTTGCATCCGCTATAGCTTCGTAGTAATTAGATATTTCAAAATTCAGGCTGACTCTTTCGTAGTAAGCTTCCTTTTTGTTGGCGCAGTGCCCGATAATATATGTAAAATCGGAGTATGCATCATTAAGCATTAATAGTTTCCTGCACAATTTTCCTCTTTTCAGAAACGTAAGGGAGGGCTTGTACTCTTCTCTGATTAGGTAGTTCAACTTTTCCAGCGCAAGGTCGAAATTGCTTTCTGCAATATTTTTATCAACGGTTTTTAAACACATTAGATATTTTATATTATCTAGCATATCTGCTCCGATTCCCTACATAATTATAATTATCATAAAATTATTTTTATGGCGAGTACCGTATTTGGCTAGATAACTTTCAACACCTGTTTAATTTCTCTGACTGATTCGGTTAGGTCTCTTTTAAGCGGAAGTTCTTTTTTTATTTTGTCGTGTGCAAACATAATAGTTGTATGCTTTTTATTATAGTATTCCGCTATATTCACAAAACTTTGTCCTGTAATCTCTCTGGCTAAATAAATAGCAATATGTCTTGCAAGAGAAACTTTTTGACCTCTGGCAGTTCCTCGAATATCTTTAAGGTCAACACCATAATACTCCGCAACAACTTGTGCTATCTTATCAATACTAACTTTATCTGTGCCGGTTTTACATTTTAAAACTTCACCGGCAAGATTTATATCTAACGGACGATTTGTCATTTCTGCATATGCTGAAACTTTATTGAATGCCCCCTCAAGTTCCCGTACATTTTTATCAAAGTTTAGTGCTATGTATTTTAGTGCATCTTCTGTGTATTTAAGATCATTATCATTTGCGAGTTTTCTGATAATTTCAATTCTTGTATCCAAGTCAGGCGGTGTGAGTTCTACCATAAGTCCCATTTCAAATCTGGAACACAAAGCAGCTGTAAGAGTCGGTATGTCTTTGGGTATTCTATCGGAAGTTATAACGATTTGTTTTCCTTTATTATAAAGACTATCAAAAGTGTGCTGCATTTGTGACATTGTTTTATTTTTTGACTCAATGAACTGAATATCGTCTATTAGAATAATGTCGATATTTGTATATTTTTTGTTGAACTTTGACATGTTTTCAACAGTATCTTTTGAGTTTCTGCTGTTTGAAATAAAGTCATTAACGTAATCTTCTGTTTTTGTGTATTTTACTTTAAGTTTGGGGTTATTAAATATCGTATAATGACCGATGGCCTGCATTAAGTGGGTTTTCCCTAATCCGGCATTTCCATATATAAAAAGCGGATTGTATTTCTTTGCGGGGTTTTGAGCTACTGCCATTGCTACTTTATAAGCAAATTCATTCGTTTTTCCGACTACAAAGTTCTCAAATTTGTATTTTAGATTCAAATTTGATGCAGACTGCATGTTGCTTAAATTTTCCATAGCCTGTTCTTTAAGTTTATTTTCAAGAGTTCTTTTTTGAATTTTTTCGTTTTCTCTCTTTAAACTTTTGGCTGCTCTTTCATCATAAATAATTACTATATCGGAGTTATTATTTCCGGAAAATTTTTTAATTGTTTCAACAATTTGGTGATAATGGTTTTTTCTTAATAAGTCACGTCCCATTAGCTGCCCTGTAACAACTGTGAGAACTCCTTTATCGTAACCGGATACTTCAAGCGGATAAATCCAGGGATGAGCACTTTCAGGAAGAACTTCTATAAGTTCCGATTTTATCTGCTCCCAAAAGTTCTTTAACTCCATATTTTCCATATTTCGATTCGTGATTCTTGGCTTTAAGTAAAATAAAAAAGGCGACACCCGGATTCGAACCGGGGGTAAAAGCTTTGCAGGCTTCTGCCTTACCACTTGGCCATGTCGCCATAAAAGTATAATAAGATAAACATATAACATTTTCAAGAGGTAAAGCCGGCAAATTTTATAGTGCATATTAATGGGGCGGTTCGTTTTACGAACCGCCCCATTGTATAAATTTATATTAAACCTTGCGTTTGCGAGCTGCTTCAGATTTGCGTTTTCTCTTTACGCTAGGCTTTTCATATCTTTCACGTTTTTTTACTTCAGAAAGAATTCCTGCTTTTTGGATTTTCTTTTTGAATCTTCTTAAAGCGCTTTCGATACTTTCGTTTTCGCCTACTTTAACTTCTGGCATTCTTTTTTCACCACCTTTACTGCCTTTTTGTACTGAAATTATGATAGCTGAAACATTTTTAAATTTCAAGTACGTAGTTAATTAAGAGTTTTAATATGGTTAATCGGCCAGAATACAAAAACGGCACGGCCTATAAAGCGTTCTTTAGATAATGGTCCCCAAAATCTGCTGTCAAGAGAACTCCCTCTATTGTCACCCATCATAAAATAATTGTTTTCAGGTATAATAAACGGACCGCAATACATATTTTCTTTACATTTGTGGTAATCATACTCGCTCATTATATACTCTTCCTTGAGCGGCTGGTCATTAATATAGACTTTATAGGCTCCGTTATCACCTTGTTTTATCTCTATTTTTTCACCGGGGAGTCCGATAACTCTTTTAATATATGCAACATCTTTGCAGAAAAATCCTGTTAATCTGCTAAATATCGCCCAAGGGGTAGTTTTAAGTTTAACAAATGGAGGATAAAATATCATAATATCTCCCCGTTGAGGAGTGTTTTCAAAGTTATGTTCGCTTATAAGATTAGGAAATTTTGATAATTTTTCAACAACAATTCTATCCCCTTCAACGAGAGTCGGTTTCATTGAGCCTGAGGGAATCCATCTGAGTTCGGCAATAAAAGATCTTATTAATATTACCGCTACAATGACAAATACTATAGTGTCGACAGTTTCTTTTAAATTAGCTTTAAAACTTGTCTTAAACTTTTCTTTATCAAACATAAACTGTTATTAACTCCTCCAGAGCTTTTTTGTATGAGTTATCTGGAATATCTTTAAGTAAATTCCTCATCTCTTCCCGATAATTATCTAATAAAAGCTCTGTTTTTTCAACTCCTAAAATAGCAATTGCAGTTGAGATTTTGTTTTTTTTATCTAAAAGTGCAGAGCTTTCTTCCAAGTCGTTTTTTATTTGAAATGCAGTCCCGAACTTATCAGCGAAATGTCCTGCCGTTTCAATTTCAAGACCGCAAATAAGAGCTGAGCTTGTAAGAATAGCACTAAACAATGCTGCAGTTTTATCCTTGCAAACTTCAAGATATTCTTCAAGGGTAGGCTGTTTGCCTCTCAGAAAATATTGCTTAATTTCTCCGGAACTCATTTTTTTTGTACAGATTCTAAAGATTTCTAAGACCTCATTATTATTGATATTTAATAGCTTTTCCATTGCGGAGGATAGAAGATAATCTCCTGCAAGGATTGAAATCTTAGATGAAAATTGTCTGGCTATTGAGGATTTACCTCTTCTTGTTTCTGCATTATCAAGAACATCATCCTGTAAAAGTGATGCATCGTGGATAAGCTCTCCGGCAGCAAGCAGAGAATAGATTACATTTGAAATATTTTTTTGATGTGCTTTTAAATAAAGAATTGCTATAACAGAGCGAATTCTTTTAGAACTTCCAGATACAAAGTCCAAAAGAGCATTATTAGAAAGCGGGTCTGTAAAACCTCTTAAAATCTCCTCTTTTACATTATTTATTTCTGATTCAATAATTTTCATCTGTTCAATAATATCATAAAAATTTTGATGTGTAATTAGTAACCGGGGCGAATCAGATTTATCTGATTCGCCCCGTCTTTTATCCCTAATCAAACAACTTGCATGAGTCTTTTATATTTTCCTTCATAATCTTTTCCTATACTAAATCAAGTTCAATGCAATGCTAGGCAGCTGGTTAGCTGTTGATAACAGAGTAGCAGATGCCTGTTGTAATATTGAAGCTTGAATGTAGTTAGAAGATTCTTCAGCCACATCGGTATCTCTCAGAGTAGAAAGTGATGAAGTTAAGTTTTGTGATTGTACATCAAGAGCTGATACTGCTGATTCTACACGGTTTTGTACAGCACCTATTTTAGTAACTCTTGATGAAATATCGTTGATTGCATCATCCAGGAAAACCAACATTTCTTTAGCGCCGTTATCTCCATCTGTTTGCAAGACAAAGCTTGAATCACCCGGGTCATAAACAAGACCTGCGCAAGCGGCAGCAAAAGCTTCAATGTTCTCAGCTGTTCCTAATGCTGTAACATCACCGCCTGCCTCTTGGATAAGAGTTTGAAGAGTTTTTCCGCTTTCAGATGTGACAGATGCCATACCGGTAAAGAGTCCGGTTAAACTTGCATTGGAGAAAAGCTCAACGTTAAGGTTGATAATACTGTTTTCGTCAGCATAAAGCCCAACCTGAAGATTGATACCGGCTTCTGTAATACCAACTGCTTCATTATCTTGTCCGTCCATGTTGTAAGCCATTAATTTGATTCCGTTAAATTCAGCGTTGGCAGAAATACGGTTAACTTCCATTAGCCTTGCACTGATTTCGGATTGAATAGCTTTTAATGATGCAGAACCGTAAGTTCCGTTGGCAGCTTGCTCAGTCAAATCTCTTACACGCTGAAGGTGACTTGTAAGAAGCTGATAAGTTTCTTCTGCCGTTGTTAAAAGGTCAATACCTGTTGCTGCGTTATCTGCTGCTACATCTAATGAACCCAATTGAGTTTCCCACATGTTGGCGATTGAATAACCTGCGGCATTGTCTTTTGCATTGTTAATTTTGTAACCTGTTGTTAATCTTTCAAGTGCCTGATTCATAGAATTTGTTGCACTTGTAAGGTTCCTCTGTGCGATTAATGAGGAAATGTTTGTGTTGATTGTGAGTGGCATAGTTGTTTGATCTCCTTTCTCTTCGATACGTACTTTTTTATACTCTCTCTGTGCATCCGTGCACAGCACTCTATCAGGTTGCTTTTATACAAAACAACTCATATAGCCGGTTTTATCCGGAAAACTATACTCTCTTTATTAACGATATGTACTAATCTTTTTACTAATAAGCTATGCTCTTCTTTAACGATGCTACACAGTTCATGTAAATTTTAATTCTCATCCTTTGAGATAATTAATTTACAAAAACGTACATTCCATTGTACTTGCTTATTAGGTATATGATATGTACTTATTACACTAACATTATTGCAACACAATATAACGAAAGTAAACTGTTTTATATCATTTTTTTACAAATTTTAAAATAAGTTAATATTTCTTAACTAAAAAAGGCAATTTTTTAAAATGTAAATACTTTATATATACAAGGAGTATAAAAATGGCACCCCAAATTACGTTTAAATACGGAGAAACTGTAAACTATCAAGGTAATGAGGCAAAAGTTGTGTCTCATAATACCTCGGGTGATTATTTGCGTATTGAGACCGAAAACGGAAAGATTATCGTTGTTAATAAAAATGATTTATTTGGTATTAATTCTAGTCCTGATAGCCCTGAGACTGGTATAGCCAGCAGAGTATCATATTACGATGAACAAATTGAGGAAAATAAATCTTTTATAGAAAAATGCCAGCAATTATGGTACATGGCAAAAGAAGGTATAAAAAGGACCAAAGGTAAGATGAATTCTTATTTAGCATCATTAGGAATTACACATGCTTTTCAACTTACCAATACTAATCAGAAAAAAGAATACAACGCTATGAGAACTGAATATTCAGATTATAGGTTTGAGCAGATACGAGCTTCTGCTGATATTTTGCACACGGTAAATGCGACAGTTTCATTAGCTATTGATAAAGGAAATTTGCAAAATATACAGTTATTGGCTTAGCCTGATTGTTGAATAGTTAAAATTTATTCATCCGTAATACTTGTATTAAGTAAGGAGAGTATTCGGATGAAAATGCTGTTGTTTGATTTTAGAGAGTCAGAAAAAGAATTTTTTGAAACAAGAGATTTTAAAGATATTGATATAACTTTTATAGAAGCACCTCTTAATGAAGATACTGAGCTTACTGAAGAACAGTTGTCCGAAACGGACGTATTGTGTGTGTTTGTAAGCTCGACGTTGACTGCTGATATTCTTGGCAGATTTAAAAATTTAAGGATTATTGCAACTCGCTCGACCGGATATAATCATATAGATTTAATGTATTGCACAAAAAATAATATAGCCGTATTTAATGTGGAGCATTATGGTGAAGATGCTGTTGCACAATATACAACGGGGCTAATGATTACGCTTGTAAGAAAGCTTCTTCCTGCATATCTCGGAATGAATGAAAGTAAGCTTAATCCCTCTCTTTACGAAGGGCGAACTTTACAAAATCTTACTATAGGTATTATAGGCTGCGGTGCAATCGGGAGTTCTGTCGCCAAAACCGCAAATTTTTTCGGAATGCGAATTTTGGTAAATACATATATGAAGAACCCGACAGTAAGTGATTTTGTAGAATATGTGGATTTGGATAAGCTTTTAAGAGAATCTGATATTATAACTCTTCATATCCCTTATACCCCGGAAGTTTATCATATTATTTCATCCAAAGAGTTTGACAAGATGAAACAGGGTGTTTATATAATTAATACTGCGAGAGGTGAGCTAATTGATATAGTTGCTTTATATGAAAATCTTATTAGCGGCAAGGTAAAAGGGGCAGCATTAGATGTTTTGGAATGTGAATATCTTTCAGTAAATAATGATAATCTTGCTGATGAAATTCGTGATTCAGACGGAAGATGTATTGCATCAGCGCTTTTGACCCAGAAACTTTTGGATATGGATAATGTTATAATTACTCCGCATATAGCATACAATACAAAAGAATCAGTTAATTATCTGTTGGAAGAGACTTTTAATAATATAAGAGATTTTTCAAAAGGAATGCATACAAATCAGGTCTGCTAGTGTAAATAAATACACAAAACCCCTCATTTATGCTAAGATTTATGTATGGCTATAATATCAGACGATAATAATAATGTTAGGGGAAGTTTGAAGAAAAATCCGGTTATTAAACCTGATAGTATTGAGTATGATAAAACTTTCGAAAATAGTATCAGACCCAAGGATTTTGACAGTTATATAGGGCAAAGCAGTCTAAAAGAAACTTTAAAGATAACCCTTGAAGCTGCGAAGAAAAGAAACAAACCTCTTGACCACCTGCTATTTTACGGGCCTCCGGGCTTGGGTAAAACAACGATAGCAGGCGTAATTGCCGCCCAAATGGGGGTTGATATCAAAATCACTTCTGCACCGGCGCTGGAACGTCCAAGAGATATTATAGGCATATTGATGTCTTTAAAAGGCGGGGAAATATTATTTATAGATGAAATACATCGCTTGAATAAGGTTGCGGAAGAAATTCTCTATCCTGCAATGGAAGACTTTACTCTTGATATGACAACCGGTAAAAGCCAGACTGCTAAAACCTTAAGGATTCCGATTCCTAAATTTACTCTTATTGGAGCAACAACTAAGGCCGGAGAACTCTCAGGACCGTTGAGAGACCGTTTTGGTATGATACATAGACTTGAATTTTATACGATTGAAGAGCTTTCCCGGGTCGTAAGACGTACGGCAGGAATATTAGATATTGATATTACGCCTGAGGGTGCAAAAGCTATTGCAATGAGGTCAAGAGGAACTCCGAGGATTGCAAATAGACTTGTGAAAAGAGTCTCAGATTTCGCAATAGTAAAATATGACGGGCTGATTGATGAAAAAGTCGCAGATGAATCTCTTGACATTTTAAAGATTGATAAATTCGGGTTAGATACTACAGATAGGGCGCTTTTGAATCTTATTATTGAAAAATATGACGGGGGACCGGTAGGAATTGAGACAATAGCTGCAGCGTTAAGCGAAGATGTGAGAACAATAGAAGATGTTTGTGAACCGTATCTTTTGCAAGCCGGATTTTTACAGAGAACTCCGAGAGGACGAAAGGTTTCTCCCGAAGGATACAGACATTTGGGAATTAAACAGCCTTCATGCCAGACTTCACTCTTTGATGTTTAGAGGATGTTTTATGAAAAAATTTTTTATAATCTTAATAATGCTTTTTACTTTAATTTTGCCGGCATGTGCTGATGACACGATTGAACAGGGTAAAATTTATCCCTCGGAAATAGGAATTGTTCAAAAAGTTGATTATGTTGATTTGAACGAGAATTCAGAAGTAGCTCAAGTTAAACAATCGGCTCAGGTTAAAATTATAAAAGGAAAAGATAAAGGTGAAGTTGTTATTTTGGATAATGTACTCACCGGAAATCCATATTATGATATAAAACTCAAGAAAGGCGTTAAAGTTATACTTCATGTGGAAGATAACGGTTCAGGAATTGAGTATTCAATTGAAGATGTTCATCGCTCGGGCGTTTTACTGGGACTTTCATTAATCTTTTGTGCCCTATTAATTTATATTGGGCGGAAGAAAGGTTTTTATAGCCTGATTTCTATTATTATAACCTGCATTCTTATATATAACTTTCTATGTCCTCTTGTTATATTTGGAATTAATCCTGTGTTAGGCACAATTATAATAAGCATTTTTGCGACAGCGCTTACTATGTATCTGGTAGGCGGTTTTAACAAGAAAAGTTCTTCTGCTGTTCTGGGCAGCACTCTGAGTCTTATTTTTGCCGGTATATTATCTTTTGTAACTGTTAAAGCTGCTGCTTTAAACGGATTTAGCAGTGAAAATGTAATGTTTCTGTATTCTGCTCATCCTGAATTGGATTTTGTCAGTATTGTTATTTCAACTATGATGCTTGCTACACTCGGAGCTGTAATGGATGTTGCTATGTCTATTGCGAGTACGGTTAATGAAATTTTTTCAATCGATAATACAAAAACTGTAAAAGAATTGTTTATATCCGGCATGAATGTTGGGCGTGACATAATCGGCACAATGGCTAATACTCTTATTTTAGTTTATCTCGGGGGATCTCTGCCGCTTTTGCTCTTAGCCTCAAATATTGATTTACAGAAGTTTATTAACTTAAATCAGGTCGTGACGGAAATTTCTTCAGCTTTAATAGGAAGCTGCGCTATAGTTATTTGCGTTCCGGCAACAGCTATAGTTGCTGCTAATCTTGTAAGAAAACGTACAATCAAGCCGGAAACTGTTCTTAAAGCTAATTTTAAAAACATTGATGAAAATTGATTTTTGCTTTCAGATATGCTATACTCAGGGTGCATTTTAGAGGAGAGTTTTATGAAAAGTTTAAAAACATTTTTAATATTAGCCGTGGTTTTTTGTTTTACAACAATGAATGCTTTTGCAGCATTTAAAGCGGATGCAAGAACAAAAAGAATTCCGGAGGGAACTATGTTTAAACTGGAATTTTTGCAGCCGGTAAGCACCTTTTCGGGTAGTGCAGGAGATTCTTTTGTGGCAACTCTTTTAAATGACCAGACAAGCGGGACGAGTGTTGTTTTACCTGCCGGAACAATTGTAAGAGGGAGTGTTGCAGATGTTAATACTGCAAAGAGATTTTCCAGAGGTGCAAAACTATATCTCGATTTTGACCACGTTGTAACACCAAGCGGCCGCCAAATACCACTTGATATGGCTGTCTGCCAGTTCGAAAATATCTATTATGACGGCGGACTTTATAAAAATTTAGGTTATGGAGAAGCTGTTTATAATAATTATAAAAAAGGTGTTGACATTACGGTTAATGCTACTCAATATGGCATGAAAGCCGGTGAATCAGCTCCCGGAATCCAGTATTTAACTGCCCCAATTTGCGCTATCGGCGGATTTATCGGCGGAGTGGGGTATTTTATAGGTGATAGTATTGCTGATATGTTCAGACTGGGACAAGATGTGTATATCAATACAGGGGATGTCCTGACAGTAAAATTAATTACACCGATTGATATTCCGGTTTACTAGAGATTCTTTCAATGACCGTAACGAATTATATAAGGAAAAAACTTGGTCTTAAGCTTGTCTACAAAGATCCTGAAATTATTTCAAAATACTGTAAAGGCTTTGGTGTTGAAATAGGAGGAGCTTCTCATCAAACATTCAAGTTCCGTGCTATAAATATTGATATTTCTGACCACAGGTCTGTTGAAGATTGTTATTCAATAGAGCAGATGAAACTGGGTAACTATATAAAGAAGGTTGATATAATAGCAAACGGGGACAATATACCCCTGGCGGATAATTCTACAGACTTTGTATTTTCAAGTCATGTGTTGGAGCATTTTTATGACCCTGTTTCGGCCATAAATGAATGGCTGCGCATAGTTAAAAAAAATAAATATGTAGTTTGCATTATACCCCATAAAGAACGTATGTTTGACAGGGATAAACCATGTACAACAATAGAAGAATTTGAAAATCGGCATAAAAATTACAACAAGTTATTTCGTTATCCTGATAAACACTATAGTGTGTGGACTACTGATAGTTTTTTAAACTTTGCAAAACATTTTAACTATAAAATTACAGCTGTTGATGATAAGGTTTATCATTTAGAGAATAGCTTTGCTGTGGCAATTAGAAAATCTTAATTATAAAAAGATTAGCATAAGAAAAAGCCTCTTTAGGATAAGAGGCGAGGGGAAATTTAGTTAATAGGTATACACTTCACATTATGTTTTTAGAGTTTTAACTAGTGAGGAAATTTTTAGTACCCGAATCTAGGAGCATCTTGCTCAGCTTCCCTTGATGCGAGATCTTTACAGCTTTGGAGTCTTGCTCGTTTCATCTTCAATCGTTGTTCTATATCATTAAGTTCAAGTTGTATTTCTTTTTCTTTTTCGTTCATAACTTGAGCTTCCTGTTGTTTCAGAGCTTTCATTGATTGTTCTTTAAAGCTTCTGAAGGCACTCATTTCCATTTGGTACTGAACCATCGGATTGCCTGTATAAGGAACTCTTCCCATAAATTTCATAGCTTGCAGGTTCTGCATAGCACTCATCGAACTTACCTGGTCGGAGTACTGAGCAAACATAGAAGCTCTCGGTAGAAGTTCTGCCGATAACCCTGCAATATTTCCCAGGGTCATAATAGAAGAACCACCCAAAACGCTGGCGTATTTCTGATAATGAGAAAGCTCAATTTGTTTCAGCATCGCCTGCTTTTCAAGAGCATTTATTTCGCGTGTTAATCTCTGGGTTTCCCAGAATGCCATTAACATAATGAACCTACCTAACTTTTTCTAACCTTACATAGATATAAAGTTTTTTTATTTTTAAAAATTGCCTTTTTTGTTGTAAATTGTTAACATTTGTTAACATAATTTGCAAAAGAACCTCCTTGAAACTAGAATTAGAGAAGGTTACGGAGGACTTTATGATAAAAGATAAATTAGTAAATTCTAATGTTTACGAAGGATTATCAGAGAATATTAAAAAAGGCTTTGATTGGTTAAGAACAACTGATTTAAAAAATATTCAACCCGGGAAATATATAATTGATGAGGATAAAGTCTGGGCAAATGTTCAGGTTTATGACACAAAAAATGATGCAGATTATGAAGCTCATAGAAAATATACGGATATTCAATACATGATAAATGGTAATGAATTGCTCGGAGTAACCGATATTACGAACTGCAAAACCATCATAAAATATGATAGCGAAAAAGATATCGAATTTCTAAAATCAGATGTTGCGGAAGAATATCAAGAGTTAAATGAAGGGGAATTCCTTTTATTTTACCCCCATGATGCACATAAACCGTCAATTAATTCCGGAAGGACCATGACTGTTAAAAAGGTAGTTGTGAAAGCTGCGCTTAATTAAGCCGCAAAAATATTCACGGCAGCATCATCGATTTGAAATTCAAGAAGCTCCCCTTTGTAAACGTTTTCACTTGAACTATTTAATTTTTCCCAAAGTTCTCCGAGCACCGGTTCTTTTGTTATTTTTTTGTTTGCATGACTTTTTAGATATTTTAAAGTTTCTTTTAATGTATTGTTCATGCTAATTTGTGAAGATGCTTTGATGACAGCAAGCTGAGGATTGGAATACCAATCTTTTATTTGTTTGTCAGCATCAAAGATTGTTTTCTCGACGATTTTCTGAGAAGCTTCCTCAGAAGCACCGTTCTTATTGAGAATATACCTGGCGGTGTTTCTTAAGTTTTCTTTGTTTTCAAACTGGAATAAATCCATTGTGTGAGTAATGTTGATTCCCATTTTCCGATACCTTGTTTTTAATCCCTTTTCGTAATATATATATCGGCATTTTTCCCGAAAACTTTAGGGTTTTATAAGATATTGTTACAAAACTTAATACATAAATGTAAAGTTTTGTAACAGATTAAAACAAATGTGAAATCGGAGGTCTTATATATACTTAATATATATATAAGATGTAAATAATATGAGGTAAGAATTATGTCAGTAGGCAGATGTCATTCAGCATTCCAACACTATGAAATGTTCCACGGGCATGGCGCATGCCATGGCGGCGGGAATAACTACGGAAGCATCTTTAATATTAATTATTCCTGCAATGGCGGACATGGTAATTTCTGGTCGGGTCTGGGCGCAGGTCTGGGATATGGATTAGGCGGCTGGCTGATGGGCGGTCTTAATATGCTCGGCGGATGGCTTGGCTTTGGCGGTATGGGCTTCGGCGGCGGCTGGGGCATGGGTATGCCTATGCTCGGCTGGGGCGGCGGCGCTACCACTAACAATGTCACATCTAATAATACCGGCCGTGTAAGAACAAAAACTATAGAGAAAACAGATTCTGAATATTCAGCTATCAATGATGCTCGAGAAGCTTTGCAAAAATTACAACAGAAAGAAAGCATAACAGATGATGAACTAAATGAATTAACAGAAAAAATAAATTCGTTAAAGGCAGATGACGGTATTAATGATGATGATAATAAAGAACAAATTAGACTATTAAAAATAGATTTAGATACACTTCGGGACAAAGTGGGTATAACAGGTGTTGTACCAAAAACTGAAGTTTCAAAAATTGATGAGGTTACTGATATTAACGGCTTGATTGGTACATTACCTGAAGATGGCTTTGAGGGCTTATCTGATGAAGATAAGAAAAAATTTGAAGAAAAATTAATAGAGTTGTTAAAAACAGTTGGTATAAGTCTAAAAATAGAGTTATTAAATAATTCTAGACTACATGGCTTGGAAGCTGTAATCAAACAATCATTCTATGAGTCCGGCTATGAAAACTATGATGGTTCCAGTGAGCTTAAAGACGGAGATGTTGTAAAAGCGCATGACACCAGTAATATGACCAGAGATACTGAGTCAGATGGTCAACTTTCAAGCATTACACAAGCTGAAAACGGTAATTACCCAGAAATAATAGTAATCCACGATAAAAAAGATATTACTTATAAATATAAAGAAACAAATGATGGTGAATATATTTACGTAAGTGATCAAGATAAACAAGAATATGTACTTCAGAAATATGAAGATAAATATTATTTACAGCAGTATGCATACCACAAAGGCTATAGTATAAAAGATTGGTCACCGGAATCATAAAATAAAAAACTCCCGACAGGGAGTTTTTTATTGCTTTATAAAAATATATTTTGTATCCTTTGTCTCAAGTGACGGAGGCTTTTGATATTCAGGTTCTATATCAAGCAAAAAATCACCTAAAGTATCCAGCATAGGGTTAGAAATATAAAAATTACCCTTTTGAGGCTTTATAACTTCATTAGAGGAGAGTAATTTTGTTACAATTTCTTCGTTGGTTAATTCGACTGTCACTTTTTCATACCTCTTTTGACCTATAGTTTAGCATTAAGGTTATTTCTTTTCAAGTAGGATGCGGTAAATCAACGATTTACCGCATCCTACCTTCTACCGTCATACTAAGCGTAAGCGAAGTATCGCAAAGACTAAGGGTGGAAGTGCCCAACCATTGCGGTTCTTCGGCTAATGCCTCAGAATAACGAATTGGACTCAGTCATTCCGGCCTCTGAACCGGAATCTATCAATGTTTAAGTAGCTTTAGAGCATTTCTTTCTTTTTTTTACGATGAAAAAAGAAAGAAACGCTCCCAAAGAAAGAAAAACCCGTGCTGCTGCATTTTTCTACCGAAAAATGCCTGATTGTAATCCTCCCCGGGAAGCGTAAGCGGAAGGCGGGGAGGGTAGGATTCCTTTGCGAACTTTGTGAGCTTAGGAATCCTGGAGGGGTTTTCACAGTTGGAGGGTGAAGTGTCAATAGCGAGCGTGCGGCAAAGCCGCAATAGCGAGCTTAAGAAATTGTGCGAAGCACAACCCGTATGATGCCCGAAGGGCATTGAAAGCAATACGTGTTTTCTTTTTCTTTTCGTACTTTTCTTTTTCTTTGCCTCGTAAATAAAGAAAAAGAAAAGTACAAGGGTTAATTAAATAAAAGAAATGCAAAGCCCTCTTCCGATAGAAAGATAATTTTATACAAAAACGGGAAAATGAGTAAAGATATGTATTGTGACCAAAAAGAACATATAAAAGAGAATAAACGAAGATGTCATCCCGAATTTTTTATACCAAGCGGACTATTGTGTTGGTCTAGCCTGCTAACTTATATTTACCCCTTCGGGATCTTACCGGAAACCAAGTATAACGCTACATTGGTAAGATGCTGAATCGAGTTCAGCATGACAGGCTATACAAACACCTTATTTCCCATCCGTTGGTATTCAGAGTATTTCTTTCTTTTCTTGCGATACAAAAAGAAAGAAACCCTCCCAAAGAAAGAAAAAACACTTTTTACTGCATTTTTCTACCGAAAAATGCCTGTGATTGCCCCTCCCCCACCTCTGTCCTCCCCGAGCAGGGGAGGGGGTAAGATTTACCAATGTCCTTTCTTCTCAGAAAATGATGATATTGCTGTCGTGTTCGGCATTTATATATTTTGATACTCTGGAGGTTTTGTTCTCGAAACGATAGCGGGAGGCAAAGCCGGAAGGGTGTTTGAGAGAATAAAACCTCCAAGAAATATTTATATTGAAATTGATAGACCCTGAATCAAGTTCAGGGTGACAAGTTATACAAACATCTTATTCACTCAATCACTTATTAACTCAATTACTATTCACCAGTCACTTACGGCTCCCCACCCCTGCCCTCCCCAATCAGGGGAGGGAGCTAAGTTTATTTCCTCCGTCATACTGTGCGTAAGCGAAGTATCTATTTGGCGGGAATATTTATAATTACCTAAAATTTATACTTTAGGTAGAGAAAGTTCTAACTTAAAGAGAATTTAATTCTTTATATAAATATCTTAGTATATTAGTGTGAAGGTATAAATCCGATAATCACACGATATTAGGCTGTTTGCGGTTCTGTTACGCAAGCTTATTAATGTTGAAATTTAAAATTGAATAGTAATTTATCAAGGATGAAATGAAGAAAAAAAGGAGATTGAATTATGACTTCATCAATTACGATTAACACGAACCTTGCCGCATTGACGGCTCAAAGGAACTTGTCTCAAGCAACTGCAGGGATGAATACTGCAATGGAGAGATTATCAACAGGTTTTAGAATTAACTCAGGTGCTGACGATGCAGCCGGATCCGCAGTATCAACTTTAATGGAAGCTCAAATATCAGGTTATGATGTTGCTGAATCTAATGCTGAAATGGGACTTTCCCTTCTGGATACGGAAGAAGGTGTTTTAGATATCGTAGGAAGCTACTTACAGCGTATAAGAGATTTGACCGAACAGGCAGCAAACGGTACTTATGGTACTTCTTCTATGCAGGCAATAAGAGCTGAAGTTGAGCAAAGAATGATGGAAATTAATCGTCTTTGCAGAGTTATAGATTATAACGGAATTCAGCTTTTAGATGGTACAAGCAATGCTGCTGTCTCAGGAGAAGGTGTAAATCTTCAAGTAAGTAATAATGCTGGTTTGCCGAATATTATTAATCTTGACGCTTCACTTTTTGAATCAGCAATGTGTACTGCGATTTTTGTTGCCGGCGGGCAAGCCAGTGATACCTGGTATCAAAGAGCCAATGCAGAAGAAACAACGACTCATCTGGCAGATAGAGTCGCAGAACTTGCTGCCGATGATTATGAAGACGGAACACTTTCTTGTATTACGGCAATATGCGATGCTGTTTATACAACAGATTCTACTGCTCGTGAATTCTTATACTTTATAGACGATGCAATTGAAAATATTTCAGATAGAAGAACCTTGATAGGTGCTTATATGAACCGTGTAGAATCAGCTGTTGATGCAATAAGTGTACAGAAGGAGAATATCGTATCAGCTAACTCATCAATTAAAGATGCTGATGTAGCAACAGAAGCTTCAAATTATATTAAGTATCAAATATTGCAGCAATCTTCTGCAACATTGCTATCTACGGCTAACCAAACGCCAAGTATAGCATTAAACTTGATTTAGTGTGATATCGTAATTGAAGGCCTCCGCTGTAAGCGGGGGTTTTTTTTCGGGGTAAATGAGTGATAAATTAGTGAAAAGAGGTAATGAGCGGGATAATAAGCAACAAGAGATTCCCCGCTGCATTATTTTTCAAATATATTATAAAGAATTATTCCGGCAGATATGCTTAAATTAAGAGACTCAACTCGAGAAGACATTTCTATCGTTATATTATCTGTTGCGAAATTTTTAAGTTTATCGCTTAGTCCGTCGGCTTCGGAGCCAAACATTACAAGAATTTTATCTTCAGGTGTAAATTTATTAAGCGGAATGGCCTCTTTTGAAGGAAGGGTTGCAATCCTCTGAAAATCTTTGAAGTTTGCTTCAAGTTTCGCAAAATCTTTTATTTCAAAAACTTTTGTTTTCCACAGATTTCCTACAGTTGCACGGACACATTTAGGGTTATAAATATCAACTGTATCGCCGAAAAGAATCACTCCGTCTATTTCAAATGCAGCTGCCGTTCTCAATATTGTGCCTAAATTGCCAGGATCTTTAATTCCTTCAAAAAGAGCTACTTTTTTAACGTTTTTTAATTCTTCAAGGTTTTGTTCCGGCTGCTTTACTACAGCTGCAATTTTTGGCGGCGCTTTTGTATCAGTAATTTTTGCCATAACAGCTTCTGTCACTTCTATCTGGTTATAGCCGTTATATTGTTCGGTTGGTTCTGATAAGAAGATTTGTTTAATATCAAGTCCTGCTTGTATAGCTTCATTAATTCCTTTCGAACCTTCTATAATAAAGAATCCGGTTTCATCTCTGTATTTTTTTTGTAGTAATTTTGCGGTTTCTTTTATAAGCTCATTGTGTACACTTGTTATTTTCATAAAATTTCAAACTCCTTGAGCCATTCTTTTTCTTGTGCATTTAAAAGAGTATAATCAATTAATTTCCCTTCATATCCTGTTTTTACAAAAGAAATATTTTTTCCGTTTTTTCTGTAGCAGGAATTTTCAAGCCGTACTCCGAAATGTTCAGGATTGTATAGCCCCGGCTCTATTGTAAAACACATATTATCAAGAATTTCAACTTTTGCTATTTCATTTTGACTCAAATTCGGCGGATATTCATGTACATTAATTCCGATTCCGTGCCCGAGCCCGTGTGAGAAGGTGAAACCTTCTATTTTGTTATCAAGAATTTGGCGAGCTTTTGTGTCCATTTCAAATCCGGTAATTTTTTCCTTCCTCTCCTTTGAGGAGAGGGCTGGGGTGAGGTGACAATTATAAGCATTTAAAAAAGCTTTCAATACTGTTGTATAAACTCGTTTTTGTAATTCTGACGGTTCACCTTTTACAAAAACTCTTGTTATATCTGTTGCGAGACCGTTTTTATAGTAAGCACCACAATCAATAAGAACAAGAGAGCCTTCTTTTAAATATACATCTTTTGCGTTTTTTGAATAATGAGCTAATGCAGAATTTTTATCCACAGCAACAATTGATTTAAAGCTTAATGACTCAGCTCCGTAGTTTATAAACTCTTCTCTCAGCCTTCGGGCAATCTCAAATTCACTAAGGTTATCATTTGACTCAATATAACTGCGAATTGCCATTACAGCTTTATCAGTAGCTTCAAAATTCTTTTTGTATAATTCAATTTCTGCATCTGTTTTTACTGACTTAAGAATTTTTACTTCCGAAACCTTATGAACAGGATTTTTAATTAATGAGTAGTCATATGCATTTATTGAATTTTTATCAACTATAAGTTCTTTATCAAAGCTTTTCAAAAATTCATCGGAAGATTCTTTGAAAAGTATTTGATTTTCGCCGTTAATAAATAATTTTCCCCATATTTTTGCTGAACCGTCTTCGGAAAAATCTCGTAATCCGGTAAGATAAGAAACTTCTTCAAGGTTAGTTATAAATGTAGGTCTTACAGGGGTAAATTCTCGTGGCTCGTAACCGCAGTCAACGGGTTCTTCGGTATGATGGCAGGTGTAATTATTTACAGGGTCACTTATCAGTAATCTAGTTTTAACTCTGGCCTGAAATTTTTCGTATCTGCTTTGTGAAACCTTTTTAGATACAATTCCGAGAACTTCATCCGGCTTAATAAGCTTGCAGATTTCATCATCCTGTTTCTGTCCGAGCTGAAGTTTAATTATATTTACACCCTCTTTTGCCTCCATATCTGCTTGAGTGTGGTACCTGCCGTCAACAAAGAGGTATATTCCTCTTTTGGTAATTAAAGCATCTCCTGTAGACCCGGAAAATCCCGTTAAAGTATACCTTGCGTTTTCATCAAGTGCAGAATATTCTGTTAAATACTCGTTAGTTGAGTTAACTAGCAGGCAGTCAATATCAAGATTCTCTAATAAGGTATTGTAATCCATTATTTCTCCAGGACTTAATCCTCGTCAACATCAGTGAGTTTAATTAAGTGCCAGCCGAATTGAGTTTCTACGGGCTTAGAAATTTCTCCTTTTTTGAGTGCAAAAGCGGCATCTTCAAAAGGTTTAACCATCATACCTTTGCCGAACCATCTTAAATCGCCGCCGTTACGTCCTGATGGGCATTTAGAATATTCTTTTGCCAAGTCTTCAAATGCGACTCCGTTTTCAATATCAAGCAAAAGGTTTTCTGCCTGTTCTTTTGTATCAACTAAAATGTGGCTTGCTCTGATTTTCATAATTAATCTCCTTTTTTATTTAATTCTACCATAAATTGAGCTTTTAGGGGTAAATGGGTAAAAGGGTGCGGGGTGAAGTTAAAAGATAAGTCGGCATCCCCTTGGGTTTATTCACGAAACAATAGCGGAAGGCGGAGCCGAGAGCGTGTTTGAGTGAATAAATCCGAGGGGGGAGGTAAAATTATTACGGCGCAATCCGGATTTAAAAGGAGAGCGGGTGAAAATGATTACATCATTTTCACCCGCTCTCTTAAAAAAAAGCTGACCGTAAGGCCAGCTATAAATATCAACCAACAATTTCTTTAACTTCGGCGGCAAGGTTTTTGGAATCGACCTTGATGCTTGGTCCCATTGTTGTAGTCAGATAAACTGACTTAACATAGGTTCCTTTAGCGGAAGACGGTTTAGCTCTTAAAACGGCCTCTGCTAATGTCCCGAAGTTTTTAACCAAATCTTCATTGCTGAACTGGATTTTACCTATAGGGCAGTGAATCATACCCTGTTTATCAGCTCTGAATTCAACTTTACCTGCTTTAGCATCCTTAACTGCTTTAGCTATATCTAAGGTAACAGTACCGGTTTTAGGGTTCGGCATCAAACCTTTAGGTCCTAAAACTTTACCTAATTTACCTAACATACCCATACAGTCAGGAGTAGCTATTAATGTATCAAACTCAAACCATCCGCCTGAGATTTTATCAATAATATCTTCTGTTCCGTAGAAATCTGCACCGGCGTCTTTTGCTTCGTTAACCTTAGGTCCTTTAGCAATAACGCAGACACGAACTTCTTTACCTAAACCGGCAGGAAGTACAACAGTTGATCTAACCTGTTGATCAGCATGTTTTACTTCAATACCTAATCTCATGTGACATTCAACTGTTTCGTTGAACTTTGATACTTCTTTGGATATTTCTTGTAATTTAGTTAATGCTTCACGTCCGCTTACCGGCTGAGTGAAATCAGCAAGTAATTCCTGAAGCTTTTTTTGTTTTTTAGTTACTTTTGACATTTTTCTTTTCCTTTCATGGTGATAACGGACGAAAGTCCTTCCATTGTTTAATTACATTATTGTGCTTTACTGCCTCTTTGGGAAGATCAACACCGGCTACGCACCGGGCTTACGCCTATTCTTTAACAGTAACACCCATAGCTCTGCAAGAGCCTTTAATCATGTTGACAGCTGCTTCCATAGTTGTAGCGTTCAAGTCATTCATCTTGATTTTAGCTATTTCTTCAAGCTGTTCTCTGGTAATTTCAGCTACCTTAGTTTTATTAGGCACAGCAGAACCTTTAGAAAGATTTAATGCCTTTTTAATCAAAACCGGAGCCGGAGGTGATTTAGTAACAAAAGTAAAACTTCTGTCTTCGTATACGTCAATAACAACAGGGATAATGTAACCTGCTTGAGATTCGGTTTTAGCATTGAACTGCTTACAAAAATCCATGATGTTAACACCATGCTGACCGAGAGCCGGACCAACCGGTGGTGACGGATTAGCTTTACCTGCTTCGATTTGCAGTTTAATTTTTCCTACTACTTTCTTTGCCATTTTTTTCTCCTTCCGTGGTACTAACGGGATTTTATCCCTTCCACGCTATTTAGTGTAATTTATTATAATTTTTGAATTTGTTTATATTCTAACTCAACCGGAGTTTCACGTCCGAAGATAGAAACCATTGCACGAAGTTTTGCTTTATCAGGGTAAACTTCTGTAATGTCACCGACAAACTCTGCAAACGGTCCTGATATAATTCTGACTTTTTCACCAACCTTAACATCCATTTCAACTTTTTGAGTCTGCGTGCTGGAACGGTGAATAATCTTTTTAATTTCACTTTCTTTAGCCGGTATAGGTTTCTTGGCAGAGCCTACGAATTTTGTAACACCTGCAGTATGTCTTACAACATACCAGCTGTCCTCATCCATAATCATTTCTACAAGAACATATCCGGGGAAGATTTTTTCTTCTTTTTCTTGCTTTCTTCCGCCTTTAATCTGGGTAACGGTTTTTTGCGGAACCTCAACTCTGAATATTTTATCAGCCATATTCATATACTCAATACGTTTTTCAAGGTTACTCTTTACTTTATTTTCATAACCTGAATATGTATGAACAATATACCAGCGTTTTTGGTTCTTTTTGTCGGAAGTTTTAGCTTCGTCTTTTGATTCTTCCGTAATTTCTTCGTTTACGATATTTTCGTCTTTTTCAGTCATTATTCTTACCCTTTATTAAAGCTTCCATATTGTTTAGTGTAGTGTTCGTATAATTTGTTCAAGTCTGTCGACACCGAATTCAAATATCTTATCTGCAATATAGATAAATATTGTAAATACAAATACGATGGCTACAACAAAAAAAGTTTCAACCACAACCTGGTGTTTTTCCGGCCAGGTAATTTTGCCCCATTCGGTGCGTACGCCTTTAAAATAAGTGGTTATACTATTTTTTATATTTTCTATTGAGTCGTTCATAATTTGTATCCTATTTTATAAATCGCGCCCTGAAGGACTCGAACCCTCGACATCCGGTTTTGGAGACCGACGTTCTACCAACTGAACTAAGGACGCAAAACCGTGATTCGCAATTCGTGATTCGCAGAAACCGATTCACGATTCACGATTCACGCCTTATTTCGTTTCTTTGTGAGTAGTATGCTTTTTGCAAGTCGGACAGTATTTGCTTAATTCTAATCTGTCTTTTGTGTTCTTTTTATTTTTTACTGTAGTGTAATTTCTTTCCTTGCAATCTTCACAAGCAAGAACTACCATTCTGTCGTTTTTACCTTTGATACCCATTTTCATTGTTCCTTTATGATTAATTTTTAATGCTATTTTATGGGGCTGTAGCCAGTATAATTTACCCCTTTTAACCTTTTTAAAATAGAATGTGGGAAAAACACATTCTCTATAAATCGGCGTATGATGTAATACTAAAATAAACATATTTAAATTGCAAACGGTTTGTGAAGATTTTTTAATAGCTGTACTTATTTTTCACCATTTTATCAGGTATTACTTATTTATTTTTCTCTCTTTATGTTAGAATTATTATGTATTTGTAAGGGGAGAAATATATGCTTAAATCTATTATAATGGCCGCAGGAAAAGGAACCAGAATGAAATCGGATACTCCTAAAGTTTTGCATACAATTTTTGATAAAACTCTTTTAGGGTATGTACTTGATGCGGTTGAAGGAACCGGGCTTGTTGAAGAACAATTTGTAATAGTAGGACATCAATCAGAAAGGGTGGAAGAATATCTAAAAGTAAACTATCCGGAAACAAAGACTGTTCTGCAATCACCACAGCTCGGAACCGGTCATGCGGTAAGTATGGTCTTACCATATTTGAATAGTTATACAGGCAGTGTACTTATTCTTAACGGCGATATTCCTCTTATTACTTCGGATTCTCTAAAGGAATTTATAAGATTTCATTCCGAATCAGGTGATGATTTAACAATAATGAGTGCTATATTTGATAATCCCGCAAATCTGGGTCGGGTAATCAGAAAATCTGATGGTTCGTTGGATTCAATTGTTGAAGCTAAAGATGCAACAGAAGAACAAATATCTATTAAAGAAATTAATGCAGGAGCTTATTGTCTGAATTGGGGCAAAATCAAACAAGCCTTTTCTAATTTAAAAACAAATAATGCACAGGGGGAATATTATTTAACAGATATCGTTAAATGGGCGAACGAAAATGGTTTAAAATCAAATATTTATACCATTAAAGATAAGAAGGAAATCTTTGGGATAAATTCAAAAGTTGAATTAGCCGAAGCTTCTAAATATATGAATGAAAGAACTATAAGGAAACATCTTGAAAACGGGGTTCAAATTATAGACCCTTCAACAACCTGGATTAGTCCTGAAACAGAAATAGAACACGACACCGTTATATATCCATCTTGCTATATAAACGGAAAAAATAAAATCGGAGCGCATTGTAAAATTGGACCATTTGCACATTTAAGAGGTGATGTCGTTCTGGAAGATTATGTTAAAATCGGGAACTTCGTTGAAGTTAAAAAGACGACAATAAAATCTCATACAAATGCCTGCCACCTGACTTATTTGGGTGATAGCGAAATAGGTTCTAACGTTAATATCGGAGCCGGAACAATAACTGCAAATTATAATCCTTTAACCAAAATAAAAAGTAAAACAATAATAAAAGATAATGCAAAAATCGGCTCAAACTCGGTACTGGTTGCTCCTGTAACAATAGAAGAAGGTGCAAATGTAGGTGCAGTAGGTGTTATTACTAAGAATGTACCTGCGTGGGCCTTAGCAATTACAAGAGCTCCGTTAAGAGTTTTATCAAACTGGGTAAAGAAAAATTGTTAACTTTTGTAACAATTTTTATAAGGTCTGAAATTAGCTATTTTTTATATACTTTTAATATATGTAAGTAAGATGAATAAGCTATAAGGAGACAAATTATGTCAACCAATATTAATGCAAATGTTCTGAAAAACTTTATAATTAAAACAATTGGTTCAGATAAGCTGACAGCGAATCAGGCTCAAAAATACGGCGTTGATGCCGATAAATATGCAGAAGCTAATGTTGATGAAAATAATTATCTGGAACTGGATGAAATACTGGATGATTCGGAATTGTATGAACAGTTCGCAGTAATGTATAATGAAGAGCTGGAGCAGAAGAGAGAAACTCAAGACGAAGAAGCAGAAAAAGAAGAGCAGGCTAAAGTAAAGGATAAAAACGAGTCAGGAGTATAAAAAGAATAAGGTATTTTAAAGGCGGGTTTGTTACCCGCTTTTTTATTTGCGTTCAAACTCTTTCAATAAGCGTATTGTGGACACTAAAACAAAGCTTAATATATCTTTACAATAGTGACAAACAACTAAAATGAATGTAAAAATATGATATAATAAAAGTAGGAGATAGCTTAGACAGTTTGCAGCCAAATGCGAGAGCAGAAAGGCATTTTATATAAACATGACAAGTAATTTACAATTCCACAATGACCTTGAAAGATTATTGGCCGTTATGCCCCAAAAAGTTATCTCAAATCTGTCAAATGAGCAGTTAGATGACGTTATTGAAATTGTTTTAGATATAGGAAGAGTCCCGGAGATTCGCCACGCCGGCGGGAAAATTGATCGATTGAATTGTGATATTGTGAATGATGAAGATATTTCTTGTGTTACTTCACATATACAAGAATTTACGCATGATAACAGGACAGGAATTCCCGGAACATTGCACAGAATAAGTGCTATCAGAAACCGGCAGGGAAAAGTCGTAGGATTAACTTGTCGTATCGGCAGAGTTGTAACTGGAACGATAAATTGTATAAAAGATATTTGTACCCAGGGTAAAAGTATTCTTTTCCTTGGACCGCCCGGTGTTGGGAAGACTACAAAATTGCGTGAAATTTCAAGACTTGTGGCAGATGAACTTGGCAAGCGTGTTGTGATAGTGGATACTTCAAATGAAATAGCTGGAGACGGGGATACTCCGCACCCGGCTGTCGGTTCAGCCAGAAGAATGCAGGTTTCTCAACCGGAATATCAAAAGGACATAATGATTGAGGCTGTAGAAAATCACACTCCTGAGGTTATTGTTGTCGATGAAATAGGGACGGAAGCCGAGGCTCAAGCTGCAAGAACTATAGCGGAACGAGGAGTAATGCTTATTGCAACTGCACATGGTAATAATCTCGAAAGTCTTATAAAAAACCCGACATTATCGGATTTGGTAGGCGGAATCCAGTCTGTAACATTGGGTGATGATGAAGCAAAAAGGAGAGCTTCTCAAAAAACAGTATTAGAAAGAGAAAAGCAACCTACATTTGATGTTGTTATTGAAATTATAGATAGAAATACGCTTGCCGTTTACAAAAACAGTGCTGAAGCTGTTGACTATATACTCAGAGGATGGCCAATAAGACCTGAAATCAGAAAGGTCGAAAATGAGAATGTTTCAAGCTCTGAGTTGCCTGTTGAATCAGAACCTCTTCAAATTCAGGATAAAACAGTTACCCGTGATGAAAATAGCATGAATTTTACATTCTCAAGACAAAAATACTGTGAACAAAACAAACCTCTTAGAAAAGTTTATTTATATGCGGTTTCAAGAACAATTGTGGAAAAACTTATCGAAAGACTGGATTTTAATCTGGAAATAACAAGAAATATTGAAGATGCAGATATAGTAATAGCACACAAAAACTTTGCTAAAGGCGGCGCTAAGATATTGAATACAGCTAAAGAATATAGAGTACAAATATTCTATGTAAAAACAAACTCTATGGCGCAGATTCAAAAAGTTTTGAAAGATGCTCTTGATATAAAGCCTTATGATAATGAATATGATACAGGCTATAAAGATGAAACCGAAGATGCTCTGGATGAAGTTAAGGCTGCTATAAAGCAGGTTATGGATGGGGCGGAAGTAATTGAGCTTGAACCTCAAAATACTCAGATTAGGAAACTTCAGCATGAGCTTGTCGAACAATACGGACTTCAAAGTACTTCAATAGGTGAAGGTGAAAACAGACATTTACGTATATCAAGATAGGTTCACGGAATCTATTTTTAACTCCAGCTTTTACTATTAATATATCTTAACAGATTGCCACTGCTTGCAATATATTGTACTATGTAGTGGGGAAGAGTACTTTGCCTCTTCTTGGGTAGTTGATTTTAAGGAAATATTAATATGAAAGATATTAAAAAGTGGGGATTTACACTGGGCGGAATTCTGTTGAGTATTTTGCCTTCTTCTGCCGCAATGACTTTCCCTAATATAAACATTGGTATACAGACGGCTAATACTCCTCAAGACTTTTCAAACGGTTTACAGATTCTTATCTGGTTGACCATATTAACACTGGCACCAAGTATTTTGGTTATGACAACTTCTTTTATAAGACTTGTAGTTGTTCTGTCAATCACAAGACAAGCTATCGGTACAACAACATTACCTCCGAATCAGGTTTTAACCAGCTTGGCCTTAATCTTAACATTTTTTATAATGGCTCCGACATTCAACGAAATTAATGAAAAGGCCCTCCAGCCTTATATGAATAATCAAATAACACAACAAGTAGCTTTGGATAGAGGTATAGAGCCGATAAGAACATTTATGTTTAAACAGACTCACGAAAAAGAGCTGGCTCTTTTTGTACGTATGGCAAAAATTGAAAAGCCAAAAAACAAAAACGATGTTCCTACTTATGTGCTGCTGCCGGCATTTATCTTAAGCGAATTAAAGACGGCTTTTACGATAGGGTTTGTTGTGTATCTGCCATTTCTTGTTATTGATATAGTAGTTTCAAGTGTACTTGTATCAATGGGTATGATGTTCCTTCCTCCTACGATGATAGCGTTGCCGTTTAAACTTATTATGTTTGTTATGGTAGACGGGTGGTATTTGGTTGTTAAATCTCTTGTTGATAGTTTTGTGAGGTAGTAAATGAATCAAGATATAGTTATAACTCTTTTACAGAAGATGTTTATATTAACCCTGCAAATGTCAGTGCCGATTTTGCTTGTAGGTGTTGTAATAGGTCTTATAGTCAGTGTCTTTCAAACCGTTACTCAGATACAGGAATCAACTTTAACATTTGTTCCTAAAATTGTCGGTTGCGTAATTCTGCTTATATTTCTTCTTCCCTGGATGATAAGTGTATTCATTACTACAACGAATGAATTTATGGATATGATTCCTCAACTTATAGGCGGATTTTAATGTTTAATCTGGATGTGTTATTTTCGGTCGGTAATATAATACTTTTTATGGCAATATTTACAAGATTGTCAGGACTGTTTGCTTCAGCTCCGCTGTTTTCAACATATCCTATTCCAACCCAAATAAAGGTATGGCTTGCCGCAGCTATAGCTTTTATCTTATTTCCGATAGTACAGGCGAATACTTCGTTTGTAACTCCTACTTCGGTTCCTGCATTAACTCTTATATTGTTTAAGGAGTTTTTAATCGGGTATGCAATAGGATTTTGTGCAAATATTTTATTTGCGGGTATTGAATTGGGGGTTAATACTTTTGCAATTCAAATGGGTATATCTGCAGACCAGGCGTTAAATCCTGCTTCCGGAGGGAACTCCCCTGTTATAACGCAGGCATACACATATCTTGCATCAATGCTGTTTATAGTACTCGGTGCTCACAGATGGTTATTTTCTGCTATATATAATAGTTTTAAAACTTTGCCGGCCGGATATGTTTTTAATTTTACTCCCGGCATGGTTGAACAGGTAGTAATAATTTCGGGGCAGCTCTTTGCAGTCGGCTTAGGCATTGCTATTCCGATTTTTGCAGTGCTATTTATTACTGATATATTGCTTGGATTTACATCAAAAATGATGCCGCAAATGAATATATTTATGGTATCAATTCCTCTTAAAATTTATTTAGGATTACTTTTATCCTTGATATTTATGCGGCCGATGGCAGAATATATTGCTGTACTTATAGAACAATTTATGACAAGGATTGCGGCAATTTTTTAGAGTGGGTAAAATAAAAAGGGTTGTTAATGACAAATGAGTAATGATGCAGCAGAAAAAACCGAAGAAGCGACGACCCGACGGCGAACCAAAGAACGTGAACGAGGAAATGTCGCTAAAAGTAAGGATATGGAATCCGCTCTTGTTATGATAGGCGGAGTAGCTCTTCTTGTCGTATTAGCAAAGTACATGTTTTCCAATATACAAGCTATGCTGCGAGAGACTTTTGAGAATATTAATCCGGCGGCAATTGATATATCGGATATAGTCGGGCTTTTATACCCTTATTTTAAATATCTCGGCATGATTGTATTACCATTCTTCGTTTTACTTTTTATATTAGCTGTGATAGTTGTAAGAATGGATGTAGGGCATGTTTTTGCCCTGCAGAGAGCTAAATTCGATTTAACAAATCTTAGTCCCCGAAGACTTTTTGAAAATGCTAAAAGAATATTTAATCCTTTTCAACCGAGATCTCTCGTAGAGTTCGCAAAATCAATAATCAAGATAGTTGTAGTTGCGGCATGCGGTTATGCTGCAATAAATAGCAGAAAGGGAGATTTAATGGGTCTTGTTGGCCTTGAACTCCCTATTGCTCTGCATATTGTGGGGTCTATACTTATTAACATGCTTATTAATATGTGTTTAGCAATGTTAATTCTCGGGTATTTAGACAAAAAATATCAGACGTATGAATATGAAAAATCTATTAAAATGACTAAGCAGGAGGTTAAAGACGAGTATAAAGATACGGAAGGAGATCCTAAGATTAAAGCCCGTATCAGGTCTATTCAAATGCAGATGGCTCGTCAAAGAATGATGTCAGCGGTTCCTAAAGCGGATGTTGTTGTAACAAACCCGACTCATTATGCTGTAGCAATACAGTATGATAAAACCAAAGCTCCGGCCCCGATTGTTGTGGCGAAAGGGGTTGATTACCTGGCTTTTCAGATTAGAGAAATCGCAAAACAAAATAATGTACCGATTGTAGAAAACAGACCTGTTGCTCGTGCCCTCTACAATTCTGTACCGATTGATGGTATAATACCATCAGACCTGTATGTAGCAGTTGCTGAAATTTTAGCATACGTTTACAATAATAGGAGAGGAAGTTAATTAGACTATGGGGTTGATAAAGTTATCAGAATTACTAAAGAATAACGATATCGTTCTTGCGATAGGTCTTGTTGTAATTGTCTGTATGATGGTTATACCTTTACCGGCTCCGCTGCTTGATGTATTGCTTACAATAAATATTTCGCTCGCTATTGTTATATTACTGGTATGTTTATATACAAAAGAACCCCTGGATTATTCATCATTTCCTACAGTTTTGTTAATAGCGACTCTGTTCAGGCTAGGTCTTAACGTAAGTTCTACGAGATTAATTCTGCTTTATGGTGAAGCCGGAAATGTTATAAATTCATTTGGAGAATTTGTAGTCGGCGGAAATTATGTTGTTGGAGCTGTTATATTTTGTATTCTGGTATTAATTAATTTCATGGTAATTACCGGTGGTGCTACCCGTGTTGCTGAGGTATCGGCACGTTTTACTTTGGATAAAATGCCGGGTAAACAATTAAGTATAGATGCGGATTTGAACTCAGGGCTTATTAATGAAGATCAGGCAAAAGAGAGAAGACGTAAGTTAGAAAGAGAAACAGACTTTTACGGTACAATGGACGGTGCTTCCAAGTTCGTAAAAGGAGATGCTACTGCGGGCATTGTAATTACTATTGTTAATATTGTCGGCGGTTTAATTATCGGTATAGTGCAGCAGAAAATGAATGTTCAACAAGCTCTGGGAACTTATACAATATTAACGGTCGGTGATGGGCTTGTTTCGCAAATTCCGGCTCTTCTTATATCAACAGCTACCGGTTTGATAGTTTCAAGGGCAACAGGAAAGGATGAACCATTATCAGAAGACATTAAAAATGAAATGTTTTCTGATCCTAGAGTTTTGGGTGTTGTTTCCGGCTTGCTTGCATTTCTCGGAGTTGTTCCTGGCATGCCGACCGCTCCATTCTTGTTGATTGCGGCATGTACAGGCGGATTCGCATTCCTTAAGAGTAAACAGAAAAAAGAGCTTGTTCAGACTGCTGAAGCACAAAAGGTTGCACTGGAGCAACAGGAAAAGCTCGGAAAAAAAGAAAAAAGAGCAAAAGCTACAAGAGAAAGTGTTATGGAACTTTTAAACGTAGACACTATAGAAATAGAAGTCGGCTACAGGCTGGTACAACTGCTTAATGTGGAAATGGGCGGTGATTTACTTGAAAGAATAGCTCAAATAAGGAGACAAACGGCTCTTGATTTAGGTATTGTTCTTCCGTCAATACGAGTTCGAGATAATCTCCAACTATCTCCTAACTCGTATCAAATTAAGCTTAAGGGGGTTGCCTTAGAATCAGGGGAAGTCTATCCGGAAAGATATCTTGCAATGAGCGCAGGCGACCCGGTAGGAAATTTGACTATAAATGGCATTCACGCAATAGAGCCTGCTTTTGGGTTGCCGGCATTATGGATTGAACCGAAAGATAAAGATTTGGCGGAAATGTCCGGTTATACGGTAGTTTCGGCTTCTGCAGTTATCTCGACTCACATTACCGAAGTTATAAAGAAATGTGCTTACGAAATTGTATCAAGGTTTGATATACAACAGCTTATTGATAACCTTAAAAAAGAAGTATCTGAAGATTATGTTAATGACATAATGAAGGATATTACTATAGGTGATGTTCAGATTGTAATTCAAAACCTCTTAAAGGAAGGTGTCGCAGTAAGAGATTTAAAAACTATACTAGAGACAATAAGCTTGCAAGCTAAAGTTAGTAGGAACCCGAATTTCTTAACGGAACATGTTCGTCAGGCACTTGCCAGAAATATTTGCAAGCAGAATCTTGCAGACACAGGCGAGCTTTATGTTATTACGCTTTCTCCGGATGTGGAAAATACTATAGCTAAAGGTGCAAGTCCGGATGGACAGAGCGTGACACTCGACCCTGTATTTACCAGAGCGTTATTTGACAGAATGAATGTTGAACTTGAAAAGGCCATTACTGCGACGGGTAATCAGCCAGTTATTCTTTGTTCATCACCAATAAGGCTTTTGTTTAGAAAACTTGTTGAAAGAACTTATCCGCAAATTGCAATTATGTCATATAATGAAATAAGTCCGAACGTAAAAGTAAAATCAGTCGGAATGATAAAACTGGAATTGGCGAAAAGATAAAGAAAGGATATTCTAATGAGAGAACTTATAAAAAAAGACCAATTGGTAACAATAGTGCCACAGGATTTTAAAAACTCCAATAAGGGTAAAGTTCTGGATGTTTCAATGGAAGGCTTTAGAATGGAGCTTAAATATAAGCCGGAAGGGCTTATAAAAAATCATATATGTGATTTCTATTCTCTCACGGATAACGGATATCTTTATTTTGAATCATATATTCAGGAGTTGGAAAATAATGTTATTTCAATTGCTAATCCTGTAAAACACAGATTCCTGCAAAGACGTAAATTTACCCGTATTAAGTTTATTGAGGATATTGAACTTGTATATGAGGATATAGTTCATAAAGCAAGAACTCTTGACATATCCGCCGGGGGGATGAAGTTAAAAACAGAAGAAAATATTGATATTGAAAAATCGTACAAAGTTACAATTAAACTAAGTGATGAGCAGGAAATTAAATGTAAATATCAATTAATACGTGTTGAAAAAGGAGATAACGGTCTTTATACAATATCAGGAAGATTTGTTAACTTGAGCAATATAGACAAGATGACTCTCGTGCAGTTCTGTATGAAAAAAGATATGGAGAATCTTAATAAATAATGGGCGGGTATACTGAAAGCATAAGAAGTTTTTTTATAGCGGTTACGCTGTTGGTTATAGGGACAATTTGTTTTGTAAAAATTGGTTCTGTTGATTTGCACGCGGTTATTGCGACAGGAGCAATAATGGTGCCTGCTGTTGTAGTAATGGGAATTTTAGGACAAAAAATCGGTGAAATTATGGATAATCCTAAAAATAGGGCCGATGCAGATTATAAAATAGCTGTTCTGAATGCTTTAAAGAAGATGGATAAGTCAATTACCCTTCAGGAGCTTAATGAAAAATTAACTAAAACGGTAGCTGAACCGGATGCTCCTGATTCAGAAACTGATGACGATGTGGATGTATAGGTTATGGAGGAATAAATGAAAGAAGGATATTTTCCGCAGGAAATAGAAAAGAGATGGCAGGCAATTTGGGAAAGAGATAGAGCTTTTCATACCCCTGATAATAGTGATAAGCCGAAATATTATGCATTATCAATGTTTCCTTATCCTTCAGGTAAATTGCATATGGGGCATGTGCGAAATTATACAATAACTGATGTAATTGCAAGGTTTAAGAAAGCACAAGGATATAATGTTCTTCATCCGATTGGCTGGGATAGCTTCGGGCTTCCTGCTGAGAATGCAGCGATGAAACATGGAGCAAATCCTGAAAAATGGACAGATGAAAATATTGCTTATATGACAAAACAGCTCAAGATGCTCGGACTTTCTTATGATTGGGAAAGGGAAGTTACAACCTGTAAGCCTGATTATTATAAATGGACTCAGTGGTTATTCCTTCAATTATATAAAAAAGGATTAGCATATAAAAAGGAAGCCGCTGTTAACTGGTGTGAAAGCTGTGGTACAGTTCTTGCTAATGAACAGGTTATTGACGGTAAATGCTGGCGATGTGACAGTATTGTAGAAAAGAAATACTTATCCCAATGGTTTTTCAAAATTACGGATTATGCTGAGAGACTTCTTCAAGATTTAGATATGCTTGATGGATGGGGAGACAATGTTAAGACTATGCAGGCGAACTGGATTGGAAAATCAGAAGGTGCAATTTTAAGATTTAAAGTTATTGATGCACCAGCCGGGGAAGAAATAGAAGTGCCGGTCTATACTACCAGACCAGACACTGTGCATGGTATTACATATCTTGTTGTAGCACCAGAGTACAAAGATATAGAAAAATTAACAACCGAAGAAAATAAGCAAGCTGTTGATGAATATAGAGCAAATGCTCGTAAAATGACAGAGATTGAAAGACTCTCAACTGACAGAGTGAAAACCGGTGTACCTTTAGGAACACACTGTATAAATCCGTTCACCGGCGAAACCTTCCCTCTCTGGACGGCTGATTATGCCCTTGTTGAATATGGAACAGGTGCTGTTATGGCAGTACCTGCGCATGATACAAGAGACTTTGACTTTGCTAAAAAATATAATTTACCTATGAAAGTGGTTATACAGAATACGGAAAACCCATCTGATTGCAAAGATGCTGCATATACTGAAGAAGGGGTTCTTGTAAATTCAAATGAATTTAACGGGATGAAAAATACGGAAGCTAAAAAAGCTATCACACAAAAAGCTGTCAATAACGGGTTCGGCGAATTTAAAACCCAGTATAGGTTACGTGATTGGCTGATTTCCAGACAAAGATACTGGGGAGCTCCAATTCCTGTAGTTTATTGTGATAAATGCGGAATAGTTCCGGAAAAGGAAGAAAATCTCCCCGTAATGCTTCCGGATGATGTCGATTTTTCTGTTGTTGGGAAATCTCCGATAACAACATCTAAAACTTTCGCAGAAACAACCTGCCCTGTATGCGGAGGTAGAGCCAGAAGAGAAATGGATACAATGGATACCTTTGTATGTTCAAGCTGGTATTATTTAAGATATTCAGATGCAAGAAACAGTAATAAACCGTTTAGTAAAGAGCTGGTTGATAAATGGCTTCCGGTAGACCAGTATGTAGGCGGTATTGAGCATGCTATTCTACATCTTTTATATTCAAGATTCTTTACGAAAGCACTTAAAGATTTGGACTTGTTGAGCTTTGATGAGCCGTTTAAGAATCTGTTAACACAGGGTATGGTTCTAAAAGACGGGTCTAAAATGTCAAAATCAAAGGGAAATACCGTTGATCCGGATGAGATATTTGAAAATTACGGAGCTGATACCGCAAGATTATTTATTCTTTCAGATTCACCTCCGGCAAGAGATTTTGACTGGTCTGATGCAGGTGTTGAAGGCTGCTACAAATTCCTTAATAGGGTTTGGAGATTAGTAAGTGATAATTTCTCTGATATAACAAGAAATTACAAGCTTAATTTTCCGCTTGCACGTGAAAATGATGATTTAGTTCGAGTCGTTCATATGGCAATTAAAGGTATTACGAATGATATATCAAATGATTTTCAGTTTAACACGGTGATTTCAAAATATAGAGAGCTTACCAATGCTATTTATGACTGGAAGGGTAAGAAAACTGAATTATCACAGGAAGATAAAAATGTATTCAGTTTTGCGGTAATATCTTTAATTAAGCTTATGGCTCCGGTAACCGTACATCTTTCGGAAGAAATCTGGCATGAACTTGGCTTTGAAACTTCAATCCATAATGAACCTTGGTGCGAATGGGATGAAAATCTTGCAAAAGCCAGCAAGATAACTCTTGTTGTACAAGTTAACGGAAAGGTTAAAGATAAGCTTGAGGCCGATGAAAGTGCTGATAATGAGGAATTGAAATCATTAGCCCTTTCAAGCGATAAGGTTAAAGAGTTAACAACCGGAAAAGAGATTGTTAAAGTTATCGTTGTCCCTAAAAAACTTGTGAATATAGTAGTAAAAGCATAAATAAAAAGCCGGAACTATGTTCCGGCTTTTTATTTAAAAATTTTTAGCATAAATTAAACAGCTTTTTGAACTTTACCTGCTTTTAAGCAAGAAGTACAAACTGTCATTTTCTTAGTTTGACCATTAACATTTACTCTGATTTCTTGTAAATTAGGAGTTTGTCTTTTTACGATTTGTTTATGAGAGAATGTTAATTTAGCTGCTTTAAGCGGTTTTTTACCACATACTTCACATTGTTTAGACATAATTATATTTCCTTCTTTCTACCAGTGTAAATTCAGTTTAACCCAAACCCGATAATATTACAAGGGGGTATGAAATTGTAAATTAATTGTTACAATTAAACAAAAAATCTTTTTATAGGGTAATTTATATATACGTGTATGAAAATAGATTTTTTAAATACTACTTTTAATCCGTCCTTTTCAGCAATTAAAGTTGCAAAAACCCGCAACCTTACTAATAATATGCTTACGGAAATTGATTTGTATAAACTCTATAGAGGAGACCGTCCGTTTTTGCAGAAATTAGCAGAAACAGTGAGGTATAAAAAACTTTTACCGGATTTATCAAATAATATGCAAGACAGGTGGCAGAATATATTAAATTATTGTATTACCAAAGCCTTTAAGGATGAGAATACAAGCTATATTTTTGTGTCTTTGGATAAAATTTGTGGAATTATGACATATCAGAAAGATTACAATGTAATTAATTTAGACGGTATATGCTCTATTCCAGTAAGAATAAATGAAAGAATAAAATCTCTCAGAAAGACGATGTTTTATCAGCTTTTTAAAGATGCGCAAGAGCTAAATATGAAAGGAATTCATCTCAATGCAATTACAGACGGACCTTTTGAATTAATTTCGAAATATGAAGAATTAGGCTTTAAGCCTGATAAAAAGCCCTCAAGATACATATCTATGTTTTGCAACAAACATAGAATTTCTGAACAGTTACAAGAATTTCCCTATGAGCTGGAATATACTGAAACTGGCGATACAAAGCATTTAAATCTGGTTAAATTTCTTGTTTAATAATCAGATGGTTCAAAGTCATCATCATCTTTAAGAGATGATAAATCATCCGAATAAGTGGAATCAAAATCTTCCGGTAAACAATCACTGTCAGGCCATACTGTTTCATCATCAAACCTGCATGCATTTAAGTTATCAGCGGAAGAAAGATCTGAAGTTGATAAATCAGCTTCCCTTAAAATGGCCCCTGCCATATCTGATTCATTAAAATTACAGTAGTCAACTTTAGAATAGCTGAAATCAGTACCATTTAAAACGGATTCATTAAAGCTGCATTCTACAATAGTTGACCTTGTAAAATCAACAGAGGTTAGGTCGCAATTGATAAATTTAACATCGGTTAGCTGGGAATCTGAAAAGGACGAAGATGTTAAATCGGCATTGTTAAATACAGCGCCCTCAATTGATGAATTTGAAAAGTCTGTTTCTGTTAAATCTGCGGCTTCTCCGGTCATTGCTTCATTAAAAGCTGAAATATCCGTTATTACTAATTCTGCTAATTCTTCTTTTGATTTCATTTTTATCTCCTAACTAATCAAATTCATCTGGATTGCAAGCAACACTGCCTGAGTCCTATTAGTAACTTTTAACTTTTTAAAGATACTGTTAAGATGCGTTTTTACAGTGACATCTCGTACATATAATTTATCAGCTATTTCTTGATTGCTGGCTCCTTTTGCGACCAGAGCAAGAACTTCTTTCTCTTTAGGGGTTAATGCTTCAATATTAGCTCCTCTGTTTAAAGAGATTTCCGATTTCGGATGAGATTCTTGCTGCCATTTAGACCTTCGTAATACGGCTTCAATTCTTGCGAGAAGATTTGGCAAGACAAAGGGCTTCACAATGTAATCATCAGCTCCGATTTTTAATCCTGTTACGACCTTTTGATCTTCACTTACTGCTGTAATCATAATAACCGGTATTCTTTCGGTCGTTTTATTTTTTCTTATAGCTTTTAAGGTATCCCATCCATCCATATTTGGCATCATAACATCCAGCAGTATTAAATCAAAACCGGCTTTACTTTCTGATAGGATTTTGAGTGCTTCCAAGCCGTCTTTCGCTATAGTAACATCATATCCATACATAGGAAGTGCATCTTGAAGAAATTTGGGATTATCATCTACAACAAGGATTGAAGCTATTCCGTCCACTTACACCAATCCTTCCTTTAAAGCTTTTAACGCTGCTTGTAACCTGTCATCAACTTCCAGCTTTTGTAATATACTTGCAACATGTGCTTTTGTGGTATTTATACTAACAAAGAGGGTATTTGCGATTTCATTATTACTATAACCTTCTGTAATTAGTTTCAAAATTTGAGTTTCACGAGAAGTTAGTCCGTAATCTTTTTCCGGAAGCGGCTTTTCGGGCGTCTGAGATGATTTTGAAGCTGCTTCAAGAACAATATGAGCAATACTTGGGTCAAACCAAGAAGCTCCGTCCAGAACTGATTGCACAACCTGAGTTAGTCTTATCGGATTTATTTCTTTTGAACAATAAGCATTAGCTCCGGCTTTTAAACAGTTTAAAACTTCCTGTACATCATTATGAGACGTAAGTACAACAATTTTTATTTCTCTATTATGACTTTTTACGAGCCTGGAAGCTTCAATTCCATCCATTCCCGGAAGTCCTAAATCCATAATAACTAAATCAATAGCCGTATTCTTAACTATTTCGAGGGCTTTTTCGGCAGATTCAGCTTCATAAATGTTTTCAATAAAATCACAAGATTCAAAGGCTGTCTTTAAACCAAACCTTGTTAATTCATGATCTTCAACTATTAAAATATTACTTTTCATAGTTACTTTAATCCAGATTGACCTTTGATGCGTAGTCCGAATCTAATCTTGAGCACCTGATAAGTGATTGATTAGACTGTTCTATATTTCCTTTAGCACGTAGTACTAAACTTAAATAATAATAATATTTAAAGTTATTTTCGTCAATATAATAAGAATTGTTTAGATATGTTTCAGCCATAGAAACATTACCGTCTCTCAATGCAAGGTTTGCTAATCCGAGCCAGATTTCATTATTAGAAATATCTACCGAAGCAATTCTGGCAAGATAATCATCAGCTCTTTGCGGAAATACCTTTAGTGAACCAATCAGTAAATCCTCATCCAGTCCGTCTTTTTTTAATAATTTTTCATACAATTTTTTAGATTTTTTATTATTTTCTAAAGCCAAATATGTTTTTGCAATTCCGATAGCTGCATCATTCTCTTTTGAAAGTTTTTTAGCGGTCTTATAGTATTTAAGCGCATCTTCATATTTTCTTTCATCATAGCTTATATCAGCTAATGTAAGTGCTGCGAGGTAGGTATTTTTATCTTCTTTATAAGCTCTTTGCGCAAACTCTTGAGCTCTTAAAGGTTCATCACATTCATAATATATTCTTCCCAGTAGCCCGAAAATTTGCGGTGTATATTGCTTTGCTTGTAAAATTGATGCCTGCAAAACCTTTGTTGCTAAGAGACTTTTCCCTTGAAGATGATAATAGTAAGATAAATGGTAATCTTTAAGCGGCTCATCTTTGGCAATTTTGTATTCTACATACTCTTCAATAGCACGAATTTTTTCCTGAAAATCTACTGTTAAGAATTCTGTTTTCTTTATTTCTTTCAGTGCTTTAACAGCTTGTTTTGATTTGTTGGAATCAGCCAATATTTTAGCTTTTAAAATTTTATAGTTAATATTGTTATCATTCTGTACAATTGCGGAATTAATGTATTTTAAAGCTTGTTGCAGATTGTTTGACTTGTAAAACCCAAGCGCAATTAAATAATTTTTATAATCGCTGTCAGTAGTATTGGAATTATTTAGGAGTTCTGATGTTGTTTCTATTGCCATATTATTGTAAACAATACTTGAATATGCATCGGCATAGTATATTAAATCTTTAGGTTCTACCATGCCGGAAGGATAATAAAATTTCTTTATATCTTTAACATAATTTGAAGTGAAGTTATTAGTATCCAGTCTTTTAAACAAGGCATCAGAAAGGTCGAAAAAACCGTATTCAGCCATTTTTATTCCATAGACAAGAAAAACATAATCATCATGTACCGCTCTTGAAACAAGGTCTGCAAAGTCATCATGTGAAGCTTTAACATTCCCTTGTAAGAACCTGTTTTCAGCAGAAGCAAATTTGGCTTTTACAAAGTTATCTTTGATAACCATCTCCATATTCACTGTATTCGTTTCAGCTCTAAGGGCCAGAGGTTTAGCGGCTGCATTTTCTGCTGCAGATACCCCTAATCCAGAGAATGCTACGAGTGCTGTAAATATTATTAGAAGTTTTCTCGTCTTTTTATTCATGTTCTAAATCTACACCTACATAATATTTGTTAAATACTTGAAGCAGCATATTACTACAATTATTAACTATTGAGTAATATAAATCAAGTAGATTATATTTATCCAATGTTTCATAATCTTTTTTATCTATTTTTGAAGAAGTATCTGATATTAATACTTCTACAATTCTACTGAGTTTTAGCATTAAAAATTTATCAACAACATTAGGGTCAAAGTGTGAACCTGAACCCTTCATAATAATATCTATAACTTTTTCGATAGGCATTTTATCACGGTAATGTCTTTTTGATGTAATTGCATCAAAAACATCAGACACTGCAAGGATTCTGCCTCCAAACGGTATTTGTTCGCCTTTTAATCCTCTGTAATAGCCGGTTCCGTCATATTTTTCATGATGAGAGCAAGCTATTTCTGTGATTTGTTGAAAATCTTCAGACATATGAATCTTCTCAAGTATATTGTGAGTTATTTCAACATGTTTTTGTATATGCTTATATTCTTCCGGTGTGAGTTTCCCTTCTTTTTGAAGAACAGAATCTCTTATGCCGATTTTCCCAATATCATGCAAAGCAGCAGCTTTTTCTAATATGTAGATATCTTTCTTTTCCATGCCAAATTCTTTAGCAATAAGAGTTGCATACATTTTTACTCTGGTTGAATGACCGGCTGTAATTTTGTCTCTTGCATCAATAGAGGAAGCGAGAGTTTCAATAAAACTGTCGAAGATAATTTGCTGTTCTTCAATCATCTTCTTCTGACGTTCAAACAACTGAGCGTTTTCTAATGAAATACCGGCACTGGATGCAATTGCAACCAAAAGGTCTTCATCATCAATAGTAAATGTCTCATCAAATTTATTCAGAACCTGAAAGACACCAATTATGTCCTGATTGAAATTTTTTATTGGCATACAGAGTATTGTTTTTGTCCTGTACCCTGTTTTTTTATCAACTTCCGGATTAAACCTCTTATCATTATAGGCATCTTTTATATTAATTGTTTCTCCGGTCTGAACCACATGGCCTGCGAGACCTTTATCTGCAGGGATTCTTAATTCTTTTGTATCAAGCCCTGTAGCGACTTTAGAGTAAAGCTCATTATGTTCCTTGTCATAGAGGAAGACCGTGCATCTGTCAGCATTGAGGGCAATTTTAGTTTCTTCTGCAATAGTTTTTATAAGAACATCAATATCTTTTTCAGCTGCTACAGCCTGTCCTATTTTTACAAGTGCAATTAACGGGTCTTTTACTTGGGCATGAGTGCTTAAATGTGTTATCGGAGGACATTTTAGCATAGAATTAATCTTTTCAAAAAAGTATGTTTTTTGACTCTTTATTGCAAGTTTTCGAGCCTTGTTATAGCTAATTGAATAAAGAGTACTGTTTTTTTCTGAAAAATTTACATAGCTTAGAACAAGTTCATTTAAAATGCTGGAAAGCGTATCTTTTGATTGCTCAACCAAAAATGTTGCATCGTTCATCATCTGGTAATAGCTGTTATAATCTTTTTTTACAAATTCATTAAGAGCCAGCAGACTGAAACAAATTGCAGCATCGTCATTATAAAGTTCTTTGTGTTTTACAATACTATCCCTGGCTTCTTCATACTTGCCTTTTAGAACTTCTTCAACGGTTTCGTAAATAAAATTCTCCAGCGCCATTAAACCCTCTCTCGCAAATTCCTTGCTTTATTATATAATATATAACAAAAGTACAATATATACAAATACTATTACGAGGAATTTATGGAAAAGATAACAATTTTAATACCGGTTTATAATGAAAAAGATTCATTAGAAGAATTGTTAAGAAGGGTGGAGGCAGTGGCTTTTGGTCTGGATAAGGAAATTATTCTTGTGGATGATTTTTCAACAGACGGAACTCGAGAGTTGTATTCCCGAATTAATTATAAGGTCTTGTACCATGAAAAAAATATGGGAAAAGGTGCAGCCCTAAGAACAGGAATGAGAGAAGCGTCCGGCGATATTATAATAATCCAGGATGCTGATTTGGAATATAATCCGGAAGACTATATTCCCCTGGTTCAGTTAATTAAAGAGGATAAAGCAGATGTTGTGTATGGCTCACGGCTTCTTGATAACAGAAATTCAAAAAGCTTTTTATTTCTGAGCTTTATTGCAAATAAAACTCTCACAATTCTCACAAATATCCTGTTCGGTGCAAAACTTACAGATATGGAAACCTGTTATAAAGCATTTAAAAGAGAATTTATCAAAAATATAAATATTAAATCTAATAGATTTGATTTTGAACCTGAAATTACTGCGAAAGTGTTAAAACAAAAAGTTCGTTTTATGGAAGTCCCTATTTCTTATAACGCAAGGGCTTTTAGCGAGGGTAAAAAAATCGGGTGGAAAGATGGTCTACAGGCAATCTGGACATTGATTAAATTTAGGTTTGTTGATTAGGTTTGTTTATAAAAATTGTTTTTAATATTGAAGAAGAGCAATATTCATGTTAAAAATAATTAACAAGGAGTATTTATGAATATCAACCCTATCGCAAGTTATAATAAAAATAATAACCAGCCCTCTTTTCAGGCTGTTAATATGAAGTATCTGGAAAGAGCGAAAAAAGAAATCAATGGTCGAAATACTATTACAGGGCATTTGTTAACGTGCCTAGAATATGATGTTAAAGTTTTTCAAACTATTTCCCCACAAGATGGAGTAGACACAATAAAAGCTATAAGAAAACTACTAGAAGGTAATCCTGAAAATTGGAAAAACTGGATTAATGAACTTGTCGGAGAGTTTAAGTATCTTGCAAAGAAAGAACGAATAGAACAACGCAGAGAAGCAAAAAAGACTAAATCCTGACTTCCGTAAGTATATGCAGGCGCAGGGGTAAATATAGAAATGGGTTTCTGTATACTAACCCTTGTATTATCTCTTTGAAAAACAGAGTTAATAGTATCTATATTTTTAACTACACTATTTAAATCTTTTTTTACAGCAGGAAAATGCTCCCGGCTGTATTTCAGGAATATGGGTTTAACCATATTAAAACACCTACTTTATCTAAGACCTACACTTTACATTTATATAAACACAATTTATTTGGAAAAATTGTCCGATTTGTGAATAAATGTTACAAATAAAAAGAGCCGGAAAATTTTCTCCGGCTCTTTTTATATCAAGTTACTTTTTAAACAAGTTCTACAACATACTGAGCATTTCTGTCTGCAATTTCAACAAGATTCTTTGCAACAGCAATCATTGAGATTTCAGAATCAAGTTTGTTAACGCATGAACCGCACCCGATTGCTGAAGCCCCTGACGCAAAAGCCAATGATGCAGTTGTAGGATTAATGCCGGTAGCTGTCATAACAGGGATTTCAATGTTTCTTGTTAATTCAATTGTATTTGAAAGGGTTAATTCTGCTCTTTCAAGAAGTCCTCGTACACCGTTTGAAGGTGTTTCATTGGAGAAATGTCCTTCAGTCTGAATTAAATCTATACCCATAGATTCAAGTTCTCTTGCAAGAGCGATTTGTTCGCCGATTTCTAATTCTCCCGGAATAGTAACGCAGAAGAAAATATCTGTGCCGTCAAGGAGTTCTATTGTTCTTTTAACAAGATTTAGAACTTGTGATGCAGAGAAACTAATACCTTTTTTGTACAGAGCATCAAAGTTTCCGAGTTCAATTGCATCTGCTCCCAAAATAGCAGCATGAGCGAGTTCTTCCGGCTTTGTTGAAGATACAAATATCGGCAAGTCAGTTAAATCTTTAACCATTGAAATAATATCCGGATTAGCACAGATATCAACAGCGCTTGCGCCTGCTTTATCTGCAGCAAGAACTACTTTTGCAACTTTTTCTGCATCAAAATTATCAATACCTGCAATAATCTTTACAGCTCTTTTTTCATTTAAAGCGTTTTTAAAACTTTCAATCTTTGACATTGTTCTCTCCTTTTTGTGCTGATTGTATATATTGTCCCGTTCATTATACATTAAACTTTGTATGATTACAAGAATGAGGTTTGTATTGAAGCATGGGATGCTGGTGAGTAGTGAATAGTTAATAAGTTAATAGGCGAATAGGTTTTACCCCAAAGGGTATTGAGTTTTTTTATCAGGTGATTAAGTATTGAGGCGGAGTAAATAATATGGACAAAATTTTTTCATTAATTCTTTTGTTTTGCCTTTCATCTCCTGTCTTTGCATTTGACAGAGAAGAACAAGCTGTCATTTCCCTATATGAAAGGATTAATCCTGCTATAGTATGTGTAGATTCTCAAATATCTGACGGAATGTCCTGCGGAACCGGATGTATAATTGACAAGAAGGGTATAATTTTAACAAGCGCTCATGTGGTTGACGTCGGGAAAACGGTTATAGTAACAATGTCTAACGGACAGAATTATACGGCAAAAGTTATAAAAAAACTTGGAGAAAATAAGGATATTGCTCTTTTGAAAATTAATGTCCCGACAGAGCTTAAAACCGTAAAACTTGGAGATTCTGGGAAAATTAAAGTAGGACAAAAAGTCCTTGCAATAGGAAATCCTTTTGGATTTAGCGGGACTCTTACTCAGGGAATTATTTCCAGAATTGACTATGCAAAAAACAGAATTCAAACGGATGCTGCAATAAATCCGGGGTCATCCGGCGGACCTCTTTTAAATAAAAATGGAGAAATTATAGGTATTAATCAGGCAATATACAACCCTGATAATAATATTTCAAATATCGGGATAGGGTTTGCAATTCCGATAAATCTTGTTAAAGAATACTTAACTGAGATGAACAGTACTTAGAATTTATGGTATAATGGCTGGTATGATAAAAAGAGTTGTTTCAATATTAATGCTTATATACGGATTAATTATCCCAGCATTTGCTTCTGAGCTGCGTGGTTATGACGAATTTCAAATACCGGCAGGATATAATATCCCAATAATGTCTTTACAAGAATTCTCAACGGCATATTGTGAAGAAGGCGAACCCCTAAAATTTATAACAACAACTGATATTTATGTGTATGAATCTAATATAATTCCTAAGGGTACAAGTCTCAGCGGTTATATAGAAAAGAAAAATGAGCCGATAAAAGGTACAAATGCATCGATGAAAGTTTTTATAAATAAAATGTGCCTTTCTGACGGGTTTGAAATTCCTATAAAAGCATATATTTATACTCCTAATAATAACTTAATCGGCGGAGAGCTGACACCGCCACTAAAATGGAATAAAATCCCTCATTATCAAAGATGGACGATGTTCAGAGCGATGGGTGTATTACAATACGTTCCGGGTGCGGAACGGAAAATGGGAGAACACGTTACTATTGCTGCCGGTGCTAATTTAACCATGGTACTAGCAGCTCCTATCAATATGTCTCATACTTTAATTAATTGACAAATATCTCTTAAATTATAAAATGTTATAAGGGGAGGATTCTTTGATGTTAAATAAGAAGTTTGCAGCCTGTTTTTTGAGCATAAGTATGTTCGTTTCCGGAACAGCCTTCGCCGGCTCAAATTATTCTTATGAGCAGGCTCAGACAATACCGGTTTATAATAGCGGCTATACTCAAAAACCTCTCACTTATACTCCTCAAAATAATACTCTGCAAGGAAACGTTGTCATGGTTCCTGCCGGAACTAATATGAAGGCTGTGTTAATAACTCCTGTTTCTTCAGCATATTCCGGTTTGGGACAAAGTGTTAATATGGCTTTAGATTCCGATTTTTACTACAATAACAGGCTTATTGCACCTGCCGGCAGTACAATTTACGGTACTGTAATAGAGGTTTCTAAAGCTAAACATGGAAGTATGAACGGAAAATTGAGTATCAGATTTACTCAAATATATACTCCTAACGGAAGTCAGATTCCGATTTCAGCTGTTATTAAAACAGACGATAACAGCGGCATTTTGCTTGGAGGCACTAAATTAGATGTAACGAAAGGATATGCAAAAGATTTGGCTGCCGGCTCTGCTGCGGGGGCTTTATCAGGGCTGGTATTCGGTGCTCTTTCCGGCGGTAGTATCGGAAGAGGAGCTGCCCTCGGTACTGCAGTGGGTGCAGGCGGAGGTCTTGTAAAATCCGTTATGGATAGGGGAATTGATGCTGAAATTCCTGCAAATTCTGTAGTCGAAATTGTACTCACCCAACCGATTACGGTCAGCGCATCCTCATATTATTATGAAAATTAGCAGGGTAAATATTCAACAGGATAATAAAAAAAATATATTAAAGGATTATTCTATAAAGAGTAAATTTAGAGAGATTAAAAAGTGTCATTACTAAACAATAATAAAAGTTTTATACTGGACGATGAGGATGATAAGGACTTAAAACCCTACACCCTCCCTTCTATTGTTACAAGTAAACCTGAAGTTATTCCTATCAAGAATTCTTTTATGATTTCTACTGCTCTTCATCCTGCAGTAGTAGCTTTGATATGGTTTGTTTCAATTATGCTTGCATTAATGGGAATAAATCTGGATTTGTTCGGAAAACCAAAAGTCCAGCCAAAGCGTGATATAGAATTTGTTCTGGTTGATAAACCCGGAAAACCCAGAGACCCTAATACAAAGAATCGTGCTGATATTGATTCAAGAAGCGGGGGAGTCAATGACCCTAAAAGAAAGGTTTCAATGCCATCACCGGCACCAAGAAAAGCACAGAAGCCTTCTGCTGCAGCAGCAAGTGCAAATAAAATTATTAAAAAACAACAACAAACCGTAAAAAAACAGGTGCAAAAACAAATTCAACAGCAAGCACCCAAAAAAGTTGTTCAACAACCACAGTCAGCGCCTGCGGCTAAGCCTTCTCAGGCAAAACCAGCTCCTCCGACAGCAAGACCGAGTGCGAGACCTGTGTCTACACCGGCACCTGTTGCTAAACCATCAACGCCATTTACAGTGCCGGCACCCAAAGGTGCTCCTGTAGGAAAAACTTTATCAACCGGTCCGGTTGGAGGCTCGTCTACGGCAGGGGCTCCAAAATCTTCCGGTACAAGCGGAAGTCCTTCCAGCTCCGGAACATATGCTCCACGACCTTCGCTATCTCCGTCTACAGGTGGGGGCGGCGGCCAGCTTTCAAGAGGTTCTGCACCCGGTGGTACGGGAAATATAGGTAATCCGGGCGGAGGCGGTGGTGCTCCTGGTATTGATGCTTTGAGAGAGCCGGACTTCGGACCGTACATGAGAGAACTTCAAAGAAGAATTAAGCTAAATTGGGATCCTCCAAAAGGTAATGAAAGTAAAAGAGTTGTACTTTTGTTCAAAATAGCAAAAGACGGCAGGCTGCTTTCATGCAGAATACACAAATCTTCCGGACTGCCGACTGCAGATCAAGCAGCAATGAAAGCGGTTGAGCTTACCGCTCCGTTTAGGCCTCTTCCGGCAGATTTTAGAGGTCAAAGTATAGATATCCAGTTTACATTTGATTACAATGTATTTGGAGCGTCAAAGTATTAAGCAAGTATAAAAAGGTAAAGGGGAAATATTATGGATTTATTATTACATTCAATTCAGTTAGATTGGCCGGTGTTATTGCCGATATTGATTTGCTCAATATTAACAGTAATGGTAGCAATTGATAGAGCAGCATTTTATAATGCTAACAAAAGAAATGTTATTGAATTTATTCCAAGATTGCAAAAAGAGCTTGTAAAAAACAATCTTATGGGGGCTCAAAACCTTGCTGTACAATGCGGCGGAATAATTGGTGAAGTAACTGAAGAAGCTGTACGAATCTTTTCAGAGCAAAAAGCCGGTTTCTCCCGTTCGTTTGATATTGCGGCAGCTCTTGCGACTAGAAAACTTGAACACAGATTAACTATTCTGGGAACAATCGGAGGTGTTGCTCCTTTCCTGGGTTTATTTGGTACAGTAGTAAGAATTCTCTACACATTCCAAGATTTAGCTTCACAGGGTAATCAATCTGCGGCGGTTGCTATGGGTATAGGTTCAGCTCTTATCGCTACTGCATTTGGTCTTGGAGTTGCCATTGTTGCTGTAGTTTGCTACAACACTTTTCAATCTACCGTAAGAAGATTTGAAGACGACTTTCAGTTAATTAAGCTTCTGTTCTTAAGTTTTGTAGATTCAGAAGAAGATTCTGCTGTACAATCTAAAACCAGTGTTGCTTTATAATCAGGTGAAATAATGGGTATAAAAACAGGCAAAAAAGCTTTATTTACAGAAATAAATATAACACCGTTAACAGATATTTTTCTTGTTCTGTTGATTATTATGATGGTTGTTGCGCCGACATTCCAGTCTATTGATAATACTATCACTATACCGGAGGTCAATAGCGGAAACTCAATTGAACAAGGTAAAATAACGGTATCTGTTACAAAAGACGGAACTCTTTATGTTGGGGAGAAACGTTCTTCCGTAGAGACATTAACCTCTGATTTAGAAGCTGTAAAAGGTGATTCAAAAGATGCTGAACTCGTTGTAAAAGCCGATGAAAAGGCTAAAAGCTCTATTATAATGGATATAATGGATGCAGCACAGGATGCTAATTATAAAAAGTTGATTGTAGCCGGTGAACCTTTAAACAAAAAAGACCAGAAAAAATTAGAAGAGGCTCAAGAAAAACTTCAGAATACAGAGACTTCAAATTATACATCAAATAGTGCATTGCCTGTAAATAATGAATATGAAGATTGGAGTAATTGATGAGAGACAGTTTTAATGAGATAAATATTACACCGCTTACAGATATTTTTCTGGTTCTGTTAATCATCATGATGGTTATTGCTCCAATGCTTGATCAGCAAGGACTAAATCTTGCAGTGCCGGAAGTTGTGGATAAACAGCAGGTTCAGCAAGATTCCAAAATTATGAATATGCTAGTAACTTCTGATAATAAGTACTTCTACGGAGAAGAAGAAATTCAGACGGCAGATTTAGAAGCTCTTATTACATCTCATATCAAAGAATATCCGGATGGTTTATTGATTCAGGTTGATGATAATTCCGATCATGGAGCGGTTGTGAAGTTGATGGATGTTGCAAGAAATTCCGGAATGACAAGTATTTCTTTAGCTAGGTGATAAGTTTCAAACACAAATTGTCAAAGATATTAATCGGTTTCATTCCCAGTCTTGCCTGTTCGATTGATTCTTCTGTTAATTTGATATGGTTTATAAATTCAGTTTTTTGTGGATTTGCTTTTAGTGTAGACAGAATGTAATTTTGAATACTCTGTAAAATTTCAATTACTGTATAATCTTTTGTAAGATTAGTGAGCTTCTGGGAAATATCGAAGATATCTTTTCTTTCAAAAGTCCAGTAATTTTCAAAGTATCCTTTTATAATATTAAAATCATATGTAACATTGTCTTTCGAAGGAACGAAAAAGCACTGAGAACGTGAAATTATTGTAGGAAGAAGGTCATCAATATATCTGGTTAAGAAAATAAATGTTACGCCTGGCTGCGGCTCTTCAATAATTTTAAGAAGAGAGTTAGCTGTTTCAGCCTGAAAATTGTTCCGGTTTAAACCGGCAATTTTTCCGTCTTCATCTTTGTCACAGAATATAAATACTCTGTGAAACTCGGATGCAGACATTAGAGCTTCTTTTATCAAAGCTGATTGCTTGATTGATATAACTGTTTTTGAGTCATCATCTTCAGGTTTATTATCTATTCTGGAAATTGTCATAACAGCAGGATGAGAGCTTTCTTTTATCCATTTACAATTAAGACAATCACAATTATCAGATTTATCTGCTTTGCAGTTTAACAACCTTGCAATTTCAGTTGCCAGTACGTATTGGGATTCCAAATCATTTCCGTAGAAAAGAATACTCTGTGGTAGCGGGCTGGTATTACTGCTTAGAGCTTGTGTAAAATAATTTGTTAAAAACGGATATTTATCTGATAAGCGCACACTCTACCTCCGATATCATATCTAAAGATTCTGCAGATTTAATTTTGTATTCTACTTCAAAAAGATTCTCTTTTAATTTTACAAGGTCCGAAGCTTTTGTGCTCTTTAGCTTCTGAAGGGTTTGCTTAACTACAAATTCATGCTGACCTGTAAGCTTTGAAAGTTCAAAAGGGGGTAAATTTGCCTTAGTTTTAAGAATAATCCACTTCCTTATCATAGTTTGCAGCGCAGATAAAATTTCAAGCGGATGTTTCTTATCTAAGAGTTTTTTAAATTCCAAAAGGGCCATGTCTTTTCTGTTTGTCATAATGAGCTCCGCAAGATTAAATAAATCCTGATTGGAGATTACAATTTCTTCAACCATTTTCTTTGTTACAATTTTTTCAGGATAGGCCAGTAATTTTAGCTTATTTAATTCTTCGTCGAATTCTCTTAAGTTGTTTCCGATATTTTCAATTAAAAGATTTATGGCATCATCATTTAAAATAATTTCTTTTTTCTTCGACCTTTGCTTTATCCAGTTTGCTATTTCCGCAGTTTTGTAGGTTTTAAACGCAGGAAATTCTTTTGTATTAAATTGATTTAAAATTTTATACAACTTTTTTCTGCTATCCGGTTTTTTATTTTCTTCTCTCGGCAGTTTGAGGGTAAATACAATATCAAGAGTTTCCGGATTGTTTTTCAGGGCATCTTCAATATCTGTTAATTCCGAGTCATTAAAAAAGTTTTTATTAGAAAGAAAATACTTTTCAGCATTTATTACAACGAGCATATTTCCGAACATCATGGGCTGCGATCGAAGAGCTGTAATAAGTTCCGGATACTCAGGATTATCAAAAGCTTGAAAATTCATTGATATAAAATCCTGATTAAGCTTGGCCTTCATTTTCTCAAGTTCAAGGTCAATATTAAAATCTTCATCCCCGTAAAAAAAGTAAACTGCCATAATAAAATTATACTATAAAAAATTATGTAAAGTTTTATGTTAATACTATTTAAAATGATATAGATATGATATATAATATAGGTATATGTATATCGTCAAGAATTTGAAGGACTATGAATTGTCCCACAAGCAAAGGATTTTTGCTGGCTACATTAAGGATAATGTTGATTCTGTCGTTTGCTATGAAAAAATAACAAACCGTATAGCTATGCGTAAATATTTTTCACCGGCAGCAGATTATATTATGTATACAACGGCTATTGCTGATCCTGCATTATTAGCAAAACGGGCAATAGCAGGTTAGGGATTATTCACAAAATAATTTGTATGTGTTATCCTTATTGTTATGAAGAGATTTCTTATTATAACAGCTTTTATATTGGCTTTATTACCTGTTGTAGCATCTGCTATGCCCAGCCTTAAACTAAACGGTAATAAGTTTACGCTATATTATAGTGCAAAATCGCCGGAAGCCGGAAGTTATATAAATGAATACTATAAAAATGGCGAAAATTATGAAAACTGGTCAGAACTTGTTGCAGTGCATCATTTCCCGACGGCATATTCTCCCATAGACTATGCTAAAAATATGAATGATTATTTAAGCGCTATGAATTGTCCATGTTCTATTGTAAATGATGAAGAAAATAATCAATCTCTTATTGATTTTATTCTAATAGATTCTTCAAAATTGCCCATAATCCTTGAATTTAATATTTTTAAATACGAAAAGAGTCCTGTTTGCGGCAGCGTCGCGCTTCAATATGCAAAAAGGTATTTGATATATAACATTTTAGAAGTAGATAAAGTAAAAAAATCTTTAGAAAAGGACAGGAGCAAATATCTCAATAAAGTTAAAAAGCTCGATATGCCTGATATTGTAACCTATGACATAGAAAGAGGTAAATACAAGCAAAATGAAGGGATAGTGCCTCAGGGAAATAAGGTTTTAGACTAAATAAAACTTGACTTTGAGCCGTTTTTTGAGTATGTTTAAATTTGAACAAATAATTTTTAAGACATTGGAGAGAGAATGAGAAAAAATATTATTATAATAGTTATAATTGTATTAGCGCTTATTTTAGGCAGGGCTTTAATATCTAAAATTGATAAGTTTAAAATGGCAAAAATGCAAGCTAAAATGAGCATTCCGGCTGTTACAGTGGAAGAAGTTGGCACCCGTAATGTCGTAAGACAGTTTGAATCTCCGGCACGTGTAGTTGCAAAGTACAGGGTGAGTATACTTGCACGTATAAGCGGATATTTAACAAAAAGTTATTTCAAAGAAGGGGATTACGTTAAAGCCGGGCAGGTCTTATTTGAAATTGAGCCTCAGGAATATCAATATTCAGCGAATCAGGCAAAGGCAAATTTAGCTAATGCTCAATCACAGTATGAATATTATGAAAAACAACTAGCACGTTATCAGGAACTTGTAAGTCAAGATTTTATAGCAAGAGCAGATTATGATAATATCCTTTCGCAAAGGGATGCATTTAGAGCACAGGTAGAGAGTGCTACAAGTGCTTACAGAGATGCAGAAAGAAATTTGGGCTATACTCAGGTAAAATCTCCGGTTGACGGGAGAGTAGGTATTATTTCAGTGACCGTCGGTAACTATGTCACGGCATCAAGCGGACCGCTTACTACTATAAACAGTTTTGAACCCATGTATGTAACATTTCCTCTCGACGCAAAGGATTACGCTGAGCTTGTAAGGATTGATAAGAGTGCAGATGCAAAGAGAAAAGTGGAATTTATCTTCAGTACCGGTAAAAAATATGAATTAGAAGGAATTCAGGATTTTTATGACAACAAAATAGATGAAACTACAGGTACGATTACTCTAAGAGCAACATTTCCCAATCCTGATAATCAGTTAATCCAAGGTGATTACGGAAGGATTATAATTTATTCAAACGCTAAAGATGACATTCCTGTTGTGCCGCAGAGTGCAACTCAGGAAAATCAGGAAGGTCGCTATCTGTATATACTTGATGAAGAAGGTTTGCCGAGAATGGTTTATATTAAAACAATGGGGCAGACCAGTGATGGTATGTGGCTAATCTCCGAAGGGGTTCAGAAGGGTGATAAATTGGTAACGAGCGGTTTGCAAAAAATAGTTCCGGGGAAACCCGTACGTATCATTGATACTAATCCGCAAAATCAGGTTAATCAGGCAAAGAAACCAAATATATTTATAAGATTAATTAATAAAATTAAAGGTTCTAATAACTAGAGGGAATAAAATGGCAGGTAATTTATTTATAAGAAGACCAAAATTTGCGATAGTAATCTCTCTGGCTATAATACTTGCGGGACTGATTTCAATGACCACTCTTCCTCTGGAGGAGTATCCGTCAATAACACCGCCGCAGGTAATTGTAAACGCAACCTACGCCGGTGCAAGTTCCGATGTAATCACATCAACAATTGCTGCCCCGGTTGAACTTCAGCTTAACGGGATTGAAAATATGATTTATATGACCTCTGAATCCCAAAATGGGTCATATAAGCTGACCCTGTTTTTTGAAGTCGGAACTGATCCGGATATGGCGCTGGTAAATGTACAGAACCGACTGCAGCTGGTTACACCTCGTCTTCCAGAAGAAGTACGTCGTTATGGATTGACAGTAAGAAAGTCAACAGGGGGACCTGGCTGTCTAATGCTTTCATTGACATCCCCGAACGGTACATATAATTCCCTCTTTTTAGCTAATTATGCAACTATGTATGTCAAGGATGAGTTGGCTCGTGTAAAAGGTGTTGGAAATATAAATGTATTCGGTGCCGGCGACTACTCTATGAGAATATGGCTTAAACCGGATAAAATGGCTAGTTTAGGGGTCTCAACTTCTGATATAAGTGCGGCTATTACTGCACAAAATACACAGACTCCGGCAGGTAATATAGGTGTTGAACCTATGGAATCCCCTCAGATGATGAAATTTACCTTGAGGACAAAAGGTCGTTTGGCAGAAGTGAGTGAGTTTGAAAATATTGTCGTTAAATCTAATGTTGATGGTTCTAATGTTTTACTCAAGGATGTTGCCAGAGTAGAATTAGGCGCCGAACTGTATTCTTCTTCGGCAACTATCGGCGGTAACGAATGTGCGATGATTTCAATAGCCCAGCTTCCGGAGGCAAATACAATTGATTTGGTAAACCGTATTGAAGACAGGATGCAAACTTTAAGTAAAAGTTTCCCTAAAGATATAGTTTATCATGTTCAGTATGATGATACAGAGTTTGTAAGAGAGTCTATTCATGAAGTAATCAGCGCAATTATTCTTGCAATTGTTCTTGTAAGCGCAGTTACTTATATGTTTTTAGGCACTGCCAGAGCTTCTTTGATTCCGTTTTGTGCAATTCCTGTTTCATTGATTGGTGTGTTTATATTTATGGCATTGTTAGGGTTTTCAATAAACCTTTTAATTCTGTTCGGGCTGGTGCTTGCTGTAGGTCTGGTTGTAGACGATGCAATTGTAGTTCTTGAAAATACACAACGGCATATTCAAGATGGTAAAAATGCCCGTGAAGCCACAGAAATAACTATGGAAGAAGTATTTGGCGCTGTTGTTGCTACATCTCTTGTCTTGATGGCTGTATTTGTTCCGGTCTCGTTTATGTCTGGCATTACAGGGCAAATGTTTAGGCAATTTGCCGTGTGTATTGCAACATCTATAGGTCTTTCAACTCTTGTCGCACTTACGCTTTCACCGGCTTTATGCGCTACAATATTGAAATCCGGAGATGTTAAAAATGATTTTGAATTTATACAAAAATTTGAAGATTGGTTTAACGGCTTAAGAGGAAAATATTTAGATATAGTTCATGTTTTTGTTAAGTCTCCCAAACGAACAATGCAAGTTTTATTAGGTATTGTATTGTTTATTTTGGTTATGTTCAAGATAACTCCTACAGGATTTTTACCTGATGAAGATAAAGGGGCTTTCTTTACTCAAGTTCAGCTTCCTGACGGTGCAACTCTTTCCCGGACCGGCGAGGTTGCCCAAAAGATTACAGACCAGATTATTCAAATTCCGGGGGTTGAAAGCATAATGCAAGTAAACGGATTCTCCGGAGAAAATACTGCATTTATTGTAACCAAATTGAAACCATGGTCTGAAAGAAAGACAAAAGCTTTGTCTGTAAATAACATTATTAAACAGGTCAACGCTATTACGGCAAAATGTACAGAGGCTAATTCATTTACTTCTCAGCCTGCGGCTATTTCGGGTATGAGTAACTTCGGCGGCTTTGAATATCAACTTCTTGATAAAGGCGGAAGAGATTCTGATGAATTATTTAAAGAAGCTACTGCACTTCTTGCTGAAGCACGTAAGAGCCCCGAATTTGCAAGTTTGTATACTTCATTTACGGCATCATTACCGCAAATTATTGTTGACGTAGAAGCCGAAAAAGCCATGGCGCAAGGGGTCACTATTTCAGAAATCTATTCAACTCTGGCTGCACAGTTTGGTTCAACTTATATAAATGACTTTAATAAGTACGGCAGAGTTTATCGTGTTTATATGCAGGCAGATGCTCCCTATCGTTCAACATTGAATGATGTTAATAAAATTTATGTAAAAAATACAAGAGGACAAATGGTTCCTTTAACAGCCGTAGTCAGTCTAAGAAATGTTGTAGGACCTTACTCAATAAAAAGATTTAATATGTATCCGGCTATTACCATTAACGGAACGCAAGCCAGCGGAGTAAGTTCAGGTGAAACCATGGCGGAAATGGAAAGGGTTTCTGATGCGGTTTTACCGATAGATATGGGTTATGCGTGGTCGGGAACTTCTTTACAGGAACAACAATCCTCAGGACAAATAGGACCTATTCTCGCAATGGCATTAACCTTTGTATATCTGTTTCTGGTAGCGTTGTATGAAAGCTGGACATTGCCCATGGCAGTTCTTATGATTTCACCGATTGCATTATTGGGTGCACTATTCTTCCAATATGTATCAGGTTTGGCTTTAGATATTTATGCACAGGTTGGACTGGTTATGTTGATTGGTCTGAGTACAAAACAAGCAATTTTGATTGTTGAATTTGCAAAAGATGCAATGGAAAAAGAGGGTATGAACTATATTGATGCATCAATGCAGGCGGCAAAGCTGCGGTTTAGAGCGGTTATGATGACAAATATTGCATTCATTCTCGGACTTTTACCGCTCGTATTTGCGCATGGTGCCGGTGCGGGAAGCAGACATTCTATAGGTGTATCTGTATTCGGAGGCATGCTTGCAGTAGCATTTATAGGAAGTATACTGGTTCCGGCTTTCTTTGTATCAATAAATGTTATGAAAGAAAAAACTTCAGCTTTTATTGCTAAATTAAGGAATAAAGATTAAATGAAAAAAATATTAATAATATTTCTATTATTATCAATGCTTCAACAGGTGTCTTATGCGGCATTCTGGCACAAGTCGCCTAATGAAAATATTGGTAATACAATAAAAAAGGAAGAATATCCTGACAGTAAAGATGTAGAACCCAAAATTGATTCAAATCAAGATACTATTCTTATTAAAGGTGGTATTGAGGAAACGATGGATGTTACATTGGAAGAATGTTTAAGATACGCTCTCGGTAATAATCCTCGTATTCAAGCGGCAATGCAGGATGTCTTTGCCTCAGATGCAAGAATCAGACAGGCTTGGTCTGCATATTTCCCGCAGTTTGGCTGGCAAACAGGATATACAAGAATTAAGCAGCTGCAGCTGTCTGATGCATTAGGACAGAATTTAATATTTAATTACTTTGTTCTCGGGCAAATTTCAGCTACTCAAATGCTATACGACTTTGGAGTAACACAAAACCAGGTTACGATAAGAAAATTAGATAATCAAGGGTACAAAATTACCTTAACGGGGACTGTAAATGATGTTGTTTGCGAAGTAAAAAAAGCTTATTTTAATTTGCAATATACACTTGAAGCAAAAAAAGTAGCTGAAGAGATGGTTGAACGGTATGAAGCGTTTTATAATCAAGCAAAAGCATTTTATCAGGCCGGAACTTCACCAAAGGTTGATGTAACAATTGCGGAAGTTAATTTGAGTAATGCTAAGCTTTTGTTAATTCAAGCCGAAAATGCTGTTGATATAGCAATGGCGAAATTAAATAATACAATGGGTATGCCCTATGCTAACAGATATAATATTTCAGATAATTTAAAATATAATCCTTGCGATATAACCTTGGACCAGGCCATGAAAATTGCAAGGGAATCCCGCCCGGAATTCCTTTTAGCCGAAGTGCAGGTTGAAGAAGCTCGACAGAATGTTAAGCTTGTAAAAAAATCCTACTTTCCTCAACTAACCGTTGAAGGACAATACCAAATCGGGGGAAGAACTTTTGTTTCCAATTATGGTTATAACTTTGGAGGATATTTAAATTTTCCTACGATTAACGGAATGCTTATAAAAAATGAGATAAAAGAGGCAAAGGCATTATATTCAAAAGAACAAGCTAATGCAATTAATACAAAAAATAATATTTATTATGAAGTTCAACAAGCTTATTATGCAATGCTTGAAAAGAAAAATTCAATACCGGTTTCTTTCTTGGGAATGAAGCAGGCAAAAGAAAACTATGAGCTTTCTTATGGCAGATATAAGGTAGGTGTCGGGAATCCGGTAGAGTTGAAAGAAGCTCAAACACAATATCAAAATGCTCTTTTAACTTACTATAATTCTTTATATCAATTCAATGCGGCAAAGGCTGATTTGGAAAAATATATAGGTAAAAATATCGCAGACGGTGAAGTTCAGCTTGATACGGGTAAAAATAAACAAAATAAAAAATCTAAAAGGCATCTAAATCATGTTTCATAGTATATTTAATGTATTGAGCATAATCAAAAGAAAAGATATAATATAAATAATTAAGCAGGAGAGAAGAAGAATGTTACCTATTATAACAGAAGAAATATCATCAGAAATCTTTTCAGAAGTCTTTCAGGACGTTACGGCCTGGAGGAAAAGCATGGTTCAATACTTAAAAGAAGAAAATCCGGAAATTAATTCAGCAATTTTAGAAGTTGCAAAATATGATGAAAACATAGATTTAAAAGCGGTAGCGCTGGGTGCATATTTATCATACAGACTGATTGAATCCGCTACAGAAAGTGAAGGACTTTCTATGGAAGATTAGTCTTATACAATCTTTAGAAAAAGAGGTGCCATGATTATTAACATATGGCATCTCTTTTTTTATACACATAATTGTTAATTTTTGGTTAAAAATAACAGTTTTTTTAAATAATGGAGTAATAATATAGTTGTTGAAAGTAATGTAGATGGTACTAAAAACGAAAGGAGAACATTATGAAATTCTTAATTAAAAAATCACCTGACGGATTTATAAAATCAGTAAATGATGAAATTAGTTCTATCTTAAATAGAAATTTTGACAGCTTTTTCCCTGAGTACATATTTAATGAAGAAATGGATAAATATGCAATGCCGGTAGAACTGCATGAATCTGAAAAAGAATACAGTGTAAAGGCTGAGTTACCCGGTGTTAAGAAAGATGATTTAGATATTGATATTGATAAGAATCACCTTACAATTAATGCGAAGAAAGAAGAAGAACATAAAGAAGATACAAAAGGCTTTAGAAAATCAGAATTCAGGTATGGTGAATTTTCAAGAACGGTTTATTTCCCGCAGGAAATAGATGTTGAAAAGACTTCCGCTGAACTTGAACACGGCATTCTGTCTATAAATGCACCTAAGTTGAGTGCCGAAAAAGGTAACATAAAAAAACTAATCGTAAAATAATTCTTAAATAGTATCCAATCTAATAGGGCGGGATTTATTCAATCCCGCCCCATTTTTTATCTTAAATTTCTTATATATGAAAAATATTCGTTATTTTTGTATTTACCGGCTCCTTGCTGGATTGTATCTTTATCCAGAAATCCAACTCGATACGCAATTTCTTCTAAGCAGGCAATCTTAATGCCCTGATTTTCTTCTATTGTCTGAACATATTGTCCGGCCTTAAGTAAAGATGCATGAGTTCCTGTATCAAGCCAGGCGAAACCTCTGCCCAGTAACTCAGTATGTAATTTACCCTTTTCAAGATATATTTTATTCAAGTCTGTTATTTCAAGCTCTCCTCTGTAGGATGGTTTTAGTGATTTTGCATAATCTACAACTCTATTATCATAGAAGTAAAGCCCTGTAACTGCATAATTTGATTTTGGATTTTGAGGTTTTTCTTCAAGTGATAGAGCTTTTCCATCTTTATCGAATTCGACAACTCCGAATCTTTCAGGATCTTTTACATAGTACCCGAATATTGTTGCAAATCCTTCATCAGTTCTTCGGGCTGCTTCTTTCAATGATTTTGAGAAACCTGCCCCGTAAAATATGTTATCTCCCAGAATCATTGCAACAGAGTCGTTTCCGATAAAATCTTCTCCCAGAATAAATGCTTGCGCAAGACCGTCAGGACTGGGCTGAACCTTGTAGGAGAAATTTATTCCGAATTGCGAACCGTCTCCGAGAAGGGTTTGAAAATTTTGTATATCATGAGGTGTTGAGATAATCAGTATTTCTTTTATTCCGGCAAGCATAAGTACTGATATCGGGTAGTAAACCATCGGCTTATCATAGACAGGAAGCAATTGTTTTGAGACGACCATCGTGCTCGGGTATAATCTTGTTCCGCTTCCTCCTGCTAAAACGATACCTTTCATCATTACCTCCTTAAATACTTAAATAATTTATGCAAGAATTTTTTTATTCTCAATTGATTTTATCCAATCTTGATTATTGAGATACCAATCAATTGTGATTTTTATACCTTCTTCAAAAGTGACGGAAGGCTGCCATCCTAACTCTGATGTTATTTTATCATTTGAAATTGCATAACGCCGGTCATGTCCTAATCTATCTTCAACATATTTTATAGAGGATGCATCTTTTCCCATAGCATCAAGAATCAGATGTGTGATTTCCAAATTTGTTTTCTCGTTGTGTCCGCCAATATTATAGACTTCTCCGACTTTTCCTTTATGCAGAACTACATCAATTGCTTCGCAGTGGTCATAAACATAGAGCCAGTCTCGGACATTTAATCCGTCGCCGTACACGGGAACTTTTTCTCCTTTAAGAAGCTGAGAAATAAAGAATGGTATCAGCTTTTCCGGGTATTGATAAGGCCCGTAATTATTAGAACATCTTGTATTCAATGTAGGAAGTCCGTATGTTTCTCTGTAAGCTCTTACAAGCATATCAGCGCCGGCTTTACTTGCAGAATACGGGCTGTTTGGGGCAAGCGGTGTCGTTTCATAAAAATAGCCTGTTTTGCCTAATGTCCCGTATACTTCATCTGTAGAAACCTGAAGGAATCTTTCAATCCCCAGTTCTTTGCTTGCCTGTAAAAGGCTTAAAGTGCCCTGAACGTTAGTTTCAATAAATATTTCCGGATGCTTAATTGAGTTATCAACATGTGATTCTGCTGCAAAGTTAATAACACAGTCGCATTCGGAAATTAAATCTTTGACAAGCTTTTTATCGCAGATATTTCCGTGTACAAATCTATAGTTAGGATTGTTTTCAATATCTTTTAAATTTTCGATATTTCCGCAGTAGGTCAGAGCATCAAGATTGATAATTTTGTAATCAGGATGTTTTTTTAGCTCATGTCTTACAAAACAGCTTCCGATAAATCCAGCACCGCCAGTAACTAATAATGTTGTCATTATAATAATTCCTCTTTGTTAATTTCTCGAAACTTGGGCTGAACCCTATCTTTTTCTGAAAGAATAGGTTCAAAATCTATATTCCAATCAATATTAATATCTTTGTCATTCCATAGAATTCCCCTGTCTGCTTGCGGGTTGTATTCGCCGCTTGCTTTGTAAAGGAGTTCCGCTTCTTCAGATAGTACAACAAAACCGTGTGCAAAACCATCAGGTATAAAAAGCATAAATTTGTTTTCTTCTGATAATTCAACTTTTACATACTGACCGAAAGTTTTTGACTCGGGTCTTATATCAACTGCGACATCATAAATACGGCCCTTGGAACATCTAACCAGTTTGGCTTGTCCGTATGGTTTTGCCTGATAGTGCAATCCTCTTAAGACATGAGCTGTAGATTTTGAATGATTGTCTTGATTGAATTCTATATTAATACCATTGGCTGCAAAATCCGATTTTTTATAGCTTTCCAGAAAAAAACCTCTGTTATCACCAAAAACTTTAGGTTTAACGAGTATTACATCTTCAATTTTTTGTTTTTCAAACTCAAACGGCATTACAATACCCCCAGAACAGCTTGGATTATGTTTAGAATTAATAATAAAATAGAAATAATAAGAAATAAAGTGGAAGTTTTTCTATATTTTTTATATTTTACATGTTCTTTTGTTCCGATTCTAAAAGCAGCTTCGTATAAATCGGGATATGTTTCTTTAAGTACAAGGAGTTCTTTAATATAACCGTTTTTATAGTAAGTATCCATAATGCTTTTAATATTGGGGAGTGCGATATTTTGCAGATATTCTTTGGAATTACCTGAAATGTTTTTATAGGCACAATAAAAGAATTTGACCATTTTTATCCCGAATTTTAAATGCCTTTTTTCCACATCAAACCATATCCCGCCGGAATGCTTTCTGTAAACACCCATTACATCAGACATAAACCCGAAGTTCCCTTGTGTTGAATGCAGTAGATGCCCATACCAGTCTTCAGGGGCGATGTTGTCAGGGAATTCGTTAATTATATTAGAGTACCATTTGTATAAAACTGAGTTTGTTTGTATATAGTTGGTTTTTAGTAAATTTTTTTTTGTAATTACCCTTTTCCATCCCATTTTTGTTTTGGATGGGTAAATATATGGCTTGCGGGAAGAGTCTTCCCAGATAACTTTTACAGGGTGGAAACAACCCGTATATTGCGGGTGTGTTTCCATAAAATCTACTTGTTTTTGGAGTTTGTATTTATCAGTCCAGTAGTCATCCCCTTCACACAGTGCAACGTATTTGCTTTTGACATTAGGAAATAAATATGTTTTTAATATTGATACTCCTTTAGAAAATTGGTTTTCTGTCTGGTATATAGGTTTTATAATATCAGGGTATTTTTTTTCGTATTCTTTGATTATTTCAGTCGTTCCGTCTGTTGATGCATCATCATGGATAAGAACTTCAAATTTAAAATTAGTTTTTTGCATAACAAACCCGTCCAGACACTGTCTAATAAATTTTGCGTGATTGTATGCTAAGCATAATATTGTAACACGTGATTTGTTCATAAAAATATCCTTATCTCAATTCTTTTAAAAATTTTTGTTCTAATTCCAATATTTTTTTAGACCGTGCTTTCAGATACCTTGCCGGAATGCCTGTATAGATAGACCAAGGCTTTGTTGTTTTTGTAATTAGGCTCATTGCACCTACGGATGTACCTTCTTGTAGTTCAACACCGGGAAGAACAATACTTCTTGCGCCAATAATCGAATGTTTCCTTAATATTATTGGTGCAGAGTGCACCCCTCTATATTTGTCAGGGATACAGGGATTTGTCATAAAATCCCCGGAAAAATTATCGCTGCAGCTGTAGAGAAGACCTCCTCCTGAAACCCCGGTAAAATCTTCAAGCGTAATTCCTGCACCGCCCCAAAATCCACAAAAACAAGAAATATGAACATAGGAACCAATAGTTATGTTCCCTGACAACACCACAAAATCATCAATTCTGGTATTATCACCTATAGAGATTGTTTGTGGATTATAGATTGAACAATTTCTTGAAAGTTTTACATTTTTGCCGTAGTATTTTAGTCCGAGATTTTTTAATTCTTCCTCTGTATAAAAGCTGGTGTTGTTCATTTAATCCCCCCTATTTCTTTAATTAGATTAAGTCTAAACTCCATTTGGTAATCTTGATTGAAAATTTCAATCGCTTTTTGTTGTAAAAGTTTTGAATTATAGTAAAACTCATCAAGATTATAGAGTTTTGCAAGAATTTTGTCCGCAACATCTTTTGGATTAGTATTGATGATTTCAGGTGCTTTTAGGTCTTTGAATGGCGTTTCTGGTTTCATGTTTAGAGGGTCTGTCGACATTAGATATACTCCTGAAACAGCCCCTTCAATTCCTAAGGGAAATCCATCAAAATTTCCTAAGAAGAGCCTATCAGTTCGGTTAGGAGAAAGAAAAATATCCATTCTTTGATAAAATTCCGGGAAAAATTTACCGTTTCTCGCTCCGTAAAAATGAATATTGTCTTCAAATCCGTCAATATCAATAATGTTTTTGTGCCACGGTCCGACTACATGGATGTGAAAATCTTTGTTTTTTGAAATTAGAATTTTGGCGGTCTCTATAACAACATCATATCCTTTATCTTCTCCAAATGAAGAATATTTATGGGCAACAAAACAAATATCAAAAGTGTCCTTATCTTGCTTATATTTAAATTTATGTGCCGAAAGGTCACTTTTGAACTGACAAATACCTCCGTAGATGTATTCAATATCCTTTTCTGTACAGAAGCCTTTTGCAAGCAGATATTTCTTTGTAACGGGCATAGTTACGATAACTTTTCTGAACATTTTTGAACTAAAAACTTCTTGTAACATTTTATCGCTGTAATAATTATTCAATCCAAAACCTCCACCTGGATAAAGGACGAAAATAAACGGAATTCGGAATTTTTCAAAAATTGGAAGGTATGCATAGGTGTTATTTATAAATATCCCATACGCAAGTTTTGCATGATATTGTTTCATTTTATGGTAAAGTAAAAATTTATTAGTAACTCCAGGAAAGATGTTCTCATATTTTGCTAGTTTCCCAATAAAAGTAAGGACATTGTTTTGCGGCAGAGCTCTACAATAAGGTATAGAAACTTCCACTGATTTTTTGCTTAATGATAAATTGGCACAACTCTCTATATTTTCAAAATAGTAATTACTCTCCGCACTCTGAAATCCAAATGAATGTTTTGCAGGTAAATGTGAATAGAACAGAAACAGGTCTCTCGAAAATTCTTTTTGTGAAGCCTGTTGTGTTAAATAAAGGCATATTGTTTTTAATAAATTTTTATATTTATTCTTGTATTGACCCATATTCTGTTCTATTCCTAAGCTGCAAATTTTACGATTCGCTCAAACTCTCTCTCTCTCTCTCTCTCTCTCTCTCTCTCTCTCTCTCTCTGTTAGTAATATATCCTGCACTTGCGCCATCATTGTCCCATGTAACTCCCTCTCTTACAACTTTTGCAGGGTTTCCTGCGTAAACGCAGTTTGGTTTAGAATTTTTCCTGCCAGTATAAACACTTCCCCAACCGATAATTGAACCGTCCGGAACCATTGAGTTTTTTAGGATGCTAACATTGGCTCCTATCCAGCAATGGTTTCCTATTTCTATTCCCCGTACAAAATTTATGATTTTTTTTGTGTTCAAGTCGAAAATCGGGTGTGCATCTGTATTGAAGAGTGTAATATTATATGCGAACATACAATTCTCACCGATTTTACAGTAGCTATTACTATTAAATGTTGTGTACGAAACAGATTCCATTGATGTGCCTTTGCTAATAATAAAATCCGAGTGATTTACTTTTCCGAAGCAAGGATGGTTGTGTCCTATTAAGATATTTAACCCTTTACTGAGCCTGAAGCCCTCTGCTATTTTTACCGTGTTGTTATCACCATGAATTTTTATATTAATCATGCCGTTGATTTTCTGAGACTCAATAATTATATTATTGTTATTGCCGTTAAGTTTTAATTTAACATGCCCGAGTATTGAATCAGGAATTTGGATATTATTAGTCTTTCTGTATCTCGAAATTCTTATTTTTGCTTTTATAAAATTTGTTAGGACTTTAAATTTCATTATTTTTGTCCTTTCAAGATACCGACTATTTTATTCAGGACTTCTTCTGTCAAGCTGCCGTAAAATGGCAGACAGAGCACTTTATTTTTCAAGTCATTTACTACCGGCAAATCTGCAAGCTTAACCGCTAAATCGTTTTTATAGCAGTCATAGTCTGTGCATGCCGGGTAAAAATATTTTCTGGTCAAAATATCATGTTCATTGAAGATATCATACAATCTGTTTCTTGTAACAGGATAATCTTCTTCTATCACAATCGGGTAATATTGGTATGAATTTGTCACATTATCAGACATTTTAGGTAGTCGGATTCCTTTAATTCCTTCAATATTCTTATCATAGAAGTTTTTAATTTTATCCCGTTTCTCCTGTTCAGCTTTATAAATTTTTAGGTTCAAAAGTCCCATCGCAGCCTGAAGTTCATTCATTTTCCCGTTAATGCCTACTTCTTCGACAATCTCCTGCGAACGAATACCAAAGTTTCTTAAGTTGTAGATTTTACGAACCAGATTATCGTCATTATAAGTCAGGCAGCCTCCTTCAATAGTATTAAAGAGTTTTGTTGCATGGAATGAAAACATTGTTATATCGCCAAATGTGCCGATTCCACGCCCGTTAATTTCTGTAGAAAATGTATGTGCTCCGTCATATATGACTTTCAGGTTATGTTTTTTTGCGATTTCTTCAATTTTTTCAACATCACAAGGGAAACCGTATACGTGCACTCCGAGAATTGCAGAAGTGTTCGGAGTAATAAATTCCTCAATCCGGTTAACATCAATAGTCATCCTCTCCGGCTCAATATCACAAAATACCGGCTTGCAGCCGTTCCAGGTTATGCAGTGCGGAGTTGCTGCAAAAGTGAACGGAGTTGTAATAATTTCGCTTCCGTATGGCAGGTCAAGTGCTTTAATTGCTGTTAGCAAGGCTATTGTACCATTATTAAACAAAGATACATTGGGAACTTTTAATACATCTTTGAGCGTGTTTTCAAGTTCGCTATGCTTTTTCCCCATATTTGTAAGCCATTGAGATTCAAAAATCTCCTTTATTTCTGTGATGTATTCATCGATTTCGGGAAGTAGCGGTCTTGTTACGTATATCTTTTCCATTACTCATACCCTTTTCATACTCTAAATTTTATGTTGTTATCCGCAAACCTTTGTCTTCATACATTTAAGAAACTCTTTTATACGTCTTTTTTTATACCGGAAATTCAGACTAAAAGTTTTATTTAACGGAATTGTATCATATAAAAATTCCAATCTTTTCTTGTATAACTTATAATAATCCGTATATAAATTTTTTTCTGAATTTATATAGCTGTTTCCATGCATTCTCCAATTAGTTAATTTTTCGTCAATATAATAAAAATCATGGTTTTTGGCTAATTGCAGCCATAAATAGTAATCCAGCATATTTTTTACGGGACATTTGAAATCCAGAGTTTGCAGAACATCTTTTTTTATCATAACACATGAAAATGTCGGAATAATATTCATTTGTTTTTTTTGGTATATGTCTAACAGTTTTGAGGGAAATTTTATTTTATTCAGATAATGTTTTTGTTTTCTGATGTAGCTCTTATAACTTTTTAAGAGGCTTTGGTCGCCGAATTGATGAATGTCATTAAAAATTAAAGTTGTACTTGGATACTGCTCTGCTATTTTTAGTTTCTTTTCTAAACAATCAGGTACAATAGTATCATCTGATTCCAAAAAACATATCCAGTTAGTTTGAGCTTTGCTTATTCCGAGTTTTAAAGTCTCGGCTAACCCTTTATTTTGTCTGTTTTCGTGGGTATATAGTTGTATCCGGCTGTCTTTTTTACAATATGATTCAATAATATCAACAGAGCCATCTGTTGAACCGTCGTCTACAATAATCATTTCCCAATCCGGACATGTTTGTTTTATAACGCTTTCAATGGTTTCTTTTATGTATTCCGAGTAGTTATAACTCGCAGTTATTATTGATACTTTTGCAACCATAATATCCTTTAAATAATTCGATTATCTATCTGATATTATATAAAAACATATAATATTGGATAATATTTATAACTGATGATATCACAAATAAAATAAAATAAAATAGATTTCAGAACATTTTGAAAAAATCGTACACCTAAAGCCTTTCCATACCCTAATTTAATGTTTTTCGTTAAAATGAAATGACATCTTAATTCCAAATAAGATTATCCGAACTCCTCTAAACAGCGGCTCTATATTTAATATGTGCTGCCACCATTTGTAAGTAAGTTTTCTAAATAATCTGGTATCTCTTTTCCCTATCGGGTTTAAGCCCTTATCATTTGAGGACAAGCTGCCGTAATGATAGATATCTTGTCCGCAAACAATGTAATTTTGCCGTTTATTACATTGATTTCGTGTAAAAATCCAATCGTCTCCGCAATATATTTTTAATTCATCCGGTATTTCATAATAAGATGATTTATAAAAGAAAATTGCAATACCCCAGTACAGGCATCTTGCCTTTGTAGGCTCAAGTTTGAGTTCGGTTTTTTGAGGCGGGGCTGTCATTTCTTTGGACTCTAATATGTTATCAGTACCATATCCTACGCAGCCCATATCCGGAGTCATCTTTTCCGCAATTCTTGCGCAAAAGTCTTCCGGAATAATAATATCATCGTTCAGCAGTGCAACAATCTCATTTTTTGCTTCTTTCACCCCGAGATTCCAGCTCGGGTTAACAAATAAATTCTCCTGAGGAATTATAATCCGTGTTTTAGGACTTTCAAAGTCCAGCCCTTTTGTAGAATTGTCTATAACAATGATTTCTTTCACACAGCTGTCTTTTTCCAAAGTGTTAAGAAGATTTATTAACAGTTCCTTGTTCTTTTGTAATGTTGGTATAACAACAGATATTTGTGGCACGAACACTTCCCCTTCTTAATTACAGCGTTTACTAATCTGATTATATTACAAATATCTTGAAAGTGAAATATAAAAATCTATGATTTATTTATAATATAAAAAATCGGAACGACAGGATTTGAACCTGCGACCTCTACCACCCCAAGGTAGCACGCTACCAAGCTGCGCCACGTCCCGATTTTATATATTTAATTTTATGTATATATTATAATCCTGAAATAATTTTTAAAAAATCACGCGTGGAGGGATTCGAACCCCCGACCTTTTGGTTCGTAGCCAAACGCTCTATCCAACTGGGCTACACGCGCTTATATCATCGGGTAAGTTTTATTCTACCTAAAAACTATACCAACAATATAAAAATTTTTCAACTGTTCTGTGTTATACTTTCCAATCGTAAACATTTCTTAAATTTTTCGCTTTTTGTATTGTAGCGGGATTACTTTTTATTTAATATAATTTTGTTCGCAAATCAGTTTTTTATGGAGATTTAAATGAGAGAATTTGAGAGACGAAATCCTTATATGGATTACAGAAATGCAGTCCCCTTTATGGATTTATCCGGGTTTATTGTTAAACAGCCATCAGCAGTTGACAGCATACCGGTAAAATCTCTGCAAGAATATTTAAGAAAGAAAAAATTCTCTACTATGATTAATCTTAGAAGAATGCAGTACTGTAGACTTGTTGAGGAGTACAGAAATGGAAGAAAATAGTTTTCTTAATATAGCGAAAAAAGCTAAAGAGGTTTCGAAAAAGACTGCTGTTTTGAGTTCTGAAATAAAAAATAAAGCATTACTTGCAGTGGCCAGGGCATTGGATTCGCATAAGGATATGATATTTGAAGCCAATATGAAGGATTTAGAAGAAGCTGCTTTAATGGTTGATAGAGGGGAGCTTTCCCAATCTCTGTATAGCAGGCTTAAGCTCGATGAAAATAAAATGCGGGATATGGTTCAGGGCATTATTGATATTTCAAAACTTGAGGAGCCAATCGGAAAGCTGCTTCTCAAAAGAGAACTTGATAAAGGGCTTATTTTAAAGAAAATTTCCTGTCCTATCGGTGTATTGGGGATAATTTTTGAGGCAAGACCGGATGTAATCTCGCAGATTTCAGCACTTGCATTAAAATCATCAAATGTAGTTATTCTTAAAGGCGGAAAAGAGGCTGTAAATACAAATAAAGCTATTATGAGCGTTATTAATTCAGCGCTTGCCTGTGTAGAAGGCTTGCCGGAGGGTATTATAACACAGGTGTTTACACGTGATGATGTAGCAGAAATGTTAAAATGTGATAAATATATTGATTTGATTATCCCTCGCGGCGGAAATAATCTTGTGAAATTTATCAAAGAAAATACCAAAATTCCCGTTCTGGGGCATGCCGACGGAATATGTCATCTGTATGTAGATGAGTCCGCTGATTTTAATAAGGCTTTAAATATCATAATTGATGCCAAGACACAGTACCCGAGTGCTTGTAACTCAGTCGAAACACTTTTGATACATAACAATTTTTTAAGAGCAAAGGAATTAATTGATAAACTAAAAGATGCAGGTATTATGCTTATTCCAAATCCTGAAAGCTGGCATAAAGAATATTCGGATAAGATTCTTGCTTACAAATTTGTATCTTCGGTTGAAGAAGCTGTAAATCATATTAATACTTATTCTTCCGGACATACAGACGGTATTATTACTGAAAGTAAGGATTCCGCTGAATACTTCTTATCAGCTGTTGATTCAGCCGGTGTCTATCATAATGTATCGACAAGGTTTGCAGATGGTTTTAGATACGGATTCGGTGCAGAAGTCGGTATTTCAACAAATAAAACCCATGCCAGAGGTCCTGTCGGGCTAGAGGGACTTACAATATACAAATATACTCTTGAAGGCGGCGGACAAATTGTAAAAGATTATGTTGAAGGCAGGAAAAGTTTTACTCATAAGGATTTGATATGAAGATAGGTGTTGTAGGGTTAGGACTTATTGGCGGCTCTATTTTTAAAAGGTTAAATGAGCTTGATATACATGAGGTTATAGGTGTTTCTCGCACGCTTAGCGGAGTTGCGAATGTTACGGATGATTATAATTTATTAAAAAACTGTGATTTGGTATTTATCTGCACACCTATGAATACTGTCCTAAATATTCTTGACAATTTGAATAAAATTCTGCCTCAGTCAACTATAGTTACGGATGTAAGCAGTCTCAAAGGGTTTGTGTCAAAGAAGAAATACAAGTTTAATTTCATTCCTTCTCATCCTATGGCAGGAACAGAAAAAAGCGGCTGGGAAAATTCTTTTCCCGAATTATTTGACGGTGCTAAATGGGTAATAACCCCTCTTAACGGGCTTATTGATGATAGTTTTGAAACGCTGGAGAAAATTATAGAATCTCTTGGCGCAAAAGTGATTATAACAACACCTGAAGAACATGACAAAGCCGCAGCATTAATCTCTCATGCGCCCATGGTAATTGCACAGGCAATGTGTAAGACCGTTCAATCAAACAAGCTTGCTCAAGCAATGGCATCAAGCGGATTTAGAGATACAACCCGCCTTGCCTTATCAAATACAGAAATGGCGGATGATATGGTTGATTTAAATAAAGATAATATCAAAAAGAGTATAGAAGAATTCTCAATTTCTTTGGATGAACTCTTGAGCGGGGATTATAAAACACAGATAAAGAAAATAAGAGAATTTAGAGCTAATCTATATCCTTAAGATTTTCTAAGAAGGCTTGGTTTGCATTAAGAGTATTTTCACTTGCAACTATTGAGTATATTGGCGGATTCTTGAAAACTTTTTGAACGAAATTTTGGATATCTTCTCTGGTTACAGCATCAATTGCTTTAAATATTTGGTTGTCTAAGTCAACACCGAATTGAGAGCGGAGACCTCTATCAAGAGCGTTTAATTTTGACGAGGGTGTTTCTTTATTTAGCAGTTCCGCTTTTAAAGTCTTTTTAGCGCTTTCCAGATCAATATCTGTATATTCAGAATTCTTTAAAGCTTCTATCTGTCGGTTAAATCCGTTAATTGCTTTTTTTAAATTTTCATACCGAACTTCTCCGCTGTCTTTATTATCTGTTGTTGTTAAGATATGCAGAGATAATTCTCCGCTGTTTCCTGATTTGTCTAGGCTTGAATAGACTGAATATGCCAGATGCTCTTTTTCTCTAAGATTGTTAAATAAACCTATTGTTTTTGAAGATGATAAAAGTATATTCATAATATTACTAACTGCAAATTCTTTTGGGCTGTCCGTTCTTTTATATTTAAAGGTCTCTGATATATCTGCTTGAGAATATGGAACAGCTTTGGTGAGTACTTGTACTTTATTATTATCTGAATATACATTTTGTACTTTGTGAGTATTTTGTTGAACATCCTTTAATGTTTTGAATTGGCTTAATGCAATATCTTTAAGTTTGCTATCTCCGTGAGGAATGCTCATAGATATTGTAGCATAGGAATTTTTAAGAATATAAGCATAAAAATGTTCCAAATCTTCGAGGGTAACATTATTTAAATTTTCAAGAATAGCATCTCTTGATGAGTATAACGGATTGGTCTTAGATTCGTTGTCCAGATACAATTCATCAGCCGTTTTCGGGGCCCGTTCAAGCGTATCTTTCAGTAAATTTTTTGCTTTAATCAGGTTGCTTTCTGTAAATGCCGGATTGTAAAGCTGTTCTTTTGCAAGTTGAATGTTTTTTTCAAAGTTACCGTAGCTTGAACTGCATTTTAAAATTAACTTTTCTTCTTCAAGTCCTATATAATTCTTAAGGTTATTTTTTTCAGTATATTTTTTAAATTCTTTTTCATTGAGATTTTCTGTTCCCATCCCGAGGACAATATCCAGTAGTTCTTTTGTGCCGGTTTTTAAATTTGCAGGTGTTTCATAATAGAAATTAATATTGAATTGCGGGGTAGAGCTTTTAGTTTCATAAAAAGTTGTATTTATATTATTATCAAGGGTTACAACCGAAACTTTTTCCATGTCAATAGGTTTTCTTGAAGCTCCTTTAAAACTAATATTATTTTGTTTCTGCGGATGAACAAGTGTAATTGCTGCTTTATTTAAATCAAAATATTGTTTAATAAATCTATCAACTTCTTCCGGCTTAATATCTTCAAGAATTTCATCAAATCTGGTTATAAAATCCAAATTCCCGTCAAGAACAGCTTGCCCAACCAGTGTATTAACGTTTATAGATTTGTTAAAAATATTATCTCTTAGTATTAAAAGAGATTCTTTAATACGGTCAAGCTCGTCGGGTTTAATAGACTCTATCCGGTTTAATTTATTATAGATAATTTTAAGAGCCTTTTCTGCGTTTTCATCAGCGCAGTTAAAAGTGTAATATATCAATGACGGACTGTTTGGATTTGTACTGATTTTTTCTATTCCGATTTCAGGGGCAGCGTTAAGCTCTAATAAGCTGTTTCTCAGATTAACATCAGAAGATTCGAGATACTTACAGGCTATGTTATATAAAATCTGACCTCTTGCATCTGAACTCTTTGGACCCGCAAAACCCAGCATAACGCTGGCTGAAGTAGCCTTGTCGCTTATGAAATCTTTACGGACGGTACTGTTAATGGGAGTTAATTTTGTCTCATAAACATTCCCCTGTCGTTCTTTAGTGCTTCTAAAGTTTTTTGATACAAGCTCAATTGTTTTATCCGGATCTACATCGCCTGTAATAACAAGATTCATATTTTCCGGAACATAGTATTTGTTATAGTAATCTAAGACATCCTTCCTGGTAAGGTTTTGGATATGTTTAACGCTTCCGCCGACAAGTTCATCGGCAGAGCTTTTTATGTTAAACAAGGTTCTTAAGGTTTGGTCAACAACAATTGTTTCCGGTTTATCAAGAATCATATCAATTTCTGACGATACAGGAAACTTTTCCTTTTCAATCATTTTATCAGAAAGGGTTAGGTTTTCTGTCATTGCCGCAATTATTTTTATTTGGGTTTCTAAATCTTTCTCATCTAATAACGGGGTTGAGTTTACATAATCAGTTATAGCATAATTCGTACTTGCATTTGTCCAGCCGCCCATTTCATCAACTTTTGAAAATGAGTCGCCTTGCTCAAGTTTTATGTATCCGTCGTTTCCCTCGGTACCATTAAATGCCATGTGTTCAAGAAAATGACTAATACCTTTTATATCATCGGTTTCATTCATAGAGCCGACATTTACATAATTTTTTACGACTGCCGGAGAATCTTGCATAGGAACAATTGAAACCCTATATCCGTTTGCGAGTTTGTATGTGTGAATTTCTAATCCGTTAGGGAGTTTTTCCGTTCCGGTTTTTTTGTATGGTATTGGAGTTTTGACGTAAAAATCCGGAGTGACATTAGCCAACTCCTTGATTTCTTGGGTTTCATTTTTTTTGTTGTCCGGTTTATCTACACTTTTATTGCTTTTGAATAATAGCGGACTAACATTGCCTACATTCATAACCATACTATATATAAAACAAAAACTCCTTTAAAATTGCTAATAATGTTACTTTATGTAAAAAAATAACTCCCGAAGGAGTTATTTTTAATCTTCAAATTGTTCAGCAACTTCAAACGGCTGTTCGGCAAGTTTGAGGGTTTCTCTGTCAATAATCCCTCGTTTCAATTCAGTGAATGAAGCTTTTTTTGAATTAAACATCTTTTTTAAGAATTCATATGCGACTTTTGGATCGCATTTTGTTCCGCATGTAAATAAATCTACTGCCGCATAACCCAATTCAGGCCAGGTATGAATCGCTAAATGACTTTCAGAAATAATTACGACTCCGCTTACACCATACGGGTTAAACATATGAAAACATTTTTGAACAATGGTAGCTCCGCATTCAAGAGCTGCATCAATCATATATTTTTCTACTTTGTCAATGTTATTAAGAATATTTGAATCACATTCAAAAAACTCTGCAAGAACATGTTGTCCTAAATTAACTTTGTCTAAGTGCTGTCTTTCAAGCTCGTCCACTGAAGATGAAACAATTACTGCCAATTCATGTGCCTCCTTTTCTACCGGTGCATATCTACACCAATCAAATTTTGCTAACTTTAATATCTTACTATAAAAATTAAAAAATATGTATTTTTTACACTTTTTAAATGATAGCTTAATATAAATTTACATTTTTTATATGAATAGTGCCGGTTAGCTTCTATTTTAGCGGCTTTTCATTTTTTTACATTTACCCCTTAAGATATAAAGATTATGTAAGGAAATCGGGTTTCAATAAAATTTTGGAATATAATGTGAATACTGAAAGAATATTTGAAGGAGATATAGATATGCAACTGGTAGAAGAAATTCTTGGTAAATTAGAAACAGCAGATAATACTACAAAAAATAAATTAGAAAACATTCTGGTAAATCAAGGCTCTGCTGTAGTACCGGAACTTGTAAATAAATTACAGGTTGTCAGAGGGGTTAAGCGTGGTGTTGTTGCGATGACTCTTATAAGAATAGGCGAAGCTTCAGTTGAATATCTTAAAAAAGCTGCTTCTGATAATAAAGATTTTGAATGGGTTGCAAAATATTTGATTTCTGAAATCAAAGGTATAGCAGCTTAATATGGTAAAAGTTAATATTTATACTGATGGTGCTTGTAGCGGAAATCCCGGAAACGGAGGCTATGGCACCATTTTAGTTTATACGGATCCTGATGGGGTTAAGCATGAAAAAGAACTGTCAGAAGGATACATGTTAACTACCAATAATCAGATGGAATTACTGGCTGTAATTACCGGACTGGAAGCTCTTAAAAAACCTTGTGAAGTGACAATCTATTCTGATAGCAAGTATGTTGTCGATGCTTTTAATAATAATTGGATTGAGGGTTGGATAAAAAAGGGGTGGAAGACTGCAGGCAAAACTCCGGTCAAAAATGTTGAGTTATGGCAAAGACTTTTGAAAGCAAAAGAACTTCACAAAGTTGAATTTATATGGGTTAAAGGGCATGCCGGACATGATTATAATGAAAGGTGTGATACGCTCGCTGTGAACGCATCTAAAAAAGCTGATTTAAAATCAAAAATTACTTAACTATTTTACATCAAGAGCTCTTTTTATTTGCTCGAAATAATCTTTAAAATACCTTTTATAGTTTTTAAATGCATTTTTTATGTATTCTGCTTGAGCCGGAGAAGAAGTCTTAAGAGCTGAATCTAAATTGTTTTCGGCTTCTTTTAAGTTTCCCAAATTCCTGTATGCGATTGCTCTTGCAAGATAATAATCCCAATGTGCATATATTTCTCCGTTAATAGCAACTCCTTTTCGAGGGTTCTCAACTTCCGGGGTAGTTTCATCTATAACCTTTTCCCAATCTGAATTCAGAGCATAGAGTTTATATCTATCATCTCTTTGTTTTACTTTTTGTATATCGCCTTTGATTATATATAAGTCAGTAAGCATACTGCTTTCCGGGTTTATGTTTATTTTATCTGCATTCTCAGCTTTTTCAAAATATTTAATAATATTATTGATATCTTTTGTCTCTATATAGCAGGCAGCTGTTAAATTATAGAATTTATTTTTATTGACAGGATTGATAGATAGCGTTGCCATTATTTTATATATTCTGGCAGCTTCGCTGTATTCATTTTGCTGCAATGCTCTTAAGCTTAGTCCGTTTAAGACGGGAAGCGTTCCAAAAATAATAACAAGGATTATAACTCCCAATCTAAGTAATAATTTAATAACTTTTTTTGTATTTATTAAATATATGATTATAAAACAGAAGAAACTGATAACAGCTATAATTGCAAGCTGAATTATGCAGGATGCTGTTTGCGGGTTTCCGCTCTGCATAAGTGCTGAGCCTTTAAGGGTTATCCACGATACGAAGAATGTAATAATAAACATTATTACACCGGCATAGATAAATTTTTGCTGATATTTATTAAATTCTTCAATATTTTCAAATTTTTTATTTTTATAAGCCCAGGAGTTTCCCTTAAATCCGAATACAATGGCACATATCAGACCAAAAATCCAACCAATTTTAGGAATATAACTCAAAGGCAGCTGAATTAAAGTAATCCAGGTTCCATTGAAGATGCCCCATAGCCATCCCATTAATAAAGCTCCCCAATTGAATTTCTTCAATTCTTTTTCGGATATTTCAAAATTATTTTTCACTATATATCTCCTCCAGAGCTTTTTTTAACTTTATCAACATTCGTTTACTCGTCCCGATTCCGCATAATAACATTGTTGAAACTTCGTTTGTTTTTTCGTCTTCAATTTTATATTTATCAAATAAAATTTCTGAAAGTTGATATCCGGTCAAGCCCTCTTTCTTTATAAGAATTTTTGTAATATCCTCTCCTCCTTGAGGTAATTTTAAAGATTTTATGAATTTAATAAGATTATCAAGTTTTCTCCTTCCCTTTTTAGAATTTAAGAAGTTTATGTTAGCTTCTATGGTAGCCAGTAAAGGGTAAGAAGGTGAGGTGGTATTTATCATTGACAGAGCTTCTTCCGGGTCGTTATCATTTGAATGTAAAAGGGCTGTAGGATTCAGTCCCCCTGCTGTTTTATGTAAAGATTGAATAGTGTAATCCGCATATTTAACTGCGGATTCTGGAAGCTCGTCAGAAAAAGGATAAAGTGCACCGTGCGCCTCATCTGCTATTAATTTAACATTTTTCTTTTTGCAAATTAAACTTATTTCTTTTATATTAGCAGCAAAGCCTTCATATGTTGGTGTCGTTATTATAATTCCATCAGCCGGATATTTATTTAAAAGCTCTTTAACTTTAGCAGGTGTAATTGCGATGTCAGCTCCCCATTTTTCGTTAATTGGAAGTGTATATTCTGTAATTTGGCAGCCTGCAAGTATTGCTCCATTTCTATGGCACGGGTGTGCTTTATCCCAGATTAATATTTTTTTTACTCCGGATGAGATTATTGCCGCAATAACACCACTTGTAGAGCCGTTTGTCAAGAATTTCGTGTATCGGGTTCCATATATTTTAGAAGCCTTATGTTCGGCTTGTTTAAGAGCTTCTTGCGGGTCATGGGTGTCTGTTTCAGAAATGTCGTATTTGTACCACTGATAAAATTTATGAAAAATAAAGAATTTCCGTCCATGGCTTGGTGTGGTAAAAAGAGTTGTTCTATTTTTCTTTTTTAATAATGAAACTAATCCCATAAATCTATTCTAACAAAAACACAAAAATGGATTAAGTGTATTTAACACCATTTTAAAAATAGCTCTAAAGTATTACGATATAAGGGTTGTGGAAATATTAAGTGTATGGTATAATATTAGTAGAGCGTAATGTACATTTAAAATTTAAAGATTTTAATATAGCGACGGTAAATAAATTAATAATTTACCCCGCCAGAGTGTTACTAACCCCACACCACTCTCAAATAAAAAAGGTATCCGGTTACTTTAATCATAGGTAAAAAGCAATGGATACAATATTATTACCCCGTTTAGGAATTGAGAAAACGGCCGTTAGCGCGGCAAGTATAGGTATTGCAATATGTTTAATATTAAGTCAAAACATGTTTATAACTGCAAAGGGTGTAACTCAGGGTAGTATGACAGGCATCTCCCCATCATTGAGTTATATGAGAATGACACAAAAAGAACGTGAAATTGCATTCAATGAAAATATTGAAATAAAGTACCCGGCATCTAAAATTACAGAAATTGAAAAAGGTGTTAAACATGTCAGAATGATTCGTTATTACAATGGCAGACCCGTTAGAATAAATGTCGTTGAACTATCACAAGGGGTAAATGGTAATATATCCGTTGAACCGGCTACAGCATCTCAAACTCTTGCATCAAAATCAAAAATATCAACTATCGCTCAAAAAAATAATGCAATTGTAGCAATTAACGGCGGATATTTTAAACCTCAGACGGGTGTTCCGTTAGGGACATTAATGATAAACGGTAAGTTATATACCGGTCCAATTTATGACAGGGTTTCAATGGGATTTTTTGATAATGGTTTTGACATGGCAAGAGTAAAACTAAACGCAACTGTGGAAACTAATATAGGAGGGCTAAAAATTGATAATGTCAATCAGCCTAGAATGTTGTCAGTGCATACAATCGCTTATACGCCGGATTGGGGCGCGTATACTCCGCCAACTCCGAAATATGGTATGCAGCTAGTTATTCAAAACGGAAAACTTTTAAAATTATCCAGCGGCCGATGTAAAATACCGGAAGATGGATTTGTAATTGTTGGTCCTGCGAAGAAGCTCAACTCCATTACAAAAGCACGGCGTTTTAAATTAGATATAAAGATTAATCCGGAGTGGAAAGGTGTAAATCATATAATAAGCGGAGGCCCGTATTTAGTTAAGGATAATGAAATCTTTGTTGATATGACAGCTCAAAAATTAGGTTCTATTGGAGGAAGAAATCCTAGGACGGCAATAGGATATACAAAGGATAATAATTTAATTTTATTAACGGCTGACGGCAGAGAGGGTTCTTCTATAGGTTTAACATTAATGGAACTAGCTAATTTAATGAAAGAATTCGGATGCGTTAATGCTATGAACCTTGATGGCGGCGGTTCCACCGTAATGTATGTTGGCGGCGAAGTAGTTAATAAACCTGCAGTATATGGAGGGATACCATTGTCGCATACTCTGAATGTAACTTTAAATTCGTAATATAAAAATCGGGGATGTTTCTTACAAGAAACATCCCCGATTAAAACTTGAACAAGAATTAATTATTTTACAAGTTCTTTGAAGTTTTTACCAGCTGAGAAAGCAGGAACTGTTTTAGCAGCAATCTTCAATTCTTTACCAGTTTGAGGGTTTCTGCCAGTTCTAGCAGCTCTCTTACGAGCTTCCCAAGTACCAAAGCCGACTAAAGTAACTTTTTTGCCTTTAGCAACTGTTTTTTGGATGATTTCTAAAGTAGCTGATAAAACATCAGATGAAAC
>CALVBP010000005.1 GCA_944325825.1 Candidatus Gastranaerophilales bacterium | reverse complement strand
TAGCAGAAATATTTGTTCGAATCCCACCTCCTCCTCCATTTAAAAAGCCCGAGCCATAAAGGTTTCGGGCTTTTAATATGATAATCAGTTTATTGAACGAGTTTGAATAGTCGGAAATAGTCAAACATTGTACTTCTTTTTTATTGTACAAATTTTACCATTTAACCTGTTTGAGACCTGCTTTAAAATTCTTAAAAAGTTCTCCCAGTTTGAATTTTAAACTGTTTTGTTTTCTTAACTCTGTCATCTTAGCCATATACCGTGATAAACTATCAGGATTCAAATAATCAATCAGACCTTTTGAAATTAGTTCTTTTTCAATGGATTTAGCTGTTTCAGAAAGTTCAAAGCCTTTTCCCATTTCTTTATATGCTTGGTATTCTTTTTCAGTAAAACTTAAAGGCTGATGGATAGCTGTTTTGTCAAAATCCCACATTATAGCCCCTGCTACTGACCATTTTTCACGCACTTTACTAAGTTCTTCCGGATTTTTTATATTTTCATCTTTAAAAGGAAAATAATTTTTTGTTGAAGAAGAAACATATACATAATCATTTCCGACACTTGAATTTTCAGGTTTCCCCCACAGACCTCTAAAACACGTACTTAATTGAGTCTTCGGCTCAACCGGACTCGGATTAACGGATAATATTTTCATACACACACTCCTTTTGAGAAATAATTTTATCACCTATAACAGCATTTGTAAATCTCAAAATCAATTTGTTAACAATTTCAACCCTGTAATGCCACATACAATAAGCATTATACAAACCAATCTCATTGCAGTAACAGGCTCTTTAAACAGTAATATCCCAAAAATCACAGTACCAATTGTACCAATACCTGTCCAAATAGCGTAAGCGGTTCCCAATGGTAAATTTTTCAGAGCAAGTGCCAAAAAATAAAAACTTGCAATCATGAATATAACAGTTAATACAGAAGGTATTATCTGGCTGAACCCTTGAGAAAATTTTAAACCTACAGCCCAGCTGATTTCAAACAAACCTGCAATAAATAAATAAAACCAATGCATTGATATTTTCTCCTTTTTCTATAAAAAACCTGAGAGAAACATCATCTCCCAGGTTTTTATCCTTCCGTGTTCACAATTTGTGAGTTTTCTCTCGGACCAGACCATTTTCACAATGCGGAACCCTAGAAAACATTACTATTAAATTTTGATAGTATTTTATTATAAGGTCTTTTGTTTTTCAACAATTTTATATAAAATTGTTTGGTGGAATTTAAAAATATTGTTCCGTCAGGATATATGTTAACAGGAGGTTTTATGGAACTATATGATGCTATTTATAAAAGAAGAATCGTACGTGATTTTAAAAATAAAACCGTTCCGGAAGAAATTCTGGAAAGAATTCTTAATGCAGGGTTGCAAGCTCCTACGCATGATCATTTAAGAAACTGGGAATTTGTTATACTGCAAGATAAAAAAGATAAAGAAAATGCGCTCCAATTTGTTAAACAGGGCATTGAACCCACTCTTGAAATATTAAAAAATACTCTGATTAATGGTACTCCGCAGCAAAAAATATGCAATTGCAATGCCGAAGCAATATTCTATGCTTTATAATGCATCACATATAATTTTACCGTTTTTCAAATCTAACACCGGCGTTATGAACCCGACATCGGTAAGTTCTCTTAACCCTATTTCTTCAATATGGTGTGTAATTGAAAACATATTCTTGGCCGCAACAGCAGAAGGACTCGCCTGTTCTATGCGGATTCCGGTTGGAGAGGAAGGAATAAATGCTGCAAAGGCCGTTGGGACACCGGAAGATTATATGCTCCCGTGCTACATAGGTCTCGGTTATCCGGCCGATGACAAACCCGGGATTGAACAAGTCCTATATCAGGCAAAACAAAAAATGCATTTCGGAAAATGGTAAATTGTAAACTCTTATAAAATATGCTATTATTAACATATAAATTTTAAAGTTTTCTGCAAACATAGAGATTAGTTAAACACGTAAAGGAGGTGTTTATGAAAGGTTTTGCGATGCTGACAATAGGTCAGACCGGCTGGATTACTAAGGATATCCCGAAATGCGGGCCGTATGATGCAATTTGTAAGCCTCTGGCACTTGCACCTTGCACATCAGATGTTCACACAGTCTGGGCAGGTGCAATCGGAGACAGGCACAACATGATTCTAGGACACGAGGCTGTTGGTGAAGTTGTTGAAGTAGGCAATCTTGTTAAAGATTTCAAACCCGGAGACAAAGTTCTGGTTTCTGCAATCACTCCTGACTGGAATTCTCTTGAAGCACAAGAAGGTTATGCTATGCACTCAGGCGGAATGCTCTCCGGCTGGAAATTTTCTAACTTCAAAGATGGTGTTTTCGGCGAATATTTCCATGTAAATGATGCTGACGGAAATCTCGCCCATCTTCCTGAAGGAATGAGTCTGGAAGCTGCTTGTATGGTAAGTGATATGGTGCCGACAGGCTTCCACGGAGTAGAACTTGCTGATGTTCAATTTGGTGACAATGTTGTGGTAATCGGTATTGGCCCTGTCGGACTTATGTCGGTAGCAGCTGCTGCAATCAGAGGTGCTGCAAACATTTATGCAGTAGGTTCAAGAAAAAATTGTGCCGATCTTGCAAGAGAATTTGGCGCAACAGACATTATCAACTACCGTGAAGGTGATATCGTTGAACAGGTTATGGACAAAACCCACGGTAAAGGTGTAGACCGGATTGTTGTAGCAGGCGGAGATAATGATACCTTCGATCAGGCTATCCGTATGCTTAAACCTGGCGGAAAAATCGGCAACGTTAATTACCTTGGTGAGGGTGAATATATAAAAATTCCACGTACCGAATGGGGCTGCGGAATGGGGCATAAACAAATCGTTGGCGGCTTAATGCCGGGAGGACGTTTACGCTCAGAAAAACTTGCACGACTTGTTATGACTCACAGAATTCATCCGGAAAAACTTATTACACATACTTTCCGTGGATTAGAAAATGTAGAACCCGCCTTAATGCTTATGAAAGATAAACCGAGAGATTTGATTAAACCTATTGTTTTAATAGACTAATCTCTAACTTTTTAAGGTGCCGGTTTGAATATTGTTCAAACCGGCACCTTTTCAATTAAACTTATTAAAACTCCTGCTTTATAGAATCTTTAACATCCGAAAGCGGACCGTTATCGGGATTCCTTAATATTTTTATATAGTTCTTCACGTAAACAACAGGAAATTTAGGAAGCCAGCCGATTTTCATAAAAATAGAAATTGCTTCTGCTCCTTGTGAAAGCATCAACTCATCAATTGTTGCCTCATATGCAGGCGAAATTGATGAAAATACTTTCAGTGTATAATCTGTAGCAGTTACTATAGAATATTTTGATGCTGCTCCCGGGCTGGTTACAAGTTTTGTTATTTTAAAAGATTTATCCGTTTTAATATTTTTTACATCATCCGGAAGAGAGAGTGTTTCTGCGCTTACCTGCTCAATTTCGTACCATTCTCCGTTGTACTTAACCCTCATTATATTCGGTTTTGGCATATAAATATCGTCACAAACATAATCTATCAAAACATTACCGTCTTTATCTCTTACACCAAATTTATAATTCTTTGATACAAGAAACATTCCGCCGAAAAGTAAATCTATTGTATCTTGTTCTTGCGGGATAATAGTTTTTCCATATTCATCATACAAACCAAAACCTTTACCGTTTTTTAGTTTTGCATACTTACCCAAAATTCTGGCAGCGTGCGTATATTTAAACTCAACCAATACGTCTCCGTCTTTAGAAATAAGTCCGTATTTACTTCTTTTAAATGCAATAAAAGCATTATCCCCGAGCCTTATTAATTTTTTATAATCAGCTTCGGTTATAACATTATTTTCACTCTTCAGCCCAAACTTTCCTGAATCATCACTATAAATTTGCACATCCGATGCAGCTATTACCGGTGATAATATAAAAAAGAAACTTATTAAAACGGAAAGAAATTTTTTCATACTGATATAATAGCATAAAATTTTATTTTAAATTTTTTATCTTGACCTCTTTCTTACCGGATGGAAAAAATGACAAATGAAAAAAGACGTCATTTATATCTCTATGCTATAATTTTTTTGAGGGTTAATTTATGAAAAAAAGAAGAATTATTGAGCTGTTTTTATCTATAATTGTTGTATTTACTATTTTATGGGTATTATTTTATATACTTTTGCTTCCTAAAATAATTACAAGTGATTTTACAATAAATAAGGTAAAAGAAATTATATCTAAAGAATTGGGAGTTGACTTAACGGTAGAAAATCCTCTGCTCAAGACAAGTATCCTGCCGCACTTAATTATAAGATGTGATAATATTACGCTCAAAAAAGACGGAGAAAATCTTTTAATTGTAAAAGATTTTCAAACAGATTTTACCTACGGACTGATTTTTAACCGAAATATTACATTCAAAGAACTGGGGATAGATTCTGTTTATGCAGATATAGATAAGCTTATGGCACTTGTTCCTGCAAATACAGATAAAAAAGAAGAAGATGCAAAACCTTTTCCGTTTAAACTTAGTATATTAAATTCCAAATTCTACATAAACAAATGCGAAATATTAACATCTTTATCCAGAGATGTTAAACTTAAACTTCTTGGCAAAAACATGCTTATTGAGGAAAAACGAAATCCTAAGTATATAAGATTTGACATTGATGTTTTGCTTACAAAAGGCAGCCATACAACAAAAATTGCTCTTAATGACAATAACAATTTTTATACGGATAAAAAACGACTTATTATAAAAGACTGCCCGATTAAGATTAATAATTCAAATATTACTTTAAAATCTATTGCCGGTAAAAAAGGATTTGCCATAAAAGCAGAATCCAAAAACTTTAATATAGAAGACGGAGCTGATATTCTGGGATTAAACCTGATACTTGCCAACGGAAGTGAAATTTTAGCAGAAACCCGGAATTTAAAGGGGTTTGTTGATTTTGATATTTTAATGACTAAAAAAGGGTTAGACGGTGATATAAATATTAAAAACGGATTCTTTAATATGCGTTCACTGTCTTCAATGCCGGTCAGAGTTACAGGCGGAAAGATTACAATGACTCCTGAGCTCATCACTCTAAAAGATTTTAACGGGTATTACGGAGAAAAAATAGAAAATAAACTTAATCTGTATGGAACAATAACAGATTATTATAAATCAGTTGATACAAAAATCACTGTCGACACTGTAATGACAGATGATTTTACAAGAAATTATTTATCCAAACTAATTGGAATAAATGTCACAATGACCGGCAATAAACCCGCAGGGACAAGAGTTGAAATATTATCAAAATACAACAACATTGATGTTAATTACATGGCTCTTTTAACAAAAGGAAACGACATCCTGCTTGAGGGTTCATCCCTCAGTCCGGTTAACTATGACCGCGCAATTGTATGTAATATGCACCTTATCGGAAACATTTTAAATATTGAAAATATTAAATATTATATTGCCTCAGAAATAAATAAAAACAGCAAAGTTAAACCTATTTTAACCTTAAGCGGAAATGTAGATTTAGCTCAAAATTCCAAAATTTTGGATTTTGGATTTGATATTCCCAAACCGCTTCCCAGTGAATTTTTAAATGTATTTCTAGGTCAAAAAGTCTTCAGAAAGGGCTTAATTTCAGGGAATCTAGAATGGATAGACCGAGGGAAACATCCGGTACTTAAAGGGAACCTTAAAGCTGAAAAAGTTATAATCCCATCTGCCAGATTATTTATAAAAGAAGGGAATTTTAAAACAACAAGGAACCGCCTGTTATTCTTTTCTAAAGGCAAGTTCAGACGTTCAAACTACACCTTTGGGGGAAGTATTCAAAACGAAATAACATTCCCGATTGTAATTGAAGGTGTAAAACTAAGTATCGACCAAATTGACCTCGGGCGGCTGTTGGAACCGCAAAAACAGCAGCCGGTTGCACAGGAAGATAAGACAAAGGCTGAAGAAGAATTTATAAATGCAATGGAAAACGAAACAGAAACCTCTGCAGGGGACGAGGCCATGCCGGCATTTGTTCCGGGGCTTGTTGTTATTAATAAAGCCGTTTTTACTTTAGATAAAGGAAAGTTTAAAGAAATTGATTTCGGCAACTTAAAGGCTGCGGCTTCTCTGGATAAAGACGGTCATTTAAGCATTGATTCGAACCGTTTTGAGTTCGCAGACGGGCACTCCTCTGTTAAGGTAAGATGTGATTTAGTTAAAAACTTTTTCCGTTTTACTCTCGGAGTCAAAGATGTTGATTCTGATAAAATTGCTACGGCTTTATTGAGTCTTAAACGTGAAATAACAGGAAAAGCCAGCGGTATTATTGATTTAACAGCAGATAAAGATTTTAAACTTGACGGCATGATGAGATTTTCTATCAATAACGGAACTATCCAAAAAGTCGGACTTGTTGAGTATGCACTTAATTTTGTATCTCTGTTCAGAAATCCTATGGCAATGATTAGTCCGTCAACATTATTTGACCTCGTTAATATTCCGGAAGGCAGGTTTGATAAAATTTCAGGAGTTTTGGATATTAAAAATAATGTCGTTGAGAGAATGCAAATCAAATCTTCCGCAGCACAGCTTTCCACTCTTATTATGGGTAGATTTGACTTGGAAACAAGAGATGCTTCATTAAGAATTTATACTAAATTCACAAACAAAAATAAAGGTCTTGAAGGTTTTTTAAGAAACTTTTCCCTCAACAGCCTGGCAAACAGGAGTTCTCTTGGGAATTCTAATGATGCTAATTACTATGCTGCAGAGCTGGCACTCATTCCTCCGCTTTCAGAGGGAGATGAAGAAAAGGCGCAAGTATTTTTAACAACCGTGGATGGAGATGTCGAACACTTTAATTTCATTTCTGCTTTGAAAAAAATCAAATAAATTTTATTTGAGGTATAATAATCATATGTATACTCTGGTTTATTCAATAGATAATCAAAAGAATCCTGAAACGGTCTATGTAAATCTTACAAATGCCTGTACAAATTCTTGCACTTTTTGTCTTAGAAGTCAGAAAGATGATGTCTGTGGCGCTGAGATGTGGCATGACGACAATTACACTCTGGATGATATTATTTCCCAGTTCAAGAAATTTCCTTCTGCCAAAAATGTAGTATTTTGTGGATATGGGGAACCTTTTCTCAAAAAAGATATGATGAAAGCTTTTTGCGAATATTTAAGAAAAAATTATCCGGATATAAAAATAAGAGTTAATACAAACGGTCATGCAAATGCTATTTATAAAACAAATATAATCAAAGAATTTGAAGGTCTGCTTGATGAGGCCTCTGTAAGTTTAAATTCAGACACAGCAACCGAGTATAATGAAATCTGCAATCCTAAAATAGAAAATGCATACGAAGAAGTTAAAAAGTTTATCAAAGCTTGTACAGATTCGGGCATTAGAACAACCGCATCTGTAGTAACAGGATTTGATAACAAACATAATATAAATACCACTGAATGTGAAAAAATAGCTAAATCTCTGGGTGCAAACTTCAGAAACAGAGAATTTATAACAAACGGATATTAAATTTAAGGAGTTTATAATGAAAATTCAACAAATTTCGCAGCCTGCTTTTCAGGCAAAAACACGTTTTTTAAGTCCTAAGCAACTTGAAGGAGTAAAAAATCTATTAACAAGAATGAATTCAGAAACAGTAACCCGCACGGACGGAATGGGTTTTTGTTCCACTGTTACAAATAAAATTAGTATTAAGAAAAATTCCTTTACTGACACAAGAATGTTTTTTGATAAAATACCTGCAGATCAGCAGATGACAAAAGACTCTATGTTTGCTTTCGGAGATAAAGTCCTGGTAGTTATTAACAATAAAACAGGACAAATAACTGATTGGAGAAAACCTTTCTTTAAAAGCTGGGGTTGTATTCTAAAAAAAATTGATAAATATATAACGCTCTTTAATAAACATTATGATGATAATACTATTGTAAAAAAATCAAGACATTCAATCATAGGATTTACTTCCCGGGGAGCATCTGAAATAGAAAAAGCTCAGAGGAATCTGAATGGTTAAGCTTATTCTTGCCTCCAATTCTCCAAGGCGAAAACAAATAATAAAAGATTTGAATCTGGAATTTGAAGTAATTCCTTCAAATTACGAAGAAAAAAGAGACACTGACATTTTTTCGTACGATATAATTGAAGATTTAGCAACACAAAAAGCCTTAGATGTTGTGAAACGTGTAGGTAAAGATGAAATTGTACTCGGAGCAGACACTGTAGTTGTATTGGATAATAAAATTCTTGGTAAACCGAAAAATAAAGATGATGCATTTAACATGCTTAAATCTTTATCGGGCAGAACACATTCCGTTGTGACTTCTTTATGCGGAATTAATACAAAAACTAATCGTGCCGCTCTTATCTCAACAACCAGCTACGTGAGATTTAAGGTCTTGTCTGATGAATTAATTCATTATTATATTGATAACTTCAACCCGCTGGATAAAGCGGGAAGTTACGGCATACAAGAACTTCCTCCAAATTTTTTAGACAAATATGAAGGAAGTTTTGAAAATATTGTAGGACTGGACCCCGAAGCTGTTAAATCTGTTATTCAGCAGCTGGAGTATCATCCGTAGGCAAACCTAAAGAAATACGTTTATCTTTCGGGTTAAATTTAATAATTTTAGTATTAATTTTATCACCGTTTTTCAAAATGCAATTATTCTGATTCTGATATTCTGCAAGAGCAGACTGAGGAAGAAGAGCTTCAACTCCTGGCAGCACCTCAACAAATGCACCAAAAGCTTTTATACGTGTAATTATACCTTCTTTAATATCGCCTTCTTTAAGTTCTTCCTCTGCTTTAATCCATGGGTCAGGCTCCGTATTTTTAAGGCTCAAGCTGATTCTTTGTTTATCATAGTCAACATCAATGATTTCAACATTGATTTCCTGCCCGACTTTCAACAGGTCTGTCGGATGCTCAACCCACTTCCAGGAAATTTGAGAAAGCGGAAGCAGACAGTCAACTCCACCGATATTAACAAAAGCACCAAAATCAGTGATTCTTACAACTTCACCTTTAACAATCTGACCAACTTCAATCTGCGCAAATACATTCTTGCGGGTTTCAGCCATATTTGTTTCAAATACTTTTCTATTAGATAGAATCAAATTATTTTGTGATTTATCCAGTGTAAGGATTTTAACATCAATTTTATCACCTACATTACAAATAGTTTCTCTTGCACAAAGCTGACCTTGAGGAATAAACCCTTGAACCCCTGAAATATCAGCAATTAAACCACCTTTAACAATTTGAGAAATTGTAACTGAAATAGTTTCATCTGCTTCTTTAATTTTAGCAAGCTCTTCCCAGGTGTGTGCGAGGTGTACTTTCTTATAAGAAAGAGTGAATTTGCCATTTTCATCACAATCTTGTGTGATTAAAAACTCATATTCTTTACCTTTTTCTAAAACATCTTCAACTCTTGCTTTTCTGTCAGAGGAAACTTCGTAGCCGGGAACAAACGCAGTACATTTAGCGCCAATATCTACTATAGCTCCGTCAGATTCATAAGCACACACGACTCCATTTACAATATCTCCCCTTTTGAAATTGTAATCATACTTGGCTAAAAGAGTCTCAAAATCAGAATCTGAATACTTCTCAACCATTAATATTCCTCCATTTGCAAATAAACACGGGTTAATTATAGCATATTTAGCTCAATTCATCAATAGGGATACATTTTTGAATTACTTTTTATATAAAGACCTTCTCCAATTTTGATTTTTGATTTTGGATTTTGCATATGGCAGCAATTTTATCGTCGTAAGTAAGAACGTAAAGTCCGTCATCTGATTCAATATTTATTGAAATTCCATACGAAACCTTTTCTTTTTCCGATTCATTTAATTCATATCTTGGATAATCTAAATACTCAAGAGGATAAAGTAAGTTTCTTTCAACGTCCTCTTTTGATTTTAAAGTTTCAAGCTTAACAGAATTCTCAATTAAAAATTTACCTGCCCTCACTCTTACAAGTTCTGTTAAATACCCGCCGCAACCTAAGCTTTCTCCTAAATCATTTGCTATCGAACGGATATATGTTCCCTTGGAGCAGTTAATATAAAGTTTTAAAGACTGTGTTGTTTCATTGAAAGATTCTATTCTCAAATCGTTTATAACAACTTTCCTGGGCTTAATTTCAACATTCTCACCTCTTCTTGCATATTCGTAAAGTTTTTTTCCTTTAACTTTAATTGCAGAATATACAGGCGGAATCTGCTCTATTTCACCTTTGAAATTTTCAAGAGCTTCTTTAATTTCCTCTTCAAATACTTTCTTATTTGAACTTTTGACAAACTCTCCTTCAATATCGTAGGTTGTAGTTGATTTCCCGAACTGAACAACAGCCGCGTAAGCCTTATCATCATCCAAATATTCAATAAGCCTTGTAGCTTTACCTATAAAAACAGGAAGCACACCTTTTGCAAAAGGGTCAAGAGTCCCTGCGTGCCCGATTTGTTTTACCCCCGTGAGCCGTCTTAAAACAGAAACAACATCATGCGATGTCATTCCTTCCGGTTTATATATATTTATTCCTCCAAAAAGTTTATTCTCCAAAAACAACCTCCGGGTAGTCGTGTATTTACACTAAACTATTTACCCCTATTTAATTTCTCCTTTAGAAATCTTTTCAATAAGGTCAATTACTCTTGAACCTTGTTCAAGTCCATCACTAAAAATAAACTTAATTTCCGGAGTTACTCTGAGCCTTATACGTTTTCCGACTTCATAACGTACTTTGCCGGTATTCTTTTCTATTATTTCTTTATCTTTTTCTACCTGCTCAGGTGAACCTAAAACGCTATAAAAAACCTTTGCATACGAATTATCATGAGAAACTTCAACATCTACAACAGATACAACGCCTTCAAGCCCTCTTACCTCACGTCTTAAAATCTCTGAGATATCTCTCATAAGCTCTTTTCGCACCCGTTCGTTTCTTAAAGACATTGTTTTTCTCCTTTTATATTCTGGTTTAGAGATATTATAACATAAAGGAGTTTTTTTCACATTTTTGCAGAGCTAAGAATTAAAGCTGTTCAGTTAGAAAAAATGTATATGACAACCGGGGCTTGAGTTACACTCAAGCCCCGGTCTCTTAATTCAATTTATATTACGATTCCTGCGAAGTTTCCTCTTTCTTGCCTTCCGGCTTAGCATCTCCGGCTTTTCTTTCAAATACAATTTTGTCATCTTCAAGTTTCAAAAGAATTGTATCTCCGGGCTGGTAAGCATTTGTCAAGATTTCTTCCGCAAGCTGATCTTCTATTTTCTTTTGAATCAAGCGGCGAAGAGGTCTCGCACCATAAGCTTCACTATAGCCGTCTTTTGCAAGATAATCTTTGACTTCGTCAGTAACTTCGATTGACAAATCTCTTTCAGAAAGACGTTTAAAGAGGTCTTTCATCATCAAATCCACAATCTGACGAATTTCTTCCTTGCTCAGGTGTGAGAATACTATAATATCATCAATACGGTTCAGGAACTCTGGTCTAAAGGCTTTCTTAAGTTCTTCATTTACCGTCTCTTTGAGTTTTTCATACTTATCCTGCTTTGCAGTTTCTGCTGTTGAAAAACCTAATTTACCCTGAGTTGTAATCATACTTGCACCAACATTTGAGGTCATTATGATTACTGTATTTTTGAAATTAATATGTCTGCCCTTCGCATCGGTCAAACGCCCGTCATCAAGAATTTGGAGCATTATATTAAATACGTCAGGGTGAGCTTTCTCGATTTCGTCAAACAAAATAACTGAATACGGTTTCTTTCTGACGAGTTCTGCCAGATGTCCGCCGTCGTCATACCCGACATAGCCCGGAGGTGAACCGATAAGTTTTGCGGTTGAATGTTTTTCCATAAATTCTGACATATCAACCCTTATCATATTATCTTCACTGCCAAAAATAGCTTCCGCAAGTGCTTTAGCTAACTCTGTTTTACCCACACCGGTAGGACCTGAGAAAATAAAGCTTCCTATAGGTCTGTTTGGAGATTTTAAGCCGACTCTTGCACGTCTGATTGCCTTTGATATAGCAGTAACTGCATCCGATTGTCCGATAACTCTGTTATGAAGGGTTTCTTCAAGCTTAAGAAGTCTTTCGCTTTCACCCTCCGTAAGCTTGGTTACAGGGACACCTGTCATCGTTGCAACAACTTCAGCTACATCATCTTCCGTAACCGTTGGTTTGTTTGCATCATTCTGACGACGCCATTCTTCTGAGACTTCACGAATTTTGTCTTTCATATTAGCTTCGTCATCTCTTAAAGAAGATGCCCTTTCAAATTCCTGATTTCTGATTGCGTCTTCTTTTTCTTTTATAATTTCTTTAAGTTCTTTTTCAAGCTCCCTTCCTTCAGGTGAAAGAGTACAAACTTTCAGCCTTACTTTTGAACTTGCTTCGTCTATTACGTCAATTGCTTTATCCGGTAAAAATCTGTCATTAATATACTTGCTCGACAGTTTTGTAGCCGCAACAATTGCTTCATCAGAAATTATAAGGTTATGGTGTTCCTCATACTTAGGTTTCAAACCTCTTATAATCTCAATCGTTTCATCTATTGAAGGTTCTTCAATAATAACCGGCTGGAATCTTCTTTCAAGTGCAGAGTCTTTTTCAATATACTTTCTGTACTCATCGGATGTTGTAGCACCGATTACTTGAATCTCGCCTCTTGATAAAGCCGGTTTTAAAATATTTGCGGCATCAATTGCACCTTCAGCAGCCCCAGCGCCGATAAGAGTATGCATCTCATCAATTACAAGGATAACATTTCCTGCCTGGCGAATTTCATCCATAATCTTTTTAAGACGTTCTTCAAATTCACCCCTGTATTTTGTACCTGCAATTAATAATCCCATATCAAGTTGAATAATTTTTTTATTTTCTAAAATATCAGGGACTTCACTGTTAACGATTCTTATTGCAAGCCCTTCTGCAACTGCCGTTTTACCGACACCAGGTTCACCAAGGAGTACAGGATTATTTTTTGTCCTTCTTGCAAGAATCTGAATAACACGTTCTATTTCTTTTTCTCTTCCGACAACAGGATCCAATCTTAATTCTGATGCAGCCAGAGTTAAATCTGTACCGAACTCATCCAGACTCGGAGTTTTTACTTTACTTGCCTGTGAAGAAGATGAGCTTGAGCCTGTACCGGCACCGCTTGATGCTGTTTGCGGTTTTGAATCACCAAGCATTTTAACAACATTGCTTCTGACTTTATTCAAATCCACACCAAGATTCTCAAGCACTCTTGCAGCAACGCCCTCACCTTCCCGAATAAGCCCGAGAAGCAGATGTTCCGTTCCTATGTAATTATGGCCTAATTGTCTTGCCTCATCCCAGGAAAGTTCCAGCACTCTCTTGGCTCTTGGAGTAAACGGTATTTCAACAGCAACAAACCCAGAGCCTCTGCCGATAATTTTCTCAACCTCTATACGAGCATCTTTTAGATTAACCCCCATAGATTTTAGTGTCTTGGCAGCAATTCCGGTACCTTCTCCTATAAGACCCAGAAGAACCTGCTCTGTTCCTACAAAATTATGGCCGAGCCTGCGAGCTTCCTCCTGAGCAAGCATAATAACCTTGATTGCTTTTTCGGTAAAACGTTCGAACATTTATAAAATTCCTCTTCTTACATATGTATAAAAATATTCTACAAAAAAAAACAGTAAGTTTCAAGGGGGGATAAGGAATTTAGAATCTTTGAAACACCGTTTAGACAGACTATTTTATATTCGGAAAAGCGTAAATTGTTCCGTCATTTCCTCTCCATCTAAGATAGCCCATTTTAGGAGTTTTATCAATATCAAAAACCGACACCAGCGCCCAGTTCCCGCTCATTTTTGTTAGTCTCATTTGTTTCACATACCTGAGCTTTGCAACTGTCTGAGACATATCTTCACTCTTTGAATGCAAAACTTCCAAATCATCAGGCACGTCTTTCAAAAATCTAAGACCATATTTTCTGCCATACAGATTATAAAAATTCAGCCAGGGTAAAAACTGCATCCTATCTTTAGTCATTACCCAGCCTTTAGCTCCCGTAGCACGGTCATAAACAACTTCAACCCAGCCTTCATCACCTATATCCGAAACATAGAGAAATCCAAGTTTCTTTTCATTTATAAGAACTGCAAACACATTATCAGGCATTGTTTCCGGATTATATGAAAAAGTCATCTTTTTAATAATCCCGCTGTTAGCCTCGGGGTGAGTATAAATTGTGATATCTTCGTCCGTTTGATAAAGACCTATTGCTTCTTTAGGAACAGAGCTCATATAAAACGGCATCGTATCCGCAAATACAGGAAGAGCTGCAAGCATAAATAAAATTATTAAAAACTTCTTCATAAATTTGCCCTCACAACCATATTTTAAAATAAATCAAAAATATCAGCAAGAGACCTTTACAATCTTGTCTTTAAACATAATTTCAAATAAAATAGTTATATGGGTAAAGCGGGGTTTTTATTAAGTTTATCGTTGTTATTAGCACTTCCTGCAAGTGCTGATTCTTACGGTTTAGCGAGTTCACAACCTGCTGTATACAGAACTGCAAGAGCAGACTTCGCACCATACATGGTATCTGTAAGAGAAAACATCCAAAAAAACTGGCATCCTCCTGATGTTATTCAGGAAGGACATGTTAGCGTTCTTTTTCAGCTTGACCGCAGCGGAAGGATAATTTCTTCAAAGATTCTTGAAAGCTCAGGGAATGAAATTTTTGATGAATCAGCTCTCGATGCTTTAAAACGTTCCGAGCCTTTCGGAAAGTTTCCGGAACAAAGTTCAAGGGAAGTCATAACGATAAACTACTCCTTTGATTCTTCTCTGGTTAGTACCGATAAAATGAAAGAATATATGGCTCAATCAGACAGGTACTATTATTCTGATAAAGGAGAGTCATTAAAATATATAAACCTTGCAATAAATGAAGTTTGCGGAGATGAAAGAGCTTATTTTCTTTACGAAAAACGAAGCAAAATAAAAAATGCACTCGGTGACACAAAGGGTGCAGAAGAAGATTTAGCACTATACAGGGATTTAAAAAACAAAGTTGATATTAAAAGAGTCCACGCAATCAAGCATCAGGCGGAAATTGAAAACACTCCCTTTGCATATTTCTATCTTGCATATTCTTATGAACAGATAAAAGATTACGAAAATGCTATTCATGCTATTAATAAAGCTATTGATATGACAGAACTAAATAACCAGTACAAGCGTTATCGTACAGAGCTGGTAAAAAAATACGAAATATAAGAAAGACCGCTTTCATCAAGCAGTCTTTTCTAATTTTTACATCTCCAAATTCATTTGTGAGAATTGTATAATTTTATTTTTACCTCTGTGTTTTGCATTATAAAGAGCATGTTCGGCATATCTTATAACAGTATTTGCATCTTCTTCAACATCAGGCATACAAGGATATGTTGAAATACCGCCGGAAACCGTAACTTTATGCGGTTCTTCTTCACCCGCCGGAATAAATTCCATCTTCTCAACTTCTCTTCTGAATCTTTCACCAAATAAAAATGCATTCTCTTCAGATGTATTCGGAAGAACAAGAAGAAACTCTTCATCGCCGTAACGGGTCAAAATATCTTCTTTTCTTATCATTGCGGATAATTTATTTGCGATATTTCTTAAAAGAATATCACCCCATTCATATCCGTACATATCATTAACGACCTTAAAGAAGTCAATATCAAACAAAATGCAGGAAAGCTTAGTTCCGTAACGTCTTGAACGAGATATTTCTTCTTCCAAACGTTCCTGTAAGTATTTTCTGTTATGAAGGCCTGTTAAATCATCCGTTGTACTCACTCTTTCCAGCTTATCTTTCAATGCTTTTATTTTAAGTAAAGCATTAACACGAACAATTAGTTCATCTTTATTAGCAACATTTTCTATAAAATCAAAGCCTTCAGCTCTAACGGTTACATCACGTCTTACCTGACCTAAAAATAAAATCGGGCAAGGGAATTTGTTAGTCATTAACGCATCTTTTGCCAAATCAATATTTTCTACAATCATTAGCGACGGATTAATAACAGCGTAATCCTTCATTTGCTGAATATCAACCGTTCTGACATCCGCTTCATCAATATCAGCAAGTACCGCTTCAAGTTCAGGTCTTGGCTTGGCAGAATAGATAACAATATTGTTCATATAAAACTTCCTCTTACTTCTTATGCTTACTTTGTTAGTATACACTATTTGTAACGATTTGTAAAACAGATATCGTAACACCATATTTATTTTGAAAAACACGCAATTGTTTTTCTATATCCTTTGGGCTTCCGGCGAAATAGCTGCTGTATGCGGAGCCTGTAACCTTTTACGTGCTCGAGTAACTTGGTCAACAAATATATTGCTCTCCGGACTTTCACTTCGTTTCACCGGAATAAAAAATAAGTCTTTTATATTGCAGAAGAAATATATCCTAGGCAAAAAGTCCTATAATAAACACCGATAAATTACCTTTAAAGGTGATTTGCAGGTTTACTTTCAATGTAACTATATAGGTATGAAAATGCACCAATTCTTTAAAATTTTGAATAGAAAAATAAATAAGTATGACAAGCTGACTTCTAATCCGTTCACGATACCTCAGCAAATTACTCTTATTTGGGTTGAAGATACTCGAAAAGATAACAATATTTCTAAGCCATAACAAGCCCGAGTGTTTGTGCGGTTCCCATCAATTGATTATATTTTTCCTGAATATCTTTCGGGAGATTATCTTTTACCTTTCCATCGCTACCCAGTACGCCGTTTTCTGTGACCCAACTGTTCAGATAATCTGCGTAAGTTTGTAAGTACGTTTCTTCGCCCGAAGCAAGCGAAGCTGCTATTTGTGAATTCTGTTTTTCTATTTCTTTATTAGAAGCTGTAATGGCTTCACTTTTAGTTAACCCGATTGTCTCAGACAGTTTATCGGCACCGAACATCCCGAGAGACCCTCCGAGGAAGCTTGCGATAGCACCAATTACTCCGCCAACTACGGTTCCTGCACCCGGAAGAACTGAGCCTATAGCCGCCCCGGCTGCTGCACCGGCAACCCATCCTCCGGTATTCAAAGCTGTTTTAACAACAGACTTTCCGGTTTGTTTCAAGCCTGATGCTGTTGATTCTTTGAATGCAGGAATTATATTCATTAATTCCATTGCAAATCCAAAAATCATCATTGATTTACCGCCTTGAGATTTCCAGGCTCTGTGTAATCCAGGAGCTTTTAGTGCAACTTTCCCGAGTCCGCTTTTATAGTATTGTTTTGATAATATTTCAAATTCCTTTAAAAGGTTTTCAGCCATTTCGCCTGTCATACCCGCTCTTTTGGCAATATTTATCTGTCCTTGCAAAAGCTGAGCACGTGTTGAAATTGCAAGATTCGGCGAAGCACACATTTTATTCAAATAAGCAGTATCAATTTCCATAAGCTTGCTTAAACTTTTTCTTGCAGCTTGATTTTCGCATCTTGACAAATAGATTCCGGAATTGTTTCGATAAGCGTGGTACGCACCTATAGTGCCGAAACCTAATGCTATCGGATTGAACAAATTCTCTTTTAACCCGCCGACATTTCCATTTTCTTGTAAAGTCATTATGTCAAGCGAATCTTTAATAACTGATGGTGTTACGCTAAGTTCAGTCATAATATTCCTATTAAATTCCCCTATATATTTATAAAGAAATTTTGAAATAAAAAATTGCCTGTATTATAAGTTTTGTTACAGCCGTGCATTTTTAGGAACAACTGTAACTCCGCCCTCCGATACATAGAACCCTCTTTTAAGGTCTTCTTCTCTGTTTACCCCGATTTTTGTATAAGGAGGCACGTCAACATTCTTATCAATAATAGCTTTTCTTATTTCGGAATACCTGCCAATGTTAACATTTTCCATTAAAATACTATCAGTTACCTGAGAATAACTGTTTATTTTAACTTTCGGGGAAAGTACGCATTTTGAGAGCATACCGCCTGAAACAATACAACCTTCCGAAACCATAGAATTTGTTGCCATTCCGACTCTGTCTCCTTCCTGCCAGATGAATTTAGCAGGAGGGTAATTGTAATTAAAGGTTCTTATCGGCCAGTCTTTGGAATATAAATTGAGTTCAGGTTCATAATCTAATAAATCCATATTGGCCTGCCAGTATGCATCGATGCACCCGACATCTCTCCAGTAGCCTTTTTCTTTCGGAGTCATTCCTTCAAACTCGTTATCCGCAAAATTATATATATAAATTTTCTTGCCTTGTCCTAAAAGCATTGGAATTACATTTTTACCAAAATCGTGGTTTGAAGCCCCAATCTTTGAGTCTTCTTCCAAAGCATTAACCAGTATTTCTTTGTCAAAAATATAGTTTCCCATAGAAGCCAGACACATTTTCGGATTATTTGGCATTGCCTTTGGGGCAGTTTGAGGTTTTTCTACAAAGCCTGTGAGTCTCCAATTTTCGTCCACTTCAATAATTCCGAATTCCCCAGCCTGTTCAATAGGAATCGGAATTGCGGAAATAGTAAGGTCAGCATTGTTATTTTTGTGATACTTAAGCATCTGCCAGACATCCATTTTGTAAATATGGTCACCGCCGAATACGCATACATAATCAGGATCTTCGTCATGGATATGGAAAATATTCTGATAAACTGCATCTGCAGTTCCTTTGTACCAGCTTCCTCCGGTTCGCATTTGGGCCGGAACTAAATCTACATACTGATTTAAAAACGGTGAAAGAGACCATCCCCGGGTTATATGTTTATTCAATGAGTCAGACTTGTATTGAGTTAAAACTTTTATTTTAAAGAATCCGGAGTTTATAAAGTTATTGAGCACAAAGTCAATAATTCTGTACCTGCCCCCAAAAGGTACAGCTGGTTTTGCCCTGTCTTGAGTAAGCGGGAACAATCTTTTACCCTCTCCTCCGGCAAGAATCATTACCAAAGCATCATCTATTGACATATAACCTCCTAAATCTATATTTTAATTTTAACAAATTTTTTGTTAATTGCAAAGCTTGAAACAGGAAGAATATGCAGTTATAATTTTTTTATGAGTAAGATAAGAAAGCTTTATTATTTTGATAAAAAGGGTACTCAGGAAATGATTTCTTTCCTGAATAATAGTGCTAGTGACACTTATATTAATCATATAATGTTCAATCCTTTTATTCCGCTGCATCATCTTTTACCATTAAGATTTAAATTCCTTCCCGAGTCTTACGTTTTAAAAGATAAAAAAGCTGCCAAAGGACTTATTACTGTTGCACCTTTGAAATCGAGACTGAAAAAGGTTGAAATTCAGAAACTGTTTTTTGAAGAAAATTGTTATGATGTTGCTTCTGAACTGGTACAGTTTGCTGTTTCAAAATACAAAGCCATGGGAGCTTTTTCTGTCCTTGTAAAAGTCGATGATTATCTTCCGGATTTGCTTACGATGTTTGTTTCTAAGTGCGGTTTCAGCCAAATGTCATATGAAAAATTATGGAGAGTGGAGCATTTTCCGGATTCTGATTATGATAAAAAAGAATTTCGTCCGTTCCGAAATTCTGATGCTCAGGTTGCGGCAAATCTTTATAACGAAACACTGTTACCTCATTTAAGACCTCTTTTAGGGAAAGAACCAACCGAGTTTAAAGAAAGTTTATTCAAAGGTCTTTCATACTACAGTGAATACAAATATATAATAGAAGACAGAAAAACTAAAAATATCACGGGATGCATAATTATCCAGACCTCGGATAACGAAAACTTTATAGTAGAAATAATTCAATCTTCCTGGATTAATTTTGATATTAATTCAATCTTAACATTTGCTTTTGACCAGATAAAGAGGAGAAAGAAAAAGTTTGGATTATTTGTTCGTTCCAAGAGATATACTAACCTTGGGGAAAAGTATGAACAACAGTTTTTGCAGGACGGATTTAAATGCGTACAAAACCAGATAGTATTAACCAATTCCTCGGCAAGGGCATTAAGAGAACCGTCCACAACCGGAAGGTTTACGGTTCTAAGTGATTTTTGCCCGTCTAATGCTATGCCGACATAGATTTTGTAAAGAATTGTAAAAGTTGAATAAAAAACTCTAAAGTTTTTGACAAAAATGCCGATAACCTTATTACAAGAAATAGGGACTAAAGGATATGGCAGAAGCGTTCAACTTAAATACATTCCTACAGACGTACAAACATAATACGTACGATCCTACAAAACAGCATGCTATCGCTGAAGAAAGAATGGAAGCAAAACTTCAGGAGCAGGCAAGGGAAGCTGTTGAACCTAAAAGCTTTTTATCTTTGACATTATCCGAAAAAATGGCTGAACTGGGTCTGGGTGAAAGAACTTTACAACAGTTAGCCGATACAGCTGTCGGTATGGTTACAGATATAGTTAACCCTATTGAAGATTATCTTGCAAAATACGAAAATATATTTGACCAAAAAGCGTATAATCAAGAAATACAAAGTTATGCAAAACAAATGTTCTTTGCTTCTCAGGCTATGAGACAAGATGCTCTTGACAGAACAGCCGGACAAAGATTTGTTTATGATATGTAATTTCCTCCTTTTTCTCCTAATAAAAATCTGCTTGATACCTCTAAACATTAAGCAGATTTTTTTATTCTTAAGAAAATTCGTTCATATTCTTGTAGCCGGGAAATGTATAAACCCCAGGTCCGTAATCATTCACATCCTTATAAATTTGTTTAAAGACAGTTTCGGCAAGACCGGAAGCATTCGATTGAACTGAAGAACAATCGCCATATGTATACATTTCTTCACATCTTCGTATCAACAGCAGAGAGTTATTTATTACGTCCAGCCATTTTTCATCATTATAAGCTTTTTTTAATCTATCATAAGCCTTAATGAGTCCATTATAGGCATAATGCGACTTCGCAGCGTTGTTGTTTTTTGTAGCATTGATATATCTCTCTACCTCATTCATATAATATCCGATATTTCTGTTTTCACAGTCAAAATTTCTTGTGTAACTTACTTCAAAATTCTTATCCACAAGCTTTGTGATATTTGTCATAGAGTCAAAATGTTCAATATTTACTTCCGGATCATTAAAATCGTGAAGAGTTTCCCAGTTTTTCAACATATTTCTGGTATGCCGGTAAGGATAATAGAACGCATTTTTTGTCCAGGATTTTAAATTATTGTACCAATAATCTGCATAATCTTTCATCCCTTCCAGATAATCAGCCATTTTCCCATATGCATATTCTTGAAATTCACCAATCTTTTTTCTTAATGCCTGTACCGAACTCAAAGCATATAAATAAGAAGAGCCGGACGGGATAATATTTTTATGATGTGTATTTTTATCCAAATATTTTGAAGCCTCTCTAAATGCGCTCAAAAATTGTATTTTTAATGTTTCCAGGTTTAAAGTTTTTTCGCTTGGAGCTTTGTACATTTCTTCTTGTGCGCTTTCAAATCTTTTTGCTTTATTAATATAAGGAATCTCGCTTGTATTTGCCCAATTATCTGTAATATTGTATATATGATTAACTCTTCGCTCATGATACTTTGATTTTTCTGTCAAATAATCATTCAGGAACTTTTTACCTTTACTTGCGTTATCGAGTTTCTTTAAATAATATGGCACTTCTGCCATTTCAAACATTTGAGAATTCTGTATCGGAATAAAATTCGGCATACATTGAACTTCATTGTTTTCAAACAATCTTATTTTATCAATTTTTGTGCCCCATTGAAAATCTAAAAAATTTACATCCCCGTTTGAATCGATTTTTATATTACCGTTGTTCAAATCACCATGATAAAGACCTGCTTTATCCATTTCAAACAGCCCGCTAAAAAGCCCTCTAAGACTTGTTCTATCCCAGGGTGCCCAAAACTCCGAAGGAGACTCACCACTAACTTTTGTTGATAATAAGTAGTAATTTCCTGTATCATCGTCATACGCACGTGCTACAAATTGCTGTGATTTCGCAAGTGTTGATGGCAAGGCTTTTAATGCCTTCGCCTCTTGCTCAAAATTATCAAAAACAAAAGGTTCTTTTATAACGATATTTTTAAACTTATCAAAACTAAAAACTTCGGAAAATAGCCCCTTTCCAAGAGACGATGTATTATAACCATTTTTAATAAAAGATTCGATTTCTTTCAATAAATCTCGTTTTATTGGTTCATATTTACTTGCAATTTCTAAAAACTGAATCGCTTTAAAGCTAATTGTATTATTTTTGGCAGAGTTTTTATTTTCTTTTAGTTTTATTTTATTTTGCGGGTTCTGAACTGTGCTGATTGGCTGTATCATTTTCTTTTGAATCCTTATTTCTTTTCCTGTACCATAAATATACTCCTCCGCCTATTCCAACTAACCCTATTGCGCCTAATAAATATTTCCAAACATTAGATTTAGGGATACCTCCCCCCTGATCCTCCGTCATTTGGGGAAGAATCAGGGTCAATTTGTTTGTTCAAATCAGAGCTTAACTTCTCTTTATATTTCGGATTTTGTTCGCAATACATTTTGATAGATTGTTTTATACCGCTTTGGAGTTCACCTTCATCCACTATAACTATTTTTTGATATTTGCCTTTAGTAAAAGGTTCAAGGGCTTTTAATTTATTTTCACCGTCATTTTGTCTCACTATAACACCTCTAAAGGGCATTTTAATAAAAATCTCTGCTAATTCCGGATCTTTGTCTAATACTTTAATTAAATCCTTAGGATTAACAAGATCATACAATAATTGTATATTGCCATGTCTGTTTAAAATTTCATCAGTAAGATAGTTTTTTAAATAAACTCCGGGATTTAACATATATGCATCATTCGAGCTATCACCTGCAGCAATAACAAGGTCATTATTTGCTTGTGCTAACTTAATTGCTTCATTTACATCATAAACTTTAGATAGTCCGCAATCATGATTTCCTTTAAATTCAGAATCTATTATATCTGGTTCATATATCTTCCAAGGACGCCCGCCACATTCATTTTCGTGCTCACCGCGACTATAAGCCCAGGAATACTTAATATTATTATCTTGAAATATTTTATGTATTTTTGTTTGCAAGTCCATGTTTGCAGCATATCTTTCATCAACACAATACATGTCATACGGATATGTGTAGAAAATTTTGCAATTACCATCATTTCTGAATCCTACAGACCAGTCAGCTTTATCAGCGCCCTGAAAAACCTTATTTGTTTCGTAAGGCAGTTTGCCGGGTGCGAATAGCGAGCGGCTGCCATAGTCTCCCGGACTGTGTTCGCTGTCTCCTTCAACAATTCTCATGTTGTAGGATTTGAATAGTTCTTTTAGTTTTTCTTTTATCAAAGGTCCATCCCAGTTGGTGAGTTTTTTAATATTTTCTTCTTTTTCTTTGTTCGTCACCTCATACTTAAATGGGAATTCTCCGCCGTTATAAAAATCTTCATCTGTTCCGACTCTTATATGTTCATCACTTCCGTTTTTTACTATTAATGTGTCCGGAAGAGGCATACCGAATTTTCTTTCTCTTGAGACTTCCGCCATGGTTTGGAATTCTCCAAATGTACGCCCTGTAGTGATAGTAAATTTCAACCCTTGTCTTGTATTATCCAGAAATTCTTTAAAACTTTTAAAGTTTTTTCGTATCGCATTAACAAAACGTTCATCATAATTATGCACAAAGTTACCATGAGAAGATGGCAGAAAAGTCTTGTCAAAATCTGAAAATACCCTGACCTTTCCGGCTTTGAACTGCGGGTAATGGGCGGTTGTCTGAATTTTATCTATCTTCACAAAAATTTCCTCCCTTTACTTTATACCATAATATGCCGGAGAAGAGTAAACATAAGACATACCATGCTCATTTGGGTTAAATCCGCTGTTAAACACTGTATACTGGTCATATATTGCCCCGTTTAAGTTGACATTTTGTGCAGTTTCCCAGGTTAATACTGCACCTCTTAAATTACAGTTTTTCATATCAACATTTTTAAGAAATGCTTTATCTAAATTTAACTGTTTTAATTCGGACCTTGTCAAATCAGAATTAACAATATTTGCCTTTTTAGCGTAAACTCTTGTCATGTCACAGTTTCTCATATCACAGTTTTCAAATGTACAGCCCTTCATATCAGCTCTTTTTAATCCTGCTCTTTGAAAATTTGCATCATAGAAAATTGAATACCTTAACTTCATTCTTTCCCATTGTGAACTATGACTAAAATCCATACCGGAATCTTTATATAATATTAAACCTCTACTTTCAGGATTAAACCCGTTGGGAAATTCTGTAAAGTTATCATATAATGCCCCTTTTAAATTGACATTATCTAAATTAGCTTCAACAAAATCTGCGCTTCTAACATTGGCTTTTTCTAATGATGTTTTAGGTCCGAAGTCACCTTTGAAAATTGCACCATTCAGATATGTCATTTTCAAATTTGTATCATTTGTAATAACATCTTTAAACCAGCTTCCATCCAGAGTAGAGTTTTCAAAATTAGTGCCTGTTAAATTAGCACCGGTAAAATTAGCACAATGAAAAGTGCTTTTCATCATTTTGGCATATGAAAGATTTGCATTCATCAGCTTTGCCAAATCAGCTTTTGCTTTTATCAACTCTTCATTTACAAGATTAACTCCCGGTTTAAAGATATCTCCATAATTTATCCATTTTCTTGAAGAATTAATTCCGTGAGTAATACCTCCTCTAAACGCAACATTGTCACCTGCTGGTTGGTTAACTGTTGACGGAACTGTTTGTGATTGTTGTGTTTTTCTGTTGTTTCTTACGAAACGATTTGTCATAGTTGAACCTGTTACTTGGTTGATATGCATTATAAACCCCTTTCCACATATCCATGTATATATTAGAGTGTATATACCTAAATAGTCAACAAATTATTAAGATACATTACAACGAAAAGTTTGTGAAGCCTATACTGCTGCCATTTAGATATCTGTTTATATATGAATTTTCATAATTATGATGCAGAAGATTAAAGTTAAATATAAAAGCCCGCACATATAAATAAAGTACGAGCTTTTATATTTTAAATGTTTCCAAATTATAAAGCAGCTTTAGCTGTTTCAACAACCATTTCAAAAGCTTCTTTGTCATTAACTGCAAGATCTGCAAGCATTTTTCTGTTAACTTGAATGTTAGCTTTTTTGCAAGCATTAACGAATCTTGAATAACTCATACCTTGAGCTCTTACAGCTGCATTAATTCTTACAATCCATAAACGACGCATATTGCGTTTTGTAGCACGTCTGTCTCTGTAAGCATATTTAAGAGCCTTCATTACAGCAATATTAGCCACCTTGAAGATTCTGCTTCTTGCGCCTTTGAAACCTTTAGCAAGCTTTAATATTTTTTTGTGTCTGTTACGACATACATTTCCACGTCTAATTCTCATTGTTCAACACTCCTATCTTGAATACTTTTTGTAAGGTAACTCTTTAGAAACCAGTTTTTCGTGAGTTTCAGAGATAACAACATCTCCAAAAATCTTACGTTTTCTGGATTCTGACTTGTGTTGAAGCAAGTGGCCGATACCTGCATGTCTTCTTGTGATTTTACCTGTAGCAGTAACTTTGTATCTTTTAGCTGCTGCACGGTGAGTTTTTAATTTTGGCATTTTGTGTCTCCTTTCGTGGGGTAAATGATTTGTTTGGCGGTAAAACACCAAATATCACGTTACACCCGCTTTACTACATATCCGAGCAAGGCATACCATAGCACTATACTTCGGCATGTTTGAAGTTTATAATAAACATTTTTTTCAGTCAAGATATATTCAAAATAGCAAAAATATTCTTGTTTATGACTTAGTAGTTTTGTTATGTTTATACAAAAATTTAATAATAATCAATATAATCCATCATTTACCGCAATGAAATCCTCCGCTTTTACCGGAGTTGATTATGCTTGTATGCGAAAATTTAAAGCTCCTATTGAAAAATTCAATTCAATCAGTGATTTCTATATGTGGGCAGAAAAGAATTTTTATAAGCTTGCTTCTTCCAAGATAGAAGGAAGAAATAGTATTATAACCAAGGAACGGGAAAAAATTCTTGCAATTTGGACAAAATTTTTATCCGAAAATAATAACCTGTTTTCCCCCTCTCTTGTCCTTCTGGCATACAATTCTATTCTTAAGAACTTAAAGCCTGATAATGAAAACATTCCGCCGGAGCTGAACCAAGATATTTTTGTTAAAACTGTCGATAACTTGGAGGCTGATTTAGAAAAAGATAAAAATTACAAGTTTGATTTAGATAAAATATACAGAAAAAATCTCGCAGAGAGTTTTCTGGGAGAAAAAAAATCCGGATACTGGCTTATTATTCCTTCCCAAAAGAATGATGAAAAGAATTATGAAAAGAATCTTGAGAAGTTGAAATCCTGTTCATATCGAACCTGGTGTACTAAAAACATTAAAGCGGAAGATTATTTAAAAGAGGGTGATGTTCATATTTATTTTGAAAATAATAATCCCAAAATAGGAATAAGATTTAGAGGAGAGCGTCTTGAAGATATATCCGGAGTAAAAAATGACGGGAAAATTCCTCTTGAATACTTTGATATAGTGAAGAATCATATTCAAGAAAATAATTATAAAATCGGTTTTGAAGCAAATTGCCAACTTGAATCGGCAGAAGCTTTAAGGGAAAAAATTAGACAGATAAAATCTGATTTAGGAGAAGCTATAAAAAATAAAGATACCTTTAAAATTCTTGACTATTTTGGGTTTAAACCAATCCTGCTTCCCAATGGAAGTATAAGCATAGCGAATTATCATACTTTAAATTATTTTTTATTTGAAGATTTGGGAATCAATGAAAATGATTTGTTCAAAAAAATATCCGAAATTAGAGGACACGCATATTTTAGGAAAACCGGAGTTACAAATCTGGGTAGTCTTAATAAAATTTTAGGAGACGTAAATTTTGCAGATTCTCAAGTGCGAGATTTAGGTAAGCTGGAAACAATTGAGGGGAGTGCATTTTTTTCGGATTCCAAAATTACGAATATTAAAAACTTGAAAATGGTAAAAGGATTTATTTATATTCAGAAAGCACTAATAAACCCGGATGACTTGAAAAATGTGTCTACAACAAAAATAATTTCATAGAAATGCTTTAATAATACCATATGCTTGAAATCTCGGATTATTTTTATCTTGAGGATTATTTTTTATATAATTTCTGAGTACTTCACGGGCTTTTAAATAGTTTCGGTTGTTTATATATATGTTAGTTAGATTTATTGTGTAATCAATGTTATTTGGGTTCCGCAGAATTAATTTTTTGTACTCCGCAATTGCCTTATCGTAATCTTTGTCTTTTGCATAAATTTCTGCCAGCAGAAAGCTCAACTCTTCTGTATTCTGGTATTCGGATGCTTTGTTAACATAGGTTTCAGACATCTCCGGATTATCTATATAATAATATATAACAGCGAGATTATAATATACAATGTACTTTACATCATTTGTATCAGCCAGCCTTTCAGCGTGTTCAAGAGCTCTAATAGCTTTTGCGAATTCTTTTTTAGCTGCAAAACTTTCCGCCAAATCTATATATCCGATTGGGAGAGACGGCGCTTTTCTTATATAATTTTTAGCTTCTTTGGTTTTTGCTTCATTAACATCTTCCTTTCCGCCAAGAACTAAATAAGGGATATATTCCCCATCAGCCGCCCCGGAATTAGTTATATCGGGTTTGATTTTATACAGAAGTTCAATAGTATTAATATCGGCCGGAGTTAATGTCTCTCTCGCATCATTTAAAACAGAAATTGAATCTTTGGTCAGATACATTATATTATCTCGGTCGTAACTATGCCCCATAAAACCTATTGCATGTGCGATTTCATGCAACGCTGTATTATAAACTTGATTTGGTGAATAATATTCATCATTAGGTTCTTTAAGATAAAATTTTATTTCCATTTGCTGAAGCTTATTCCCTTCAAGAGAAGGAATCGTATATGCTACAACATATTTTTTCCCGCTTCCGCCTGCAGGATTATTTTCATTAAAAGAAATAAGTATATTGGGATTTTTTTCATCTTGTGAAAATAGTAACATATGGTCAGTGGCTTTTTCCCATTCCGTAAAAGCATTTTCCACTTCTCTTATAAAATAATCGGGAACTTCCCCGTTTTTTATAAAGTTATACGTTATAGGAAGATTACTCCATCTGATTATTTTTTGATTAAACGGAGCTTGACTGATATAATTATCGGAATATTTTTTGTGAATTTCCCGTTTGAAATCATATAAAAAGTATTCCGCTTTAAGCTTTGCTCCGTCATCCACGGGAAGTTGAATAAATTTCACCAGTTTTTCTTGAGATTTAGTATCAAGAGGTGAATTAATTATTGAACTTACGTATAAGTCTCGCTGTTTCGTGTCATTTATACCGAGAGCAAAAGCTTTTTCAAAATACTGTTGTGCCTTTGCCATATCGTTTTGTTTAAAATAATAATCACCAAGTTTGGAAGATATAATATCCTTGTGATTATTAACATATAAAATACTGCACAGTAATCCCAAAAGACAAAGCAGAAAAAGGTTTTTTCTAATCATCTTTAACACCTTTATCAATATTTAGAGTTTTGACAAGGGTTCTTATATCTCCTTTAAGTTTAAAATATTCTGCAAATTTCGGGGTCGTTTTTATGTTAAATGAACGTCCGTTTTTATCTTTATGTCTCGAAATCAGCCCTTTTTCCAGAAGTTCCTGCACATGTTCATAAGCATTTGACCCTCTTAATTCTTTTAAAAGCGATTGTCTTATAGGCTCTTTCAGGGCAATCACCGTCAAAGTTTTTAATACCGGCGGTTTGAGTTCTACAGGGCACAGTTTCTCAACAATATCAAGGTGTTCTGCTTTAACTTGAAGAATATATCCGTCTTCATCATCAATTTCCAAGGCTCCTTCACGGGAAGAATAATCCATAATTAATTCCAGAAGAGCTTCTTCGACTTTTTCCGGCTCTTCTTCAAGAATTTGAGCAATATCATTTATTTGAAGCACCTTTGCGGTTACAAACAAAACAGCCTCAATTCTGGATTTTAATTCCTGCATCCTTATCTCCTAATACGCTTTGTACATTATTCACCGCATCAAAGATATTATCTTCCTCCGAAAGTTCTTCTTCCGGGCGAGATTCTTTATGCGGGCATTTTACTACATATAAATCCGAGTAAAATTCCTCTTGTACCAAATCATAATCACTATCTACGGTAAGAAATAACAATGATACATAAGCACTAATTCTGTCCATTCCAAGAAGAGTAAGTTCATTAAGTTCAATCCTGTCCTGACGATTGAGTATTTCTTCAAGGTTTGCCCGGAGTCTTTGAACCCCGTTTTCTATATATTCATCATGCGCAAGATTTACAATATCTTCCGGAGATAATCTTGCGTAGTTCTGGACTCTTCTCTTAGCTCTTTCATGGGCATTTTTAAGAGATTGTTTTTTATCCAGCATTTCGTAAAATTCTAACTGACGAATCAAGTCCCTCAGTGTTACAACACGATTATGATTTAACCTTACACTGGTTCTTCTTTGCAATACTTCATCAATAGAGATTACGTTGTTTGTCGGGATATAATCTTCGCCGTAATCAAGCTGCGAGTCGTCATCATAATTAAACTCATCCATTTCATGCTGCGGTTCAAAATCAAGAACGTCAATTCCTTCAAGTACGTTTGATTTTAATTTTAAAAGGATGGCCGCAAAAAGAAGAGTTCTTCCGGTAAGCTTCAGGTTGCGGGCTTTTGATTGAAAAAGATGAGTCAGGTACTTATCTGTAACTTCAACAATGTCAACATTCCAAGGGTCAATTTTTCCTTGTTTTGCCATATTAACAAGGATTTCTATACCATCAACCTCCGCCTCACGGACATATTCCTTTTCCTTATCTTCGTGCACAGACCCCGAAGTGACAAGGTTATGGTGAGGTGTCAGCCCGATAGAATCCTTATTCAAATGTCCTATATTATTTACTGCCATATCTTTCCTTCATTCCCGTCCTGTAAGACAGGTTTGGTTGAAGTATTATCATACCCCATTATTATTTTACTTTAAATTTTATTTCTTTTTATCCTCTGTTTTTATGAAACCTAATTTTGCCGGTTTAGTTCTGTCCATTAGTAAATCAATAGCTTGATTAATTTTCTTCATATCTTCTTTGTAGTCTTTAGAATGTTCTATAAAATAATGTTCCAGCTCACTTACCCGTCTTGCGAGGTCTTTGTTTTCAAGTGCCCAGTGCCGCATTTGAACAAATGTATTCATAATTTGTATATTTATTTGTATTGCGGTTTCACTATTCAGGACGCTTGAGAGCATTGCAACGCCCTGTTCGGTAAAGACATATGGCATTGTTCTTCTTCCGCCCCGACCTTTTTTTGATATCGCAAATTGCGATATCAAACTTTCGTATTCATCTTTACCAAGCTGAAACATAAAGTTTGATGGAAATCTGCTGATGTTGCGTTTCACAGCTTCGTTAAGCCTGTAGGTAGGAATTTCATACAACTTCGCAAGGTCGCTGTCAAGCATAACCTTAATGCCTCTAATTTCGTATATTAAATTTTGAACCTGAATTAAATTATTCATTTTTTGTATTAAATCCAATCTTAGTTGGTTTAGTCCTGTCCATTAGCAAATCAATAGCCCGATGAATTTCCATCATATCTTCTTTATAGTCTTTAGAATGTTCTATAAAATAATGTTCCAGCTCACTTACTCGTCTTGCAAGGTCTTTGTTTTCAATAGCCCATTGCCGCATTTTTACGAAAGTATCAATTATTTGGATATTAACTTGAATAGCTTGTTTAGATTTGAGAATACTTGAGAGCATAGCCACTCCTTGTTCTGTAAAAACATAAGGCAATTTTCTAGCACCGCCCCAGCTTGATATCACATTTTGTGACATCAAGTTTTTGAATTCATCTTTTGTTAACTGAAACATATAATGTGTCGGAAAACGTTCTATATTACGTTTAACAGCTTGATTTAATACTCTGGTTTCAACCCCGTACAGTTTTGCAAGATCGCTGTCAAGCATAACCTTAATGCCTCTAATTTCGTATATTAAATTTTGAACCTGTACGACGTTGTTCACTATTTATATTTATCCTTTTGTTCCCTGGGACTCTTCTTCCACCACTGTCTATTCACCTTTTTATCTCTTTACCCTTGCTTCTAATCTCTCAATTTAACACCGGTAACTTTAGAGATACCTTTTTCTTTTTGAGTTACACCAATCGTTCGGTTAGCTGATTCAATCATCGGTTTGCGGTGGCTGACTACAATAAATTGGGTTGTTGAAGCTTGGGTCTGTACTATATGCGCAAGTTTTTCAACATTAATTCCGTCTAAGCTGGCATCGACTTCATCAAATGCATAGAACGGTGCCGGCATGTATTTTTGAATAGCAAACACAAAAGACAAGGCCGTCAACGCTTTTTCCCCGCCTGACATACCAGCAAGCCGCTGTTTTTTCTTGTCTCTGGGCTGTGCTTCTATATCAAGACCTGCAGCGAACGGATTTTCTTCATTCTCAAGCAGTAGAGTTCCTTCCCCGTCAGAGAGCTTGTGGAAAATATCTTTAAAGTTCTCGTTTATTGCATTGTATGTCTTTAAAAAAGTTTCTTTTTTAAGGTCTTCATACCCTTTCATTCTGTCTAATATTTGAGCTCTTTCGCTGCTAAGTGTTTCAATCTGACTATGGAGTTCCTGCTGACGAGCGGAAACTCTTTCGTAGTCTTCAAGAGCTCTCATATTAACTGCGCCAAGCTCATCCATTCTTTTTTGGAGACGCTGAATTTTTGAAGTAATTTCTTCAATCGACATTTCAACGGGAGTTAAATCATTAATATTTACTCCGGCTTCTTCCAGAATATTTTTTGTTTCTTCAAGCTGCGGTTCCAGCTCACGACGGCGTGCTTTGAAAGATTCTATTTGTTCTCCGATTTTTTCAATATCTGAAAGCTTAAGGTTCTTTTGCGTTTCTAAGTCTACTAAATCTTTGTTGATACTGTCTCTCTGGTTAAGAAGTTCACCGAGTTTTTCTGTTATTTCCTTTATTTGCTCGTCTAAAACTTCCAGCTGCGACTCAAGCCCTTTGATTTCCTCTGCAAATTTTGCTTTATCTAGCTCGAGTTCTTTGTTTGTCTGGATTGAGCGCTCTATGGTATCGTTGTGAGTTTTTATTGTTGTATTAATAAAATCAATTCTCTGATGTAAGCCTTCAATTTCATTATTAGCATCTGCCATATTCTTTTCATAACGTTTAATTTCGGCTTCCACGCCTGATGTCTTTTCTTTAAGATCTTTTAAATCTGCATCGTTCATGAGCTTTTCAACTTCAGCAATTTCTGTTTGCAGATTTGTCATTTTTTCCGAAATTTCAATATGCTCAGATTCCATTTTATCCAGAATTTTTTCAATATTTGCTATTTCAGGTTCAGTGGTTTTTATAAACTCCAGTCTTTCATCAATATTTTTTTGGGTATTTTCAAAGTTTGAAACAAGCCCTGAAAGTTCAAGTTTTGCTTTACTTAACTCGGTTGTTGAATTTGAGTACTTACCCCTCACATCTTCCATTTTTTCTTCTAATGAAGAGCGTTTGGAAATAAGAGAAGCGTATTTAGATTCCATCTCTTTAAGTCTTGATTTAAAGGTATCAATTTCGCTATCGGAATTTTGAGAGAATTTAAGTCCTGTTTTTCTGACGGCACCGCCGGTAATTGAACCGGATTTTTCAAAGAGGTCGCCGGAAAGAGTCACCATTCTATATTTACCGATAAGTTTGTTCGCAACAGAGCGATCTTCAACTACAAGTGTTTCTCCTACTGCATAATAAAAAGCATTTAAATAGTCATCATCAAAATCAATAAGATTTATAGCAAAATCAATAACCCCTTTTTCTTTAGGCAGGGTCAAACTTTTTGGGCATTTAACAATTTTATTAAGCGGGATAAATGTTGCCCTGCCTGCATTTGATGATTTCAGAAGTTCAATACAAGTTGATGCAACGTGTTCATCGTCAACAACTATATGTGCCATCCTGCCTCCCACTGCAATCTCAAGTGCAGTGGAATATTCTTCGTCAACTTGTCCGAGTTTCATTAACGGAGCATGGACACCTCTTATATTGGCATTTACAACGGTATCAACCGCACGTCCGAGGTTAGCTTCCTCGTTTGCCTGCTTAGCTGCTTCAAGCTGGTATATTTTTTTGCGTGCCGCTTGAAGGTCATAGTCCATGTCTGTAATTTCATTTTTAGTCTTATCATACTCATTCAATGTGTTTTTAAGGATGAGTTTAAAATCGTCAAGTTCTTTAGTTAATTGTTCAATAAGCAGCTCTTTTGAAGATTTTGTTTCAGAAAAATTAGCCTTAAAAGCTTCTAACTCCTCTAATTTTCCCCTTGCTTCTTCAAGCTGTTTTCTCTTTGCCGAAAGTTCCGCTTCCAGAGGAGCTTGCTTTTGAATAAGTTTAGTTTCTTTATCCTGTTCATCTTCAAGAGATTTTCTTAAATTGTTTCTTTTTTCTATATGCTTTTCGGCGGTTTCGTTGAGACCGGACATGTCCTCAAGAATCTTATGCAAGATTTTTTTCTGTTCTTCAATATTAGCTTCAATACCTTTAATATTTTCTTGAGTCAGTGAAATCTTTAATTCCGCTTCTTTAATTTTCCCCTGCTGCGTTTCAATACCATTTTTGGTATTTTCAATAGTTTTTAAGTTATCCTGAATTTGTTTATCTGCAAAAACTATAGAAGAATTTTTTCGTGCGATTGCGCCTTTAATTTCTTCAGCTTGCTGCTTAAGCTCAATCTGGTGGGTTTCACCTTTTTCTTTTATTGTGTTAGAGATTTCTTCGTATTTTTCACGAATAAGCTTTAATCTTTCGTCTAAATCTTTTGATTTAACCTCTTCTTCTTTTTTCTTTTTAGTGAATTCTAAAATATTTTCATGAGCTTTTTCAAGATTGCGTCTGATGTCGAAAAATTTAACCGTATTAATCTGGCTTTCCAGACCGATTTTTTCGTCTTTAAGTTTCTGATACTTAAGAGCAACTTCTCTTTCTTCTTTAAGCTGCTCCAGTCTGGTATTAACTTCATTTAAAATCAAGGTAGAATTTACAACACGTTTTTCTACGGTTTCCAGCTCATTTGTCGCCTGTTCTATCCTTCTGTCAAAATCTGCAACACCTGCTATTTCATCAATAATTTTACGGCGCTCATTCGGTGTACAGTTGGTTATCGACATAACATCGCCTTGCATCATGACGTTATAGCTGTTAGGTGTAATATTGTATTTTTCAAGCTTTGAATGTATATCAGAAAGGGTAACTATTTTATCATCAAGATAATAAATACTGTTAAACCCTTGAGAAGACTTTCTAATTCTCCTTGCAACGGAGAACTCTGCATTTTCGCCATTCTCGCCGGCTTCTGCGAATATTACTTTAACATAAGCTTCATTTCTCTTGTTATAGGTTGATATTAAATGGAAAAGTTTTTCGGCACGAAGGGTTCTGGAAGTTGAAAGCCCGAGAGCAAAAAGGATACTGTCAATAATATTACTTTTACCTGAACCGTTAGGTCCTGATATTGTAGTAAAACCTTTGAGCATTGGTATTTCGACTTTGTTCGCAAACGACTTAAAATTGTCGATTTCGAGCTGCTTGATGTACATTGGTATTTAAATATATCCCTTCCCAGTCAAATAAAAAAAGTATACTTCTTACATTATTAGACACGAAAATTTCAGGCATGTCAAACTGTTTACAATTTGAGCCAGACAACACCATATGGTGCAATTCTCAAATGCATTGTTCTGTTCTTAAGGGAAATATTTACCCTCACATCATCTCCGTTTACAAGATTTTTATAACTTGTAATTGTTTTTTCTTCACCGCCTTTTACTCCTTTTAGAACAATATTAACAGGGAGGGTAATTTCTGCTATAAGTTTTTCATCCGAAAGATTATTTATTACAAGGATTTTTTCATCTCCGAAACTTCTTATATATGCAAAATTTGCCGGAGCTTTTGTTTTAAGCAGGGTAAAATCACCTTTCGATATAGAAGGCAGCGTTTTTCTCACAGCTATAAGATTTTTAACTTTTTTATAAACTTTACTGTTAAATTCATAATAATCTTTTGATGAGCCATAAAGCAATTTTGCAGGTATCGCCCCCCTGTGTATATCACGGCTATCAAAGTAACTTAATAGTTTGAATTTGTTTAGTTTGCTTTTTTCAAAACGGTCGTTTGCAGATTTTTTTGCATTCTCAAAATTGTTCCTTGCTCCGATTTCATCTCCGTAATAAATAATCGGAATACCCGGCAGGGAAAGAAGAATTGAAAAAGCCATTTCTATTCTATCCGGATTGTTGTCCAGGAAGTTTGCCATTCTTCCGCTCACGCCCAGACCTTTTCTGAATTCTGCTCCTTTGGTAATAAGCGCATTATATATAATTTCACGTGTCTGCGGATCAATCATTTCGAGCGTAAGTTCATCATGAACTCTCAAAAATATTCCCCAAGCTGCAGTTGAAGGAATCTGCGGAGTATCTTTATATGCATTTATAAAGTGCTGTTTATCACCGGTAACAAGAGCTGCCCAAATTGCCGGCATATATGGGAAATGATATGCAATCTGAAATTCATCGGTTCTTTTTATAACTTTTTCCTGATTGTTAATAGTGGTTTTAAATTTTCTTTCTTTGCCAAAATAAGGCAATATGTCTTTGGGGTACTGACATGCTTCTGCCTGAATAACGGTTCTCGGTGCAGTCATTTGAATATAATTGCTGATTAACCTGATAATAGCATGTGTTTTAGGCAAATTTTCGGCATTTGTTCCGCTTTCTTTGGAAAGATAAGGTATTGCATCGAGCCTGAATATATCTATACCCAAATTTGTCCAAAAATTAATTGTATCAAGACAATAATAAAGGACTTCCGGGTTTTCCCAGTTTATATCAGGCTGGAAGGGATAAAAGGTGTGGTAAACATATAAGTTTTGACCGTTGACTGTTATTTTTCTCCAATGATTTTCTGTTATTTCAGGAAAAATTAATCTTCTTTTGGAAATTTTTCCGTCAGGTTCTTCATACTCAACAATTGTTCCGATTTTTTCATCTACGTACTTAATATATTGAGGCATTTCATCTCTTACAATAAAATAATCCCTCTTAGATAAGTCCCCCTTTAATAAGGATTGAAACCATTCATGCTGGTCAGAAAAATGATTTAATACAAGATCTGATTTAATTTTAAAGCCATCCGATTTTGCTTTTTTTACAAAATCAAGGAATTGCGGCGTGCCTCCCAAATCCTGACGTATATTTTGCGGGTTTTTAACATCAAAACCCGCATCACTCATCGGAGATTCCGTTATAGGAAGGAAATGAAGAGTTGTTACTCCCAAATCTTTAAGATAGTCCAGCATTTCTTCAGTATCTTTAAAGGTATTTGGTTTTTCCGGTGTTGTAACACCAAATTGATCTACATAAAACATGTAAATAATTTCATCTTTATACCAGTCATCAGCTCGTTTTAAATCCTCTTCTTTCAATTCCGCAGAACGTGAAGCTATGGATTTTTGAGCAATGTCCATTACTTTATCATAAATTTCTTTGGCTCTTTTTTCTCCGTATATCTGAACTATACAGTTATTAATTTCTGTCTCAATCTTTTTTGGAATAATCAGAGTTTCTTCATTTGCAGCTTGTATTTCTTGCCCGGAGGTAAGGTCTTCTGCAAAAATACAAGAATTCGAAACAGCAAAAGCTGTTAATATAAAAAGTGATAGCAGTTTTTTCTTCATAAATGAGTCTCCCCGTGAGTATTATATCATGAAGAATATTTGAAAAAATATTTCAGCTACTAATAAAACCCGATTACTAATAAGTAATCAGGTTTTTATCCGGGGTAATGTAATAAATGGTATATTTTTGAGTCTATACCTCAATAAAAAGCCGTCTTCCGACTATATTAGGCTGGTTGTTATAATATCCGGCAAAGTATCCGCCTGCGACCGGTCTGTTTTGACCATATGTAGCAAACGGGTTTTCACCGCTTGAGTGTACAAAAGGATTTGATGATGCAAACGGATTAGAGCTTCTGCGCTCAGCAGCTCTTTTAATTCCGCCGGTTTGAACGGCAGGAGCGGAAGTTAAAATCTTTAAAAAATTAGAAATTTCTGACATATTAGTTAAACCTTTCTAAAAGGGTTTTAATGATATATTTTCATAAGTCAATATTTCTATCGGTCAAAGCTTTTCAAATCTTTAATTATTTTTAATAAATATCAACCATTTAGAGGGGGAGGGGTAAATGAAAGGGGGGGTAAATAAAAGGGGGATAAATGAAGGGGGAATAGAGTGACGTTATAAAAAATAAAAGGAATTAAGTAATCCCTAATTCCCTTATAAAACGGAGTTTAACTAATTTTTTTTTGTGACTAAATGGTTAATCGTGAATTGTGAGCCGTGAGTTGTGAATCGAAAAAATATTCATATAGCAACTGGCTGTTTATCTACGTGCGTGTTATTTACTTTCTGCTTGTAGTATTCACCTCCCAGCGGTCTTGGCGTCTGATTTTTTCTTGTAGTTTTACATAGCAGCGGGCAAATTATCTACGTACGTAGTACCTATTGAGTTGCCATTTCCATTGCTGATTGCAGCAAGTCTTTGTTTGTTTTAATAAGTGCATTTACGAGTTCCATTTGTACCTTTGCCATTTGGTAGTCTGCAGCATTGTTTTTGAAATCAGTATTAGCCTGTTCCAGGAGTCCGGAGCGAATTTCGCCTCTTCCGACCACGGGTTTACCGGATTCTTCTGTTTCAACGAATCTGCCGTCTTTTATCTCGTACAAACCTTCCGGATTGTGGAAATTAGCGGTTGCTATTTTATAAAGGGGAACTGAGCGGTTTCCGCCGTCAGCTTTACCGTAGATTGTTCCGTCGTTTTTAATCTCGTATTCATCGTACTTTCCGAGGAATTTACCGTTGTTAGGGTCAATCCAGAGCTTAATATTAGTTGTCGGAATACTCATAGCACCGCCTTTGAGTGCTGTTTCCTGGAACAGGTCGGCATTAATGGATTTAGTACCGGACATTATTTCACCTTTATCATTAAGGATATAGCCTTGTACAGTTGAACCGTCCGTTGCACGATATACACCTTCTCCGTCGAAAGTGAATTCTCCGAGTCGGGTGTAAGAGACTTTTCCTTCGGGATTTCTGAGAACGAAGAACCCTGTACCTTCAAAGAACAGATTTTCATTAGAAGTTCCCGGGGTTGATTTACCTTGACCGAAGTTTTTCACCGCGTTATCAATTACAGCTCCGCTCAGGAAAGTTTTAAAGTTTACCTTACTTTCTCTGAATCCCGGGGTATAAATGTTTGTCAGGTTATCTGCGAGTACATCCATCCACTGAACAGTGGCTTTTTGGGTGTTAATCGCTGTTGTGTACATATCATTCATTGTCACGTTCCTTCTTTTTATTCTGTCTTTCCTGCTCTCTTGAATTGCGCTGGTTTAATTCATCATACTCAATATTGTTATCATCAAACCGCTGTCTCAGGAGCGGTAAATTTTCTTTCAGATACGCTTCTGCTACCTGAGAGCTCGGTAAAAAATCTGCCGATATTTTTCCGTTCCTGCTTACTCTTATAATGACAGAAATATTATTGTCAAAATCAATTCTGACAGGTTGATTATTTTCCATTGATTTTGCAAGCATGTCTGCAAGTGTTTTTGAAACTTTTACTGCTTTTTGAGCGGCTTCCGGCGCAAGTTTAGTCATATCTGCTTCACCTTTTTCAACAAGATTAGCAAAAACTTCCACATCAGCCTGATTCATTATTACAGAGTCAAATTTGACTACATTTTCGACTGTTATATTTGTTTGTTTGTCGACCTTTCTTATTCCTTGTTCATCCGTTACGGTTTTTGTAGTATTTTCATTTTGTTTAGTGTCCGTAGTTTGTACCATTTTATTTCTGTTTGCAAGTGCAATATTTTCAGCCATTGTTGAAAGTATTGCGGCTTCTTCTGCAAGATCTTTTTCTGACATAGAGAGCGAGTGCTCTGCATTATTTTGCATATTGTTGTTCATAAAAGACGAAAATGGCTGCCCGTCTCCCGAAAAATTCATATTCGGATTCATCTGGGGCAGGAGGTCTTTATTATCCTGAATATTAAACTCATTGTTAATCAATGTATTAGTATCCTTATTATTATTATTTATATTATCGGTCTTATCAGAATCTTTCTTTAGCGGGTCGAATCTTTTATCCTCCGGTTGGTCTACTTTTGTATTAAGTTCATTTACAATGGAATTAATCCCGTCAAGTGCCTTGTTGACACTTTCATCTTCATTATCAAGCCCTGTGGTTGATTCAGTATTTTCTTCAGTAGTTTCTTCTGTTTTTACAACTGTTTCTTCTTTTATTTCTGAATTTACAACATCTTCTTCTTTTGTTTCTTTTTCAACTTCATTTTTTTCTTCAACGGGTTTGTCTTTCGTGTTTTTTTCAAGTTCTTTTAATTCATCAGAAAACTTGACGGATGAACTTTTTACATTTTGGTTCTGAGAATTATTTTTTGTTGAATTTGTTTGCGAAATATTAGGAGATTCAATATTCATTTTCTTGGTCCACCATATTTAATTCTTCTTCTTCAAGTAATTTTTTTAGTTCGTCTTCTTCCTCTTCTTCCATTTCTCTGTGATGGATAAAGAATCTTTGGACACCGATTTCGGAAAACTGTTTAAGTTCTTGAGCTTTTTCTTCTTCTAAATAAGCATCTTTTTGTTTTTCCTTGTGTTTTTCAAGAACCTTAACCGCCTGTTCAAGTTTGACGAGTTTCATTTTTTCTTCATCGAGAATAGCTTGTAAGCGTTTCCTTTCCTGTTCCAATGCATCTGCCTTATCCCAGAGATGATGAAGATATTTGTCGTAATATTCCATCATTTTAAAATCTGCTGTTTTTCGATTTTCTATTGTTTGTTGGATTTCAGCATTATTTGCTCTGATGTTTTCTTCAGCTATAAATACTGCCTGTTGAGCTTTTTGTACAACTAAAAGCTGTTCCTCTTTTTTCCTTATACGGAAATCCAGAATTTTCTGCAATCTATATCTGAAGGGCATAATACATTCTCACATTTTGTATTATTACAGATTTTTGCTGATGCCGATACATCTATTTGTATGATTAATGATGAAAAATAAAAGGTCAAGAATGGTAAGTACAGCGTTGCAGAAAACATTTGAATTTTGTATAGCAAAAATATATAATTTACACCTCATTTAGTGTAAATTATACATTTAAAAAATCACCCGAAAGTATTATCTTCAGGGGCTTTACAGGGAATAATTTTTGCGCTAAAATATACACGTATAAAAAGAGAAAGTGTGTGCTTATGATTGAACCGATTAATGCCTACAGCCCTCGGGTGGTATTTAGAGGGAAAACCGAAGCTTACAGGAATCCAGCTAGACTATCAGATCCCAAAATTGCGGCATTGAATGCCGGCGGAGTTTCTGCTGCAGTCGGAGCTTTGACAATGGCTGTTTCAAGAAGCTATACGTCATCGTGGTCTCATGCAGGAATTCTTGGTCTATGCGGTGCCGGTTTGACAATGTTCTTCCTAACACCGGGATTGATTCAAAAGATGGGTCTGACAAACTCGGGTAAAGCTAAAAAAGCAGAGTCTGTTGTCAATCAAGAATCCCAAAAAATTACCTCGACAACAGTAAAAGAGCACTTGAGACCTGTTAGAAAAATGATTCAGTTCCGCCAGCAGTCTTAATCCATCGGGCTGTTCTTGGCAACACCGAATCCGTTATGTGCAATGTTAAAAATAGTGCATAAAACTACTCCGGCTGCGCCTAGTTTTGAAAGAAATCCCTTAGTAAGAAGAGCCAGAGAGGCGCAGCCGGCGGCAGGAAGCCAGTTGCAAAGCGTGTAGAGTGCACCTCGTGTGCCTCCTTTTATGCTGCCCCACAATGTCGGAAGAGGATTTTTTTCTCTTAAATCTGCGGATTTTCTTTGTATCGCATTTGATACATAGCTTAAATTATCTAAAGTTCGTGTACTTGAGTATACTTTTTGGTAATATTCGGCAGTAGCTTCTTCTTTTCCTGCTTTGGCAAAATGTTTGCTTACCTTTGCAGTATCATAAAGAGCAGCTCCGATTCCGGCTGCGCCTATTGTTTTACATAATATTGGCGCTATGGTTACCATTATTCACCTTCTGTTTTTGTTGTTTTGATTTCTACCGTACTTGTTTGAGCAGGCATGTATTTTGTATCTGTATCTGCTGTCATCTTGAGCAGAATTTCTGAAGCTTGAAGCACATCGTCTTTATTTGCTTCAGGATTTTGTTGAATCTTTGTTAACAGGGTTACCGTATAATTATTTCCGCTGGCAAGCTCTGAATTGAATGCGCTCAAAGCTGCAATTCTGATTAAGTCATCCGGATCCTGCAGCATTTTATTCAACAGGGCATTTAATGCAGCATCATCGTATCTGTTTTTGTCTTCATCCAGTCTTGTTAGCACCTCTTTTGCCGCCATTAATCTAATGTCAAGATTAGAATCATTTAAGTAATTTTCAAGCGACATTATATATTCATTAGTAAGTGCGACTATTTTCTTTTGTTCACTGTTTTTTCTTATTTCTTTTTCTTCTTCAGATATTGTGTCAAGATTATTAATTATTTCTCTTGAAGTATTTAAGTTATCTTCATTTATACCGGAAGCATTTAAATCTTGTCCTGTTTTATTTAATTTATCTTCTTCAGGAACTGTTTTTGTATCTAATTCCGTATTATTATCCGCATTTTTTTGAACATCTTTTTGCGGTTCTGTCCGGTCAGCAGGAATATTTCCTTGAGGGAGAGTATTGTATGTATAATTATTCATATAATATTGCGGCGGGTATGAACTAACAGGGGAAGTATTCCATGTCTGATTGTATACGTAAGGCTGTTGTGCCGCAGAAGCTGCATTTAAAGTTCCGGCGGGCATTTGAGTTTGAACTGCCCTATTAATATCAGAAGTTTGGTTTATTTCTGAATATTTGACATACTCCTGAGGGATTGTCTGCTGAGATGCCGGCTGAGACGGAATATATATTTGCGGAGTTTGATAACCGGTCTGTTGAGTACTCAAGGCTGAAATATATCCGCTGCCCGAAGTTGGACACTGTGAAGGGATATACCCTCCGGATACAGTTGTTCCGTTAGGATTAGTATTTACCGTAGGATTTGTTATATAGATTGTTACACCTGAATAATTTGCAGGCAACGGCTGATTCGGATAGTTTACAGAATTTGTCATAATACACCCTTTTCACACTTTATATTATTAATAAAGCTTATGATACAAAAAAATTGCCTGATTTTTCCATGTTTGTAAAGAAATATTACACCATCTATATGATTTTAGGCATGCCGTAATCAGTTAAAGTATTAGAGGTACTAAGTGTACTTCTTTGTATGCTTGGCGGAGACGAGGTAGATAAAATTGAAAAAGTTCAAGTTTCGATTACAAGTCGTACTTGATATGCGGGAAAACGAGCTGGAACAACGCCAGATGGAAGCCGCAAAGATTCTTGCTGCACTCAGACAGCAGGAGAAAAAACTTAATGATATTATCAATTCTCAAGCCGTTAACAACAAAGAAATGGATGCTCTTTTCAACTCGGAATCTCTGGATATTCAGCAAATAGAAGCTCACAGAGACTACGGGCTGAAACTTACAACAGATATAAAAAATCAAGAAAGAGTTATTACTAATACAAAAGCTATTCTTGAAAAGAAGCAGGAAGAAGTCAGAGAAGCTCACAAAAAAGCAGAAATTTTAAGAAAACTTAAAGAAAAGCAGGAAGAAGAATATTACAAAGAGTTTCTAAGACTTGAAGTAAAAGAAATTGATGACATAACATCAGCCAGGTTTAATGTAGGATGATAAATTCAATAGTCGATACCTTAAATAATTTACAAAATATAAAGACTCCGTCTGTTTCTGGCGGAGAAAACACCTCTGTCTCATATATGGACAATAAACATAGTAGTAGTTTTATAAAAGATGGTTTCGAAAAGGTATACACCCAAAAAACAAATAGTTTGAAAGAAGAGAATAGCATTCAATCTTCACAAACACCTCAAGCTCCACAGACAGATAAAGCTTCGGGTAAAGTGGAAGAATCTTTCAATAGAATCGGAGCTGCCGCTGCCGAGGAAGGAGAAGCTTTTACTGAAATTATTTCTCAAGCTGTTGATGAATCAAGTGCAGAATCTGCTTTAGATTTGACACTGGCACGTGATATAAATGAAATAATCTCCGAACTAAAAGAAGCTACTGGAATGCCGGCTGAAGAAGAGGCAGAAGAATCTGAAAATCCGGAAGGGGAGGAACTTGCTTCCAATACCGAATCTGAAACCATAGAAAGTGAAGATGCCGAAAATATGGAAATAAAAGATTTGGAGGCTTTAATGCCGGCAGGCACAGAGCCGGTCACCTATTCTCAAGTAAAAGACAATTCCGGAGATGAGGATATTTTAAACGAAGATACGATTACACTTAACAATAAAACCGTTTCTGCCGAAACTGACACAAATTCTTTTGAATCATCAATGGATTTTGATATTTTTGAAACAGAAACAAGCACTGGCAATCAAACTGCTGATAAAACAAATTCATCAGAAAGTGATTTTGAAAATATTCTTGAAGACGATAAGCTCAAAGAGCTTAATATTGAATCAATAGAAGCAGATTCGAAAACCGCATCTGATGAAGGAAGTTCTTTAATGGACAATCAATCTCCGCAGGAACAAGCAGTAAAAGCAATGCTTCATTCCGACGGAGAGCATTTTGATTTAAGTGTTACAAAAACAAATCAACCGGCACAAACTCAAACTGTGCAGGCAAAAACAACAGACATTACGCCCAGCAAAATAATTGAACAAATTACAAAACAAATGGAAGGTTTGTTTAATAATTCAAAAGTCAATATTGTTTTAAATCCTGAATCACTCGGCAGAGTCCAGATTCAGCTTGTTAATTCTTCAGATGGATTATCAGCGCACTTCACCGTTGGAAGCAATGAGGTTAAAGACCTTCTAATGAAAGGTTTAGACGGTTTAAAGGATACTCTTGCATCACACGGGGTCGGGGTAGATAACGTTTCCGTAAAAGTCAGCAATACACAAAAAGAAGCGGATACTCCAGACTGGACAGAGCAAGAGGGTTCAAGAGGCGGGAATAAAGGTCAGAGCCAGCCTGATAGAGAAGAAAAAGAAAAGGGATTGTTTGAAAAAATGATGGCTCAAACGGATGAGGAGTTTAAAAATGGTAATGTATAGAGGGGAGGCTTTATGTCTTTAGTAGGTAGTGAAATTGTAAGTATGCAAAACCAGAGTGCATATAATCAAGCAGAAAATACTTTAAGCGGAAATGTTCAAAAATCTTCAACGGAAGATAGTAATATGTTTCTGACTTTGATGCTCCAGCAGCTTCAAAATCAAGACCCTACACAGCCAACTGATAATACAGAATGGCTTGCTCAATTAGCTCAATATTCAACCCTTGAACAAATGACTCAGATGAATCAAGGTCTGGATAATTGTATGAATTATTTGTCCGCACTTTACTCAGATTTGGCTGCAAATGCAGAAATTACTCAAACTCTCTCTCTTATCGGAAAAGAAGTTACTGTTAACTATACAGATCCTGAAACAAAAGAAGAAAAAGAAGTCTCAGGAATAGTAACCGAAGCAAGTTTTGAAGACGGCTCAGGCAAAGTTAAAATTGGCGATGAATATTATTCAATTGCTAATATTGTATCAATAAGAGAATCCGAAAATTCACCAGCCGCATCAAATCTCACTGTTACAGCCAGTGCCGGAAGCAGCGGAGAGAAAATAAAAGATGCCGTTACTGATGCTCTAAAGAGCAAGTTCGGTATAGATAAGTAAGCGTATCGGACAAATATATCCGATAAAAAGGTAAGAGAGATTCTCTCACACCAACCCTCTTCCTAAACAGAGGGATAAAAATAAAAATAAAGTAATGAAATATAACCCAAGACAGGGCAGGAGGAAAAATGACACAGGCGCTACACACATCCAGTACCGGTATAAATGCCGGACAATCTCAAATCAACGTAATCGCCAATAACGTTGCAAACATTAACACAACAGCTTTCAAAGCCGCTAATGTTACTTTTGAAACTCTATTTTCAAATACATTATCTTACGGTAGTGCAGCAACAAGCGACGGTGGCGGTACAAATCCGAAACAAATCGGTTTAGGTACTAAAATCGGCGGTATTACCCGTAATTTTAATACCGGAACTTTCGTTCAAACAGGTCGTGATACAGATTTGATGATTTCAGGCACCGGCTTCTTTGTTGTTCAGGATGCTGACGGAAAACAATACTTTACAAGAGACGGTATCTTCTCTCTTGATAGCGAAGGCAACCTGGTTAACAACTCCGGTATGAAAGTTGTCGGAGCGGAAGGACTATATTCAAATGCCGGCTCAAGTACAACAGTTAAGGTGCCTAAAAATATTAAAGTTTCTGTTGAAGGTTCCCCTGACCTGCAAAATAAAAATCTCAATGAGTTAAATAATTTAACGAATGCTTTAAAAGCCGGTAATGTCGGAGTCAAGGTTCTGGGTCCGGATGGAACCACAGCAGGTGACCTTGTTCTTACTATAGATGATTTAAATCAAACAGTCGGTGATATGGTTGCAGATTTTAACGCTCAAATCGCCCAGTATGAACAAGACCACACTGTTGACCTCGGCCTGAGTGCACAGGTTAACGGTGACGGTACAATATCTTTTAATATGGAAGGAGATAATACCATTTCCTTTAATCAGGAAACAACCACAAGTAACTTCCTGTCAGCTTTTGGTATGTCTGACCAGAATACAACATCAGATGTATTAAACCAGAGTGTCACAATACAGGACATGCTCTTTAACAACGATAGAGAGGCAACCGGGCTGGAAGACGTTACCGTGGATGAAAACGGCATTGTTACAGCTATCTATACAGACGGCTCAAGATTAACAAAATATGTTGATGAAAATGATTCAATTGAATGGAAATACATAACAAAAGAAGGCGTGGAAATAACCGGGGATGACGTAACAACAACAGGTTCCGTCCTTGCTGATACAAACTTTGTGCTGGAACTTGCTACAATGGTTAATCAGGAAGGTCTTGTTTCTATAAATAATAACCTCTGGGAATGGGGACCTGACGTCGGTGAAGTATATTACGGCATGGCCGGCGAAATGGCATTCGGAACAATTGAATCCGGCGGTTATGAAGGTTCAAACGTTGATATTGCTTTTGAATTATCAAATATGATTACAGCACAACGTATGATTCAAATGAATTCACGAGTATTCGCAACCGCAAGCAGCGTAATGGAAACACTTGCTTATCTCGGTCAATAATCTTTAACAGCAGCTGTTCTAAGGCAGCTGCTGTCTTAAAATCCATACATGACATAAGGGCATGCCAATTTTTTAAAAAAACATGGAAAAATCTTGTCAAGTTCTTAACAAAAGTCATGAAGTTTACAAAACTTAACAATTTAAACATGGTTGAAATCCATGTGAATCATGGGTTTCAGCATGAGAGCCAAAATCAAAAAAACTGTTACAATATGCTACTTGTACAGGGCATGAGATGTAGTATATAATACAAATGAGGTCGGGAGGAAATGTCTCAGACAGGAGAATATACAGACAATCACAAAACCGCAGAAGGTTTGATTCCTTCAAATCACTGGGGCGAAGATGTCTTGTTTGATAAAAACCTCATAGAGCAGAGTATTCTCAACATTCAAAATGATATCGTACCTTATAAACCAAGAATAATCGCAGTTACAAAGTATTACGGGTTACATGCAATAATAACCGGATATGAAGCAGGACTAAGAGAGTTTGGCGAATCCAGAGCTCAGGAAGCTGTTAAAAAGATTCAAGAACTGCCGGATGAGATTAAGAAAAACTCCACATTCCACTTCATCGGGCATTTGCAAACGAATAAGGTTGAGAAAGTTGTCAAATATTTTGATTATATTGACTCTGTCGATTCTCTCAAGCTTGCTCGTGAAATATCCAAGTCAGCCTGCCGTTTAAACAAGAGTGAGAGAATTTTATTGCAGGTTAATAATGCCGGCGAAGAGCAGAAATCCGGATACTCAAAACAACAGCTGAGAGAAGATTTTCCGGAAATTCTTAAGCTTGACTCTATTGAAATTTGCGGGCTTATGAATATGGCACCGATTGATGCATCGGGAGAAGAACTATCAGCTTTGTTCGCCGATGTAAGAAAGTTTAGGGATGAGTTGGAAAATGAGTTCGAAATAAAATTGCCGGAACTTTCTATGGGTATGACAAACGATTATAAATTCGCAGTTAAAGAAGGTGCGACGATGATTAGATTAGGTAGAAAATTGTTTACTAAGTAAGATATATTGGAGGAATAATGGCACTATCAGAAGGGTTAAAAGGGTTTGTGAATTTTTTCACTAAGAGTTTCAATGACGGAAGCGAAGACGATGCTTTCATGGATTTAGTAGAAAATGATAATGATTATATTACAGACAGAAATCTGGCTTTAGATACTATGTATGAAACAAGAGTTAAACCTGAACGCTCTTTTGAAAGAGATTCAAAAGTTGTTTCTCATCCAAATAATTACAAAACAGGTGAAGTAACTGTTATTGAACCTCGTTCATTCAGTGAATCTGCTCAAATTGTTAAAAAATTAATTGACAAGAAAACAGTTATTCTTCATCTTGATTTGTTAGATAAAGAACAATCTCAAAGAACAATTGACTTTGTTTGCGGCGCAGCACATGCGTTGAATGGTACACCGCAAAAAATCAGTGATATGGTATTTATCTTTACTCCGAGCAACGTTTCTCTTTCTGTTGAAAACGGTGCTGTTCAGAGCAAATTTGCTGAATCTCTGTGGAACAAACCTCTATAAACAGGTTATAAAAAGATTTTTAATAAATAATATATTGATTTGTGATAGTTGGATTTTCAGGGTGCTTTTGCACCCTTCTTTTTTGAAAGTCTGGAATAAATGATTAAATATTATAAACATATTTGTTTGAAATAAATAAGCTAATCATTATCATTCCTGCAATCAGAAAATTTATCCCCGTAAGTATTCCGACAACCCAGAATGCAGTTCCCGGAAGTCCCATTATAATAATAAATCCTATTAAAAACTGCAGCAGAGATACAAAAAGGTTTGCCCACCACAGATAGAGTGTTTTTCTTGTCTGAATTGCAAAAGCAGTAGTGGATATGCTTTCCAGAAGAAAATAAATTCCTATAGCTGATGTAATCAATATAAGATTAAACCTCGGAGCAAAAAATAACAACACTCCGATAACTGCAAGCAAAATTCCTAAAACCACATTTAGAATAAAGTGCCTGGTGTAATTTCTGGCAAAAAAAGCATTGATTGTTTTATAAATTCCATATACAAAAAAACCTATACAAACCATTATTCCGAAAGTTAATGACGTTAGCTTCGGAAGCATAAGCATTCCGAGTCCGAGAAGTGTTAAAAGAATCCCTTCCGTAAGTATAAAGCTTAGAAATTTTTTTTCGGTCATGTTAAATTCTCCTTTTTTACAAGAATAAATCCTTAATGCTTTTTTTAATTCCACTAGAGTCTAATATCCACTTGCTAATTTTTTAAATTTATTGTAAAGTTATGTTAAGTTGTGTGATTTAAAACCCGAAATGAAGAGATGTTTTTAGTACACCCCGAAAAAAATAAGACTGATATAAATCTGTATGGTGCTGTTCAAATTAGTAATACGGCATTTTTGGTTTATAAAAATTCACAGGGAAAAGTCGAACTAAAAACCGGAAAAGAAGAAAAACTCCAAAAAAAAGCAGTAAAAAATATGCTTTTAAGAAATCCGGCTGTCAAAAAGCTCCTCGACAAGTACAAAATTAAACTTTCAATTAATACAAAAACCTTAAAAGAACTTACTGGCGGGCATATGAATGAGACTTGCAATATTGCAAAAGGTGTGTATTCTATTCTGGCAGAAAATCTTAATCCTGAAATAGACCAGTCAATTGTAAAAGAAGCTTCTATGCTTCATGATTTAGGAAAAATCCTTATACCTTCAAAAATATTGAATAAACCCGCCAGACTAAATTCCAAAGAAAGAGAGATTATGAATATTCACTCGACTTTAGGATATGAGCTTTTGAAAAGCCAGGGGGTTAAAGAAGAAATTTTAGAGCTTGTCAAGTATCACCATCAAAATCTAAATAAATCCGGTTATCCGGAATTTGAAGAAGAGCTGCCGCAAAATCTTCCTCTCGGTATGCAGATAGTTTCTATTGCAGATAAGTACAGCGCCTTAAGAGAGGCCCGTGTCTACAGAAGAAAACTCTCCAGGCTGGAAGCTTTGTTGATTCTTTATAAAGAAGTAAGGGAAGGAAAGGTTCATCCTGCTGTTTATGAAGCCCTTATGAAATATGCTTCTCTTTATGATACGGATGTTTAATTCTTGCCGTATAATCTTTATTTGTATTATAATTAACTCAAACAGAGAGGTAGGAAGATTATGCAAGTTTCATTAAACTGGTTAAATGAGTTAGTGGATATTAAGGATATTGAAGTTGAACGTATTGCTCATGAGCTTACAATGAGCGGTTTGGAAGTCGAAGAAATTGAAGAAGTAAGACCCAAATTTACTAATATAATAACAGCAAGAATTGAAAAAATTGACAATCATCCTAATTCTGATCACCTTCATCTTGTAACCGTAAATATAGGCTCAGCATTAAAAACCGTCGTTTGCGGAGCCCAAAACATTGAGGTCGGGCAGATTATACCGTACGCTTCTGTCGGGAGCAAAGTTCTTGACAGAAAATCCGGAGAACAATTTGAACTTACTCCTGCGGTAATTAGAGGAGTAGAATCTCAAGGAATGCTTTGTTCAGATGATGAACTGGGTGTTGCCGACAGAAACTATCAAGAAGAAGACGGCATCCTGATTCTCAACAGAATTTATCCGAATGTAGGAATCGGACTTGATGTTGAAAATGTTTTAGGGTTTGAAAAAGATTACATACTTCATACTGCACCAACTGCAAACAGAGGTGACCAGATGTCTGTTATCGGAATAGCAAGAGAACTTTCCGCACTCTTTAACAGACCTATGAAATTTAAATATGCTCAAAGAGATGCTCAAAAATCAGATTTTAAAGTAGAAATAAAAGATTTTGATGTTTGTAAATACTACTCTCTCGGAATTTTAAATAATGTAAAAATCAAGCCTTCACCGGATTGGATGCAAAAAAGGCTCCTTTCATCAGGTATTAGAGCTATTAATAACGTTGTAGATATTACAAACTATGTTCTTCTGGAATACGGAACCCCGCTTCACGCTTTTGACAGAGATAAACTTAACGGATATCTCTGTGTAAGACGTGCTGTTGAGGGAGAAACTCTTGTAACACTTGATGAAGTGGAAAGAAAACTCACTACGGATACTGTTGTAATTGCAACTGAAGATAAGCCCGTATGTCTTGGAGGTGTATTTGGCGGTGCTAACTCGGAAATTGATGAAAATTCAAAAAATCTTGCTCTTGAGGCCGCTTACTTCACTCCTGCTTCCAACAGAAAAAGTGCCAGAAGTGTCGGATATCGTTCTGAAGCCTGTGCAAGATATGAACGAGGAGTTGATATAGAGGCTGTCAAACCGGGGTTATTTAGAGCTGTTGAACTGTTGGAAAAATATGCCGATGCTGAATTTTTAGGTATTTCAGAAGCCGGAGAGAACAAACTTGAACCGATTAATATAACATTAAGATTTGCCCAGATAAAAAGATTACTGGGTTGTGAAATAGAATCTGAAAGATGTCTTTCTATTCTGGAGAACTTGGGCTTTACTGTGCTCGGGAAAAATGAAGCTGCAGCCAGAATAGAAGTTCCTTCTTTCAGAGCAAATGATGTTACAAGAGAGACAGATTTAATAGAAGAAATTGCAAGAATAAACGGTTATGATAAAATTGCTCCGACTCTTCCCAATAAATCAAACTCGGCAGATATTTCATTAACTGAAAGAGTCATATCAAAAGTTCATAATCTTATGATGGGATGCGGGTTAAATGAACTTGCAACATCTTCTCTTATAGGAGAACCGTTATTAAAACAGTTTAATATTTCATATGATAAAGAACATGCAATCTACGTAGAAAAGCCTGCATCAGAAGATTATACTATGTTGAGGCAAACTCTTATGGCAAGCCTGCTCAATTGCGTTAAATACAATTATGATAACGGACAAAAAGATTTCTGGGGATATGAAATCGGAAGAAGCTATATAAGAGTTGCGGAACCTGATATTAAAAGTGCCGGAGTTAAAGAGACTCAAACGCTGGCAGGTGTAATTACCGGAAACATACAAAACTCTCTCTGGCAGCAAACCGGAGATGTGGATTTTTATACGGTTAAAGGAATCGTAGATAAGGTTCTGGAAGAATTCGGACTCACAAGAAGAATAAAAGCGGTTCTCCTTGCAGATTCCTCTATTGCAGAATCACATAAATGTTTCCACCCGTATAAAACAGCCGTCTTAACCCTTCTTGGTAAACAACCCCAAATTATCGGTTATTACGGCGAAATGCATCCGGAACTTAAGGGCAAATTAAAAATGAACCAAGATGTGTATTTGTTCAAGCTTGATTTGGATTTGCTAATTTCCTGTGTTAATGAAAATGTTCCGAGATACAAAAAACTTCCTCAATTCCCCGAAGTACAACGTGATTTAGCGGTAATTGTCCCTAAAACAACTTCCTGGGATGATTTGGAAAAAGTTGTTAAAAAAGGCGTAGATAACAAGCTCTTTAACGGTTGTGACGTATTTGACGTATATGAAGGCGAGCATGTCAGAGAAGGATTCAAGTCTGTTGCGTTCAGAATCAGAATGCAGGATCCTAATTCCACAATGACTGACGAAGCTATTGAGTCACAGATGGCAAACGTAAGAGCGGTGCTTAAGAAAAACATGCCCGACTTATCTTTCAGAGAATAATGTACAAAGACTAAAATTTTTGTTAATATCTAATTATGCTGAATAAAACTGTCAGAATAATGGAATGCTCAAGAGTTTTTGCTTTGCCAATGACGGTCTTGTCATGGCTTGTAGTCTTTGTATTTTCATTTTTAGATTCAGGGAATTCATTCTTGGGATTAATTTCTCTTATCGGTCTTTGCTTTGCGCATTTAGGAGCAAATGTGCTTGATGATTATTTTGACTATAAATCTTTAATTAAGCAGGTGGGTTTTGATAAATCCGAATATCTTAAAAATTCGCAGAAAACAAAATGCCGCTACCTTGTAGCCGGAGTTATTAAACCCAAAGACCTTTTATTACTTGGCGGAGTATATTTACTACTTGCTCTGGCTATCGGAGTGTTCCTTTATTTAAAATGCGGAATTGGTGTAATATATTTTGCCTTTATTGGAGGGATTATCGCATTACTTTACCCCTTTTTGTCCAGAATTCGGTTATCGGAAGTTCTTGTGGCAACCGCATATGGTCCGGCTCTATTCGGAGGAGTTTATTATGTTATGACAGGAACTTATGAACCGGAAGCCTTTTGGCTCTCTCTTCCTTCCATGTTTATGACGGTTGTGCTTTTATACGCTCATACGGTTATGGACTACAATTATGATAAATACGAAGGGAAAAAGACTCTGGCAAATACGTTTTCCTCAATGGAAAAATCTCTTGTCGTTTTAAAAATCCTTTATATTGCAGCATATTTCTCCTTAATATTATTGTGCATCTTAGATATACTTGATTGGCAAGTATTTATCGTATTTTTAACAGTACCGCTGGCGATAGATTTGTATAAATCATTAAAAGAGTTCTCAACGAATCCGGAATCCGTACCTGCAAAAAAATGGTACCATTTTCCTATGGAATACAGAGAACGGTTTGAAAAAAGCGGTGAAGCCTGCTTTATGATTAGAATCTATCAGGCAAGAAATCTGATGATTTATTTTTCGTTATTATTTGTAATAAGTATTCTTCTTTCTCTGGGGCTTTAGCATTTTTAAATACCTAATACTCAAGTTAAGAATATATAAAGGTCTTAAAAATGTGTGCTAAACTTAAATTATATTAAGATGGCGGTTAGTTATAGGAGAGGAAAAATTATGATACCTATTTTAGATTCAAAAAGACAATACGCAAAAATCGGAAATGAGATTGAAAAAGTTGTATGCGAGGTTCTTCGCTCCGGTTCTTATATTTTAGGGCCTAATGTCAAAGCATTGGAAGTTGAACTTGCAAAATACATCGGATGCAATTACACAGTATCTCTGAATTCAGGAACAGATGCTCTTCATCTTGCACTAAGAGCTCTTGATATAGGAAAAAGCGATGAAGTTATTACAACAGCATTTACATTTGTTGCAACAACAGAAGCTATAGGTATCGTAGGAGCAACTCCTGTTTTTGCAGATATCAATCCTGATACATTCAATATTGACCCGGCAAAGATTGAAGAATTAATCACTCCAAAAACAAAAGCAATTATTCCTGTTCACCTTTACGGCCAGCCTTGCGATATGGATGCTATTATGGATATTGCAAAACGCCACAATCTATATGTAATTGAAGATTGCTGCCAGGCCATCGGAGCTGAATATAAAGGTAAAAAAGTCGGTACATTCGGTGATATCGGCTGTTACAGCTTCTATCCGACTAAAAACCTCGGAGGAATGGGAGATGGCGGCTTGATTACCGTTAACAGCGAAAATCTTAAAAACAGAATTATTGCTCTTAGAAACCACGGCGGCGCTGTAAGATATTACCATGATGAAATCGGAGTAAACTCTCGTCTTGATGAAATTCAGGCTGCAATTCTGAGAGTTAAACTTAATTATATTGACGAATGGAACAAAGCAAGAAGAGCTCATGCTGCAACATATAATGAATTATTTGCCGGACATGCTGATATCCAAACTCCAAAAGAATTAGCCGATACATATTGTGTTTACCATCAATATACGGTTAAGATTCCTAACAGAGACAATATTCATAAGATGCTGCAAGAAGCCGGTATCGGAGCAATGCTTTATTATCCGGTGCCATTACATTTACAAAAAGTTCATGCACATCTTGGATTCCACAAAGGAATGCTTCCAAATACTGAAAAATGTACCGAAATGGTTATTTCTCTTCCAATGTTCCCTGAACTTACACTGGAAGAACAAAAAACTGTTGCATCAACATTAATAAATTGTATAGAAAAATCCAAAGCTCTTGCTTAAAATTATAATTTTATAAGGAGCGGGCGGTTTTTAACCGCCCGCTCCTTAAATTATTTACATCATAAAACAATAGCAATAAAAACAAACGCAAGGGGCGCTGAAATAAATTTCAGCGCCCCTTGATTATAATAAGTTAAATTTAGAACCATTTACAAAATTCTTCGTTACAAAGATTTCTTTCCAGCTCATTCATAATATTTACCCGAGTCATCTCATACGTAACCGGAGTAATTGAAATTTTATTATTTCTTACAGCTGCAATATCTGTAGAAGCATCTTCCGGTTCATTAATCAGCTCACCGGCCATCCAATAATAAACTTTTCCTCTCGGGTCTACCCTTCGTTCATATGCATCGGTAAACATTCTGCTTCCGAGTTCTGTTACAGCAATACCGGCAATATCGTCCTTTTCCAAGCCGGGAACATTAATATTCAAAATAGTCTTAGGCGGAATTTCATACCTGTCTAGTCTATTTAAAAGTTCTGCTATAAACTCTGCCGTAAATTTAAAATCTTCATACTCATTTCTCATACTTGCAAGAGATGTAGCAATACTCGGATAACCCATCATTGCCCCTTCCATTGCACAACTTACCGTACCTGAATACAAAATATCTGCACCGAGGTTCGGACCATGGTTAATTCCAGAAATAACCAAATCCGGTTTTTCTTCCGGAGCTAAAATTGCATTTATAGCAAGTTTAACACAATCACCAGGGGTTCCCGTTGTCATCCAGCAGCGCCGTGCGCCGTATTTTGGGTCTACCTCTTCAACTCTCAATGGTGTATGCAAAGTCAAAGAATGCCCTGCTGCACTTCTTTCTCGGTCAGGTGCCACAACATAAACATCGTGGCATGGGGCTAATGCTTCAATTAACGCACGGATACCATTAGCCAGAATTCCGTCGTCATTGGAAATAAGAATTTTCATCCAGTCGTCCTCTTCAAAAAAATAACAAACACTTTCTTTCATAATAACATGATTCAAACCTAAAGTATAGTGCAAGGAGTTTTTAAGCGCATACAAAATCTTTACAAAATTTTACAATATTTCATGCCTGAGTTTTTAATAGTTTTAAAGTTTAGGTTAATATTGATTTTGAGGTTTTTATTTCATATCGGGTATTTTTTAAAAAAGTTTCCTTACACGAAAAAAACATTCAAAATTTCTTCTTAATATTTTCTTTACATTTATTCTCATAATAGCAATTTTGATTTTGCTCTGCTTTTAAATATATATCTATGTTGATATAATCTATGTATTACATTAGAAGATATGTGTATGATTAGCAAAATTGGTGTAGAAGACAAAAATCTAAATAGCACATATGCAGACCGCCGAAATATAAACAATCCCAGCTTTAAAAGCGGCGGTGTGCTTCCGCTTGTAATTCAAGGCATACAAGCTTGTGAAAAAAACCCGATGATTAACGTTGCGGTTATAGATATGCTGTCCGCAATTCTCCCCAGAACTTTTGTTGAATCAATGACAAACTGGTTTGCCGGATTTGAAGCCTTCAGAAGAGAGTCTTCCGGACTAATCGTAAACTGTCTCATCCCGAGTTTTATAACCCTTGGAATTGCAAAATTAACAAACAACCTCATAATGCCTAAAAACACCAACATGTCGAGCTGCTGGGCTGACAGCAACCTTATAAGGCAGGCTGCAGAATATTATGAAACATCAAACACTCCGGATAAAGTTAAGGACTCTCTAAAGCAAATCCTTGCTAATATTCAAGGATGCGAAGGAAAGCGTCATAATATTATATTTAAAGATACGCTTTCTCCGGAAGAACTTGAACTTTATTCAAATAAATTAAAAGAACTGACACTACACAACAAATCCAATAAAGAGCTCAAAAAAAGTATTAAAGAAATATCTGCTGAAATAGTAGAAAAAACACATATTGCTGAAAATATAAAGATTAAAGGTTCTAAAGGAGATATAAAAGCATCTACCGTAAACAGCCTGCTTGAAGATTCCGTAAAATTCTTTAGAGAATTCAACAAAGCTGATAAAAATGTAAAAATGAGTGAATTTGCACAAAAAAGCAGAAAACTTGTTAAAACGAAAAGCGCACTCGGTCTTGCAGTAGTTCTGCCGCTCGCTATATCAATGCAATATATCAACAGATGGATAACAGGTAAACTTTCAGGTGTAAAAGGCGCTCCTATTTATGATGACTTTGGTAAAAAAGAAGCCATTGTTGATGAAAAAGCAAAAGAAGGGTTATTGAAACAAAAAATTATTTCAATCTCTTCTATGCTTGGCGTTTCTCTTCTCTCAATGATGAAAATACCAAGCTGGAACATGTTTGAATTTAAAGGAATGTTCCCGACAATGGATCAGGCAAGAATAATTTCTACAGCGACTTTTGCTTCCCGTATGGCAGCAGCAGACGATAAAAATGAACTTGCTGAAGCCACAGTAAGAGATATTGCGACATTCTCAAGCTTGTATTTCCTTGGTGATTATGCCGCAAAAGCAGCTGCAACAATTATTCAAAAGAAAACAGGAATTACTCTCCTAAATGAAACCAAAGAACTTAATAAAAATGCAAATATCTTCAAAAAATTCTGGCACTGGGTTAAAGATATCAATTTAAAATCATCAGATGAAGTCGTCAGCAAAACTGCTCAAAACTTAAACGCTAAAGGCATAAAACCCAATGCAGAACAAGCAAAAATTATTCAACAGGAAATCAAAAAAGGTGTTAATTTACGCTCTGCTTGCCAAGCCGTTAACTTGGGTGTATCATTAATATTGCTCGGATTAATTATTCCTATTTTCACAAGGAGTAACACTAAGAAAAAGCATGCCGAAGCTTTAAAAATAGCTCACGAGCAATCGTCGTCGAAACCGGACAATGCGGATTCTTCCGCTAAAACATCAACCTCAAAAGAGGTTGACAAGTAAGCGTCATAAATTAACGACAGAACTTAATCAAAGGTAAAGATAATGAAAGTACAAAAGATTCAACAACAACAAAACAATAACCTTCAACAGAACACCCCAGCTCAATTCAAAGGAGCCGGAGATTCATTCTTACGATATCTTGCCACCAATCAGGCTGTTGGGGCTAACGGTGTTGACCTATGTTTTATGGTAATACCGAGAACCGGCAGCGACATGATTAGAAGAGGTCCTCTTGCCGGTTTTGAAACACTGCGTCGTGAAATTATGGGCACGATTAACGACTCTTTAATCGGAGTATATGGTATGGCAGCAGGTGTGCTTGCAGCTTCACTGATGGGTTTCAATAAAAAATACGGAACAAAGGTTAACGGAATATACGCAGCTCCCGAAACACTAAATATTCTTGCTGAAAATAAGGCAGGACAACTTAAAAACGGAAAAACTCAAGCTGATTACCTGAAAGAAACATTAAGGAATTTAAAAGCATACAATCCAACTTCTGCTAATGCTGATAAAGACGGTTTTGTAAAACTTTCAGAATCAACCGTTGATAAAGCTGCAGAATTTCTTGACAAAGCTCTTAATGAAACAAAGGCAACAGATAAAAAATCTAAATTCGAGACTTGGACAAAAGTAAAAACCGCAAATTCAAGGCAGCTCATATCTAACATTATAACAAGCGATACAGGAGCTCAATCTCAATATGTACTTGAATCCGCAGACAAAAAGATTTCAAGCCGAACAAATCTTGAAACACTGTTAAATGACATTTTCAAGGTATCTGATAACTTTAATAAAGAAAAAGTCAAAGAAGCTTTTGAAGAACAAATTAAAGCAGGCAAAGGAATTCAAGATAATGCTTACTTAAAATCTTTGAACAAATTCTTGAAAACAAAGGCTCTTGGCGGATTTCTCATAGGTTCTGCCGTGGGTCTATCTGTTCAACCTATAAATATGTATATAAGTAAATTAAAGACCGGCTCAGACGGTTTTGTCGGCGTAGAAGGAAGAAGTAAAGATAAAAGTGCAGGCTTCTTCGGCTTAAAATGTTTAAGTGCCGCAGCTTTCTTCGGCATGGTTCTCGGAACTCTCGGAACGGGCTTAAAAGGTTTTATGGGCAAAATGGCATTTAAAGGTTTCTGGCCTACTATTAGCCAACTAAAAGGAGTTTACGGAATTACTATTATTTCAAGAATTATGTCTGCAAGGGATAAAGATGAACTAAGAGAATCCCTTACAAAAGATACTCTGGGCTTCTTGAGCTGGCTTGTTCTCGGTGATTTTGTAAACAAGATTACCGCTAACGGGCTTAATAAAGAAGTTTTGAATTTCAGACAAGCAGATAAAAACTCAAATAAAGCTAAGCGTATATTTAATGCTTCCTTAAAAACCAGAGACGAAATCCTTATTGAAACTCTAGCAAAACACGGTGTTTCTACAACTAAGGAAGAAGGCGGCAAACTCGTAGCCAAATCTTTCAAAGAAATGATGGGTGATTTGAATAAGCTTCCTGAACAACTTAGAAAAACCACCAAAAAGAAATTAGGAGTTTTGAATAAAGCTCAGCTTGCGGGATATTTATTCTCCGGTTTAGTTCTCGGTTTGGGAATACCTAACCTGAATATTTACATAACTAATAAACTTGATGCTAAGAGAAAAGCAAAAGCCGCAGCCCAAAAACAAACTGCTATAGCATCATAAGTGCATAGTGCCGTTCGTTTGTTCCGTTTTCCTTTCTATAGGAAAAGAACATATCATTATCACATACAGTGCAGTAAGGACAGGTGTCAATTTTTTTGATACCTGTTTCTTCAAGCTGCCTGGAATTTATGGCTTTTAAATCGACTCTGTTTCCGTCAAGTAAATCTGTTTTATCAGAAACTGTCGAGAGTAGTTTTTCTTTTACATCATCTCCGACTTCATAACAACAAATAGAAATTGCAGGACCAATAACCGCAATAATATCTTTTGGGACACTTCCGTAAAATTCCTGCATTTTTTTTACCGTTATAACACCAATCTTAGAAGCAGTTCCTCTCCAACCGGCATGTGAAACAGCTGCTACATGTTTTTTAGAATCATAGAACATCAGCGGAGTACAATCTGCAAACCTCAAACAGACAGCATCTCCCGGATCAGAAATTATTAATCCGTCAGTTTCCGGATATTCAGCCCTCTTGCCAACAATCTGAACATTAGCACTATGTGTTTGATTAGGTGTTAGAATCCTTGCCGCTCCGATTTTGTCAAAATCAAACCCGTCACGGGTCGTAAAAAAGTGATTCACACCTTCAAGATAATCGCTTTTTAATATCTCTTTTCCGTACAAAGTATCAAAATAGAACATAACAATAGTTTAACATAATTCCAAAATGACATAATTTACCCCTTTACCCCTTACTTTACATTTTTCCCTGTTTTTGTTACGATTTTAGGGCAAATTAGTTTTTATAGGGAGATGAAAGAAATTGAAAACCAGAATGAAATCAAATAATTGCGGTGAACTTAATTTGAATAATATTAATGAAGAAATAACTCTGTCAGGATGGGTATCTACAGTAAGAGATTTGGGCGGAATTTTGTTTATAGAACTCCGTGACAGAAGCGGATTCTTTCAATTAGTTGCAAACCCTCAGATTAATCCTGATGTACATAAAGTTTTTGAAAAAGTAAGAAGCGAATATGTAATAACAGTTAAGGGAAAAGTAACAAGACGTCCTGAAGAAACATATAACGAGAAATATGCTACGGGACAAGTTGAAATGTATCCTGAGAGTGTTGAAATTCTTTCCGAATCAAAAGTTTTGCCTTTCGTTCTCGGCGATGATAATGTTTCTGAAGATATAAGACTCAAATATCGTTATCTTGATATAAGAAATGAGAAAATGCTCAACAACTTAAAAACAAGACACAATATTGTACAGGCCGTAAGAAATTATTTGAATAACCAAGATTTTCTGGAAGTTGAAACTCCTATATTAATTAAAACAACTCCGGAAGGCGCAAGAGACTATCTGGTTCCATCCAGAGTTCAGCCGGGGAAATTCTTTGCACTTCCTCAATCTCCTCAAATTTTTAAACAACTTTTGATGGTTGGCGGCATTGAAAAATATTATCAAATTGCAAAATGCTTCCGTGATGAAGACTTAAGAGCTGACAGACAGCCTGAATTCACTCAAATTGATATGGAAATGTCTTTTGTAGAACAGCCGGATGTCATAAAAATGGTAGAAGGACTACTTGTAGAAGCGTTTAAAGCTGCCGGTGTTGAAATCAAACCTCCGTTTATTCAAATGCCTTGGCAGGAAGCAATGGACCGATACGGATCCGACAAGCCTGATACAAGATTCGGACTTGAATTATTTGATATCGGAGATATTATTCTTGAATCAAACTTTGATATTGTTAAAAATACTCTCCTTAACGGCGGAATCGTTAGAGGTATCAGAATTCCCGGCGGCGCCAAGTATTCCAGAAAAGATATTGATGATATTACAAAACTTGCAGTATCATTTGGTGCAAAAGCTCTTGCAAATATTATTTATAACGAAGACGGAACTGCTAAATCTCCGGTACTTAAGTTTGTAACCGAAGAACAGGCAAAACGTATTCAAGAAAGAGCGCAGGCAGAAGCAGGAGACATTATTTTCTTTGTTGCAGACAAGCCAAGTCTTGTATACGATATCATGGGAAGATTAAGACTCCACTTCGGTAAATCTCTTAATCTTATTGATGAAAACAAACATAACCTTCTCTGGGTAGTAGACTTTCCAATGTTTGAATGGTCAGACGAGGAAGGTCGATTTATGGCAATGCACCACCCGTTCACATCTCCAAACCTTAACGACTTAGACAAGCTGGATAGCGGTGATTTAGGCAATGTTAAGTCTATTGCATATGATATTGTATACAACGGAACAGAATTGGGCGGAGGTTCTGTGAGAATCCACTCAAGCGAAGTTCAAAAGAAAATCTTTAAGGCACTCGGGCTAACCGAAGAAGAAGCTACCGAAAAATTCGGATTTATGGTTAATGCTCTTCAATATGGAACCCCACCGCATGCCGGATTGGCAATAGGTTTAGATAGATTAGTCGCCCTTCTTTGCAGAACGGATTCCATAAGAGATGTTATTGCTTTCCCGAAAAATGCAAGTGCAAAAGATTTGATGAGCGACGCTCCCGGAGAAGCTTCTCTTCAACAAATGAGAGAATTACATATTAAAAGTACCGTAACAAAGAACTAATCTTTCGGATACTTTTTAGATATAATAAAAAAAAGCTTGCCAAAATGGCAAGCTTGCTTTTTTAATATAAAAGGATAAAAGGAAAATTTTACATAAATCTATCTCCCAAAGGGGATTAACTACTTAACTTCTATGAGCTGCCCCAGTCAAAGACAGAACTTATTGCATCATCTATCAATGACTGGATAGATTGAATTTCTGTATTTATAGCTTCTAATTCCGTAGACAAATCATTCATTTCCACATCAAGGTAATCTTCCTTCATGGAAATACGCTCTTTTTCTGCATTATACCAGGCCGTGACTTCTTCTCTTGCTTCCGAACTATTATTTTCCTGAACAAGTCCTGCGGTTACAAAGTATGTTAAAGAAGTGCCTTCATCATACTCACCATCATTATTAACTGTCTCTAACTGGAAAGAACCTGATACAATTGCATCAGATACATAATCATCATTTGCAGCCATTGCCTGATTATATTCTGTTGTCCATCCGTTTGAAGCTGCTGCTGCAAAAATCGGATAGTAAAAGTCAACAAGCTGCTGATAATTATTTGTCCTTTTTTCAGAGTTGTCTATTATAACTTGAGAGCCTGTCTCTTCTTGAGTCATTGAATTTTCACCATGTGCATCATAAGAAGCTCCTAAGTTTTCAGAATCAATGATTTTTTGAAAATCTTCGGCTTTATACCCCGGACACAGAGCTGCCAAAATTTCAGCAATTTTATCAGTTGAAAAAGTTCCGCCTCTTCCGCTTCCATCCATAATAGATGAACCTAATACGCTTGTAATTGCTTTTGCATAAGAATCTGATAAAACTACCTGCCCCTTATAATCAGTCAAAATCATTGAATTTTCAGTTTTTAAAGGCTGATTACCTTCAAGAATCGGTATAAAATTAGTTCCATATCCCATTAAATAGTTGTAATTAATCTTGTTATACTTACCGTTTGCATAATAAGCAATATCTTTAGACTGCAATCTGCTGTAATATTCCTGAGACAATTGAGAAGACTCTCTTGTAAGAGCCATCTTCTTCATAGAACCTATAGAAATGCCATATTCACAGTCAGCTTTTCTGGCTGTTAATGTTAGCAATCTGATTTGGTTACAAGCTAGTCCCATTTGTCTTTCCTTTATGTTCCCTTTTATACTTTGTATATCGGCATTTTTCCAAAAAACTTTAGATATTTGAAAGAAATTGTTACATTTCTTTACAGTTTGAGCAATTCTGTATGATGTTTTGTTTTATACATGATAGAAGGTAGTATCATAGGAGTTATTATGACAAGCATAAATAGTGTAGGTTTAATGAATACCAATTTACCGGTACCGGTAGAGGCTCAGAAGAATAAAAAGAATAGTGTTCCTTCTTTTAAAGCATATGACAACAGAGACCAGTTTGTCAGACAACCTCAGATGATGAGCCCGCAAGATGCTGCTTTATATAGAGCTATAGAGGAACAACGGAATAAAGAAAAAAAACAAAAATTAAAACAGAATCTTATAACAGGTGTTTCCGTCGCATCAGGAATTGCAATTATTGCCATGGTATTAATGCAAATGAAAATGATGAAAGGCGGAGGAGTTGATGCAGCCGATAAAGCCTTACATGATGTTAAAATTAAATTTCAGGATATGGCTAAATCTGCTATACAAAAATTAAAAGATAATGAAAGCATGAACCCGAAACTCAAAAGGCAGCTTCAAGCTATCTTAGATGACTTTGCCTGTACTCCGGAAATGGCTAAATATGCAAGCTTAAATGGTCAAGTTCCGCCTAAAATGTTTATTTTACATGGTCCTCCGGGAACAGGTAAAACTTTTGCAGGGCAAACTCTTGCAAAGAGTTTGGATGCAAATTATGCAAAAATACAATTCTCAGATATTGCATCTCCATACATAGGCAGCAGTTCCGTAAAAATTACAAACGTGTTTAAAACTATTCGGGAAGAAGCAACAAAAAATCCACAAAAGAAATATGTATTCTCTTTTGATGAAATTGATTCATTAATCAGCAGTGTTAAAGGGACAGACAACAACCAGCACATTATTCAAAACAGAACCTCTTTCCTCAACGGCTTGGATTCAATACAGGATTTGAGTAACGTAATAATTATCGGTACAACAAACATTAACCCTGCAAAAGGAGGTTTGGATGCTGCGACGTTGTCAAGATTTGGTAAAACTATTGAAGTTGAACTTCCTACAGCAAAAGAACTTCTGTCTTCTTTAAAATACCATCTTAATACAGCTGAAGTAGCTAAAAAACATAAATTCGTAGAAACCCATGAAAAAGAACTAGAACAATTAGCAGAAGAAATGTACAAACAAAAATATTCTCAAAGGGATGTACAAAAACTTGCTGAAGAAACTGTAAAACGTGTAAGAGAAAAACTTCCGACCAGCAAAGACTATACAGCAGAAGAAATTCATATAGACTACCTGAAAGATGCTATGAAAAATAAAGGTATTGTAACAGGTAATCTCGGAGAAAATATTGGCTCCAGCTTAACAGATAGAGAAGCAGATTTGCTTAATCTCATAAGATCAATTAGAACTTAAAAGTGCGGAAAATCCGCACTTTTTATAATAGCAGAAATTCTTGCAAAACAATCTCAACAAGCTGATTGGTAAAAAGACTCGATGAAAAAATCCGCTCAAGTATATTATTTACCCCAGATTCTTAATCTTCTTGGCAATTCTTTTGCATTGAATATTTTTAACCTCTTCCAGAACTTTCGCTACAGAAACATCCCACGCTCCGGATGTCGGGTTCCGGAACGGTTTTATGCTCTTATACCAGGCAATATCATCACCTTCAGTTTTAAACCATCTCCATTCGGTTATACGATTGAAAAGACCGAACGTTTTAACGCCTAACGCTCCAGCAAGGTTCATAACGCCGTTATCGGTTGTAACCATTAAATCCATATTCATCATGGCAGCAGCCGTATCCTCCCAGTTTTTAAAAGTTTTACCGAGGCGAATAAGTTCAACATCTTCAGGTATTCTATCCATCTGACGGGAAATGTCATCCACCTGAAAACTGTATACCTCAACTTCCGGCAGCTGCATCAAAGGATATAAATACTCCAGAGGAATATCACGGTCTGTTTCTTTTGAAGCCATAGTTCCTTCAAACGCTATACCGATTTTAAGTTTATCGTTATCATTTATATGAGCTTTTCGGTATGCATTCACCTTTGTTTTCGGAACCCGCAGATACCCTTCTGCTAAAGGAATATCGTCAGGATTCGTTTCACAAATTATAGGTAAATCCATCATCGGAATATAATAATCGTAATTAAGCTTCGGAACTTCATTCTCTTTATAGATGTCAACTCCGAGTTTAGAATCATTAAAAAGTTCAACCAGTTGATCTTGAACAACTACAGAGACTTTGGCACAATGTTTTTGCAACTGTTTAACAAAACGAACAAACATGATGGAATCCCCAAAACCCTGTTCAAAATGCACAAGGACATGCTTATTGTTAATATCCACTTTAATATTCCATCTTTTTTTCTTGTTAGCAAATATTGCCGGGAATGCTATGTTTTTTATATCTTCTTTCTGGAATCGGTGCTGCAGGAATTTGAATCCTTCCGCAAAACGCTTATGTCTTACAAGATATGCACCGTATGAATGCAAATCCGAATGCGTCGGATTAAGATACATAAGTTTTTGATAAAACTCATCCGCTTTTTGGGTTTCGTCAAATTTTCCGTAAACATATGCAAGGTTTTTCACAACAATTCTGTTATTTGGAGCAAGTTCAAATGCTTTAGTCAAATATTCAATCTGTTTATCTTTATATTTATCCTGATAACAGGTTGAATATAAGTGTCCGAGCATATTATAGATTGAATAATTATGTTTGTTTTTCTCTAAGGCTTTTTCATAGTATTCAATTGCCTTAATATTATCTTTAATATCAGCATAAGTAATATCTGCCAGATATACATAAACATCTTCTTTATCAGGAGAAATTTCTTCAAATCTTTTAAGGAATTTAATGGCTAAGTCGGCATTCCCGATAGCTTTCATGCACAAACCGATATTTTTATAGATAGTTACAGGAAAACCCGAAAACTTCATAATATCCCGATAAAGTTCAATTGCATCTGTCCATTTTTTATCTTTTGTTTTATCTGCAGCATACTGCATTGCAAAATTCATATATTTGTTTATGGCAATATTTCTTTCGCTGTCTAAAAGCTGCGGAATTATACCTCTATATACTTCTAAGCCTTTATCGTAATCATTATTTGTACAATAATATTCCGCAAGTGCCAAATCCAATGAATTAACCAAATCTTTTGAATTATCAATCGGGACTTCTTTTCTTACAACCAATCGCTTTGAAACTTGTACCATTTTAGCCTCTTCTTATCTAATAATAGGATATATAATTTAGTTTAGAACAAGTTGAGCTGCGGTGTCAAATTCTCTACATCAACTTCTGTAGAAGATTTTCTGCTGGCAAGATTTTTTGCAAAATCTTTCTGCATTTTATTCATCAGCTCTTCTGAGCGTTTAACAACACTTTTTGGTAATCCTGCCATCTTAGCCACTTGAATTCCATAACTTCTGCTTGCACCTCCCGGAACAATTTTGCGCAAAAATTCTATCTCCCCGTTTTCTTCGCTTACTGTTATCCTATAATTTTTAATCTGCGGAATAGTGTTTGTCATAACATTGAGTTCATGATAATGAGTCGCAAAAATACATCTTGCCTTAATTGTGTTTGCTATATATTCTGCGACAGACCAAGCAATTGCAACACCATCATATGTACTTGTTCCCCTTCCTATTTCATCAATCAAAATAAGACTTTTAGGTGTTGCAGAATTGAGGATATAAGAAGTTTCCGTCATCTCAACCATAAATGTTGACTGCCCGAGAGTCAAATCATCACTTGCACCGACCCGTGTAAATATTTTGTCAATTATTCCTATTGAAGCAAAATCAGCAGGAACAAAAGAGCCAATCTGTGCTAAGATTGCAATCAGAGCGTTTTGCCTCATATAAGTTGATTTTCCCGCCATATTTGGTCCCGTAAGAATCATCAGCTGCGGCTTAGATAAATCCGTACAGGAAAGTTCCAAATTGTTTGGCACATAACTCCCCAGCGGGAGAATTTTTTCCAAAACAGGATGTCTTCCGTTTTTAACTACAAAATCCTGTGAGTCATTAAGTTCAGGACAAACATAATTTTGCTCAACCGCAACAGAGGCAAAAGAACAATATACATCCAGTTCCGCAATGTTTTGAGAGACCTGTCTTATTATTGTTACAAATTCTTTTGCATATTCTCTAAAATCACAATAAATTTTGTATTCAAGTTCATTAGCCTTAACCTGAGCCGTTAAAACCTCATCTTCATGTTTTTTTAATTCATCCGTTATAAATCTTTCGGCACCGGAAAGAGTTTGTTTTCTTATATAATTGGGCGGAACCTTATCCAGATTTGAATTTGTAACCTCGATATAATAGCCAAAAACCCTGTTATAGTTTACCTTAAGTATATTTATACCGGTTTTTTCACGTTCGTTTTGCTCAAATTTTCTTAGCCAATCTTCTCCATTGTACAAGAGGTCTCTTAAATAATCCAAATCGTGATTAGCACCGGTCTTTATTACACCGCCGTCTTTAATAACAACCGGCGGGTCATCATTAATAGTTTTTTCAATTAAATCTCCCAGCTGCATAAGACTTGCCAGCTCTGACTCTGTGTCTTTAAATAAATCAATCCCCATGGATTTAACCACGCTGTATAGTTCCGGCAGAATCGCAAGGGATGATTTTAATCCTATAAAATCCCTGGGGGTTATTGAATTATTGCTAAGTCTGGTTGAAAGTCTTTGAATATCATAAATTCCTCTTAAAAGATTTATCGTTTCATACCTTGAAGAAGAATTTTCAACAAGGATTTTTACAATATTCTGACGCCTTTTAATAGCATCCATATCTTTTAGAGGCTGACATATCCAGGACTTTAAAAGTCTTGCACCCATATTTGTAACTGTTTTATCCATTGCCCACAGAAGAGAACCGTATTTATTCTTATCTCTTAATGTCTCCGTGAGTTCAAGATTCCGTCTTGTGGCTATATCTATTGACACAAATTCCGTAAGCTCATAAAGTTCTATTTTTTCAAATCTGGGGAAACCCTCTTTCATATTTTCCCAGATATAAGCCAATAGACCGGCCGCCGCTCTGTATGCCAGCGGATTATTATTATAGCCCAAAGATTCAAGGTTATTTAATTTAAAAACGCTTTTTAAATTATTCTGCGCAAAATCTGATTCAAAAACTTTCTCCGGAACTTTACTGCAATTATAGAGATTAATAATCTCGTCGGGAAGGTCAACTGTTTCTTCCGGTACAATTTGGAAAGGCTGAAGCTTGAGCTTCTTCGCCGAGGATATAACTTCTGACGGCTGAATCCTTGCCAGCTCTGTTCTTACTGAATCATAGTTCAATTCCGCAGCTTTAAATTCGCCGGTCGAAATATCCGTATACGCAAAACCCCATTTATCTTTTTCTTTAAACAAAGCACAAATGTAATTATTGCTGGATTGATTCAAAAACCTGCTTTCAACAAGAGTACCAGCAGTTATAGTTCTTACGACTCCTCTTTTTACAAGAGTTTTTGTAGTTTTAGGGTCTTCCAATTGTTCACATATAGCAATCTTATAATCCCTGTTAACAAGTTTTTCTAAATACCCTTCAACTGCCTTAACCGGTATTCCGGCAAGAGGCACTCTTCCAAGATTTCCGGCATCTCTTCCCGTTAATGTTATTTCCAGCTCACGGGAAACTGTTTCCGCATCTTCAAAAAAAGTTTCATAAAAATCACCCAGACGATAAAATAAAATCGAACCCGGATTCTGCCTTTTTATTTCCAAATACTGTCTCATAACAGGAGTTGTTTCTTCCGGTATTACGTCTGCACTATTAATATGATTGATTTCCGGTTTTGTCATAGTTATAATTGTACATAATATAAGTCTCAGGTGCAAGCTATGTTTAGATTTATAAAAATAATAATTAACGCCTTTATTCTTGTTCTTGCAATAATCGGCTTTAATGCAATCGGCGGACAAAAATATGTTGAAGCAATAAAAGTAAATGTTACCGGCTTTATTCAGCAAAAAGCCGAAGAAAATGCTAAAAAATTGGGAAATTTTTCTAATTTACATGAAGAATTTCAAATAGATAATACCGTTAACCTTCTTGGATACAAAGCTGTTATAGCAGAGCATACAGCATCCGGACAAAAAATGTGCATAGTTGATTCGGGCAAAAAGCCTCTGCTTACAAAAGAAGATATTAAAGGAGACGGTCTGGATACAAAATTAAAAGAGCTTACCAAAAAATTTAAACTTCAGGCTGTTTCATTTGAAGAGCTGAAAATAACCTCAAGAGGAACTCTGAATACTTACGGACAAAGTGTTCCATATGCGAAATTTGAAGCTAAAGTAAACAAACTCCCGTTCTCGGAAGTTTCCGGAATAATTTCAAGTATACAAACTTCTGACGGGTCTGAGAAACTCGCTATTTCCGTAAATGAAAAGAAAAAATATTCCCAGCTTATTGCAGATGAGTTTTTTAAAGATGTAAAAGAAAATTAAGGAATAAGTATGAAAAAGAATTTATTAATGCTGCTGATTACCGGAGCCCTTATTATCACTCCTGTATGGGCAAAAACAGATACCACATCAAAAGAGTATCTGCAAACAAAAAAACATTTTTCGATTATGAATCCGGTTGCTGAAAGTATTGCACAATCAATTATCAAAAGAAGTCTCAAAAAAGAAACAGGTGCAAATTTTAAGGTCAAATTTGACGGATATACACTTTCCAGTATGAAAAAAGGTATCTTTAAAAATCTTGAAATCAAAGGTAAGAATATAGAAATTGAAGATATCCATGTACCATACCTTATGGTCAAAACTGTTTCCGACTACAACTGGGTGGATTATTCTCAAACACCTCCATTATACAAAACCAATATGACCTTTTACTATGATATGACTCTTGATGAAAACTCAATCAATGATGCTCTTAGTTCAAAAGAATATCAAACTACTCTCAAAAAGATTAATGATATAGCTTATCCTCTCTTTGAAATGAAAGGAGTTAAAGTACGAATTTTAAAGGATAAGATGTATATAGTAACAGAATACAATTTCCCGATTTCACCTTCTAAAAATAATAAAACCTTTATGATGACAAGTGATTTTAAAGTTGAAAACGGAAAAATTATTGCTCACGATGTCAGTGTACACGAAGCATACGGAAATCTTTCGCTTAACAAAGTTACAAACCTTGTAAACCTTTTAAACCCTCTTGCATTCACTCTTTCCGCTATGGACACAAGAAAATGTAAAGGCAAAATAGAAAATGTTAACATTGTTGATAACAAAATTCAAATTAATGGTAAAATATTTGTAAAAGGAGACAGAGCATGAACTTCCCTCAAAAACTCGGATTATTTATTCTGATTGTAATTTCTGTTGCTTATGTATATTTTTCATTTTTTAACAAAGATTTTCAAATGCCGGATTTCAATCTGCAAAAGAATAATCAGATTATAGGTAAGTCGGAAGATGAATTTAATGCTCTGGAAACTCAACAGCCCGAAGAGAATAAATCTAAGGAAAAACCGGCTCCAAAATCCCCGGTGACAGTAAAAATATTTATCTGCGATAAATCAGGAAACTTACGCTCAGTTAACAGAACCTGTGACCCGAACACGGAAAAATCCTGTTTTGCATATGCAATAAAAGAATTGATGAAGGCTCCGTCATCCTGGGAAAAATCAAAAGGTTTTACATCAGAAATTCCGCAGGGAACAAAAATCCTGTCGATACGGGAATCTGCAGAAAGTATAATGATTGATTTGACCTCAAACTTTGAAACCGGAGGCGGTGCCGAAAGTACATATATGAGAGTTAAGCAGATTATTAAAACAGCAAATTCAAACACCTCTATACCTGTATATCTTTATCTTAACGGTAAACAAGCAGACGTAATCGGCGGAGAAGGAATTATGCTTAAACAACCTCTTAATGAAAGGTCTCTTGATGAGTAGTGAAAATAAAGACTTAGATTATTATATGAATCTTAATTGGACTCTTATTGAAGGAACTGATTTGGATTTTAACGGAAATCCGTACCATTACATAGAAATCAAAGAAATTCCAAGCTTTGCTTTTTGTGCCAAAACAAGAGAAAAAGCTCTTGAGAATTATAAAAAGCAGCTCAGGCTGTCTCTTATGCTAATGCTGGAAGACGGTGACCATATAGTAGAACCGGGTGAAGAAACCGAAGACGATATAGATTGGGAAAGTATATGTCCTTAACTGGAATATCTCAAATATTTATAACCAAAATGTCAACAGAAGACATTGAACATATTGTTGAAATTGAAAAAGAAGCCTACGGAGAACACCATTGGTCCAAATCTTCTTTTTATGATGAAATGTCAAATAAGCTTGCTCATTATTATTGTGCCAAAACACCGGAGGGTGAACTCGCAGGTTACGCAGGAACATGGCATATTCTGGATGAAGGACATATCACAACTATTGCGGTTAAAAATAAATACCTAAGACAGCATATAGGAGAGGCTCTGGTAGTAAAAATTCTGGAAGACTGCTACAAAGAAGGGATAAAGTATCTGACCCTGGAAGTTAGAGTTTCAAATATTCCGGCAATAAATCTGTATAAAAAATACGGATTTACCTCTCTCGGCACAAGAAAAGGCTATTATCAGGATAATAACGAAGATGCTCTTATTATGTGGACGGAAAATATTTTTTACGATAAATTTAAAACTAAATTCACTCAAAATGTGAAAAATTTAAAAACTTTAATAGAAATAAAATGACAAAAAGAATCTCAAAACAATTAAACAGTTTCAAATACAAAGGTGAGCCTATAAAAATTACTTTAGGAACCCTGCTTTTGACAGCACTTTGCATACTGCTTCTTATTGTTGCAACTTTTACTCAGGTGACTCTCAAACACCTGTACATCCCTATGGATGCTCTGGATTTCTTAGGTAAAGACCTCTCATCAATGGAAATCTTATGTCACTTTACTAAAACTTACAGATATATTCCCCAGATTCCTACGATATTTTTTATTGTAGCGCTATTGGGGAGAAAATTCGGAATATTAGCTATTTGCGGATACATCATCCTCGGAATGTTTTTCCCTATTTTTGCACTTGGAGGAGGATTAAGTTACCTTTTTGAATATGGTTTTGGCTATATTTTAGCATTTATTCCGGCAATATTTTTCACGGGAACTCTTTTAAAAGTTAAAACCGATTTCCTCCGAATCGTTCTTATGTCTGTATTAGGGGTCGGCACAATACATATTCTGGGAATCTTGTATATGTTATTTCTTGCAACCCTTAGGCACGCTCCTATGTACCTTATCTCCAGCTGGATATCTTCTCAAAGCGGTGTTCAGATTCTTTATGACATTTTCTTCTGCGTAATTGCAATTTATCTTGGAAGATTCGCAAGAAGAATTCTCTGGATTGTAATGTGTTAAAAAAAGAATAACTCAAAATAAAGCTTTAAGACTTGGGATAATAAATAACATCTTATTTTCATGTTTTTGTTATAATAAAGTAAACAAGGGAGAAAAGAAATGCAAGAACTATTGAAAAAGAGCGCAATGGAGCAAAGCAAAGCTCTTAAAAATAAAGAAGTTTCAGCTGTAGAACTTACAACAGCAACTTTGAACAGAATTAAATCAATTGATGAAAAACTCGGAGCTTTTAATTCTTTAACAGAAGAAACTGCTCTTAATACAGCCAAAAAAGTTGATGAAAAAATCTCAAAAGGAGAAGAATTGCCGCTTCTTGCCGGTGTTCCTTTAGCCTTAAAAGATAATATGAATCTCATTGGTTCAAAAACAACAGCATCGAGTAAAATTTTGGAAAATTTTGTATCACCATATAATGCAACAGTAACTCAAAAACTTCTGGAAAACCTTGTTCCTATTGTGGGTAAAGCTAATCTTGACGAGTTTGCAATGGGTTCATCAAACGAAAACTCTGCCTTCAAAAAGGTTCACAACCCGTGGAATTTAAACAAAGTTCCGGGCGGTTCTTCCGGAGGTTCTGCCGCATCCGTTGCATCCTGTGAAGCTACTCTTGCTCTCGGTTCTGATACCGGCGGGAGTATTCGTCTTCCGGCAAGTTTTTGCGGAATTGTAGGCATGAAACCTACCTACGGGAAAGTTTCCAGATACGGACTCATTGCTTTTGCATCCTCTCTTGACCAGATAGGGCCTTTTGCAAGAACAGTAGAAGATGCTGCGGCACTTCTGGAAGTTATTTCAGGCTATGATACACATGATTCAACTTCTTTAAACCTGCCTGTAGAAAATTACAGAATAACTTTAAATAACGATATTAAGGGTAAAAAAATCGGAGTCGTAAAAGAACTGATTTCAGAAGGTCTTGCACCTGATGTAGAAAAAGCAATGAAAAACGCTATTGATACATATAAAAAACTTGGTGCTGAAGTTATTGAAGTCTCTCTTCCAAATCTTAAACACTCGATAGGTATTTATTATATTCTTGCAACAGCTGAATGCAGCTCAAACCTTGCAAGATTTGACGGCGTAAAATATGGTTACAGAACTCCTGATGCTCAAAATTTACTTGAAATGTACTGTAAAACAAGAGCAGAGGGCTTCGGTCCGGAAGTTAAACGTCGTATAATGCTCGGAACCTATGCTTTATCCTCAGGATATTATGATGCTTATTATAAAAAAGCTCAACAGATGAGACGGGTTGTTACGGAAGATTTCCTTAGAGCTTTCTCACAGGTTGATGCATTAATTTCACCAACCTGCCCGAATACAGCTTTTGACCTGGGAGCAAAAACAGAAGATCCGCTCGCTATGTATCTAACGGATATAGCAACCATTTCTGCCAACCTGGCGGGGATTCCGGCTATTTCAATTTCAGCGGGATTTGATTCTGATGGTATGCCAATTGGTTTGCAGATTATGACTCCGCAGCTCAAGGAAGCTTCTTTGTTCAACTTTGCATACAAATTTGAACAGGAACATGATTATTACAAGCAATTAGCAAATATTTAAAAAAGAGGGGAAATCCCCCTCTTTTTTTACAAAATTCTTAATTGGTTTTTCCGGCTCTATAGCCGCAATATGCATAAATAAATGGCAATGCTTTTTCAAGATGAAGTTTATCCACAAACGGAACTTTCGCAAGAATAAGAACTCCGAATAAATCATCCAGATTTGCTATGGTGTCTTTTAAAGTCAATTTCCTATCTGGGTTTTTGTCATGAGGGTCGCAGATTAAATTTGAGACTTCCGCAGCTCCCATCATTCCGACAAGTATTGCTCCTGCAGTAGATAAAATTTTAGCCCATGCATTATTATATTTTTTACTTGTTTCACAAAGCTTTAAGGCAGAAGCTGCAAGCCAGGTAGGAATTGCAGCATTACAAAATTGAAAAACTCCTTCTTCCGCCTTTCTTTTATTCGTTTTAGAATCATTTCCCGGCATAGCAGCAAGAACTGAGCCTATAACAGTAGTAGCCGAAACCAGAATCATTTCAGAAAGTCCGTACTTAACCTTAAGAGGATTTTTTACCTTTTGTTTTTTCATCATATGTACAATAGGGAAAGCTGCACCGGCAACCGCACCTATTGCCGCTTTGACATGATCCGGAACAGTAGGTTTGCGCTCATTTCTGCTTCTTCTCAAAAGATATTTTTTAGCATCTGCCTTTGCCCGCTCATTACGATAATCCGGAGTAACGTCAACTTTCTCCAGATACACGTATTTTACATCTGCGCTTCTAAAACTTGGAATGGTATTCATAGTCTTAAGATTATTTGTTTTGTACAAGATTATATTTTATTCATAATCTTTAATACATATCTTCTGATTTATATAAAACATAAAATAAAAATTTTTGATATTATATTATAATTATTTGGTAAATTTTTGTAACATAAGAAGCAATTCTAAAGCTTCATAGGTTTTATCATATTCAAAGGAGTGTAGATATGGCTGTCAGTGCAAATGTAACCAGAAAACTGGATAACAATTATGTACAGGTAGATGTTACCTCTAAGAAAACCGAACCGAGGTATTACAAAGTTCCGGAATCAAAAGCTGATGAATTTTGCAAAGAGTTTACCAAAACAGATAAAAAAATGTCTATTCTTTCTGATACAAGCTTTGTTATATCAACACTGCTGGGGTGTGCTATTATAAGTATTCTGGCAAGAAAACTCGGCGGTGCTGCAAGAATAACCCTCGGAATACTTGGCGGTGTAGGACTGGGATTCACTAGTGAAATGATTTCAGCAAACACTATGGTAAAAAAATACGAACAACTTCTAAAAAAACATGATGCCGAAGAAATTAAGCTGGAAGATAAGCAGAAACAGCTTGATGCAATTATATAATTTAAATTTTTGTTTCCGATTTTATCACAATAACAATAAAAGAAAAAACTTGCCTGCCGGCAAGTTTTCCATTAACCCAATAATCTCCTACCCCAAAAAATTTTTTAATTCTCCTCTTAAATTTTTTAAATTAATTTGTGATTAATATTTTCTTTTTTTGATTTGTGACTTCTCCCCAAGTCTCGCAGCCATCACTCCTTTCAACTATGTATTTATCATAATCTTTCCATCCTTTTAATCAAGTAAACAATTTTGAAAAAAATTTTACAATTGACCATGCCTCCCATGATTACTAAGTAAAATTCGTTTTTACAAATCTTTACTTCAAAAAACAACAAATTTCTATTGACAAAAATTTTTCAAATCAAACCCGCTGTAATTATTGAGCAGAGATAATTTCCATGGTAAAATTTTTCTATGAAAAAAATAGCATTAATAAGTCACGGCTGTGCCAAAAATCTTATTGACTCAGAACTTATTCTGGGAATTTTAGCCCAAAACGGTTATGAAATTACACTGAATGAAGATGAAACAGACACTGTTATCATAAATACATGTTCATTTATTTGTGATGCAGAAAGAGAGTCCATTCATTCAATCTTAGAAATGGCAGAAAAAGGAAAGAAAATTATCGTAACCGGATGTCTTTCTCAAAAACATCCGGAAGAATTAAAAAAAGAAATTCCGGAAATCTGTGCAGTTATAGGAACAACAGACTTTACTAAAATTATAGATGTTCTTAAAAAAGTTGAACAAAATAATTATGTAAAAGAAGTCTCATCCAGCCCGGTTTATATATATCCGGAAAATGTAAAGCGTCAGCAAATAACAATGGGAGCAAGTTCTTATATAAAAATAGCTGATGGCTGCAATTACCGGTGCGGATACTGTATAATCCCTTACCTCAGAGGAAACTATCATTCAAGAAAAATTGAAGATATTGTAAAAGAAGCAAAAAGTCTTGTAAAAAAAGGAGTAACTGAAATTATTCTCGTAGCGCAGGATACGTCAAGTTACGGAATTGACCTTTACAAAAAACCTGCGCTTCCCGAACTTTTAAAAGAATTAAATAAAATTGAAAATTTAAGCTGGATAAGAATAATGTATGCTTATCCGACAATGATGACGGATGAACTTTTATACACAATAAAGGAATGTGACAAAGTTGTAAAATATATTGACATTCCCCTGCAGCATTCCCATCCGGAAATCCTTAAACTTATGAATCGTCCTGCAAATGATTATAGAAAAATGATTAATCACATTAGAGAAATTCTGCCTGAGGTTTCAATAAGAACAACATTCATTGTCGGATATCCGGGAGAAACCGAAATACATTTTAATCATTTAAAAGAATTTATCCGTGAAATGAAATTTGATAGAGCAGGGGTATTCTGTTATTCAAGAGAAAAAGGGACTCCTTCATATTCTATGAAAAACCAGGTTCCAAAACGTGTTGCAAAATTGAGATATAACGAATTAATGGAAATCCAACAAGAGATTTCTTATGCCAGAAATAAGAATTTTGTAGGGAAAATCCTTCCCTGTATTATTGAATGCTATTCTGATGAAGGTGAAGTTATTGCAAGAACCCGTTATGATGCACCGGAAATTGACGGAGTAGTTAATATTAAGACCCGTAAACATGTAGTGCCGGGAGATATTGAGCAGGTTAAGATAACAGGAGCATCTGAATACGATTTGGAAGGTATTATTTAAGGGACCGGGTCATAGCCGCCTTCGTTAAGCGGATGACATCTGCAAATCCTCTTTACACCAAGAAACCCTCCTTTTAAAATACCGTATTTAATTATCGCCTGTTTTGTGTATTCGGAACAAGTCGGGTAAAACCTGCATCTGGACGGAGTCAGTGCAGATATTTTTTGATAGGCTGAAATCAAAATTAAAAAGAATTTTTTTATCATAATAAGATTTTATCACGATAATAGTTTATCGAACCTTATTTTCCGTACCTTTTATTAAGCGTTTAATATTCTCTCTGTGAAGATAGACAATATATAAAGCTCCTAAAAGGCAATACAGAGGATACGCTATAGGAGTATTACAGAAAAACATAATTATCGGAGAAAGTACTAGCGCTGTGATTGAACCTACAGAAACATATTTTGTAAAATAAGTTACAACACCCCAAACAGCTGCAATCACAAGCCCTGCCGTAAAATTCAAAGCTAAGATTGTTCCGACTCCGGATGCAACAGACTTTCCGCCTTTAAATTGTAAAAAGCAAGGTTTGCTGTGCCCGATAATAACGGCTATTGCTGCCGCAACAGGCGCAATACCGAGCGAAGTTCCGACATTGATAAAATATTTTGCCAAGATAACAGGAACAGCACCTTTAAGCGCATCTAACAACATAACCGTGAAAAACCATTTTTTCCCGAGGACTCTTTTTACATTGGTTGCCCCGGTTGAACCTGAACCTACTGTTCTTATATCCTGTCCGGTTTTTGCTTTAACTACTAAATATCCGGTTGGAATAGATCCTATAATATATGCTATCACTACGGTTAAGACTAAATCGAATATTGCACTTATCATACTTCCTCCTTTTTAGTAATTATTATACCAAATATTTGCAAAAAGATTTAATATCATTTAAAATCGTTGTATGGATTATGAATTTTTAAACAGCTCAATTGACAGAGAGAAGATAATTTTACCTGATTCCGATAAAATTAATCCTTTTTTGTTAAAAAATAATTATACGGAAATCATAAAAGCAGTAGATTTTCTCGGAACTGATGAAAAGTTTCTTTATGTTCATGGTTTTTTAGGCACAGGAAAAAGACAATTCATAAACTACACAACTGAATTTTTAGCAAATGATGTAATAAAACTCGAATATTATTGCAAAGAAGCAACCGTCTGCGACGATATTATACTTTCTTTTATAGATACTATTGAAAATCTTGCAATATCAAAAGCTGTAAGTCTAAATGTCAAAATTACAACTCTCGGGGTTAAGTTTTTACAACAGATTTCTTCTATCAAAAAACCTTTTATTATTATTCTTCACTCATTAGATGATGTGAGAGAAGAAAATATGCAGCTTATCACAGACATGCTTACCCAAGCTCTTAAAGAACCTAATATCAAGCTTATTATTTCAACAAGAGCACTTAAACAAAACTTGCTCGGAAATGTTCAGGAAGATAGAAGATTATTTTTGAAAGCTTTTACAAAAGAGATTTTTAAAGATTATTTAACCTCTAACTTAATCCAGGGAACAGATACAACTATAGATGATTTTTATAAGTACACCCGTGGTTATTATTACTATACAGCGCTGTCCGTTAAAATTATTCAGGCAATGAAAACAACATTAAGTGATTTTCTACATAGTTTTACAATGTCAGGAATGAGCTTTGATTCATATTTGAGTGTAACATATATAAATCTCATACCAACTGCAATAAGGAATTTTTTCTGGTTTTTACGCACGGTAAGACACGGGCTTACGCTTAATGCCCTTGCTGTTCTAGACTTGTATGATGAGTTTTCTATCGAATATTTAAAATCAAACCTAATGGTTTTTCAGTCCGGAGAAACAATTTATGTACAAGATTATTTCTTGCAAAAAATAGATATTTCTATTCCGGATAAAACGCAAATAAAACTTCATAAATATATCATAGGGATTTATGAAGACCAATTAAAACAACCTTTAAAACAACGGGCAATGCCTATTTCAAGACAAGCTCTCAGAGCGGAAATAGAATATCACAACAAGTGTATTTTCGAAATAGAAAACGGTATTAAAGAAGATGCTAAACCACAACATCCGCAAGAACTGATAAAACCTGCTGAAAAAGAAGAAAAACCCGCTAACCAAACCCTAACAGACAAATTAAAATCAGCAGAAGAACTTGCTGCAGATAAAAAATTCACGGAAGCAATAGAAAGTTATAAAAACATTCTGGAAATAGAAGGAATAGATTTACTTACAGTTGTAGATGTCCGGCTTCATCTTGCACGACTTTATAAAGAAATTAACGACTACCGGATGGCAAGTCATTATTATGAGCTTGTTGAAATTTATTACAAGCAGCATAAAGAGTTTATTAACCTGAATTATCTTTATTACGAGATGACCGATTTGTATTTTAAGATGTATAAAAACGACAGGGCAATTGAAACTATAAAACAGGTTATTTATTCCGTAGACACCCCCCAATCACTTATGGTAAGCTCCTGCGCCCTTTTGGGAAATATATATTCAACAATAAATAATCCTGATGAAGCTTATACTTACTATAAAAAAGCTCTTGAATCATTAGATGAAAACGTCAATCAACAAACCCTTGCGGAATTATATTTCAAATATGCCCTCGCCTGCGATGACAGAGGAGAGGTTGAAGCTGCGTATAAGTACTATAATAAATGCATAGCAATACCTGTAGAAAATCCATACAAATCGCTTGCTTATTCAAATTTGGCTTCCTGTTATTATGAAAATGGAACCTATGATGAAGCTATGGATTGTTTTTTGCATGCTTATAATCTTGATAAATCAAGCAATAACTATGACGGAATTTATTACAACGCATCACATCTGGCAAAACTCGATGAGAAAAAAAAGTTTGAATATTTAAAAGAGGCCAAAAAGAGTGCGGAATTTATAAACGAAGATTTTTATATCCTGGAATCTACTCTGGCAATGGGTGATTACTATTATAACGAACCTAATATGCATAAAGAAGCTCTGCGTGAGTATTTTAAAGCAAAAAAGACCGCAGAAAACCTTTCAGGAACGGTAGATATAAATAAAATTGAAACCAGAATTAATGATATGCGCCTGAGAATGAGCGCAGAAGAATTTAACGAGATTGCACAAAAATATGAAAATTAAGTCTGATTTTGAAAAGTTTAAAGAAGTTTTTTTGGAAGAAAATTCCAAACATAACTTAATCTCTAAAAACGATGAAAAGTTCTTGTATGAAAAGCACTTCTTTGATTCTTTGGGAGTAAAACTGTTTTTTGAAAAATACAAAATTACCAAAGGGGAAATCCTTGACATCGGCTGCGGAGGAGGCTTTCCGTGTGTACCTGTGGCAATGAAATATCCGGATTTTAATATAACCGGAATTGACAGTATAAGAAAAAAAATCTCTTCTGTTAATATAATAAAAGAAAAGCTCAAACTTGATAATTTAACCCTGATTTGTGACAGAGTAGAAAACCTTAAGGATAAAAAGTTCGATATTATTTTAAGCAGAGCGGTTGGAGATTTAGAAAAAATATCGAGTTATGCACTTCCGTTACTTAAGAAAGGCGGCTATTTTATCGCCTACAAATCCCGAAAAACACCGGAAGAAATTGAGGGTGCAAAAAAAATTTTAAAGCGCTACAATGCAGTAGTTAGTGATATTATAGAGTATTCATTACCTACCAAAGAGATTTATGAAAGATACTTAATAGTGATAAAGGAGGCGGAATGAAAAGTTTTAATTACAAAAATCCGACAGAAATAATTTTCGGAAACGGAAGGATTAAAGAAATAGGAAGCCTGCTTGAAGGAAAAGCTAAAAAAGTACTTTTAACGACAGGGAAAGGAAGTGTTAAAAAAGCCGGCATTTTTGACACTGTTGTAAAATCATTAAAAGAACACGGAATTGAATACATTGAATATTCAGGTATAAAGCCGAATCCGACTTTAAAGCATGCTCAAGCAGGAGCAGCTCTAGCAAGAGAAGAAAAAGTTGACGGAATTCTGGCTCTCGGCGGCGGCAGTGTTGTGGATGAAAGCAAGGCAATCGCAATCGGTGCTTGCTATAAAGGTGATTTGTGGGATTTTTATTCACACAAAGCTGAACCTAAGAAATCCATTCCTTTATATGTAATTTTAACAGTACCTGCAACAGGTTCTGAGATGAATTCTAATGGAGTAATCACTAACGAAGAAACCAAAGATAAATGGGGATTTCGAACTCCTCTAAACTATCCTGTTTTTTCTATTTTGGACCCAGAAGCCACCCTTTCTATCCCGATTGAATACACTATTGCAGCTGCGATTGATATTATGACCCATTCAATGGAAGCTTACTTTTCCAAAACAGATAATGATTCTTTTGTTCTGGATAGATTCGTGGAAGGACTGGTTAAATCGGACTTAGAAGCTCTTGAAAGATTAGTTAAAAATCCTAAGGACTTAGAAGCCAGGGCAAACATCATGTGGACAGCTACCCTTGCCTGGAACGGACTCGTAAACTGTGGAGCCGGACCGCATATCATCGTAAATCACGTTATAGAACACCCTCTAAGCGCTGTTTATGACATAACTCACGCAAATGGTCTCGCAATTCTGATTCCTGCATCAATGACTTACTATAAAGAAAAGTACTCAAAACGTTTGGCTATGTTTGGCAAAAATGTATTCGGGCTTAAAGATGATAACGAAAAAAATCTTGCAGACAAAACAATTATACAATTCAAAGTCTTATTTAGCCGTCTCGGAGTTCCGGTTACACTTTCGGAAGCAGGAATAAAAAATCCCGACATAGATTTTCTCGCCTCTCAGACAATGAAACTTATCGGAAAAACTGATTTGATAACTAAAAAAGATGTTGAAGAAATTTTAAAATTAGCTTTGTAAACATAATATCTTTCTGGTACTATTTATTTAACAGACTAGAGGGTTTTAATTATGAATACTGCCGAATATTTAGTAAAAAAGCTTGAAGAACTTGGAATAAATGATTTCTTCGGGCTTCCGGGGGATTACAATTTTAATATTTTGTATGCTGTTGAAAACAATCCTAATACAAACTGGATTGGCTGTACAAACGAGCTCAATGCCGGCTATGCCGCAGACGGTTATGCCAGACAAAGAGGGTTTGGAGCCGTAATAACAACATACGGTGTAGGAGAATTGAGCGCAATTAACGCTATAGCAGGCAGTTATGCAGAAAATGTACCGGTAATAACCATTGTAGGAACACCTGCAACAAAATGTATTGAAAACAAAACTCCTGTCCATCATAACTTTTATGACCCAAAACCCTATGCTTTTGAAGAAGCTCATAAGCCTGTAGTTGCAACTACCGCTTTTTTAAACAGAGATAATGCAAAACTTGAAATTGACAGAGTTCTTAAAGTTTTTGTTAAAGAACGCCGGCCTGTATACATTGCAATTCCTCTCGATATTGCCGCAATGGAAATCTCAACAAGAGAGGTTGATTACAGCTGGATAAGCGACAAAGATACTCTTGATACTGTTGTAAACAAAATTTTGGAAAGAATTGAAAAGTCAGAAAGACCGGTAATCTTGGGAGATGCCCTTATTAAAAGATTTGACGCAAGACTTGAATTCAGAGAATTTGTAGAAAAATCAGGAATCCCCGTTACTAATTTTTTGATGGGAAATAATTTAATTGATTCAGATTACGAAAACTATCTTGGAATGTATTTCCATAAATTCCGCAACCCCGCAGCCCAAAAAGCTCTTGAAGAGACAGATTGTCTTATTGCAGTCGGTCCGATTTACGGAGATTTAAACTCATTCGGATTTAATCTGCCGTATAAAATCAATTCACATACGGCAATTTACGGAACCTATACTTATATTAACGGAATTAAGTACGAAAATATTAAAATGTCTGATGTTCTGGAAGGATTGAGTGCCGGAATTGAACACAAAAATTATGAATTTGAAAAGCCGGTTATAGGTTATGATAAACCTTCAGCTCCTTCGGGTAAATTAACATCAGAATACATTTACCCCCGATTGCAAGAATTTATTAGTGATAATGATATAGTAATAGCAGAAACCGGAATTATCCCGCACGGTATGTGCCAGATAAAGTTTCCTAAAAATGTAGAAATGCATACCCAGACACTTTGGGGCTCAATAGGCTGGGCAACTCCTGCCACTCTTGGGGTTTGCCTTGCTAACCCTAACTCAAGAGTTATTTTAATAACAGGAGAAGGCTCTCATCAGCTCACTGCTATGGAAATCGGGAATATGCTCCGCCGGGGGATTAAGCCCGTAATAATAGTTCTAAATAACGGCGGATACACAGTTGAACGTGTCCTTTCCGATAGTCCGGATGACAAATTTAATGACATTATACAAATGAATTATGCTAAATTCGCCCGTGTTTTTGAAGGAGAAGTATGGGCAACACGTGTTACAACGGAAGATGATTTTGATAAAGCTTTAAAAGTTACGCAGATTATGAATAAACTCTGCTATATTGAAATCTGCACAGATAAAATGGATATGCCTCAGCTTACCAGAGAAGTCTTTGGAGATTCTAAATCAAAAGCCGAAAAATCTTCAACGACTATCCCTCAAACATATTGCGAAACAAAAAAAGAGGCTGAAAAACTCAATACTAATATGAATTTTGAAACTCATGTACACCAAAGTCTAAAGGAATTTAAAGAATAAATGGGAAAATTATTTGTAATCTCCGGCTCTTCAGGTGTCGGAAAAGGTACCGTTATAAAAGAATTTTTACAAAGACATCCGGAGTTTAAACTCTCAGTCTCCTGTACAACACGTTCTCCAAGAGAAGGCGAAATTGATGGTGTAAATTATTTTTTTCTTCTCAAAGATGAATTCAAAAAACGGATTGAAAACGGCGACTTTCTTGAATGGGCGGAGTTCTCCGGAAACATGTACGGAACCGGAAAAGATTATGTTAAAGAAACTCTTAATTCCGGACATAATCTGATACTGGAAATTGATACCAAGGGCGCTCTTAATGTAAAAAAAATTATGCCGGAAGCTAAGCTGATTTTTATACTCCCGCCTTCTATGGAAGAGCTGGAAGCAAGACTGAGAGGAAGAAATACAGAATCCGAAGAAGCTATTCAAAAGCGGCTTAATTCAACTAAGCTCGAAATAGAAAATTCCAAGAAGTTTGATTATAAAATAGTAAATAACACTATTGAACAGGCTTTGAGTGATTTGGAAAAAATCCTGTTGGAGTAATAATATTCCTTCCCTTGTAAGGGAAGGTTAGGATGGGCGCTTATTGTAATTTTTTAGTTGAGTAATGTATTTATCCACGTCATTCCGGCCTCCGAGCCGGAATCTATCAATGCTGGTTTTTTATTGAATGGATAGACCCTGAATCGAGTTCAGGGTGACGAATCATTTGAAGTGTACTCTAAAAAGTTCCCCTGCTTTACCTATTTTCTTTAACTTTTGTAAATTTTTATTAAATATATTGGCAAATATACTATTTATGTCTTTTAATAAAAACATCAACAAATAAAACCAACAAATATTAAGGAGTGTATTATATGAATGTAAAACCAATCAGTACAAAGTTGTATACTACTACAGCAAAATCTGGAATCACCCATAAAGGCATAAAGATAAGCCAAGCAACTACCGCATTAACTCAAAACACTAAACCTGCAACAAAGAACTTGCTAAAAACTCCATTTATGAGAAAAATGATGCTCGGCTTAATGGGCATTGGAGCCGCTGTTGGCATAAATAGTTGTACGGCATTTATTAAAAAAACTCCTTCATCTGACGAAATAGTTGCAGAAAGAATTCGTTTATACGACCAATCTCGTGGTAAAACTTATGAAGAAACAGAACGTAAGCTTAAAGGTAGAATGAGTGCTAGCAATAAGATATGGATGATGGAAATGATTGCGGCAGATATGCAACAAGAATTGGATAAAAATGCATTTGAAGATATATTGGAAGATAATGGTTATGAAGTAAATTGGTCTTGGACAGCTGATGATAAAATATTTTTTGATTATAAAGATTATGTAGGATTTGATGCAAAAGATCTTGTCAATAATGAAAATGGTAGATCCCCAATATATAACAACAATCTGGAAAAAGGTATTCATTTTATATATAAGGAAGCTTTAAAATTCATAATGCCTGTGGAAGAGCATCGTGCCCTGCAAAAAAGAATAAAAGAACTCCCTGAACATGAGGACGCAGATGGAATGACTCCTCCATATTTTATCTCCGAGCTTTACCAATTTGTTGGAGATAGTGTAATGTTTCGAAACTACATAAAAGAAAAAGGAATAGATCAAGATCCAGAAGTAATTAAAGATTTTAAGGATATATGTGAAAAAATAGCGCCTCGTGACTTATTTGCATATACCTGTTTCTATGGTGGACCTAATGGAGGACAAACTTACTACCCGCATGATACAAATAAAGATAATATTGAGCGTTGGAGAGAATGGATGCAGGAGCGCCTCCAAGAACGGTTTGATAAAGAGTAAGAATACTTTTTATTCTTCGGTTTTAGGTGTTTCCATCGCCTTTATTTCGTTATATAAGAATTGCATTAAATCATCAATAATGCAGTCAATGTATGCGACTTTACATGAATATCCCATAGTTAAAGATGTTTTTGTTTCAAGAGAAATCACATCTTCTCCTTGATTTCTATGTATTTGGTAATTATATGTATCTACTGTTTCTTTAACAAGATAACGGTGATAGTTCTTTTTCTTATTACTCTTTTCGTTATCTCGCATTTCCTTTAATACTTCACAGGCGGCCTGAATTGAAGTTTTATTATCCATATCTTCGATTAAAGATTCTACCTTCTCAATCAAAACAGTTATCAAATGTTTTTTATTTTCCCAATCAATAAACTTTTTCTGGTCATTCAACTCGCTAATAATATGCAATTCACCATCTTCGCTTGCATTTATTGCCCCCTCAATAAAACTCAAAATATTATCTTTATTAAGGGCCGCTAAAGTATCATTCAATTCACGATAATCGTTACTTACAACTTCATTTTTTCTTGCAGTAAGAATTTTAATTGCCTCTTCGCCTTGTGTTTTAGCTTTTGCTTTCATTTCAGCGAGTTTATTTTCTTCTTCTGCCTTTTTAGCTTCGGCTTCTTCAGCAGCGAATTTTTCATCTTTGTAGTTTTTTATATCCTCAGCACCAACAGCCTTCAATGCGTCTGCATCATATTTACCGTTAGCATTTAATACAGGATCGGTGAGTTCATATAACGTTCCGTCTTTGAGTATAAAGAGTCTTGCTTCTCCGTTTTCACCGGTTGGTGTTGTTTCTCTGTAAATAGTTTCACCATTTATATAAGTTTTACCTTGAAGAGTTTCAACTAAACCCTCTTCTTTAAGATATTCTATTTGTGCTTCCGGTGTGTCACCATAGTCATCGTCGTTATCTCCGTCGTCATTATCATCATTGTCATCGTGTTCTATTGACGTATAGTCAACTTTTTGAGCATTAATTTCTGCGTCAGTAAAACCTTCTGATTTCAAGTCATCAACGGTATCTGTATCAAAGAGATCATTGTCGAACATGCTGTCAATTGAGCCGTAATATTCTTCAGCATCCTTAGTAATAACCTTTATTGCAGCCCATCTTGTTGCAAGATAAAGATTATCAAATGCTTCTACAAGGTCATCAGTATCAAGAGATTCTGCTTCACGAACAGCTTCTAATGCTTTCAAAGCTTTGGTAAGATTAGCTGCATCTATACCTTTATTTTCAAGTTCTGTTTCTAAAGTCTCGGCTTTATCTTCTAATGCTCTTGCCAGCGGATCGAGAAGCTGACTTTTTATTTCACTTTTTCCATTATCATCTAAGTCATTATATTTCGCAACAACATATTTAATCAAACGTTTTTTATCGTTATCCGTTGAGTCTGCATAATTGGTATTCCAACTGCTTATAACATCCAAAATACTGACTGAACCCGCTTCAATACCAGCTATAAGATTATCTGCCACAATAGATGGATTATCATTAGTTAAGTCCTTGATATTATCTGCAAGAATACGAATCTTTTTATCGACATCCTCTTTTTTATATTCATAACCAGCATCTGTTAATTGAACTTTGAATGAATTTTCAACACCGGTTTTTCCGTTTACACTGTCATCCATACTATTAATTATATAGTTTTTAATATTAGCATCACTAATTTTGTCATAAGCTTCCTTTAATGCGTTAAACTTATCTTTCCATTCGCCGTTAGGGTTTTCATTATCTGCTATAATTGCTGCTTCAATATTCTCTTTTTCTGAGTCACTGAGCTTATCAGAATTTTTAAGCTGTTTCATAAGAGAAAGCAATTTATTATATTTTTTGTTGTACTTAATCTGTTCTGAGGTTTTTGTTCTTTCGTCACCGACTACACCGCTAGAGTTACCGCTGCTGCGTAAACCCTCCCACATTTTGCCAAAATCAAAGTTGCCAAACGGATTGATGTTAGTATAGTTACCCCAAATATTTCCGTTTGAATTGTTATTCCACAAAGTCTGCATTGCTGCCAGATTCGGATTGAGCAAATAATCGTTGTTTGTACCGTTAAAGAATGGAGTATAATTATCCATTGAGAAAACAGGATAATTGTAAACCATGCTGCTTGCAATACTTTTCATATTGAGCTGGTTCCAAAGAATATTCATTGAATTCATAGGATTAGTACTGCACATCTGGAAGTTAATAAATGATGGGCGCCATCCTGTAAATCCTGTTGTCATAAATGGAAACGTCATACTCTTTTATCCTCTTAATAGTTCTCGTTATATATATAAAGTATTTATGTTTTCATGAATTGACTTTTTTAAAACATGAAGTTTACAAAACTTAACATCATGGAAACACATGCCGTTTCTTTGTTTGAGCATGTTTTTTTGATTGAGTAACAATTTATTAATATATTACAGATATACTCTTGTAATAAACTATTTATATGATATAATAGAGTGTGATTATGGAGGGAATATGGCACGTGTATTGATTTCAATGTCTAACGACTTTCTTACTAAAGTAGATAATATAGCTAACTCCGAACAAAGAACAAGAAGTGAATTGATTCGTGAAGCTTTGAGAGTATATATTAAACGAAACAAAATCTCTAACAACCTTAAAGCCGAAGAAAATGCAACTTTGTTAACCGAGCTTCTTGGTTAGTTAGTCGTCTTTTTGTGCCATTATATGTAATCAATAAATGGAATCTTTTGCCCTGCCCAGTTAATTTGAATAATAAGTATTAAGTTTTGTAAAACTTTTTGTCAGGCATGTACCATGATTACAAAATTTATAGTAGCATGCCATGTATCAACTATCCCCAAATCTCCTCCCAAAATTATTAGAGAAAATACTTAGACTGGCTTCATCATGAGTCAGTTTTTTTTATGAGCTCATCGTCATTCCGGCCCCTGAGCCGGAATCAATCAATGTTAATTTAAATATCGGGGCTAATGCCGTCCCGTACCCCGCACCATATTTCTTTCTTTTATTTTACAACAGGCGGAGTAGTTTGTTGGTTAAGCCGACAAGTTTGATTTACCCCCGAAGTAAAAGAAAGAAATATGG
>CALVBP010000004.1 GCA_944325825.1 Candidatus Gastranaerophilales bacterium | reverse complement strand
TCTTGACTGCTTGCGTGTTACACCAAAACCTGCTCTGAATAAAATATTGTCAAGTCTTGATTCCAAAAGCTGTAACAAAATTGTACCTGTTACGCCTTTTCTTCTTGCAGCTTCTTTATAGTACCTTGCGAATTGTTTTTCGCTTACTAAATATGTAAATCTGATTTTTTGTTTTTCTGCTAAATGAATAGCATATTCAGAAAGTTTCTTTCTTACAGCACCATGCTGACCTGATGCGGTTTGTCTCATAGAAGAAGTCAATTTTCTGTTTGACAAATCTTTAACTTTCTTATTTCTAAATAATTTATTAGTTGGTCCTGTGTATCTTGCCATATTTTTCTCCTTTTCTTCTGCGGGGCATCTATGGTTTGCTCCTTTGGCTTAAAGCAAGCCCCCGCTTTTACTTAGTAAGTAGTGAGCAGCGTGGATAAATAGAGTCTTATATTCAACTGTCTATTCACCAGTCACTATTCACTAGTCACTCCACATACTATACTCTGCGTTTTTTCGGCGGACGGCATCCGTTGTGCGGAATTGGTGTTACGTCCTTAATCAAAGTAATTTCGAGTCCTGCTGCCTGAATAGCTCTGATAGCTGTTTCACGTCCTGAACCCGGACCTTTGATATAAACTTCTACTTTTTTCATACCCTGGTCAATAGATTTTTTAGCTACCAATTCAGCTGCTGATTGTGCTGCAAACGGTGTACCTTTTCTGGCACCTTTAAAACCGGTAGCACCTGCAGTAGCCCAAGCAATAGCATTACCTTGAGTATCTGTAGAAGTTACTATTGTATTGTTAAAGGTTGATTGTATATGTACAATACCTTGCAATACATTTTTCTTTTCTTTTTTCTTTGTAGTTTTTGGTCTTGCCATTTTTCTTTTCCTTATATTTTACTATTTATTATTTTCGTCTTGTTAGAATTATAGCTTTGCTGTATTTTGAACCAATCTTGCTTGATTCACTGCCGCTCCGGCTAAATTCTATTTCTTCTTACCTGCAATAGGGCCGGTTTTCTTACCGCGTCTTGTTCTTGCATTAGTTTTTGTTCTCTGCCCTCTGCAAGGAAGTCCTCTTTTATGTCTCATTCCCCTATAAGAGTTGATTTCCTGAAGACGTTTGATGTTCATAGCAACTTCACGTCTCAAGTCACCTTCTATATGATATTCAGATAAAGCATTACGCAATTCTTTAATATCATTTTCTGTCAAATCATCTGTTCTCAAATCCGGTGAGATTCCGGTAACTTCAAGAATCTTTTTAGCTCTAGCCGGTCCAATTCCGTATATGTATGTAAGAGCTACTTCTAGTCTTTTGTTACGAGGTAAGTCTACCCCTACTAATCTTGCCATGTTTTTGTTTCCTTTATAACTTTTAATTCTACTAATAACTTATTTTAAAACTTAGCGTTTCGTGAGTAGTGAATAGGGCATATCTAATCACCAGTCACTATTCACTAGTCACTTTCTTAACCCTGTCTTTGTTTATGCTTAGGGTTTTCGCAAATTACTGCAACTCTGCCTTTTCTTTTGATAACTTTGCATTTGTCGCACATAGGTTTTACTGATGATCTTGTTTTCATTTGTTTATTCCTTTTCTTTTAATAATATTATTTGAGTCTGAATGTAATTCTTCCTTTTGTTAAATCATATGGTGTCATTTCTACTTTTACCTTGTCACCCGGAAGAATTCTTATAAAATTCTTTCTGATTTTTCCTGAAATATGTGCCAGAATTTCGTGCCCGTTTTCGAGTTTTACTTTAAACATCGCATTCGGCATAGATTCAAGAATTGTACCTTCAATTTCTATAACGTCTTTTGACATATTTTCCTCATTTTCGGCTATCAAAATTGATACCTTTTACGGCATCTTTAAAATATCATACTTGCTAAAATTCTGAATGCAAGCAATTTTATTAGAGTTTAGCCCCATTTGTAAACTTTTGTTAAAGATTGTTTTTATAATATTAGGTGTTTTTATGGTTTTTATTAAACATGAGAAAAACATGTTTAGTTCCTTTACAATTAGGTGTTTTTATAAATATTGATTATAAAATTAAAGTTTCCTTGATTTATAAAAACAATCGACATTTCGCAAATATTTGTTAATTAAACGCTAAATCCCTCCTGCAAACCCGTCCTTCAGCTCTTTGGTCAAACATACGTCTCAACAGAATAAAATATGCGTGTTGTATTTAAATTCATTGGAAGTGTATAATTTATATTATGGAAAATAAATTTGAATTAGTTTCTAAATATAAACCCGCCGGAGACCAGCCAAAAGCGATAGAAAAACTTGTTCAAGGACTGCGTGACGGAGATGACACCCAGACTTTATTAGGGATAACCGGTTCGGGTAAAACTTTTACAATCGCAAATGTTATTCAGGAGATTCAAAAACCGACTCTCATTATAGCTCACAATAAAACTCTTGCCGCTCAATTGTATAATGAGTTTAAAGAACTTTTTCCAAACAATGCGGTAGAATATTTTATCAGTTATTATGACTACTATCAGCCGGAAGCTTATATTCCGAGAACAGATACTTATATAGAAAAATCCGCAAGTATAAATGAAGAAATCGACCGGCTAAGACATAATACAACACGAAGTCTTTATGAAAGAAATGATGTTATAATTGTAGCCTCAGTCAGCTGCATATATGGTTTAGGCTTACCGGAAAACTATTTTAAAGGGGCAATAACTCTGCAAACCGGAATGCAGATGGATAGAAGCGAATTGATTAAACACCTTGTCGGCACACAGTATTCCAGAAACGACCTTGAACTTGAGCGTTCAACGTTTCGGGCACGAGGAGATATTGTAGAAATTATGCCGGCTTACGAAAAAATCATTACAAGGGTATATTTCTTTGATGATGAAATTGAAAAAATAGTAAAAATTGACCCGCTTACAGGCGAGATTCTTGAAGCCCCTCAAAAGACAGTTATTTACCCCGCAGTTCACTATATAGCATATGATGAAAACGAAGACGAAACAATCTCAATGATAAGGCAGGAGTTAAAAAATCGGGTTGCAGAATTGGAAAGCGAAAACAAGATTCTGGAATCACAAAGGCTTCAGCAAAGAGTAAAATATGATATAGAAATGATTAAAGAGATGGGCTACTGCTCCGGAATTGAAAACTATTCAAGAATAATTGAGCGCCGGCCTCCTGGTTCTGCCCCTGCTACTCTTCTGGATTATTTTAGAGGTGATTTTTTAACGGTTATTGATGAATCTCACGTTACAATTCCTCAGCTTAACGGAATGTACCATGGAGATGCCTCAAGGAAAAAGACTCTTATTGATTACGGATTTAGACTGCCTTGTGCTAAAGATAACAGACCGCTTAAGAGCAAGGAATTCTTTTCTAAAGTTCATCAAAAGATTTATATTTCAGCCACTCCTGGAGAATTTGAAAAACAAACATCACAACAGCTCGTCGAGCAGATTATTCGTCCTACGGGGCTTGTTGATCCGAAAATATCCGTTCGTCCGATTGAAACCCAAATATCGGACTTGAAAAAAGAAATCCAAAAGCGTGCAGAGAAAAATGAAAGAGTACTTATTACAACTCTTACCAAACGAATGGCAGAAGATTTAACAGACTTTTTCCTGCAAGACGGGATAAGAGTCCGTTATTTGCACAGTGGAATTAAGTCTATTGAAAGAGTCGAAATCTTAAGAGATTTGCGGCTTGGAGAATTCGATGTTCTAATTGGCGTTAACCTTTTAAGAGAAGGACTTGATATTCCGGAAGTTTCTCTGGTTGCCATTATGGATGCGGATAAAGAAGGTTTTCTGAGGTCTGATACAAGTTTAATCCAGACCATAGGACGTGCAGCCCGTAACTCTTGCGGTGAAGTTATTATGTATGCCGACAAAATCACCGATTCTATGCAAAGAGCTATAGATGAAACTAACCGCAGAAGAGAAATTCAACTGGAACATAATAAAAAGTACGGAATCATCCCTCAAACTATTAAAAAACCGATAGAAAACAACCTCCTATCCCTTGTTGAAAGCTATAGAGACCTTGAAGACATTGTTGCGGAAGAAATGGTTGAACTCGGAATTGAGAAAAAAGATTTACCGAAACTAATTACCAAACTTGAAAAAGATATGCATAAAGCCGCTAAAATTCTTGACTTTGAACGTGCAGCTCAAATCCGTGACCAGCTTAAAAAACTCCGTTCAATGGCCGAAGGGCGCTAGTACCCGAGATAATTGCAATATTTACCCCCACGTCATATTGAGCAAAGCGAGGGGCAAAAAGGGAATATCGCAAGGTTTAACGGTAACAACCTCCAAGCATTGCGATTCTTCGGCTAAAGCCTCAGAATGACGAATATTTACCACCCGTCATTCCGGCTCCAGAGCCGGAATTTTCTAATCACCAGTCACTATTTTCCCCCACGTCATGTTGAGCGTAAGCGAAACATCGCAAGGTTTAACAGCAGAGACTTCCAATTATTGCGATTTTTCGGCTAGCGCCTCAAAATGACGAATTCATCAATTACTTTCCGCCACACCCTTTCCCGAGCAGAGGAGAGAGTTAGTTCCTTCCATGTTGTGAGAAGGTTGAAATGGGCACATCCCGCAAGAGGAAAGAACTTGACCACTTAGCCGTCCGCATTAATAAAACACTGAAATGAGCAATGTTATTTACTAAAAACTCAGTGCGTACGCAAAAATTTCCCCGACCTGACTGTTATAGCGTCTGCCGTCCTCTTTAGTGAATAAGTTTTCCCAATGACTTTCGGGGGTTCCGTTAGCAGAGTATGAAGGATTTGACATCATTAAATGATGTGTATTTGTATCATACCTTAAGGGGAATAAGTCTTCCATCTGCATAAAACTCGGAAGTTTATCCGAGGGATAAGTATAGGCAAAAAAACAGGAACGCAGGCGGGCAAGTCGTTCTTCATAACTCCTTCCACCGGAGTCATTGTCGTTAGAGACTTCTACTCCCGGAGCATAATCTCGTGAATATTTTAATCTGTCAGACCATTCTTTAACCGTATTAAAATCATCGACCGGAACAAAAGCGGTTCCTGCCGTCAAACCCATAAGACGGTATCGCTCAAAGTCTTCTGAACTCTTTTCACCCACAAAGCTTAACGTTGTTTTCCCGGTACGAGAACGGATTTCGTTTAAAATATATTGCATTTGAGGATATTCAGGAAGCGCCCCTACTCCGGTATAATTCTCACAATCGTAGCCGCCTATGTGTTTGGCAGAATCAAAAAATATCGCTTCAAACCCGAAATTTATTAGTTTTACGCACTCCGTTATAAAAATTTCTTCGTGTTCTTTATTATGCCATCTAAAATTTTCATCATCTTTATAAGGATGGACAATTTTTAATTGGTCTTCCGATATAACAATTCTGAATCCGGTTTTTATTCCTCTGAAATGTGCTAAATTATTAAAAGCTCTAAATTGTATTTCGGGAGTGACTTTAAGGTTATGTGAAATAATATTTTCACTATATCCTGCATTTAACTTCAAACCATAAATTGAATTCTCTTCCCACGGAGCTTTATTATAACCATCTCCATAAATGTTCGGAAAAATTTGTGACAGAATAATGCAGTTTGCCCAGCTTTTAGCAGATGGAGGAATTGCCGGAAGGAGCTTTATTGAACTTATTATCCCGTCAGAGCATCTGTCATTTTTCATATTTGCAATTGCTCTGTTATTTATTTCAATGTAATTAGCAAATCTTCCCCAATTATCACCATAGTTAGGAGTTTCGATATTATCGGGAATTTCTCTGAAAAAAGTTCCGCTCTCTGACAGGGTCGAAATTGAATCAACGGCTTTTTTCAGGCTTCTTGTCAGGAGTTCTGACGGTAAAATATTTGATATCCATTTTTTGTTAAAAGCCACGCCAACTCCGTGATAAGAATGCTCATCAGACCACTTGTCGTAATGTAAAATACTGCTTCCGCAATCTGCTTCTAAAAGTTCACTAACCGGATTTGTCATAATAGTAATTTAAAAAATTTTTATGAATTTTTCATTACCAAAAAGAGCAATTCTTAACCAATAAACTTATAAATTAAATAGTAAATTGCAGAAGATAAAATCATACAGGCAGGGATTGTCAAAACCCAGGCTGTAACAATGTTACCTACTATTTTCCATTTAACTGCATGTGCATGCATGGTTGAACCTACGCCCATAATTGCTGTTGAAATTACGTGAGTAGTGCTCAAAGGAATCCCGAAGTGAGAAGCTGTTAGAATCAGCATAGCGGAAGATGTTTCGGCCGCGAAGCCATGAATAGGTTTTAACTTAATTATCTTATGCCCCATTGTTTTAATAATTTTCCAGCCGCCGTTCATTGTTCCTGCTGCCATCATAAATGCGCAGACAAGAATTACATATATAGGAATCTCGAACTCTCCGGAAGGTCCTTTATGAAGGACTCCGCATGCCAGAAGCGCGAGAGTAATAACACCCATCGTCTTTTGTGCATCATTAGAGCCATGGCTTAAAGCCATTAGTCCTGATGATACAAGCTGGAGTTTTCTGAAACGTTTATTAACCGTATCCGGATGAGCACGAAGAATTACTATTGCCCAAAAAAGAATAAGCGTAAGAATAAATCCTGCAATAAATCCCAGAACCGGAGATGTAAACATCGGAATCAAAACTTTATCAATAAAAGTATGAATATGAACTGCGCTTACACCGGCTTTAACAATAGTTGCGCCCAGCAAACCGCCTATAAGTGCATGTGAAGAGCTGGAAGGTAAACCAAGCCACCACGTAAACAGGTTCCATAAAACTGCAGCGAGCAGTGCACAGAAAATAACTGTCAGAGTTATCATCTCGGAATTCACGATTCCGGCTCCGATTGTCTTTGCAACGTGAGTTCCTGTCAAAGCCCCAAGAAATTCCAGTGTTGCTCCAAAGAGTACTGCCTGTTTGGGAGCTAAAACTTTTGTAGAAACTACAGTTGCTATAGCGTTTGCACAATCATGAAATCCGTTGATAAATTCAAATACAAGTGCAATTATTATTACGGCTGTTAAAAGTAAAATTGTTATTGTCATATAGTCCTTATGATTGTTTTAATACAACGTTCAAAATAGTATCTGTAACCAGATAGCACTTATCAAGCGCATTCTCTACTTCTTTGTATACATCTCTAAATTTTAATACATCAAGAGCTTCATACTTACCTGAATACAGACTTGCAGTTGCTCTTCTTAAAATCTCATCACCGTGAGTTTCTATATCTTTCATTTCAATATTGAAGGCTGTCATCTCTTCAACATTGGAAACTTTCTTAAATTTCTTAACCATTTCGCACATTTTATCAGTTGCTTGAACCAATGTTAAAGCCTGTTCTTCCATTTCTTTGGTAGTATATTTTAAATTGTATACTGCGAAATTTAAACAGGCTTTAATTGTTTTTTTATTAATTTTATGCAACTGTACTGCTATAGCTTGAATATCTTCTCGTTCAATGGGGGTAATAAAACTTTTGTTTAATTGCTTTAATATAGCTCTGTAAAAAATTTTACCCTTTTTCTTATATTTTAAAGCTATCTCTTTATACTCTTCCGTAAGGTTATTTTTAACAATCTCATCATACAACCTTGCTGACTTTTGGCATACTTCTGCTATTTCCTGAAAATATGCAAAAAACAGTTTGTCTTCCGGAGGGAGAATGTAAGACATTAAATTAAATTTTGGCATGCTATTCCTCCTTTTTCCATACACTCAAAGCATACATAAAAAATCTTTTTCATGAAAGTTTTTTTTACAAATATTAATAAAACCATCAATAACTATTCATCACTGCTATACATCTTCTTAATGAAAGAATTGCTTCAAATATTGCCCTGTATATGAATCAGGATTTTTAGAAACTTCTTCAGGCGTTCCGCATGCGATTACAGTTCCGCCGCCGTCTCCTCCTTCGGGACCAAGGTCTATTATATAATCTGCTATTTTGATTAAATCAAGATTGTGCTCAATTATTAAAATTGTATTTCCGTTATCAGCAAGTTTTTGGATAATTTTAATGAGTTTATCTAAATCATGCCAGTGCAAACCTACAGACGGTTCGTCAAGAAGGTAAAGTGTTTTGCCCGTTGCACGTTTATTAAGCTCCGAGGCCAGTTTAATTCTCTGGGCTTCCCCGCCGGATAATGTCGTAGCGCTTTGTCCGAGTTTAATGTAATCCAAACCGACATCAACAAGGGTTTTTAATTTATTTGCTATTTGAGGAATATTTTCAAAGAACTCATACGCTTCTTTAACACTCATTTCAAGAACATCGGCAATAGATTTTCCTTTGTATTTAACTTCAAGAGTCTCATTATTATACCGTTTCCCCTTGCAGACATCACATTTAACATAGACATCTGAAAGAAAGTTCATTTCAATTTTTAAAACACCATCGCCGGAGCAGGCTTCACACCTTCCGCCTTTTACATTAAAGCTGAATCTTCCGGGTTTATACCCCCGCATTTTTGCTTCATTAGTTTTAGAATATAATTCCCTAATCGGAGTAAATACATCTGTATAAGTTGCAGGGTTCGATCTAGGAGTTCTGCCTATCGGCGACTGGTCAATATCAATAATTTTATCCAGATATTCAAACCCTAAAATCTCATCCACTCCCTGCGGTTTTGGTTTATTACCTCTAAGTTTATGTATTGCATATTGATAAATCAAGTCCTGCATAAGAGTTGATTTCCCGGAACCAGAAACTCCTGTCAGCACAACAATTTTTCCGAGAGGAATATCTATATTTATATTTTTTAAGTTATTAAGATGAGCATTTCTTATCTGGAGGGAATTTCCGTTACCGTCTCTTACTTTATCCGGAATAGGAATATTATATTCTCCGCTCAGGTATTTGCCGGTAATGGAATCTTTGACCTTAATAACATCTTCTATACTGCCCTGAGCAATAATTTTACCGCCATAGACTCCGGCACGAGGACCGATATCAACTATATGGTCAGCATTTCTGATAGTTTCTTCATCGTGTTCAACAACAATTAATGAATTCCCCATATTGCGCAGCTTTAAAAGTGTTTTAATAAGTCTGTCATTATCTCTCTGATGAAGTCCTATTGACGGTTCATCAAGGACATATAAAACACCCGACAGCCCGCTTCCTATTTGGGTTGCAAGTCTTATTCTCTGCGCTTCACCGCCGGATAATGTTCCTGCTGTACGGGAAAGATTAAGATATGATAAGCCTACATCTATAAGAAATTTTAGTCTTGCCCTTATTTCATCAAGAATTTGTTTACCAATTTGCATTTGAAAATCCGAAAGCGTTAAATATAAATCAGTAATGAATTCATATTCTTTATCTACAGACATCAAGCAGAATTCATGAATATTCTTATTATTAATTCTTACAGCAAGCGGGAACGGTTTAAGCCTTGCACCTCCGCATTTTGTACATGGTGTCATAACCATATATTTTTCAATTTCAGCTTTCCAGTACTCGCTGTCAACGTTATAGTGCTTCATCAAGAACGGAACTACGCCGATAAATCTCTGCATTGTTGTTCTATAGCGCTTACTGCCAAATTCTCTTATTCTCATGGGGATTCTTTCATCCGAACCGTAAAGAATAATATTTTGGTGTTCTTCGGGCATATCCTTAAACGGAATATCATAATTCATATTATATGCACTTTGAACGGCAGCTAAAACATCTTCATAATATCCGGTTGATGATTTGCTCCAGGGATAAATTGCGCCTTCTTTAACGGATTTGGTTCTATCAGGTATAACCAAATCAGGGTCAATTTGAAAATCATATCCAATTCCGCCGCACTTATCGCAAGCACCATACGGCGCATTAAAAGAAAATATTCTTGGTGTAAGTTCTTCAAAACTCAAGTTACAATCAGGACAAGCAAGTTTTTCGCTGTAAACAATTTCTTCTCCGTCGAGTTTATCAATATTAGCAACCCCGTCAGCTTTTTGAAGAGCAATTTGGACACTGTCTGCAATTCTTGATTTGGCACCTTCTTTTACAACAACTCTGTCTACAACAACAGAAATTGTATGTACTTTTGTTTTCGCTAAGCTTATTTCGTCTTCGTCAAGGTTATAAACCTCGCCGTCTACTTTAACCCGAACAAAACCTTCCTGCTTCAATTCTTCAAACAGCGACTGGAATTCTCCCTTTTTCCCTTTTACGAGCGGAGCAAGAATTTGAATTTTTGTTCCCTCCGGAAGTTTTAGAATACTATTCACAATCTCATCAATTGTTTGAGGTTTAATCGGCTTCCCGCATTTTGGACAAAAAGGCGTTCCCACTCTGGCATATAGTAATCTTAAATAATCATATATCTCTGTAACCGTTCCGACAGTGGACCGAGGGTTGTTGCTTGTAGACTTCTGGTCAATAGAAATTGCAGGAGTAAGACCATCTATATAATCCACGTCAGGTTTGTCCATCTGTCCCAGAAACTGACGAGCATAAGTAGAAAGACTTTCAATATAACGTCTTTGACCTTCTGCAAAAATTGTATCAAACGCAAGCGAGCTTTTACCCGAGCCTGAAACACCTGTAAAAACTACCAATTCGTTTTTGGGAATTTCCAGTGATACATCTTTGAGGTTATGTTCCCTTGCTCCCTTTATAATAATTCTATCAGTCATACCAAAATTATAGCATTAAATCGTTTATACAAACAAAAACTTCCAAAAATTAGTATTTGCAAGTAAAATTTCAGCATAGTAGAATTAGTTAGATAATTATTTATTATTTGTGTGTGTATTTAAGAAAGGAATTTGAAAGGACATGAACATTCAACAAATCTCTGCCGGACAAAACAGCCGGTCACTTGCGTTTAAAGCCAGTTATGTTACACTATCCCAAAAGAATTTAGGAGAAAAGATTGCAACAAATGTTGTAGAAAAGTTTAACAAAAATATTCTTCCGGAAATCAGAAAAACACAAGTACTGGAAGCTGATACGGTCATAAAAAATGCCGGAATCGGCTCAGTAATTGAAAAAGCCAAAGATTTTCAGGACAAAGTTAACTTTTTCACCCTTGCTGCAGGCTCAGGAAGCCGTTTTAGAGAATTAGCACAGACAGTAGGTGATTATAATAAAATCAGTCTTCCGTTTAAGGTTGATAAAGATACAGACATCCATATGCTTGATTTTGCTATGGCAATGGGGAAATATTTTATCGGAGAAGAAGGTATTAAAACAATAGTTGCCTCAAAACCTTCCGGTTCTTTTGGCGATATTGTTGCTCATTACCTTCAGGGCAATCCTATAAAAGATACTATAGTATGCTGCGGAGATAATGTTTTTGGGGACAAAGCTTCTGAAATGGTAGAATTTTTTACCCGAATGCTAAACAATCCTAAAAAACATGTTGCGCTTGTCGGTGTCGGCAGAACCCCTGCGGAAGTTGCAAACAGATTCGGTGTTCTGGAATGTGAATCGGGAGTTTCTGACCAGATATTAAAATTAAAAGGTTTTAGCGAAAAACCACCGATAGAAGAAGCTGAAAAACTTGCAATAAATGGTGAAAATATAGCAAACACCGGATTGTTCTACTTGAGCAAAGAAGCAATGACTAATTTAATGGAAGAAATCAAAAACGGAATAAATAATATTAAAAAGAACGATTCCGAACCATACGACTTTGCAAATGCCGTAAAATATGTTCACAGCATGCTTCCAAAATGGTTTGGAATAGCATCAAAAGAAGGTGCTGATGTTAAGGTTGTTAAAAAATGGGAAGATGTAGGAGAACCTCAAGCCTTATACAGTTTTGCCAATGAAGTAAAGCAGGGAACATTCCTGGCTAATTTCCCGAAAAATTTAGCTGAAAAAATTCAAGACTCTTTCGGAAAACGAGTACATCTGGATAATGAAAATCCTCACATTATTTTCTCTGAATCAACAATTGTTACATCTGATGCTGTAAAAAATTCAAAACAGATTGACGGGGTACACATTGTAGTTTAAATCAAAAAGGCGGAAGTTATTTAACTTCCGCCTTTTTGATTATTAAAAATTATTATCTCGCAATTTTCTGTCTGTAAATAGAGTTAGACCCCTGACAGCTTATAAAGAGCATATTCCCGTCAACATGAAGTCCGTACGGCTTGTCGAGTTTGGAAACAAGTACTGTTACAACTCCCTGAGGAGTAACTTTTAAGACGTTATTTGCATTATAATTTGATACATAAATATTTCCGACATCATCACTTGCCAGACTTATCGGGCCGTTTATCTGAGAACTTTTTAAAAACACGATTCTTTTGTTGTCCGGGGTAATTTTGATAATAGAATTATCAGAAAATGTTGACACATAGATATTACCCTGCCTATCAGTAGTAATACCTGTAGGACTTAGAATATTTTCATAAATTCCGGTTTGTTGAGCAATCTTTGACGGAGGATTTGACTGCACAGGCGGAGTGACGGTTTGAACTTTTATTGATTCCGCCAATTGCTGACCGTTTTTGTAATAATCACTCGTTTGAGGAATTAAGCTTATATATTCGGCAGCTTTTGTATAATCTTCCAATTTAGCCGATAAAGATGCGAGTTTATATATAACTTCATAATCATTAGGATCTCTCAAATAAATCTGTTTAAATACCGTTAGAGCTTCTGAATACTGTTTTAAGTACTCAAGCACAGTTCCTAAATTATAATACGCATCAACATAATCAGGATAAGTCCTTATTGCGCTTCTAAAAGATTCTATAGCACGCTCATACATACCAAGCTTATAAAAATCTATTCCCTGATTATAATCAAGCTTAGCATCAACAGGAATCTCGGCTGCATAAGCCGAAAGCGATAGTGATAACAGAAATACAGTAAGAAATTTCTTAAACATAAGCTGATTATAACATAAATTTTAAAAGAGACAAACTTTTATTGTAGAATAAATGTATGAAACCAAAAGTTATAGCGGTTGCAGGACCAACCGCAAGCGGAAAAACAAAATTAGCAATTGAGCTGGCAGAAAAAATTAACGGAGAAATAATTTCTGCCGACTCAAGACTTGTGTATAAAGGTTTTGATATTGCGGCTGCCAAACCGACAACGGAAGAAAGAAGAGGGATTCCACACCATTTAATTGATATTGTAGAGCCGGAATTTGATTATTCCGTTGCGGATTTTTATGATGATGCAAAAAAAGTTTTATATGAAATAATAAGTCGGAAAAAGACTCCTATTGTAGCAGGCGGAACCGGTCTGTATTTCAAAGTTTTGCTGGAGACCTATTCTTTACCCAGAGTTGAGGCGGATACTAACTTAAGAGAAGAACTGGATGCTAAAGAAAAAGCTGACCTTCTTGAAGAATTAAAAGTTCTTGACTATCCTTCTTATGAAAAATTAAAAAACCAGAATAAAAGAAGAATTGTAAGAGCTTTAGAAGTAACAAAAATTTTAGGGCGCCCTTTTTCGGAAGTTAGTGTTCAAAAAGAACCCGAATTTGAGGTAGAATGGATTTGTCCGAAAATGAAATCACGACAAGAACTTTATGAAAGAATTAATAAAAGAGTGGATTTGATGCTTGAAGAGGGTTTGATTGATGAAACAAAAACTTTACTCAAAAAGCATGGAAGAATCAAAAATTTTGTCTGTACAATCGGATACAAAGAAATTTTGTCTTATCTTGACGGTGAACGAACTCTTGAAGAAGCGGTTGAACTATTAAAACAAAACACCAGACGTTATGCAAAACGACAGCTTACATGGTTCAGGCGGAATCCTGCATTAAATATTACAATATAACTTCTATTTCCCCGACAACTTTTCCGCTTATTGTTTTAATTTTATTATCGCAGTTAATATTTCCCCAGCCAAGGCGGTTAATCATTTCAAGAACAGCAAATCTCCTTGCTTCCATTCCTGCATCATGGACTTTTATTATGAATCCGTCATTTATTTTAGTATTTACAACAATACAAAGTCCGCCGGCACCTACTTTTGCAATAATATTTTCTGTATTTTGAATAATTTCTGTATCAAGCCGGTTCTCGCCGCCAATTATATAAGGATAATTTAAAAAAGCATTTTTAATTTTTGAATACTTAGGATTTCTAAACAGATTAATATAACCTGTTAACATATTTCTTAACGGCATAGAAAGAATTGGCACGCCGCAGCCGTCGGTCGTAGCGGGGTAAATAGAGTGTACCTCACAAATACTGTTTATTTTTTCTTTTACTGCAATCTGCAGCGGATGATTTGGTTCATTGTAAGTATCTAAATCCCAGTGTTTAAGGGCACATGCAATAAGAAACCCGATGTGTTTCCCTGAACAATTATTATGAATGGCTCTTGCCGGTTCTCCACTGATAAGCATTTTATCCTGCATGGTTCTGGATAAAGGGGAATGTATTCCGCATTTTAAATAACTTTCATCTAATCCAAATCTTTTCAAAAGTTTTTCAGCAATTTCTACATGACAATCCTCACCTGCATGAGAGCCGCAAATGAGCGCAAACTCTTCTTCTGAAAGATTAGCTCCATAATCTATTAAAAGACTTGCCTGTAAAGGTTTGGCGCAAGAACGCAAATAATATGGATGTTTATCCTCACCGGACGTATAGGTTGTATACTGGATGAACCCGGCACAATGAACCTCTTCCGCTAAACCATCTCTAATATATTCAATACGCATTATTTAAGACTCTTGACCTTCAGCAAAAGGTTTCAAACTTATATTTAATCCCGGTTCTTCTTCAGATTGTTCCTGTTTTTCAGAATTCTGGACAGTTTCAGGCTCAGAAGCCGGAGCCTCCGGCTGTACTGCCGGTTCTTCTGAAATACCGGTATCTTTATGATCTTTTATAAATGTAAGAAGAGCATCCATTTTTTGTCTTAAAATCTCATTTTCTTCTTTTAGCTTGGTATTCTCAACTCTTATATCATAGCTTTCTTTTTCGAGAGCGATTGTTGGAACATCATCAGGATTGAGTGAAAATCTTTTTCCCGCTTCTTCTTTCATAAAGATAATACTCTTAACATCAAGTTCTCTGACAAAACCCATTTGAACCATTAATTCCGCAATAAATACGTGTTTCCCGGCTTCATTCATCTCCTGCTGCTTATTAAGAACTTCATCCAGCTGTTCAATAGTCATTTTCCCGGCACGTATAAAATATTCACCTGTACGATATTTGCCGGCAATAAAACCTGCAACGGCACTTACCAAATTAGGTACGGAACTTGAAAAGAACCCTGAAGTTTTACAGAAAGTAAACGCCTTGGAAACCTCTTCCATAGTAAAATTATTTTCAATAGCTATTTCAATAAGGGACATTCCCTTTGAGCAACAATTTAAAAAAGAGTAAATACTGTCGTCAAAATTTGACTCTTTTGTCAAAAGTTCATTTTGCCCGAGCTCTGACAAAACCGGTTTATATATATGAAAAAGTTCTCCTTCCTGAACATCGAGAAACTCATTACTGAGATAATTAACCAAATCTTTGGAAAGATTAAGAAAAATAATTTGTTTAATCCAAAGAGGAAATGCTAGCATTCTTTCCATAAAACCTAAAAATAAGCTCTTGCTCATACTGAATAACCCTTCTTTTATATGATGACTCCAAAGTCATTATATCATAACATGTTTTAAGTTAACATTTGTAAAGGAAGCTTCACATATATGGGCATGGACGGATTATCAATAGCAAACACCGGTGCACTGAAGGAATCAACTTCAGCCGATTTTGCCAGCAGAGCCGAACAAATCGTACAAGCAGACCCGACTAATGACACCCGCCAGGTTCAAACAACTGCGACAAACAGAGCCGTAAGACAGCGGTCAGATGACGAAAGGAGTGGAGGACGTAACAGAGAAGGACTTCCGGACAATAATAACGAAGAAACTTTTGAAGACGGATTTGCAGAAGAAAATACCGATACTGAAAGCGGAGAGGAAACTGAAGAATACAGTCCCGAAGATATAGAAAATCCGAATAAAGAATTTTATGTTAAATTAAACGCAAAAGATGATATAATAGAATTATATGATAGTGCTACTGATCGACTTATTGAAACAATCTCCGGCGGAGAACTCCGGCAACTGGTTTGCAAGTTGAACATGGCATCAGGAATCTTTGTAAATAAGAAGGTGTAAATGCCGATAAATCCTTACAGCAAATACATAAAACAATACCAGACAAGCAATATTACAACAGCAACTCCTGAAAAATTAATGATTATGCTATTTGACGGAGCAATTCAGTTTTTACAAAAAGCAAAAACCGCAATTGCAGAAAAAGATTTACAGGAAAGGTCAACCAATCTTGAATCAGCAAGGAAAATTATACGTGAACTCATGCGTACAATTGATTTGGAAAACGGAAATGACGTTTCAAAAAGCCTTTTTAGATTGTATAATAAAATGGCAATGAAGCTTATTAAAGCTAATGTACAAAGAAGCGCACCTCTTATAGATGAGGTTTTAGAAGATTTAATGAATATAAGATGGGGTTTCCAAAAAGCAATAGAAATTCAAAGCGGTATAACTTCAGTAGAAGAAGCAATGCAAGAATATAATGCAAATAACAATATAAGTGAAGGCGGACCAGATGCAGGATGAAAAACAATTTGAACAATTAATGCTACAGTACACCCAGCTTAAAAACGGAGCTGAAGAAATTCGCAGAATGATTGAAAATGAAGATTATGACTCTGCTATAACTATGATAAAAGCCCGAGAATCAGTTTTTCTCAATTGTAAATGCATGAGAAAATATCTTGAACTCACACCGGTTCAGGAAAAAGAATTGGAGACCATGCTTGACGAACTTAGAGAATTAGAACTTTCTAACATAAAATATTTAGAAAAGGGCATGGAAAACGTTCAAACAGAACTTAAGAAAACGCATAAAACACAAAAAATACAACAAGCATACGATTTTAGTGAGGATTATAAAGGCAGTATTTTAAACATAAAAGAATAAAGTTATACCCCGCTATATTCCGCTGACAGTGCTGTTTTAAGCGACAGCGCGGATTGTGTCTGCTCGAATAATATGGCTAGAACCCAGAGGGTGCGACTATTTTCAGAAAAAAAGTACTTGCATTATTGATTTTTATTTGTATAATAGAGTTTGTTAATAGAAGAAAGGAGTTTTATCATGAACAAAGAAGAATTAGTACAAGAAATTTCAAAGAAATCAAAAGTTACTCAAAAAGAAGCTAACGAAGTATTATCAGCTTTAATTGAAACAGTTCAAAAAACAGTTTCTAAAGGTAAAAAGGTAACTTTAGTTGGATTTGGTACTTTCGAACCACGCAAGAGAGCTGCTAGAAACGGCAGAAACCCTCAAACTGGTAAAGAAATCAAAATCCCTGCTAAAACAGTTCCTGTTTTCTCAGCTGGTAAAAAATTCAAAGAAGTTGTTAACGGCAAATAGTCAATAACCTTCTTAAAGGATTTATGCGGGCGGAACATTTCATGTTCCGCCCGCATTTTTGTTACATTTTGAGATAAACTTTTGTTAACAATCTTGTATATTTTAAGAGTCATAAGTTATGATTATTATAATAACCAGTAACCCAAAGGGAATGAGGTATGTCACAAAAAAAACCACCCCGGCAGATAACAGTGCCGGAGATGGCGCCGCATGTTCACAGCTTTGCAGCGGGCGAAAACAAAGTAATAAAAATTTCTGAATGGCTTATCAAGTGGATTTCTTCAGCATTAGAAGAGGGAAAGATTAAGCCTTATGATATGCTGCCTTCAAAATCGGATCTTGCTTTCCATATAGGAGTAAGCAAGAGCACCATGCAAAGTGTTTTCAGGTATGTGGAAGATTGCGGATATATAGAATCAAAACAGCGAATCGGCACATATATTAAAGATATGATAAACGGGTACAAGCTAAAAAAACTAACTTCCAAACGAGAATTGGCGGTTGAAGCAATAAAAGTACATCTGGCTGAATATGGTTATAAAGAAGGTGATAAACTCATTTCTACACGAAAGCTATCTCAATTAACCGGAATATCCAATGCCACAATAAGAACAGCTTTGGGAAGTTTAATCTCGGCAGGAATAATAATGAAAAAAGCTAATTCGTATGTAGTTATAAATTTATCTTTTAAATCCGGTCAAATTGTAACTAAAACTTTAGCACAGAAAATCGCAGAAAGTATGCGAGATTACATTAATAGGAATCTAAAACCCGGAGACAGAATACCTCCTAATTTTAAACTCGCATCCATGTTTGCAGTAAGCGTAAAAACTATTCATGATGCTTCAAAATTACTGGTAAAAGAAGGGGTATTATATTCACGCAGAGGAAGATACGGAACAATCGTTGCAGAAAGTTCGGAAAGCGTGCATGCCAGAATGTATAATTATGAAAAAGTTGAACAGAAAATAAATCATTATATTTCTCAAAACTGTGCTATAGGCGATAAGCTCCCATCAATAAAACATCTGGCAAAAGAATTTGAAGTCAGCCCTAAAACTGTAAAGAAAGCTCTTGATAATCTTGCAGAAGAAGGCTTTTTAGCTTTTTCAAGAGGAAGATATGGAGGGTCTTTTGTCACTGACATTCCGCAGGCGGGAGCTGATGCATATAAATGGCTGGCTTTAACCAGTGATTATATTTCGGACATGAAAAATTAGTATTTGCAATATTTAAAGATATTAAAAATGATTCAAATACATATCACTACTTGAAATATGCCAAGACCATGGTATTATAATTCATGTAAAAATAACAAAAAGGAGAAAAATCATAGCTAACGAAGATAGAAGTCCTAACAAGGGCACGGGTAAAGATAAACCTCTAATAAACGAAAGGATTAGAGTAAGAGAAGTAAGACTTATAGATGAAAACGGAAACAATCATGGTATCGTGCCTACATCTCAGGCAATGAAAATGGCGGAGGAAGCAGATTTAGATTTGGTAGTTATAAGCCCTAATCAAGCCCCTCCGGTAGCTAAGATTTTAAATTACGGCAAATATAAATATGAGCTGGAAAAGAAGGCAAAAGAAGCCAAGAAAAAACAGCATGTAGTTGACATCAAAGAAATTAAAGTAAGATATAAAATTGATACTCACGATTACGAAGTAAGATTAAAAAATATAAGAAAATTTATATCTCAAGGCAACAAAGTTAAAGTTGTAGTTATGCTTCGTGGCAGAGAGATGCAGCACTCTAATCTGGCAGTAGAGCTGGCTGAAAAATTTATTACTGACTTAGCATCAGACCCGATAATTGTAGAGAAAAAGCCGATGATTGAAGGCAGAAATGTAACTGTATGGTTTGCTCCGCAATAGGACTTGATAAAAAAAAATCAGCAGATAGAATAATAAAAGACAAGAAAATATGCCGCAATAGCTCAGTTGGTAGAGCAAGGGACTGAAAATCCCTGTGTCCTTGGTTCAATTCCGAGTTGCGGCATATTTTTTTGAAAAGAGGAGAGGTTATTCAATCTCTCCTCTTTATGTCGGTAATTCCTGCAACACAATTAGTATTGTGTTGCAGGGGTAAATGGAATGGGTTCGGAGCAAAGGTTTTAGGGGTGGATGAGGCGGAGGGGTGTTTTTCCCCGAAACGATAGCGGGAGGCGAAGCCGGGAGCGTGTTTGAGGGGGAAAATATCCCCGACCGGCCGAATCGTATCTATATGCTGTACAAACCAAATATAGTGTGATATTATACCTAAAGAACAACACAATACTAATTGTGTTGCAGGAATGGTTAAAAGTATTAAAAAGATTGATAAAATGGAAGATAAAAGGATAAATATTTGCCTATCTTGTGATAATAATTATGCAAAATATGCAGGTGTTGTTATTGCGTCAATTTTGAAAAATGCAACCGCTGAAGATGAAATTTGTTTCTATCTTCTTGATGGAGGCATTTCTGATAAAAATAAAGCTGAAATAAATTCTTTAAAATCGCTAAAAAAATGTGAAATAGAATTTGTTCATATAGATAACGATTTGTTCGTTGATTATACAAATGTTAAAACTCATTCCTATTTATCAATCGCTGCATACTATCGTCTGAAATTAGGGAGTTTACTTCCTTATGTTAACAAAATTATTTACCTTGATTGTGATGTTATAGTAAATGACAGTCTGGCTTGTTTGTTTAATACGGATTTAGGAGAATATATTATTGCAGGGGTTAGTGATATAAAGAAAAAGAAAGTCAAAGAAAATCCACAATATATTAATTCAGGTGTTTTATTGATAGACCTGGAAAAGATTCGCAAAGAGAATGTTGAACGAGATTTCTTTGAATACACTCTAAACAATATTAATACAATAACAAATGGCGATCAGGAAATAATCAACGAGGTTTTAAAAGGACGGGTAAAACTTTTGCCTGCTGAATGGAATGTGCAGTCCAGCAATTTTACAAACCGTTCAAATTTTACAAAAAATCCTAAAATTATCCATTTTGTAGCAAAGAGAAAACCATGGCATTATGCATCATTTAGCCCGCATAAAGATTATTATTTTAGATATTTGCAATGTACTCCCTGGAAGTTAAGTGAAGAAGAATACAGACACTGGACAGTTGATAATCAAAAAGATTCAATAATTGAATATCTTAAATATCGTCCGTTGTTTTTTCTTAGACCAAAATTTTATAAAGCACTATATTATTCATATTTTAAGCCATTCTTTGAAATTAAAACTCCGGTCATAAAATCAAATACATTTTTACTCTGGGAACCTTGCAGCAAAAGCCATGCAGAAGTTCTTCCGGGCTTTGCGAAATATCTTCTAGATTTAGGTTATCATGTTTCCGTTTTAGCCGAACCCAAAAGATTTAAGGAAGGTTTATTTTCAAGATTTGATATTGAAAATATTTCTTATAATAATATGAGCCAGAGAGAAATCAGAAAATATTTTCGGAAATCTGACTTGTCTGATGTTAAAGGTGTTTTGGTTACAACAGCCGGAAAAATCCGAAAAGAAAAATACGGAAAAAGTTATGAAATTTTTTCAGATAATGCAGATTTTAGAAAAATATTCTTTGTAGAACATGAAGCGCAGCATGCCTGCGATAAAAATCTCTGGGAAGAAGATTTTATTACATTAAGAAAACTGGATTACAAAAACGCAAAATCCGTAGTAGTCAATCCGCACTATTTCGGGAATATAAATATTACACCTAAAAATGAGAATAAAATCAATTTCATTACAATCGGCGCAATACGTGCCGGAAAGAAAAACTGCAACACAATTATCAATGCTGTAAAAACATTAGCAGAGCACGGTATTACTAATTTTAAAATAACAGTTATCGGCAAAGGCTCTTTAAAAAATATTCCTGACAGACTTAAAAAATATTTTGATATAAAAGGACATCTTGATTTTAAAGATATGTATACGGAACTTGAAAAAGCAGATTTTCTCCTTACATCTTATGAACCTGAAAACCCGGCACACATAAGGTATAGAACAAGCGGCACCAGCGGTAATTTTCAACTTGTTTACGGTTTTTGCAAACCCTGTATTATTACGGAGAGTTTCGGGCCTATTAACGGATTTGATGAAACTAACTCTATTTTATATTCAACTCCTGATGAATTTGCCGAAGCTATGAAAAAAGCCATTTTACTTCCGCAGGATAAATATTTGTCTATGCAAGAATCATTAAAAAAATATTCATCGGATTTATATGAAAGCTCAAAAAATAACCTCTATAAATTGATTTTATCGCAATCAGGAGGTAAAAATGAGTAAAATTCCGATAGTCTTTACTTTTGATAACAGAATTATACTGGGTGCGGCTGCTGCAATTAAAAGTCTTATTGATTCTGCAAAGGCGGATACAATTTATGATATCCATATATTACACAATGGCATTAAAGAAAAATATCAAGGAGCTTTTCATAAACTTACCGGAAACAAACATTCTTTAACTTTTCACCATATATCTAAAAAAGTTTTCACAGGAGTTAAAACCAATAACAAGAGCTGGACGGAAATTGTTTATTACAGAATGATTATTCCGGAAATTCTCGGCAAATACGATAAAGTTATTTACTCAGATGTGGACGTATTTTTTAAAGAAGACCTTACAGAATTGTATAACACAAATATTGAAGGTTATGACTGGGGCGGTGTAAGAGCGGAAACCAATTCTCCGGAAGCTGTCGGACATAAATATTTTGAAGAAAATAAAAATGCTTATATTTTCTGGTCAGGATTAATGCTTATAAATTGCAAAAAGATGCGGGAAGAAAAAACTTTTCAAAAGTTATTGAATACCGCCTTAGAATTTAAAAATAGGTTGAGATTTTATGACCTGGATGTTTTAAACATAGCCTGTGACAAGATTTTACCTTTACCATTGAAATACTGTGTTCTGGAAGCCTTATATGAAGCTCCTGATTTTAGAGATGAAAATGATTATGGCTTTTTAAAGAAAGTTTATACAGAAGAAGAGGTGCTCGGGGCAATTTCTCATCCGGCAATAATTCACTATGCGGGCAGACTGGGTAAACCATGGCGCCGCAAAAGAATGCCGATTTATTATAATAGGGCTGTTAAAGAACTGCCCAAAGAACTTGTTAAATATAGCATTAGAGACTTAAGGAAAAAGTTTTTTAGTAAAGAACCGCTTTTCTTAATTTACAAGGAAGATAATCATATAAATTTCAATATTTTAGGATTAAGAATAAAATTTCAAAATCCGTTTATAAATCAACTGGAGGACTGCTGCAGTATTCATAATCTGCGTGAATTAAAAAAACTCGGGACAATCTTTCCTCATCCTATCGGAATAGTTATAGCAAAAGATGTCAAAATAGGTAAGAACTGTGTAATTTATCAAAATGTAACCATTGGAAAGAAAAACGGTTTAACTAAACAAGAAGCTCCACGCATAGGCAACAATGTTAAGATTTATGCCGGAGCAGTTATTGCAGGGAATATTACAATCGGCGACAACTGCATAATAGGAGCAAATTCCATGGTTTTAAAAAGTATTCCTCCGAATTCTAAAGTTGTCGGAAATGAGATAAAAGTAATTAATGCAACAGAATTAGCATTGTGTTGCAGGGGTAAATAAAAGGAGCGAATTATCAGCAATATAGAAAAAGAAAATTTAATAACCGGCGGAAGCGGTATTTGTTACGAAACGATAGCGAGAGGCGAAGCCGGAAGCGTGTTTGAGAAACAAATACCGCAGACCTGCCGGAAAATTTGTACAAAAAATGCAGCACAGTGCCTGCAAGTATTCGGAGTATTCCTGCAACACAATGCTAATTGTGTTGCAAGAATTTATGAAAAGATATTTAAATTCGGAAGCGAGGTAATCTTTTGTCTGTATTGGATGTAATAAATGTGGTTTTGAGAATCCGAAAAAAACATATTAAAAGAAGTAAATGCATTATAGCCGGCATAATAAATTCTTCCGGTGTTGATAAAGAATATTATTTTAGGATTCTTTGTGAAGGACTCTCATTAAAAGATAAACAATATATATATAATGAAGTCTTCGGGATGGAGGAACATGAGGTTTTTTTCTTTGATATTCCTAAAGAATTAAAAACGGCGGAGATTTTAGACCTTTGCAATATATTATTGGCTAAATGCTGTAAAAATGCTTTTTATCTTGATATTGAAAGATATCCTGAAATATCAAGCTTTAAAGAAGATAATTATGCCCTTATAGAAATAGGTAAAAAAGATGATTAGCTTAATTGATGAGAAGAATAAATATGAACTGATAAAAAAAGTAGTACCAAATTTTTTATACAATCGCTTTGATGTATTGTTTGATAAGAACTTTGAACTATGTGAAATTACAACACACGATAAAACTATCTATGTACCTTTACATCTTGATGGAGATACTTGTTATATCGGAGTTTATCTTGTGGAAATGCCGCAAATTGTTTTTAATGAGTTAATTGATTTTGTATACAAAAATTTTAAATCGATTGATTATATTAAAATAAGGCACTCTTTTAATAATTACAAAGGACTAAAATCCGGAGAGCATTGGACAATTCAGCTTCCGCAAACAGAAGAAGAATATCTAGAATCTCTTGGGACAAAAACGAGACAACATATAAAAAGATATTTTCGGCTTCTTGAAAATAATTATAAATGCGAATTTAAAACATTTGACAGAACTGATATTTCTGATGAAATTGTTAAAACATATTTTAGATTCAAAAAAGAAACCATAGGTCATATCTATAAAAATACTGTCAATCAATACTTAAATGAATATAAAATTACCAAAGCTTATGTTTTATATCTTGATAATCAGATTGCAGCTATATCTTTTATAAGTGAAGTTGAGGGCGGAGATGTATACTATGAGAATTTCAGTTATGATAAGAACTATACAAAAAATTCTTTAGGGCTTGTAATTACATACTTTACCATCAAAAACCTGATTCATAATAAGATAAAAAATTTCTACCTGGCAGGAGGAAATTACTTATACAAAAGGCAAATATCAAATAAACATGATTATACTTATACCGGAACCATATACAAAATAACATCTCTTGCATCACTGGGCAGAGCTCTTTTTTCAGCTCGGCAAAATCAAGAATTTACTATTTTCAGAATTTTTGGAATTAAAATAAAGAAACGAAGAAAAGAAAAACCTTTACCTATAAAAATACAGCAAAATACTCGCTGTCTACTGGTAGCGCCTCATCCTGATGATGACATGCTCGGCTCCGGAGCTTTTGTAATTAAATATTCGGGTAATTTTGATTGTATATGTATGGGGTCTTCCGGTGTTGCCCATTCAGACGGAACGTTAGGCGCAAAAAAACGTTCTAAAATAAGAATAAATGAATTTTATAACGTAATGGACAAACTTGGAATTAAAAATCGATGGATTTATGAAACGTATGGAATCCCTCGAATGGATAAGCAGATGGATGCTCATTTTGACGAATACTGTAAAGTGCTTGATACAACCAAGTATGATTATATATTTTTACCTCATCCGAAAGACGGGCACCATGAACATCGTTATATAACCAACAAGCTATTTAAAAAAATACTTAATAAAAATGGAATAAATGAAAATTGCAAAATCGTATTTTATGAAGTTTGGCGGAATATGAAAAATCCAAATACAGAATTCGACATGAAAGGGCCGGGAAATATACATGCAAAGGGCACAACTTGTTATTGTAATCTGCCCCAGCCGGCAAATTCTCTTCTTCCGGAAATTAAAACAGAATCCTTATACAACTTAAAATGTGAAATGATAAAAATGTATAAAAGTCAGTGGCGTATTGCTAATATTTACGATATTCCAACAATGAAAAAATATCTGCAAAGTGATTTTGTCGAAAATTATCACGTAATAAATATCAGAAAATATTTAAATAATTTTTAAAAAACATAGGAGTCTTAAATTGAGTTTAGCTAAATTTAGAAAAAATTTAATCGAATTAGTACCGATTAGAAGTTTGAGGAAGAAATTACATTACAAATACGGTTGGTTTCCGGGGAACTTTGTTCAACCGGATTGTAACATCTCATCAATTAAAAACCTGAAACTCGGCGGAAATGTCTATATTGGCGGCAGCAGACTCTGCTGCGAAGGCGGAATTGAAATAGGATTTAACACCAAAATCGGAGAAGGATGTTTCTTCCTGACAAGCAATCACAACTACAAATCAAATATGCGTATTCCTTTCGATAACAAGAGTTTTTTACAAAAAATATCCATTGGAAACAATTGCTGGATAGGTATAAAATCAATTATCTGTCCGGGGGTAAGGATTGACGACGGAGCAATTGTAGCTATGGGCAGTGTTGTAACAAAATCCGTCCCGAAATGTGCCATAGTCGGAGGGAATCCTGCTAAGATTATTGGTTGGCGGGATAAAAATCTGTATGACAACTTAGTGACAAAAGGATTAACCTATCCGGCAAAAAATGAACTGCCCTTGGAATGGGTAAAAATTAATAAATATAAAAAATATCTGGAAAAATAAAAGGAGGCTTTATGCTGTGGAAACTCATTGTTGAAATAATTGTAGCTTTTATTCCGAATAAATTTAGAGCAGAACTCCGTCACAGGATGAGAAATATCTCCAGAACCTTGTATGTTAAAAGAACTGCTAAAAGTGTCGGAGAAAATTTTCGATGTGGCAGAGATATTTTAATTTCAAAACGAACAACTATTGGAGACAATGTTTCAATTAATGGTATTTTTGTACAGGGTAGCGGGAATTTAGTAATTGGCAGCTACACACGTATAGGCACAGAGCTGCTTATTCTTACAAGCAATCATGACTACAAAGGCAGTAAAATCCCTTATGGAGACCTTGAGATTTCTAAAGATGTTATAATAGAAGATTTCTGTTGGATAGGCTCAAGGGTTACCTTGCTGCCAGGTACTCATTTAGGTGAAGGAGTAATTGTTCAAGCCGGCTCCGTAGTCAGGGGAGAAATTCCGCCATATTCTATAGTAGGAGGTAATCCGGCTAACGTATTTGCCCAAAGAGATGTTGAGCATTTTAAAAAATTAAAATCCGAAGGCAAGTTTTATATAAATAAAATTTTATAAAGGAAGATTATGTTTGAAATTTTAAAAGAGGACGGAAGAATAAAAATCAAATTTTTCGGATTAAAAATAACATTTAAAAATCCGCTGATAAACCAGCAGGAAGATTGCTGCTGTATAGAAAACTTGAAAGAACTTAAAAAATTAAAAACTCAATTCCCGCATCCCGTTGGTATTGTAATTTCAAAAGACGCAAAATTCGGCAAAAATTGTATTATTTTTCAAAATGTCACCATAGGAATAAGAACCTCTGATAATATTGCCAAAGCTCCTGTCATAGGAAATAACGTAAAGATTTATGCAGGTGCAATAATTGTAGGAGATGTCCATATCGGAGACAACTCCGTAATTGGTGCAGGTTCGGTAGTATTAGATGACATACCGGCTAATGCTGTATGCGCAGGCAATCCTGCCAGAATAATTAAATATCAAAATAATCCTGTTACATCTTGATTTTTTTCCATGATTTGGTTTAATCAGATATTATGGACATGAAAGTTAGATTTATAGGGGCTTTAAACGGAGCTATAGCAGCTGCCTGCTATGGTATGAATCCCTTATTTGCACTCCCTCTTTATTCTGCCGGTGTTGATGTTAATTCTGTTCTTTTTTACAGATATATTATAGCTACTCTTGTCCTCTGGTTATATCTTAAATTCATTAAAAAATATTCTTTTAAACTCACAAGAGAAGAAATCTTGCCTCTCATAATAATGGGGCTTATCTTTTCCTTTTCTTCCATAACCCTGTTCAAAAGCTACACCTATATGGATGCGGGTATCGCTTCTACAATTCTTTTTATATATCCGATTCTTGTAGCTCTTATTATGACTGTATTTTTTAAGGAAAAACTTTTGTATTCAACAGTCATATCACTGCTTTTAACAACTGTCGGTGTCGTTCTGCTTTATCACGGAAATGCCGCAGGGACGCTTAATCCAATCGGTGTTTTAATGGTATTTTTATCTGCATTGAGTTATGCAATCTATATTGTAGGAGTTAAAAATATACATGCCCTAAAAACTCTTAATTCTAAAAAACTCATATTCTATGTTATGCTCTTTGGCTCAAGTATTTATATTTATAACGTAATTTTTAATACAAAGCTTTTCATAATTACCCAGCCTCATCTCTGGATAAATGTTCTTGCTCTTTCTATTCTGCCTACAATAGTTTCTCTGATTGCAATGACAATATCAATAAAAATTATCGGCTCAACCGCCGCAGCTGTCCTAGGAGCTCTTGAACCTCTAACCGCAATATTCTTCGGTGTTGTAGTTTTCCACGAACAGCTTACGCCAAGGATTATTGTAGGTATTATTACAATTCTTTTTGCAGTTTTAATGGTTATTATAAAAAAGAAATAAACATGCGCTTTTAAACACATATCTTGCTGTGTTGTATGTATTATATTACCTGCCTCTTTACTTTTTAACCTATTTGCAGGATAATTTTTCTGCATAGAAAGGGACTATTATGAGTGAAGTTAGAGTAAGAATTGCACCTTCCCCGAGCGGAAATCTCCACATCGGCACAGCAAGAACAGCTTTATTTAATTATTTATTTGCTAAGAAAAATAACGGAAAATTTATTTTAAGAATAGAAGATACTGACGCCGAAAGAACAAGTCAAGAATATGTTAAAAACATTTTTGACTCTTTAAAAGCTCTCGGTTTAAATTGGGATGAGGGACCTGATGTAGGCGGACCTTACGGACCTTATACCCAATCGGAAAGGTTTGATATTTATCCAAAATATATTCAGGAACTTCTTGATAAAGGTTTTGCATATGAATGTTTCTGCACTCCGGAAGAACTTGAAGCAGAAAAAGAAGAAGCCGCAAAAAACAAAAAAGCTTATGTTTACACAAAAAAATGCGAAAATTTAACTGAAGAAGAAAAAGCTAAGTTAAGAGCGGAAGGCAGAAAACCTGCAATCAGATTCAATGTTTCAAAAGCGCAAAAAGCTTTCCATAATTCTTCAATTCTTGAATTTGATGATTTAGTAAAAGGAAAACTTCACGTCGATACAAATCTTATCGGCGATTTTGTAATTATGAAATCTAACGGAGCACCAACATACAATTATGCAGTAGTAATTGATGATGCCTTAATGAAAATTACTCATGTTATAAGAGGAGAAGACCATATTTCAAACACTTATAAACAAATTCTAATATTTGAAGCACTGGGTTTTGAAGTTCCAAGATTCGGACATTTAGGCATGATTCTTGCACCCGACAGAAGTAAACTTTCAAAAAGACATGGTGCAACAGCTGTTTCAGATTTTGTAGAACAGGGTTATTTGACAAGCGCACTTGTTAATTTCGTTGCTCTATTGGGCTGGTCTCCTTCTGACGGCCAGGAAATCAAAACAGTTGATGAAATAGCTCAGGATTTTAGAATAGGAGAAATCTCTTCATCCAATTCGATTTTTGAATATGATAAATTGAAATGGATGAACAGCCATTATATAAAAATGCTTCCGATTGAAGATTTAAAAGAAAGGCTCAAAAAATATCTTACAAAATATGACCTGTCAGAATTAACTGACACTCAATACACAAGAATGGTTGAAATTACTTATGAGCCTTTAACTTTATTATCAGATATCACTGATGCCGTAGCTTATTTCTTCGGCGGAGATAATGTAGAAATAGACGAAAAGGCAGCAGAAAATATTGACACTGATTTATCACAGGAAGTTTTAAAAGCTTTTGTTGAGCAAGCTGAAAATTGGGAATGGACAGAAGAAAATCTGCACGAAAAACTGGAAAAATTCAGAGCAGATTTCAAAGAAAAAGGCTACAAACCTAAATTCACAATGTGGGCAATAAGAGCAGCAGTAACCGGCAGACTATGCGGAGCAGATATGACAGCCACTCTGGCTATTTTAGGAAAAGAACATTCTCTCAACAGGGCTAAAAAAGCTATTAAAAATTCTGTCGGAGTCTAATTAGTATTTAATAACATAAAAGGGGGGCGGATTAGAATAATCCGTCCCCCTTTATAATATCTAAAAATCTCTTTGTTTACGTTTTTCCCAGTACTTATCTCTATCTTCTTTCGTATAATAACGCCAGCCTCTCGGGCCTTTGGTTTCATAGATATGAGCATACTTCCGGGATTTATTTTTCTGATAATCTGCCGGGTCAACACGATAATAGTGGCGGTTTCCTTCCCCATCATAAGAATAAACCAGCAAAGCTTCCGCTTCCGGCATTATAAAGATATAAAGTATAAATAAAAAGAATAATTTTATTATCATGCTATTACCCCTTCTTTAATCAGTTGTTCTCTGATTTGTCTTTTTGTTTCAAATTCCGTATCTTTTTTACCGGTAAATCTTTTTAAAAGCATAAGCGCCGGAGTTATTACACCCAGAGCCAGAACACAAGCCCCGATATTTGTTAAAATCGAATCTCTTTTCAGTCTCTTCAATCCCGCAAAAAATTTTTCTGAAGTTTCACCTTTTTTAAGAGCTTCTTTATATTGTTTGTATAGCCCGGACATATTATCATAAACCCCTTCAAATTCTTTAAGATCGATATATTTTCTTGTATCAATTTTATCTGTCTTTTTAAACATTTTAATAATATCAGACTTTTTGGCAGCTTTTACGACAGAATTTTCGGGATTTTTGTGTATAAATTCATACATAGAAACCGCATCTTTTTTAAGATTTCCGGCATCTTTTGCAGACTTAATCTGTTCAAACTCCTTTAGACCTTTTTCAATAGTACCGTCCTCAAAAGCTCTTTTAAAAGCAGGGTCTTCCAATACTCTGGCATCAAGACCTATATTTTTATTAAATTTTTTTACGGCTCTTTTTTCCAAAAGTTCCTGAATTTTTCCGCCTGCATAATACATAAAGCAAAGGGTCATAGCCTCTTTTATGGAATATCCTATAAATTCCTGAGGCGTTCTGGATTCTCCAAGTCTTGTTGCAGTAATAAATCCGTCCAGAACATACATATTTTTAACAGGAGAAAATGCCAAAGATTCAATCACCGAGCCTGCCCCTTTAAATGCCGGATTTGCCTGTTTTAAATCTTGTTGATTTTTCGCTTTCTTTGATTCTTCTTGTTTTTGTGATTCTTGATATTCTTTAATTAAATTCGCTCTTATTTTTTTTGCAGTGTATTTTTGTTTTGCTTTAGTAAGTCCTAAGTATGCAGCAACTGTTAAACCTGTAGCCACAAAAAACTTACCGGTTGTAATATTTTTAAATAGTTTACTTTTACCCCCTATTTTTTCAATCTCTTTTTTTATATCCTCATTTGGAGCGTATTCTTTAATTTTTTCAAAAATTTCTTTATTTTTAAGGTTTCTGGCATCAAAATTGGAATCGAGATTGGCAGCTTTGTAAATAGTATTGTTATAAAGCCATTTAAAAGCCGGAATGCCGAAAAGCCAGATAACTTCAGTTCCTATTTCGTCAATAAATCTGTCAGCGCCTTCTTCTTTACCTGTAACAAAAGAACCTGCCGTCATTCCTGCTGTAGCTGACAAATCTTTAACAGCAAGCGGCACAAGTGAGTTAGGGTTACCTAATGTAGAAAATATATTAGCTGCATTCCATATCATAATCTACAAACCCCACTTCATATTCATAAGTTTTTTGTAACAGTTTTTTCTCATACGCTGCCTTCCTTTCTAATTAACTCCCTGAAAGAATTAAATTGCCTTATTGTTAACAAATTTTTACATAATAAAAGGAGCCTTCGTTTTTGAAGGCTCCCTTAAGTTTAAAACCAAACGCTTTGTTATCCGACAAGTTCTGTATCGTCAGATTCCGAAGCCTTCACCATTATAGCGTGTTCAACAGGATTTTCCTTTTTATAAGAGTTTTCCTGTACAACTTCTTCGAAACCGAATTCATCTCGGGCTTTTTTCATCTGAGTTTCATCAACCAGTTTTTTAGCCAGTTCAGCGATTTCGTATACTAATTTATATCGGTTATCTGTATTTTCGTTTAATTCCCACGCTATTTTAACAATTTGATCCATTTTTACCTCATTGATTAAGATATTAACAGCTACATATGATTTTATAACACACAAAAATTTTTGTAAAGTTTACAAATGTTTACAGAAAAAGCAATTTTAAAAAGGATATAAACTTTATATACATATAAACACATTAAAGAGGAGAAATTTATGTCAAACGGATACTCATTAGCACTATTTAGCATAGATGGTTCAAATAAACTTAGACAATGGGCTGTAAATGCTGATAATGAAGGAAATCGAAACGGAATTTTGGATGGCAAAGAAATTCAAGTATTCCAGAATAATATAAAAGAAAGATGCGGTTACAGTTTTAGTTTTGATAATATTACTCCAATAGAGGTTAAAACCATAGATGTTTATGACGAAGAGAAAGGTGAGTTTATTTATCGTACTATTACTGATATTGCTCAAAAATATAAAGCTTCCACAACAAATATTATTAATTGGCTAAATCCTGCGGAAGCTAAACGCGAAGGAAAAGAATATAATGATGTTATGCTAAATAATTATACACAGGAAAATGGTATAAAAATTGCGTATATGTCAGAGGAGGATTTTAAGGCTTCAAGAGAGTCGGTTAATTCACAAAATGATAGTTACCTTCAGGCATGTGAAAATCTTGAAGGTGCACAGGAGAAGCTTAAAAGGGCCGGTTTAGATGAATATTATACAGTAAAGCTCGATGGTGATACTGTTGTTATTGATATTAAAGAAGGTGTTACCAGAAGCAGAGAAAAAGTTATAGAAAACTTTGGTTTCAGCCCTGAAAATGTAAAACGGGAAGAATATAAACAAGGCAACCAGCTCAGAGTTCCATTAGATGAATTTAAGCCTGTAAAGGAAAAAACTCTGTTGGAAAAACTTTTCGGACTTTAATCCATAAGAGTAGTCATCAAGATTGGCTCATCTTCTGTCGCAAGAACAGTATGTTCAAAGTGAGCAGACGGTGCGCCATCTTTGGTTTTAACAGTCCATCCGTCATCAAGGACAATAACATCATCGCAGCCAAGATTTAGCATCGGCTCAATTGCAATTACCATGCCGGATTTGATAAGAGTTTTATCCCCGACCCTGTAATTAAAGAGGAACGGATCTTCGTGCATAACATGTCCTACACCATGCCCGCCGTATTGGCGAACAATTCCGAGTTTTTCACGGTTAGCGACATCTTCTATTCCGCCTGAAATATCGTCAAGAACATTTCCGGCTCTCATCTTGGCTATTCCTGCGTAAAGAGACTCTTCAGTAGCCTTCATTAATCTTTCTTTTTCAGGAGAGATTTTTCCTACGGCATAAGACCAGGCACTATCACCCACCATTCCGCCGTAAGTTGCGCCAACATCAATTGCAATTATATCTCCTTCTTTAAGAATAATATCTTCCGAGGGAATTCCATGTACAACCTGTTCGTTAATCGAGGTGCAGATACTTGCCGGGAAACCGTTATATCCTAAAAATGTCGGGATAGCCTTATTAGATTTAATCACCTTCATAGCTATATTATCAAGCTCTTTTGTAGAAATCCCGGGCTCTACGACCTTTTTCATCTCCTGATGCACAAGAGCAACAATATGTCCCGCATGCCGCATTCTCTTTATTTCATCTCTGGATTTACGATTAATCATATCCGCCTCCCGCTTAAGTTATTTTCTGGTTTAATTGTACGACTAAAAAGTATTGTATTCAAGTAATAAATGAAATTGCTTGACATTAAAAATTGATTTGATAGTATAGAGATTGTCGATAAGCCCCCATCGTCTAGAGGCCTAGGACAACACCCTTTCACGGTGTAGACAGCGATTCGAATTCGCTTGGGGGTACCATATTAAAAAAAGCACCATTAAAGGTGCTTTTTTATGTATATTAATGAATGTTTAAAAGCTCCCTATAAACTTTTACCATCCTAATAGACTTATCTTAAAATACTGTTATAATAATCTTATGGACGGTTTTAGCGTAAGCAGAATAATTATGGGACTGCAAAATCCCGAATTATTATTAAAAAAGCTTCAAAATATAGAAAACAATAATAAGGTTAATAATTTTGCACCTGAACTTAATTCCTCTTTAACGGATTTAAAACAGCAAGCGACACAAAATATTCTACAGAATTTGCAAAATGTTACCCAATCTTTACAGATGAATTATCTTGCAGGACTTGATAGAGCAATATTCATAAAAAATCTGCTTGGTCTTCCGGAAAACATGTGGCAGCTTCTTATGTCAGCCCAGAATAAGAACAGTCCTCTTATGGGCGGCACTTTAGGAATGGCTAATATCAATCAGGAACTTTTGCAAAACCAAAAGACAATTGCAGCATTATTCGGAGAAACAACTCCAACTAGCCCAGAAACAACTACCAATCCTAATATTACAAACATTCAACAAAATATACAAAAAGATACAATAGCTCTACTTTTTAGCGGAATGGTCAGTTTAAGTGATGTTTCAAAAATAATACTCCAGAACAGCAAGCAAGCCGTTGCAAGCCTTATTATAGCTATGGCATCAGCATCAAAACAAGGTTTAAGCAATGAACAAATACAGGAAACTTTAAGTATAATAAATTCATGTATATCAATGGCTGAGTCAAGTAATCCTGCCCAGAATCTAAAAAGTTTAATGATGCTTTATCTTCCATGGCTTCCGTTGAATGAAGGGGTTGGGTTTGACCTGGAAATTACTTCCGATACAGGAGAACAGGATTCAAATGATTCCAAACTTACAGTTCTAATTCAAACAAAAAATTTTGGGAATATTAAAGGAGAATTTACCCTTACAACTTCAAATTCAGTTGATGTCCTTATAACTTGCACAGAAAATTTTCCTAAAAAAATACTTCAAAGAAGCCTTATGGATGAAAGCTCTTCTCATGCAATGAATACAAATATTGACATTGAAGAAGTTGTTCCCCAAAAAGAAGAAACTAATGAGGTTCATGAAACAAAAGTAAACCTTTCTGCCACAAATGAGATGAACCCGTATCTGCTTTTAATAGCACATTCCTTTATCAGAAATACCATTCTTATTGATAATAATGCAAGCCTGAACCTATGACTTAAACGGGATTCTTTTAGAAAGCTGAGAAGATAGTATTATTGCTTTTTCAGCAAACAGAACCGGAAGTTTATCTACATTATCCTGGATAGATACCAGAGAAGAGTTATAAATAAATCGTTCAGGAACACCGGAAATTACTACGTTTTCAAAAGCACCAAATAACCTTTTGGTCAAAAAATCTATATTTAATGACCTAACCATAGCCTCAGTCATTACTGGCACAATACCCCAGTTTATTTTTCCGCCTCTGGAAATAAACTCAATTAACTTTTCCGGAATTATAGTCAAATTATTATAATTGTTGTAAGCATCAAAAGATATAATATCTACACCCGCATTAATAGGTATCTTCCAATCACATTTATCCAAACACTGAACAGCAACTAACCCGCCTGCCGATTTAATTTTTTCAATTACTTTGGCAAACATGTTTGTCACCAAATCAACCGTTACTTCTTCATTCTCCCGTTTAATATTTCCCAATTGTCCAAACAGTGATTCTTCCAATACAATTATCGGAACGGTAGTCGGGCAATACTCTTTAATTTTATTAATCATCCACAAAGCTTTTACACACACTGATTGAACAAATAATTTCCTAAAATTTTTATCCACAAGCACATGTTCATCCGCAGCAACCGTCAATAATTGAGATATAGTAAACGGCCCTATCAAATTTACTACGGCATTTGCTGATTGAAACTTTTTTATAATTTGCAGATATTTCTCAAGAAAAGGCACCTCTATCTTAAATGGTTCGAGATTAGCAGGTGTGGGATTATTAAAAGCTTTGTCAAGCTTAAGCATTCCTTGTTTATATGAAGCATCACCGAGATTTAATGTAACTCTGGTATCTTTAATGGAAATCCCGGGGATATTACATAAAGTTCTCGCTAAAACTGAATCCTCGGCAGAAAGATTAGGTAAAACAGCAAGATACGGCATTTGAGCAAAAAATTTTGCAATCATTTTTGTAGCAGTTTGAATTGTCGAGTAAGGCAATGCTCCTAACGGAAAGCATCTTGTTTTAAGCTTCATACTATTCTCTTTCTTTAAAAAAGACGTGCCCGTTTTCACAGCCGGCACGTCTTATTAACGGAATTTTTAACTATGCTTCAACTGTTTCTTCTGCTACTTCTTCTTCAATTGATTCTTTAACAACTTCAGAAGCTGTAACTATAACTTTTAATTCAGTTTTAACTTTAGAGGTTAATTTTATAAGCATAGTATATTCACCGATTTTGTTAATCGGAGCGTTGAGAGAAACTGTCTTTCTATCAACTTCAATATTAGATTTTGCTTTAAGTTCTTCACACAATTTCTTGGTTGTAATTGTACCGAAGAGCTTACCGCTTTCACCTGCTTTTGCTGAAAGTTCAATTGTACCGAGTTTTTCAATTTCAGCAGCTTTTGCAAGAGCTTCTTGATGTAATTTCTCTTGTTTTGCTTTGATTCTCGCAATATTTTGTTCTCTGTTTTTCAAAGCACCTTCTGTTGCAATTTCAGCGTAATTTTTCGGAATAAGAAAGTTTCTGGCATATCCGTCTTTAACATTTACCAAATCACCTGCTTCGCCGATATTTTGCACATCTTTTTTCAATATTACTTGCATTTCTTTTTCTCCTTTTAAATTATTTCGGGCTAATGTTAGTCTAATCATAACCAAAAAAAGATTAATTGTCGAGTACATGGCTGATATCCGCTTAAAATATTTTAACCTTTCTAGTACATATGTAGGATATTGTGCATAAGTGCCTCAAGTTTCAGTTTTATTTGACGTTATTAGTAGTATGAAAAACCAAATGGTTTTTCATACCTCCTCCCCAAGTCTGGTAGCCGTTCTCATTAGAAACGGCTTTTTTTTGTGCTACGCACGTAGATATTTGGTCGGCAGACAATGGTTAGCAATACTACAAAATGTTTACCCTGCTAGTCTGCCTCTTTAGTAAAACTACTAATCTGGCTCAAGCCGGTGCAAAGCGGTGTCGGCACACGATGAGTGTGACGAGCAGGGTTTGCACTACGATATCGCCGTTGGGAACGCAGCAATGCGGAGTGACCGCAGCAATCTCTGATTGCACAGGCGAAAGTGCTACGCACGTAGATATTTGGTCGGCAGACAATAGTTAGCAATACTACAAAATGTTTATCCTGCTAGTCTGCCTCTTTAGTGAGATTACAAATCTAAAACAGACCGGTGTGAAGTGTTTATGCCATTGCAACAAAGTTTTGTTCCGTAAAGGCACTCAGATTATCTACTCTGTTTTTCCAGCCTGTCAGGTATTGTGCTTTATTGGGATTATTCTGAGCTATACTTTCATATCTGGCGAGTCTTAATTCTTCAAATTTTTCAGGATTATTTTCGCATTCTTCAAGAAGTTTTTTAGCGGCACCGACACCCATATTTACGGCAGTATCAAATACTTGCATTGCAAGATTTGCATCTTTTATTTTATCTGCTCCGCTGGCTTTGTAATACATGTTATAATAAATATCTTTTGCCTCATCACGGGCCAACAATTTTACATCTTGAGGTGCTAATCCCTTATTCTTTCTGTATGTATCATAAGTTGACTGCTGAATCCCCATATTTACAGCCTGTCCGCCATCATTAGCATTATATCCGCCTTCTGAATCAAAAACAAATTCAAGCATTTTATTGAAAGCCGCATCGTCATTCGGCACGGACGAAAAAGCCTTCTCCTTTTCGGCATCAGGTTTTACTTCATCTTCACTTGCCGCTTTTGCTATTTTATCATAATATTTTTGAATTTCTGCCGCTTGTTTCCGCTCCTGAGCAAGACCGTCCCAAAAAGTTGAATAATCTATTTCATATTCAACTTTTCCCTGAGGCAAAGCCGGAGGATTATCAAATATTGAAAAGTAGGGTGTAAATCTCATAAAACAGGGTGAGAAAAAAGAATACACACTGCATCCAAAAAACGGCGTACAATTCCAGGCAGAAAAACCACCCCAAAACAGGCCGTCTAATACTCCGTGTTTCATTCCATGTAAAAATGCATTCCCAAAAGACATAATTTCCCTGTGTTTATATAATACATATATATAAAGTTTATTTTCTTATAAAAATTGCCTTGTTTGTAAAGTTTTATTAATTGATAAATTAACTAGCCCATATGCTGCACACAAGGTTCAATTTTCTGGTATAATAAATTAACAGAGTAAGAAAAGGGAGAATTATGAACAAAAATCAATCTATCGGAATGTATGTAATACTTGGTATTATGATTCTGGCATTTATCTCAATGCTCTTTACCGGGCCAACTTCCAGCACTGAAGAAATTTCATATACTTCATTTATGCAAAAAGTTGAAAACAAAGAAATTAAAAGCGTTGATATGGGGAAAGATGTTTTAATTGCACTACCCGTTAAGCAGCCGGAAGCTAAGAAAACCGATATAAATCCTATTTACGGAGATGTTAAACCGCCAAAACTCCAATACAAGGTTGCATATCCGGAAAATTCCGACATTCTTCCCGTTCTGGAAAAAAATGGGGTCGAGATTAATGTTAAAAAAGCAAGTGACTCCAATTCAATGTTTGGGCTAGGTTCATCTTTAATAACCATTCTCCTTGTGCTCGGTTTTATTATGCTGATTATAAAATCTATTCAGGCAGGCGGAGCTCAGGCAATGTCTTTCGGCAAAAGCAGAGCTAAAATGCTTATGGATAATAAGGTTAAAACAACCTTTGCAGATGTTGCGGGGATTGATGAAGAAAAGAAAGAACTTGAAGAGATTGTTGATTTTCTGAAACATTCTGATAAATATGTTAAGCTCGGAGCAAAAATTCCTAAAGGAGTTCTTCTTGTTGGCTCGCCCGGTACCGGTAAGACTTTAATGGCAAAGGCCGTTGCAGGAGAAGCCGGAGTTCCTTTCTTTTCTATAAGCGGTTCCGATTTTGTAGAAATGTTTGTAGGGGTTGGTGCTTCCCGTGTCAGAGACCTCTTTGAGCAGGCAAAAAAACATCAGCCCTGTATTGTGTTTATTGATGAAATTGATGCCGTAGGGCGCCAAAGAGGCGCCGGCTTAGGCGGCGGACACGATGAAAGAGAACAAACGCTCAACCAGTTGCTCGTTGAAATGGATGGATTTGATGAAAATACAAATATAATTATTCTGGCCGCCACAAACAGACCGGATATTCTGGATAATGCTCTTTTAAGACCGGGAAGGTTTGACAGGCAGATTGTAATAAACAAACCTGACGTTCTGGGAAGAGAACAAATATTAAATGTTCATGCTAAAAACAAACCTCTTGCAAAAGAAGTTGATTTAAAAACCCTCGCAAAACGGACTCCGGGATTTACAGGTGCAGATTTGCAAAACCTTTTAAATGAAGCCGCTCTTCTTGCAGCACGGCATAATAAGTCTGAAATCGAAATGCCTGATTTGGAAGAAGCAATTGATAAAGTTATGGCAGGGCCGGAAAAGAAAAGCAGAATTATTTCTGATGAAGAAAAAGAGAATACCGCTTATCACGAAGTCGGGCATGCACTTCTTGCCAAACTGCTTAAAAATTGTGATCCGCTGCATAAAGTATCTATTATTCCAAGAGGGATGGCTCTGGGTATAACCCTTACTCTCCCGGAAAAAGACCATTTAACTATGCGAAAAAACCAGCTCTTAGACAGAATAACAATGATTCTCGGCGGAAGAGTTGCAGAAGAATTAATTTATGGCAAAGAAAACGTTACAACCGGAGCTTCAAACGATTTGGAAAAAGTTTCCGCACTTGCAAGAAGTATGGTTACAACTTACGGTATGAGTGAAAAAATGGGAAATCTTGCTTACGGGAAAGAACAAGAACATGTCTTTATGGGAAGAAATTTCGGCAACACAAGAGATTTCTCAGAAGAAATTGCGGCTGATATTGACAAAGAAGTAAAGAAAATTGTCGATACTCAGTACGAACAAGCAAAAGAACTCTTAAACGAAAATAAGGATATGCTTGAATACATTGCAAAAACCCTTCTTGAAAAAGAAACTCTTGATGAAAAAGAGTTTGAAGACCTTATGAATGAAGTAAAAAGTAAGAGAACTTTTGATAACTGGAATTAATTATAGGAGCTTATTATGGATAGAGACGAGCTGATATTTCAAGAGTATAGACTTTACACAGAACAAAAAGACAATTTTATTGACAGGAACTTCAATACAAACAGATTTTATATGATATCAATTATCGTAATTCTGTTTGCAATGATTTTTACAGGAAATGTAGTTTTCATGGAAAGATTAACCGCCACTCTTGTCTTTTCTGTTATAGGAATCTCATTCTGCGCTCTATGGTGGATGAATGTTGATTCATATAACACTTTAATCAAAATAAAATTCACCAACGTTATAGAAAAAATTGAAGAAAAATTCCCCGTAAAACCGTTCACGGATGAGTACAAAGGAATTGAAGAATTTAAGAATAAAAAAATATTTATGTTTTCTGATATCCAAAAACTCATAGCTGTTTTAGGTGCGCTGTTCTTCTTTGCAGTTTTTGTAAGCGAAATTTCACCCATCATAATTAAAATCTTCAGCAAGATTTTAGGTCTTTTAGGCATTGTTAAATGCGGTATATAATTTATAATACGGAAGGGAAAAGATGAGAGATAAAGGTTCAGGAGTTGTTGCAAACTGGAATTACGTGACAATTTCAATAATTATTCTTGCGGTATTAAGCATAATGGTTTTGTATATGCCGGGGCTGGATGAATTTGACAGAACCGTATTAAAATCAATAAGACTTGCTCTTTCGCCTTTTCCATCCTATATTCCGGTTTTTGTATCGGAATTTGGAAGAGCAAACCAGCTTTTATGGCCTCAAATAGCTGCCTGCTCGGTTCTTGTTTCACATGGAAAATATTTAAAAGCTTTTTTATTAGTATTTTTTACTCAAGGAGCATTCTTTTTAACCGGATTGATGAAAAACTTTATATGCAGAGAAAGACCTTTCCTGCATCCGGAGTTCAGTTTTCCTTCCGGACACACATCAACAACCACATGTTTTTTGGGAATCCTGATTTATCTTACACTACACTATGTTAAAAATGAATTCTGGAGATATTTATTAACTATTGTATTCGGTATCTGGATATTTTTAGTTGCTCTTTCCCGCCTCTGGTTAGGAGTTCATTATCTAACCGATGTTATTGCCGGTTTCTTTTTAGGATTCTTACTTGTTAATCTGTATATAATAATAACAAAGTGGTTTAATAGATAAAAGGGTAAAAAAGAGAGAGTAGATATAAAAAGAGGCGGCGGGATAAATCCCGCCGCCTCTTAGTTATTAAGATTTATTTAACCTTCTTTTCCAGAGCTTCCAAGCGTTTTTCCAATTTCTTATTTTGTTTTTCAAGTTCGGAAATTCGTTTATTTAAAGCTACTGTGTCGTTAGAAAGTCTTATATCAAGTTCTTTTACAGCATTAACAAGAGCATAGAATATTTCATCCCATCTGATTCTTAAGAATCCATCTTCGCCTTTGGTTACGGCATTCGGGAATATTTTTTGCAAGTCTTGTGCTATAACACCGACATAAGGTATTTTTTCCGGGTCTTTTTTGAATGTGTAGTTATAAACTTTCAATTGTTTAATTTTATCCAACCCGCTTGTAAAAGCTTCGCCTACATTTTTCAAACGGCGGTCAGACGGTTCATAATATAAGTGACCGCCTGTAGTTCTCCAAATTTTACCATACTTTGCGCTGCCGTACCCGAAAAATCTTCCCCATATCTCTCCATCTTTTTTAGCCAGCTCAACATCATGATCAACAGCTAACTTACCCGGAATATAAATAGTTGTATTTGGTCCGCCAAGAGTCATTTGTCCTTCATCACCATTTACTTCCAATTTACCGGGAATAACAACAGTATCGTCCTTTGTTCCTAAAACTATTTGGTGGGTTGCTGTCGTTATAGTATCTGCACCAAGAGCAACGGAATTTGCATAAGAAGCCGTTGAATTATAACCGAGGGCAAGAGAATAATTTCCTTTTGCCTTAGCAATCCTTCCAAACGAAGCTGAAAGACTACCGGTTGCCTCTGCACCTTCACCGACAGCGGTTGAATAGCCTCCGGTTGCCTCTGCACCTTCACCGACAGCGGTTGAATAGTCTCCGGTTGCCTTTGCTGACATACCGAATGCAGCCGTATATGAGCCATTAGCGCTTGCATTATGTCCAATAGCTGTACTTGATGTTCCTCTGGCGCCTGCATTATACCCAACGGCTGTACTTGATGTTCCTCTGGCTTTTGTGTTGTTTCCAATTGCTACAGAGTTTAAGGTTGAATTTGCTCTTCTACCCATGGCAACAGAATTTCCTGTTGAATTTGCATAATATCCTTGTGCTATAGAATATGAAGTTGCATTTGCATGACACCCTTGTGCTACGGAGCCATCTCCTGCAGAAGTTTCGCATCCCAGTGCAATTGAATAATTTCCGGATGCATCAGCAGATGCACCTATTGCCGTTGAACTGTCGCCGGAAGCAGTAGCTTGTCTGCCAATAGCGGTAGCTAAGCCTTTAGCGCTAGCTTTGTTGCCTATAGCTACTCCGTTAGTTTGGCTTACGTCAGCTTCTCGCCCAATAGCAATAGATGAGCCCGCCGTATTTGCTTTGTAACCTATGGCTATTCCGTAGCTTTGTCTTGAACTAGCTTCACTGCCAACTGCTGTAGAATAAGTGCTGACACTTGTTTTATAACCTATTGCTGTACCATACATACTGGGAGCGGAAATATCTGAACCTATGCCGACACTATTTGCAGAAATAGTAGAGGGAGTTTTATTGGAAACTACTATACCAGAATTTTTAGCATAAATCTTCATTGATTCATCACTGCCGGCTGTTGACAGAGCAATTTGCGGTTCATTATTGGAAGATTCGATTAACAGCTTTGCTGAACCTGCTTTAGAAGAATCTACCGTACCTATCATTGCTACTTTATTCTCATTCCCATCCGGATTATATGTAATAGATCCGTTCAGACCGGCATATACCCAAGGACTGTTACCGGCAGCGGTATCTCTCATTAGTTTTTTACTAACCATCGGGGCTGATGCTGCAGCTATAATAGCCACTATAAGCAGCACAATCATCATTTCCATCAAGGAAAAACCATTCCTTTTCATAGTACCTCTCTTTTATTTTATTTATTTTGCACAATTACAATTACAAAATTATAATAACATATTTAGATAAGAGTGTACAGCTTTTATTTTGTTGAATCCACAACAGATTTTACATATACATCTCCAAAATATTTATTAGCAACACTAATAATATCTGAAGCTGTTACGTTATCTATCATTTTTATGTATTCGGGCAAGAAGTTATAACCAAAACCCATTGCTTCAAACAGACCTATATTAGCAGCTTTTGAAGAGTTTGTTTCAAGTGCTATAATAAAACCGCCTTTTAATCTGTCTTTAGCATCCTTTAGTTCACTGTCGGAAACAAATTCCATCTTTAATCTTGTTATTTCCTGATTAATCTTGTCAAAAGAATAGTTCAAAGTATCCGGATTGGTGCCTATATACGTTACAAAATACCCGCCCAGAATACTCGGGGAATATATTGAGCCTAATTGATAAGCCAAACCATCCTGCTCACGAAGATTTTTATATAATCTTGAACTCATGCCTGAACCTAAAAGTGTATTTATAACTTTTAAGGTAACAAAATCTTTTTTATCCTTCACCCCTCCGGTCTGCCAGCCATAAAAAAGCCAGGATGTTTTTAAATCGTTTATATTTTTCGTGATATTTTTGAGAGCTGAGATTTTTGTTATTTTTTGTTTTGAATAATCAAATACAGGCTGTTTCTTATCTTCAAACATAGAGCCAAACGCTGTTGTAAGTTTTTCACTATCAACATTTCCGTTAACTGAAATTATAATATTTTTGGAATCAAAAACCTTGTTATAGTATTCAACCACATTTTCCCTTGTAACACCGGGAAGAGTTTTTTCTAAAATTTTGTTAGTATGAGAATAAACGCTGTTTTCAAATATATACGTCTGAAAATTCTCCATTGCAATATTCATCGGGATATCTCTCTGCTGGCGAATCTTATTCAGAATTTCAGAACGCTTCTTCTCTATTTCATAATCATCAAAAACTGCGTTATTAAGAATCTCCTCCAAAATCTCAAGAGTCAAATCCAACTGCGCCGTTGTTGTCTGAACATTTACCATAAAATAGTCTTCATCACACACAGGAGAAATCTCAATTCCGTTTTCCTCCATTATTTGTGCAAGTTCCTGAGAAGAATATTTTTGAGTACCTTTGAGCATAACTCCGGCAGCAAGCGTACCCTCACCCGGAATCTTTTCCAAAAATTCACCGCCTTTGGCAAGAATTGTCATTGCAATGATATCATTATTCTGGTGTGAATTTACAAGGAGAGCTGATTTATTATCAATAATATATTTTACCACCCCATCTTGTTCGGATATTTTTTGCGCCTGATGTTTAATCTCTGCCTTAGTTTTAACTTCTGCCATCGATTTTGGAAGTATTATTGATACAGCACTTTTATTTACACCTAAATATTTTTTAGCTGCTTCCTGAACATCTTTATAGGTAACTTTTTTTATATTATCAACATAGTTTTTATAAAAATCTGTTTCACCGGTTAATGTTACGATATAACCGAGCTCTGAGGATATATCAGAAGTCGACTCTCTTGCATAATAAGTATCCTGCTCAATCGTTTTTTGCGCCATTTTGAGCTCTTCATCCGTTACTCCGTATTTCTGAATATACGCTATTTCATCAAATATTGCTTTTTCAAGTTTTTCTGTATTTGAAGGTGTATAATTAGCTGTTACATAAAAAATCCCGTCATCTCTATAGCTTCCGTTAGAAGCAGAGATGGAATACGCCAAACCTTTTTGCTCTTTAACATCTCTGTATAGTTTTGAAGATTTACCTCCGCCCAAAATCTGAGCAAGGACGTCAAGTGCATAAGTTTCATTATCAGATATATCTACCCCTCTAAACCCTATCATCATATATCCGGATTGCGTATCCGTATAATCAACTTTGCGTTTTTGCGAAGTCAGCATACTTTCATGCCTGAAAGATTTTTTTACCGGTTTTCTGTATTCCTGATTAAAACACTCCTGCACCTTTTGAGAAACTTTTGCCGCATTTACATCTCCGACAATAACGGTTACCATATTGGAAGGAGCATAAAATTTATTAAAATAATCAAGAATCTCTTCTCTTCTTATAGTTGAAATTACATCCGCTGAACCAATAACTTTCCTTTTATACGGATGATTTGTATACATCATATCATTCAAGTTGTCATATACTTTTTTAGAAGGAGTATTTCCGTCTTTTGCTATCTCTTCAAGTACAACCTTTCTTTCTTTTTCAAGCTCTTTTCTCGGAATCTGGGGATTTAAAAGCATATCAGAATGTAATTCCATTGCAGTATTAAAATATTCAGACGGTATTGTTATATAATAATGCGTAAAATCCTTGCTTGTAGCAGCGTTGACAACAGCCCCTTTTGATTCGAGAATTTTATCAAACTCGCCTGCCGGATGTAGCTTTGTCCCCTTGAAAAACAAATGTTCCAAAAAATGTGACACTCCGCTATTAGTATCATTTTCATTAACAGAACCGGTTCTTATCCAGGTATCAATCGTCACAATAGGATTATTTTTAACTTCCTGTACAACAAGAGTCTGCCCGTTAGGAAGTTTTTGAACAGTAATATCCGCCGCCCAAACCGACACAGAAAAAATTAACGCACCAAATAATATAACAACTCTCTTAAACATCTAAACTCCTTTAAAATATATCCCCGATAAAAATATAATAATATATTCGTAAAACTTTTTCCACATAATTTTTAAAAACAGAGTTACGGAAAAAATGTGTCTCCCATTTCCTTGTAAAAAATACATTTACTTAATTTGTAACAGCAAATTTTTTTTTGTCTTGTTTTAAAAGAAATATAACATAGGTTTTTGAAAGGAGAAAAATAGTAATGAAAATCAATGCAGTAAATCAATCAACCTATAATCACAACTCAAACACCAATTTCCGGGCACATATTGTTAATACCCCGACTTTACAAAAAGCGATTGAATATGCTAGCCCGAACTGGATTAAAGAATTAAATAACACTCTTGGGAAAATACCTGACAAAATGCTTGTGGAGTTAAATCAATCTTCAAGAGGATACATGATGTGCAGTCTTAAAGATGGTGCAAACACAGAAATTCAAATTTTAACTAATGATATAATAAGTAACGAAGTAAAAAACCGTTATTACGGTCAAGATGATTCAAGAGAATATATAACTGTAGAAAAAAGAATTGGTATAAATCCAAACAATGAATTAGAACAAGGAATTAAATCTTTAATTATATATCTTAATGAAAAATTCCTGAAAAAGGACTTTGTTCAAACCTTGTATACAGAAAGTTTAGATGTAAACAAAGAAAAAGAACTAGAAAAACTACAAAAATTTACCGTTGAAGCCTAAGAAGCTAAAACAATATATCTATAGATACGTGGCGGAGCCTTTCAGGCTCCGCCCTAACTTTTTTATCTATTTTTACCTCTTATACTCCGCAAGCGCAAGCGTTGTCTTTGCAATGGTAGTTCAAAGCTTCCTGAGCTTCTGCCATTCTAACTTTGATACGTCCGTCTACCGCAATACCTTCGCCTGTCTTTTCAGAAATCAACAGCGGATTGATATCCAGCTCATCAATGAATTTGAAATCATGAACAAGTTGAGACAATCTCAATAATGTTTCTTCGATTTGTTCCATTTGAGCAGGTTTTGTGCCTCTTGCACCTTCAAGAAGTTTGTATGCTTTAACTGATTTAATCATTTCTTTTGCATCAACATCTGTCAAAGGAGCAATTCTGAATGTTACGTCTTTCATAACTTCAATGAATACGCCGCCTAAACCGAACATCATCATAGGACCGTATTGAGGGTCTGTTGCAATACCGCAAACCATTTCACGATTGCCCTTAACCATTTCTTGAATAATTACACCTTCCAAACCTTCAAGAAGTCCTTTTTCGGTTAACTTGGCAATCAAGTCCTGATATTCAGCTCTTAATTGTTCGGCAGACTGGATATTAACTCTTACACCGCCCACATCGGTTTTGTGAGAAGTTGTTTTTGAAGTCATTTTCATAACAACCGGATATCCGATAGAATCTGCGATTGTAACAGCTTCATCTTCTGATTTTGCAAAACCTGATTTACATACTCTGATACCGTATGCATCAAGTACATCAATAGATTCACGTGTAGTTAACTGATCTCTGCCTTCGTTAACTGATTTGGCAATGATTCCCTGAGCTTTTTTATAATCAACATCAAAAGTAGGAATTTTGCCTTCAGGTCTTTCCATCCAGAGTCTCTGCTGATTAAGTCTGTTCAAACCGTCAGCAGCTTCTTCTGCATACATAAAGAACGGAACATTAACATCCATATCAGACAATTGAGAGAAAAATTCACTCTTAGTCATAAATACGCCGATAACCGGTTTTTCAGGATGTTCAGCTTTTATTTCCATAACAGCTTTTGCTACATCAATATCTTTCAAGCCTAAGAATGGAAGATAGATTACAATAATCATATCAACATTCTCATCAGCTATAACTGTTTCAAGAGTTTGCTTGTAGTGCTCAATCGGAGCGGAAGCAATCATATCAACAGGGTTTTTAACAGAAGCAGCGGCAGGTAAGAAACTTCTTAACTTTTCTTTTGTAGCATCTGTAATCTTGGCCATTTGCATACCGTATTCACAAACAGCATCGGTTGCCATGATACCCGGACCTCCTGAGTTTGTAATAATTGCTACTCTGTCACCTTTCGGGATAGGGCAGTTGGCAAAAACTTTTGCTGTTGCAAAAAGATTTTTCAAAGAATATTCTCTGATTACACCTGATTGCTGTAATAGAGCGTTAGCAGCTTTATCAGCACCCGCTAAAGAACCTGTGTGAGAAGAAGCTGCGCTTGCGCCTGCTGCAGAACGACCTGCTTTAAGCGCAAGAATAGGTTTCTTTTTAGAAATTCTTGAAGCGAGTTTTCTGAAATTAGCAGGGTTTTGAATAGATTCCATATAAAGAAGAATCTGTTCAACGTCTTTTTCATCTTCCCAGTATTCAAGAGCTGTTTCTGCGTTAACATCAGCCTGGTTTCCGATAGAAATAAACTGTGCAAAGCCGAGGTTAAGGTCTTTTAAGATATTTAAAATACCGCCGCCTAAAGCACCTGATTGAGATACAAATCCGATATTCCCTCTTTCAGGAAGAGATTCTGCAAAGCAACCGTCCATTCTGATATCAGGATGAGTGTTAACAACACCTAAGCAGTTTGGACCTACACATCTCATACCGTAAGCTCTTACTTTTTCAAGTAATTGTTTTTCAAGTTCAGCACCTTCTTTACCGGTTTCTTTGAACCCGGCAGTAATTATACATAAACCTTTGATTCCTTTTTCGTTGCACTGATCAATTGTATCTAAAACAAATTTAGCGTTAACAACAATAATTGCAAGATCGACTTCGCCCGGAATTTCCAGAACACTTGTATAAGCTTGCAAACCTTCTATAATCCCGCCTTTCGGGTTAACAGGATAAATGTTTCCGTTAAATTTGTATTCCTGTAATCTTTTCATAATATCTGAACCAATTGTATGTTCTTTGGTTGAAGCACCAACAACCGCAATTGATTTTGGTTTCATGATTTTGTCTAAAACGTTCATGAGTCTCTTCCTTTCTTTTCGTAAAAAAACTACATGAAAATTATATTACAAACAGACTCTTTGGAAATAATATTTTGTAAATTTTGTTAAGGAAGGTTTTTTATTCTAGTTGGTTTTATTTGCATATCTATCTCATTTTAACTTCTTATATAAAAATTCTGCTTACTCTTATTTAAAAATTTAAGATTGCTTAACATCAATAAATTTACCATTCTTAAGGAGCTCAGCTATATAATTTTGCTTTTCTTCTATAGTCATTTGTTCCATTTTTTTTATATCTTCAGGATAGAATTTTGCCTCATGCCCAATATTTCCAGAAAAATCATCTTGCAACCCGCCAATACTATTCGGGAGTTTATTTGTTTTATTTTTAATGTTTGATGAACTTTCTATAACTTGTTCCTTCTCAAAACTATCTTTTGAAAGGCTTTTTAATTTCATTGTTCCTTTTTTTACAAAAGAGCTTATTTTACTAAAAAATTTATTACTTAAATAATCCTTTTTAAATGAATTCTCATTAATATTCATTGCAGACCTCATAGTTATTCTAAAGTATTTTTCAACGTCTAGTTTGCATAAGGAATTCTATTTCATAGTTAAATAATACCTTAAAGCATTGAACTTTCCTTCAAAACTATTTAAAAAATCAGTAGATGCAATCGTTTCAAGAAATGACTTTTTATCACCTGTAAATATTACCTGCTTCACACAAGATTGATTTTCATAACCTTTTAACGAAAGAATTATGTTTCTGTTTTTATTATCATCATATTTTTCTATTAGCAGGGAAGCTTCTTTCACACAAAGATCCCTTACATTAGGAAATTTTATTTCTATACCATCTTTTAACCCTGAAATAAGCCCTTTATTATCTTGCATAAACATCGCAATATCTTGAGCTGTAACAGAAGGAAGTTTCTTGGCTTTTTGAGTTAAATTTATTATACTGTTTTTTATTAGAAACTGATTCATAAAACTATTTTAAAACCTTTCTTTTCTATTTTCAACTTGCCATCGTTTAAAATCTAAGATCTCATCCAGCGACAAAAATTCATAACCTGAAAGATTATATTTGACCTCAGTAATTGATGGAAGCGGCAAACCTTGTAATGAAGCGTTGATATAATCTATTTGATAGGTATAATAGTCGTTTTTTCTGCCATTTTCTTTTAAATCTTTAAAACCATCAACAAATACCTTAAGCCTATTATATTCCTCCCCCGAAATCCCCTCTAAAATTTCTTTATTATTAAATACATCATATGCAATATGAATTATATCTAATATTTCATTTATAGCCCTAGGGCGAATTTGGATCTCAATCGGTATTGAACTATTTTCCGGTTGAAGATTGTTTAATTTTCCATTGGCATGAAAACCTGTATAACCAGACTCATCAATTCTGTTCCCGCTAATAATATTAGGATATCCTTCTTTTGTACATAAACTTACAAAATTAGAAAATTGCTGCTCTGAAAGTATTGGTTTTATACCAGTTCCATAAATATTAGCTATGTATTCAGGTGCAAAATCTCTATTTTTTACCATATCACCAAGAATATTTAAAATTGTAGCAAGTTCCTTTTCAACATTAAAACATATTCTTGTGCCACACAAATCAAAAATTCTGTCGTATGCGGTATTGTAGTCTCCTTCTTGTATAGCTTTGAGAAGTATTGCTTGATGTTCATTTACCATTTCCCGTAAGATTTTATTTTCTAAAGAGCTTAGGTTAGAATCACCCTTAATTCTCATTGAAATATTATTTCTTTCTAACAACCCGTTTTCTATAAAAGTCTGCTCTTTCCAATTATTAATACTATTTCTTAAAATACCGGCTTTAGTATGGATATAAAATGCTGCATCAGAAATCTGCTCCGGATGAACTGAATTTAGTTTACTTAAAATTCTTCTGAGTTCTTCATAAAATAACTCTATCTTTTCTTGTGGTATAGAGTCTAGTTTATTAATAAAATCCGTTAAAATTGATTTCATCTGTTTTGTAACACAGTCTTGAGATCCTATAGAGTCTCTTAGTTTAATCAATGTTTCTTTATTATGAATATATTGATTATTTGTATTTATAAAATCATAAAATAATTTATTGTTTTTTATATGGTTATAAGTTGTACTACTACATTTATAAGATTTTGCGCTTGGCACTAAATCATTGTTATATTGACTAACAAAAGTTTTATATTTGCTTACTAATAAATCTCTTTTTTTCAAAAATGTCTGCATAGTAATATCTTTGTTTTTTAATTTTAACTTTAAAATATTTAATTCAGATTGATAATCAGGGATATCCTCTAAGGTAATACCTTTATGAGGTTTTCCCAATAAAACTATGTCAAATTCATTATTCTTAGCCAATTTTATTATTTCAGGAGCTATCTCCTCAATATTATCAACCCTTGCATATATAGCTTTTATTCCATCAATAATCGCGGATACTTCATTATTTGAACCACAACCGTACATAAATTTTACAGATAAATCTATACTTGATTCTTCCAAAGAATTCCTTAGAATATCCGCATTTATAACTATTCCATTTATATTAATGTCTTCTGTTATTTCATTAAAATATTTTTTATTTTTTAATAAATTGAATAATTGCACATAATCAGTGTTTGACAAATTATAGCCATTTTCTTTTAATTTATTCAATAAACTATGTTTCAAATAAACATACTCCTCAGGGCTATCAGATAATGAATAGTGATGAACAAAAGTAGCAAAATCTTTTTTATATTCAGATACTTGGCCGAATCCTGCACTTGTAATATTTTTATTTTTTACCTCAGGAATAATTCCGTATTTGGCATATTTACCTATTTCTTCTGTTTCATCCCCAAATAAATTTGAGTTTTTATTAATTAATGACAAGGATAAATAATTATTGTCATCATATTTCTTTGCTGCGTTAACCAGAGAAGTAAGGCTCTCTAGGGCTCTATCGTTTTGGACTGCATGTGCAAGAACAATATCATCTTGAGTTGCTTTTGCATACCTTACTCCGGTGTTATTATCAATAACAAATCTTTCTGCAGGAATTTCTGTTTGCAAAACTATTGAACCATGATCCATTATATTTTTATTAATTTTTTTAATTAACTCATCTTTAATCTGATAAAACCTATCCCTGTCTTTTTTAGGAATGTGTAACTCTGCAACCTCAAAAGCGCGATTCAGATCATCAATATCCCGTAAAACTGCGGCTGCATAATCTATGTCAATTTTGTTGTTTAATAGATCTGCAATTACATCTGTTCTTATAATATTTCCATTGGCATCAATATGAACATTATTTTTACCAAATATTTTCTGAGTCCCCTTTCCGACAAGCTTCATCCCGCCGCCAATAACAGGAGACAGAATTGCACCGCCAACAAATCCTTCAACCGCAGAATTACCAATATCTTCCAAACTGCCGCCATCATAGGCTGTCCTAAACGCATTATCTATTGCTCCACCGGCAGCACCATCTGTCATCATTTCCGCGCCCAGAGCCGTTGCTCGTTTTACTGCGTTACCGCCTATATATTCATATCCCGCAGGATTTGTAAGAGCCGTTTTAAACGTCTGTTTCACTCCGGCTCCGGCAGCCTCTTCTGCAACTTCCTTACCGACTTGTTTAACAGCTTCAATTCCAAATTTCGTCGCTATTCCTTTTCCTACCGCCCCGCCTAATCCTCCTGTCACAGGTGCTAATGCCCCTGAAAATGCTCCAGTTGCAAGATCATGCTTCAAATTATCCGTTGTATATAGTTTATCCGCACCTACGGTATCTAATGCTTTTATCCCGGCCTTTATTCCTGCTCCGGCTGCCGTTGCCGCTGCAAATCCAACTGCTATAGATGCTCCGCCGCTAAATGGCGCTGCTGCTACCGCTGCCGTATATATCCCTAATGCTGCTATACCGGATACTATATCTCCAACTACATCAGAAGACATTTCCTGTCCCTCAATATAGCTTTCCAGTACCTTTTCTGATTCCAGCTTTATTTCACCTTTTAAAAATTGCTCTATATTATTCTCTGTTACTTCGGCGCCCGTCAGTTCTTGAAATACTTCTTCCAGTTTCTTAGAACCATTCTTTAACTCTTCCAGCAGCAGCTCTTCTTTTGTTCGTATTTCTTTTACCCGTTTTATACTGCTGTTTGTATTAAATAAATCCTTTATCCCACTCCAGGCTTTTCCTATAAAACCATTATTTCTCTCTGCCTTTTCTATTTTTTTTATTAAGCCTTCCACTCTTGTTGTGAGTGTTAGTTCTAATTCTGCCTTTTTAGCCTCTTCTACAGTCGTTACAGGTTTTGATATTTTTTCTACCTCCAGTCCATAGTTACTATTTGTAATATCCTGTTTGAACAAACTAATTTCTGCAGATTTCTTCTGAGTCGCGGCATCCTGGGCTAAAACTGCAAACCCTGCAGGGATTTTCCCGGATTCTATATCCTTTTTTATCAGTTCCATTACAGCTTCATCTGAAATCACATATCCAAGATTTTGTGACGTACGGTATTCACTTATAAAATTTTGCTGCTCTACGCTGTAACCTGACATACACCGCCTTTATCTTTTGTACTTCTTTGTACAAGATATTTATCGGCAAAATGACAAAAAATCTTTAACTTTTTATGTCATGTTGTTACATTTATTTACATTTATGTATGGTGACATAAATTTACCCCCAAACAATTTCATCTATTTAAAGGATGTATGATTTTTAAAAAGTTCTATGATAGAAGAGGGGAATTGTGTTAAAAATCCGCCGGGAGAGGAATTATGTTAAATAGTTTAGCTGCGAATCAACCAACAGGTATTTCGGATTCAATTACAAGAAACTGGACAGAACAGGCACTTGAGTGCTACAGGCTCAACGGGAACTGCAGCGAATGTTCTATTACAAAAGGACATTACTCATTTGAATGCCAGATGCCAAAAGTTGTAGAAATATTAAAAGCAATCAACGGCGCACCGGAAGAATAAAAGATTGGGGAGGACTCTCCGGTACTTATCCGGTGGATTTTTATATTTTTTCAAAATAAATAACTTCATTAAATGCTTTACGCTTCTTTTCAACCGCAGATGGAGTCTCTTCGTAACCCAGTGTTATAATAGTTGAAATTATCTGTGAATCTTTCAGGTTCAATTCTTTTTTAACTCTCGCATAAACTTCCGGCAAAATGCCCGTAATTTCGCTTCCAAAAGCCCCGATAATACAGGAGCTTATCCCTAATGATTCAGCCTCAAGCATCATATATGATACCGGATAAATCACCTGTTCAAGAGAGCGGATTAAAATCCCGTTTTCGCACTGCAACGCAGGATTAAGAGCAGGTTTTTGGATATGAGTAATTTTTGCTTCTTCCCAGGAATCCGAGTCCGCAACACAAACAATAACCGCATCTGCATTTTTAACCTGAGGCTGCCCAATAGAAAGTTCTGACAACAGGTCTTTTTTCTCCTGAGATTTTACAACTATAAACTTCCAGCACTGAACATTCATCCAGGAAGGTGCGAGTCTTCCGGCCTCAAGAATTTTTTTTAAGTCTTCATCAGGAATATGTTTGTCAGAGTATTTTCTTACACTCTTTCTTGACCTAATCAAATCTAATAATTCAGACATATCCTTCCTCCTTACTGTTCAGCCAGAACCATTGTAAAATCACTGCCGACAGAATACATTTCAGTCGGATCATATATAAATTGTGTGTGCTGCAGCTCCGGTAATTTTTTCTGAAGCCAGTTGAAAAAATCCACCGTAACATTATTTTTATTAGCAACAAATCTTGTATGAGAAAGATGAGTAATTTTTAGCATATTTACTTCAAAACCTAAGTCATTTAACTTTTCTTTCAAAGCAACAGCATCCTCTTCTCTTTTAGGAGAATACATTATCCCAGCTTTGAACTTAGTTCCGTCCATCTGAGGTTTTACCCTGTAAATCATTCTGTTAATCATTTCTTGTGTTTTAACAGGGTCAAGTATCCAGTAGCTTATATACCCTCTCTGATTTGGAGAGCCCGGGAGTGTGGCTATTTCAATTTTATTTTCATCCAGACTGCGTGCCATAGCTGCATATTGAGATAGTTCATAAAAACTCATATCTGTTTTTATATAATTACTCATTACATTTAAAACTTCAGGAATTTTGGTTATAACCTGCGGGGAATGAAGCCGTTCAAACAAACTTTTTAAGAACCATTGCTGACGTTGAGTTCTGCCTATATCGCCAAGCCCGTCTTTCCTGTATCTTAAATACCCGACAGCCTGTTTCCCATTCAGAACAGTATTTCCTTTTTGAAGGTCAATATGAAGTTTTGCAGCATTATCATTATAGTACATTCTCTTTTCAACATATATCGGAAGCCCGCCTAAAGAATCTACAATTTTTTCTACTGCAAGGTCAGAAACAACAATATATTTATCAATTTTTATACCAAAAGTTTCTTTCAAAGTTTTCTTTACAAGATTAATCCCCCCCAGAGCATGAGCCGAGTTGATTTTTTGAATCCCTTTGTTATCAGGAAGATAAACCTTACTGTCACGCGGAATTGTAATTGCATTTACGGAATGTGTTTTGGGGTCAACATTAACAACAATAATTGTATCAGAGCGTGTTCCTTCCCACACATCAGTACCGTTACCGTTTGAATCAACTCCAAGTAAAAGAATGTTTTGCCTGCGGGGTGAAAACGGAACATCAAAACCTTTTTTAGAAGAATGTGAATATTTAAAAACTCCATTCATATCTTCAGCGGTTTCTTCTCTAAAATTATTCAAAAATATGTTATTTTCTACAAGGATTACACACACAATAACAGCACATAAAACCGCTGTAATTACAGTAAAAATAAGCTTTGCAAAATTAGAAGACTCTTCTTTTTCTTCTCTTATATTTTTTAAAAATGCTTTGTATTCTTCTTGCTGACTATTAACTATTTTCATGGCCGGTAAATTTCTCTCTAAAAAAATTATATTATAAACAGCTTAAATAAACCAAAATAAAATCTCTTTTTTACAAAAATTAAATTTTTCTGCTTATCCGAAAAAATTAATTGCATAACCTGAAACTACACTTATTACAAGTAATATGAAAATAATTTTTAATGTATCTTTAAAATCATTATTTTTCAACAGAACTAAAAGCCCTAACCCTGCATTTGAAAGTAAGCCGCTCATTGCAGTGCCAAAAGTAATCGTACCTTTAATAAGCATCATGGTTATAGCTATTGAAACCGCACAGTTAGGAATAAGTCCCACAACTGTAGCTATTACAGGCTGAAGCAGTTTTGAAGAATTTCCTGCCAAAAGTCCGCCAAGGTGAATATTTTCCAAACAGAAATTCAGAATCAAAGTTATTACAAGAATAAATCCAAAAATATTCAACGTATGAAACAGCGGATGCAAAATAAGTTCTCTTTTATTTTCGCTCTCGGGACTATGTTTACAACATCCCTCTTCTTCAATAACAACATCCCGTTTAGGATCTATTATCTGTTTTGCAAAAGCAAGGTCAATAAAATACCCCATTAAAATTGCAATAAAAAGTTTTATCCCGACAATCGGAATAACAAGGTAAGCTTTGGAAGGATGTGCCAGAAGTATCGGTATCGCTTCATCCGAAGTACCTAAATAAACAGCTATTAAACAACCCTTTGTTATCATTCTTTTTGTATATAGACTGCTTGCTATAACAGAAAATCCGCATTGAGGAAATATTGATGCCAATGAAGCTACAAGAATACTGCTTTTTTCAGATTTTTTTATCCAGTTGTCGATTTTATTTGAGAAATAAAACTCAAATAATTCTATTAAGATAAAAATAAAAAACAAAAACGGCAGCAAATGAAAACTGTCAATTAAGGCGTCAGCTGCCCACTCAGGAAGCCCAAAGGATTCTATAAACCCATCCAGCGGTGCAAATATAAATTCATTAAAATTATTTATTTTCTCTAATATTGATATAAGCATTCTCTTTTCTCCAATATAAATTAAACTCTCTTCAAAAACATTAGTCAATAAACAAACATCCGAGAAATTTTTGTGGTAAAACAAATATATTAAATAGGAGTGTTTTATATGAAAACAATTGAAATCAACAAAGAAAAATGCATCCAGTGCGGAATGTGTATCAAAGACTGTTTAACCTGTTCATTGGAATTTGATAATGAAAAATATCCCAAATTCGCCGCCGGAGGAGAAGAAAGGTGTTTTGCATGCCAGCATTGTATGGCAATTTGTCCTACGGGTGCGCTTTCTTTCGGGGGTAAAAATCCTAAAGATGCGGATAAAGTAAAATTCCCTAAGCCGGATGATGTTTTATCACTGATTAAATCAAGAAGAAGTATCCGCCAGTATAAAGACGAAGAAATTTCTCCAGAAGTGTTTGATAAACTTAAAAATATGTTTCCCTATATTCCGACAGGTTGCAATACTAACACCCTTCATTTTTCAATAATAGAATCAAAATCCGCTATGGATATAATACGAGAAAAAGTGAGAAAAAATTTACTTAAACTTATTTCCAATAAATTGTTCTCACCACTGGGTAAAAAATTTGAACATTACAAAACTCATTTTGAAAATGGTGAAGATTTAATATTCAGAGGCGCTCCGCACATGATTATAGTTTCATCATCAATCCACGCACCTTGTGCCAATGTAGACCCTATTATTGCTCTAAGTTATATTGAACTTTATGCACAGAGTCTAGGATTGGGAACTTGCTGGTGCGGTTTTGCGCAAGCCTGCTTTAAATTTATGCCGGAATTTGCACCAATGCTCGATATTCCTGACGGTTATAAACCGGTTTATGTAATGCTGCTGGGATTCCCTGATGTTAAATATCCGAGAACAACTATACCGGAGAGTTTCCCGGTATCAGAAATTCGGGAAGTTGAAGAAATTAATCAAACTATTAGTCAAAAAGCAAGACGGCTGCTTTTGAATTTTATAAGATAAATTTGCGGTTTATTTTATCTAACAATTTTTTATACTCTTTATTCACAGGTGTTCTTTTGGAAGTTTTTATTACTTGTAAAAAAACTCTTTCATTATGCTCATTTTTATCTAAAAGGTGGACCGCATCAACTCTTGCAGGAACAATTAAACCGGTTTTAGTCATCGATTCAATATTTTCTTTGCTGCTTAAATATTTTATAAATCTTAAAGCAGCATCTTTATGTTTTGAATCTTTTGCCACAGCCCAGCCTGATACATCACATAAAATGGTTTTTGACGGAAATGGTACAATTTGCCAGTTAAAGTCCGCTTTTTCACTTATTTTAGGATACATCCAGCGTCCGGAAAGATAAAGAGCAATTCTCCGGTTAATAAACATTTGAGCAGCTGTTGAACTTCCTATATCGCTCATTTTAGGCGCTACACCGTATTTCCCCCTTAAATCCTTATAAAACCTAATACCCGCCTGACTTTGCGGTAAGTCTATAATTTCGCTTTTTAAATCATCGGTTAGAATACCGCCTCCAAATGCCGTTATATAAGGAAGCGCCCAGTATATATCATCTTCATATCCTATTCCCCAGTTATTTCCGTAAGTAAGTTTTTTAGATATAACTAATAAATCATCTAATGTCCAATCAGAATCCGGAATTGAGACATTCCGATTCCTAAAAATATCCGTATTTACATAAAACACCTGACAGGAGATATCTCTTGGTATGCCGTAAATTTTCTTATTATAGCTTAATCCCTCAAGCGCTTGATGAAAATATATATTTTTATCAGGAATCTCTTTTGTTAAATCTTCCAACTTTGAAGAATAAAGCGGAATATAATGATTATTAATAAAAATCACATCAGGGGGAGTCTTTGCCACAAATAACAAATGAAGTTTTTGAAAATAATTTTGCGGAACATGCAAAAATTTAACCTTTATGTCCTTGTTTTCTTTTTCAAAATCCGAAATAACTTCTTTAAGGATTTTCACTTCGCTTACAGAACCCCAGGAAGAAAAAATAATCTCCTCTTGCGGAAGTTCTTTGGTACAACCGCTTAATAAAAGTATACACACTAAAAACGGAAGCAGTTTTTTTAACATAAATCCATTACGTATTCGAGGTTATCTTTATGAACATTTACGATAAATTTATGAATACCTATTCTTACTATATATCTTAACCCGCCGTCAGGAAGATTTTCGCTGATACGAGCCTGTATTTTTTCACTTTTCAAAGCCGAATACTGTTTGATTTTAAGCAGTTTATTACCAACAAAGCCGAGAACAGTATAACCGTTGTCATTTTTTGCCAAATGACAGCCAACATTATTTATAAACTCTACAGAGCTTACTACTGTATACACTTCATCATCCAAAATACATTGTATTTGCTTTTCAGATTTTTTACCTGTTTCAGAATTTTGTTGTTCTTGTTTTTTCAGCATAATTCTTGCTTTTCTTGTCGCACGTTCTTCTCTGCTTTTTTCAAGATGGTTCAAAAGACTCTCTGCGGAATCTTTTTTTGAATCATTTTTTGAGCTCTGTTTATTTTTGATTGGTTTCGCCGGAGACTCATCTTTAACAACAGCCTCATCAACCGCTATTTCTTCCAGCAGTTTATCGGAATTATCATTTGTTTCCGAAAGATTCTCTTTCGGCTGTTCAGTAACAAACTGTTTATCTAAATCCACGAAATCATTACGATAAAGAGATTCAAAATCATCATAATCATCCTGAACACTCGGAGTCTCGTCATCATCCTGATTAGAAATCTCAAAATTACCAAATTGGCTAAATTCTTTTTGGATATCAGATACACTTGGAGCGTTGGAATCATCTTCATTTATAATTTCAAAACTTTCACTTCCGTCATAGAAAGGTTTAAATTGAACATTGCTAATATTTTTGAGAAGAGCTTCTTCATCCACAATTACCGGCTTTTGTTTAGGTTCTTCATATTTTTCCGGATTCTTTAGCACATCTTCAAGATTCGGAAGCTGATTTGAAATCTTTAATTTATCTACTTGATAACTTGTATCTACCAGCTCGATATCAGCAGAAGGTTTTGAGACATAGGCATCTGCATTATTGATTTCTTTGGATAAATCCGGCAATATACCATCAAGAGAAAGTTTTGTATACTCATAGCCCTCGCTGTAATAAACCGTCACAGGCTTAACTTCGGATTCAATTCTTCGCCCGCCTTGTTTTCTAAGAGCTTCTGACAAGTCCGGAAGCATATCTTTTACATTTAATGTTAAAATTTCAGAAGTTTTATGCGGTTTATCTTTTTGTCGTTCAATTTCAGCACGCATTTCTTCCGCACGTTCCGGATTAGTGCGCAAATCCGTAAGAAAATCCGGGTCAATTTCTACATTAATAAGTTTATTTAGGGCATCGACATCTTCTTGAGTAAAAATGATATTTTGCGAAACCGCATAAGTTGTAACTAAATCTTCCAGAATTTCCTGTTTTGTCGGAATTTTTTTAATAGGATTGGAAACAGCAAATTCTTCAATATTTCTGAGAGTTGAATCGCTAATTTCCGTATTTAATAACTGATTAACCCTATCGGTATCATCTTGTGTAAAACTCAAATTATCATTGTGAATAGTTTTTTCATAGTATTCTTCATCAAATCCGGAAGTTTCTTCTTCAGAATTTTCTTCTGCAAAAGCTTCTTCATCAAAAGAAAATCCGCTTAAAAAATCTTCCAATGCCTGATTCTCTTCTTCAGAAATTGTAGAAGTATCAGATTCTGTTTTTGAAGTGGTTTTATCATGATATAATTCATCCAAATCAACTATATTTACTTCTTCCTTAGTATCATCTATCGGTTCAGAAGGAGTATATTCAATATTTTTGGGTATCGAAACGGGGTTTTTGTATTTAGTATCAAGATTATTTATTGCATTCTTTATTTTTTTCGTCTTCTTTGTTACAGATTTAGGCTTTTTATCTTCCTTTGGTTCATCAACTTCAATAACAATTTGCTCACCGGCAATTTCCGCAAGCTTATTTTTTGCTCTGACAAAAAGGTAGATAGAAGCTGTCAGAACAAAGAATATACCCAGTACTAATAAAAACGCTTCTGTTGAATCGCCGGATTGCTGAGGTTCAGTATCGGTTACAAAATCAGGAACAGTACCTGCCTGAGGAGTTTTTACTACAGGAGTTGTTGCTGCCATATTTTCTCGGCGAGGCTGCGGCATTTCCGGTTCATTGCGTTCTGTCTCATATGACCTGCGCTCCGAGCGGTACTCATGGTACACGGGTTCATGCCGTTCTTCTTCAATCCGGGCAGCCGGTTCTTGCCCAGGCTCCTCATGAGGCTGAACCGTTATATCTTCCTCTGCGTGTCTTGAATCCGGCAAAGCATTGGGCTGAGCAGCAGGAATATATAAGGCTTTATCTGCGGTTAAAATTGTGTCTTCATAAGCTTTAATAGTTATTTTTGTATATCCGTTCCCGCTGTTTGTATAAGGCATTGTTCTTACGGATACCGATTCTATATTTGAAGAAACATCTTTCAAATCCGGCGTAGGAGCCTGGCTGTTAAATTCCGGAAGCATAATTAAATAAGTTGTCGGGTCTTTTCTAATAAGAGAAACATTACCGTCATAGTTTGCCTTTGTTTGCAGGGTCATATTAACAGTTCCGTCAGAATTATGTTTAAAAACCAGACCCATAAGACTGTTTTTGTAATTCTCAGCGGCAAATGAACCTGCCACTGTGATTACACTCGCTAAAACCAGTGCAATTGTTCTCTTCTTAAACTGCTTCATAATTATTATTTTAACATAATGTTAAAAAAGAACCTATATATGTAAAGAAAAATCATCAATTTGTATCATAATTTTCCCGCATATCTATTGTAAAGATTCGCTCAAAATGCTAAAATATTAAAAATTATGAAAAAGAAGAGTGTTTTAGCAATACTACCAATAAGCATCGGCGGAAGGCTGACAACCAGCAGTATTATTGACGGATACCGGCAGAACGGATGCGATGTAACAGTTTATGATGAATTATTTGATAATAATTTAAATCAAGTTCTTAAAAAGAAATACTCGCAAATTGTCGGATATGATTTTTCCGGACTTAAGATAAAAGTGGACAACGGACTTAAAATACCTTCTGTAAATTATTTTTCCGATGACATAAGAAGCAAAACCTCCGGTCCTGAGTGGGAAAAATATCTCCCGTATCTGGAAGATGAGGATAATTATACTTTTTACTGGGATAAGGTTTTAACCGGATATGAAACTTTCAAAAATATTCACTACATGCCGCACTTTGTAAATTTTGATATCTATAAAGATTTTGGCAATCAGCCGGAATTTGATATAATGTTTGCCGGCAGACTTGATACAGACTATCGGTTAAGCTTTTTTGAGGAACTGGTTATGAAACTCCCGCATCTAAAAGTTGCCTGGTACGCTATTGAAAAACACCATGAAGATGCAAGAAAAAGAGCAACATATCCTGAAATAATTGACCTCTGCTATCAGGGTTTTATTGATAATGAAGAAGATATGGCAAAAGCAATCAATAATGCCAGAATTTTATTTAATATGAACTCTCAGGGAATCTCATCACTCAATTATCGAACTTTTCAGGCTGCAGCCTGCAAGCGATTAATGATAAGCGACTATAGAGAAGAGCTTGCCTTATTTGAAGGACACATGCCTTTTTATGAAGATTTTTCCGACCTCATATTTAAAATCGAAAGTTATCTCGTAGACAGCACTGCCTATAATAAAGTAGTAAATGCTTGCTACGAAATTGCAAAAAGATGCCATAATTCAAAAGACTGCACAAGATACATGCTCTCTGTTGTGAAATAAAATTTAAGTGATACCCTGTTTTAAGGAAAGGGCAATTCATGTCAAAAAATATTTTTATCACAGCTACGGGAACAGATATTGGAAAAACCTATGTTTCAGCTCTTATTGTTAAAAAAATACGGCAATCCGGATTCAACTGCGGATATTTTAAACCTGTTTTAAGCGGAGTAGAAGAATTTGAAGGGATATTGACAGAAAGCGACTGCAATTATGTAGTTGATACTGCTAAGATTCCGGCAGCAGCAAATGATTGTGTAACTTACTGGTGGAAAGAAGCTGTTTCACCGCACCTTGCATCGCAAAGAGCCGGAGAAATTATTGACACAAAAAGAATTCTTGCTGACTATAAAAAAGCGTCAGAAAAATATGACTATCTTTTAATAGAAGGCGCCGGAGGAATCACATGCCCCCTAAGGCTTGAAAACGGAGAAAAATACCTCCTCAAAGATTTAATAAAAGATTTGGGGATAAATGTACTGCTTATTGCAGACGGAGGTTTGGGAACTATTAATTCCGTACTCTTAACTACGGAATATGCAAAGACTAACGGAATAAATATTGAAGGAATTATCCTAAATAACTACGAACCTGACAATTTTATGCATCAGGACAACTTAAAACAAGTAGAGTATCTTACAGGGATTAAAGTTGTTGCAACTGTTGAAAAAGGGCAAAAAGACATTGTACTTTTAGAAAAATTTTTTAAATAAATCAGAAAGGTAAAAAATGGACTGGCAGCAAGAAGATTTAAAATACATATGGCATCCGTGCTCACAAATGAAAGACTATGAAACGCTTCCTCCTATTGTTATTGAACGAGGTGAAGGGATAAATCTTTATGATATCAACGGAAAATGTTATAAGGATGTAATCAGTTCATGGTGGTGTAATCTACTCGGGCACTGTAATCCTCGCATTAATGCTGCAATAAAAAAACAAATAGACTCTCTTGAACACGTTATTTTTGCCAATTTTTCCCACAAACCTGCTATTACATTATGTCAGGAACTTGCAAAAGTTCTTCCCGAAGGTTTATGCAAATTTAATTTTGCGGATAATGGTTCTTCAGCTATAGAAATGGCTTTAAAAATGAGTTTTCAATACCATTACCAAACAGGTAATCCGCAAAAGAAAAGATTTATGGCACTTACTGATGCTTATCATGGAGAAACGCTTGCGGCACTGGCAATGGGCGGAGTAGATTTATATACACAGCTTTATAAACCTCTCCTATTAGATGTTATAAGAATTGACGGGCCTGATTGTTACAGGTGTCCTTACGGAAAGCATTGTACCGGACACTCGGAGCAGGATGACACCTCCTCATCCCGACCCTCTCCTCAAGGAGAAGGAGCTTTCTGTGCTTGCGAATGTTTCAAAAAAGCAGAAGAAGCTTTTGAAAAATACGGTGATGAAACTGCTGCAATTATTGTAGAACCGCTTCTTCAAGGTTCTGCAGGAATGAAAATTTATCCCCCTCTTTATCTTAAAAAATTGAGAGAACTCTGTGATAAATATAAAGTTCATTTAATTGCTGACGAAATTGCAACGGGTTACGGCAGAACGGGTAAAATGTTTGCCTTTAACCATGCAGGTGTAAGTCCGGATATTATGTGCCTCTCAAAGGGTTTAACAGGCGGATACATGCCAATGGCAATAGCTGTTACAACTCAAGAAATTTATGATGCATTCTATGATGATTATCTTAAAGGCAAAGCATTTATGCACTCTCACACCTATGCCGGAAATCCGCTTGCCTGCTCTGCAGCAATTGAAGTTTTAAAAATATTGAAAGATGAAAAGATTATTGAAAATGCAAATAAAAGAGCTGCTTATTTTAACAAAATTATTAAAGAAAAATTCCTTCCGCTTGAAAATGTCGGAGAAGTCCGCTCAATAGGATTAATCAATGCAATAGAGCTTGTAAAAAATAAAGAAACTAAAGAACCTCTGGATTATACAAAGCGTACAGGATATCAAATATACAAAAAAGCTTTGGAAAAAGGAGTTCTTTTAAGGCCTCTGGGAGATGTCATCTATTTTAATCCGCCGCTGATTATTGAAAAAGAGGACATGAACTTTGTAACAGATATAGCGCTTGAATGTACAAAAGAAATTTTATATGGTACACTTAAAGAAATATAAGGAGTATCCTCAATGAAATTATCTTTAAGAACCTTTATTCCGGCAACAGCTGTTGGAATGACAGCTCTTCTCAGCGCTTGCATGAATACAGAAGATCGTGTAAAAAGTTATATGATAAGGGCGAACCATTCCCAGATGGAATATGAAAAAATACTTAGTAACGAAAATGAGCGTTTTATACAATCAAAATTAGATTCATTAGCATACCGGGATGTATTCAATGGGACTCAGGCAGCAAAAGATTCCGCCTGTGTTGCAGAATTCAATAAAATAGCAGCGGATATGCGTCCTGCCAGCGATTTTTCAGAATCAAAAGCAATTGAGATAATTAAAAAGAAATTAACCGAAAAAGGTATCTCTGTTAAAGATTTTCAATCAGTAACAAATCAGTCTTCGAAAAAGGGAATAAGGATACCTTCAGAAGTTATCCTTCAACATTACGCAGATGACTGGGCATACAGGGATTTCTTTAGAAAAAACGGTATATATAGTGATAAGATTGCTAAAGAATGTGATGAAGTTAGTACCATACTCCAACCTTAGACGGTTTGATTTTTTACAAAACGGCAGCTTATAAATGAACCGGCGGAAACTCTTGATAATTTTTCTGACGTTAATCAAGACAGCTTTGATTTTAGAATCCTTCCGGCAGAAAGAAGAATATCTTCACTTGTAGAAAACGGCGGGGCATAAGTCAAGTCTACATCAAGCAAATTTTCTACCGTCATCCCTTCTATTAAGCCTGCCGATACAGTATTAACTCTTTTGTCCGCATCCCCGCAGCCGATTGCCTGAGCCCCGAGTATTTTATGCGACCTTCTGTCTGCTATCAGCTTCAGAGTAACATTTTGGACTTCCGGTATATATCCTGCTTTATCTCTTTTGGTAATCACTACTGAGACCGTATCATAACCAAGTTTTTGCGCCATTTTTTCAGAAAGTCCGGTCATAGAAATATTTAAGTTAAGATATCTGGTAACCGTTGAACCCAGAACTCCTTCAAAATCTTCGGTTCCTCCGCACAAATTGATTGCAGCCACACGTCCTTCTTTATTAGCCGTTGACCCGAGAGGAATCCAAACCGGAGTATGAGATATTATATTAACTTTTTCAGCACAATCCCCGCAGGCATAAATATCAGGAATATTTGTTTCCATCCTGCTGTTAACTTTAATAGCCCCTGTTATTCCTAAATTTATTCCGGCATCCTTTGCAATATCCACAACAGGTCTGACACCCGCAGCCAGAACCACCATCTCCGTTTCGAAACCGGAGCCTTTTGCGGTTAACACTCCGCTTACTTTTTCTTCTCCAATAAATTCACTTATTACATCATCCGTTATAATTTTTACCTGATTATTGGAATTTTCTAAAATATAATTTTGGATAAGAGAGGAAATATCTTCATCAAAGACAGAAAGTATAAAAGGCGCTCTTTCTATTAAAGTCACCTGCTTCCCGTTTTTTACAAAAGCTTCAATCAGTTCAATTCCTATATATCCGCCGCCTATTACCGTAATATTATTAACTTTTTGCATTGTGGATTTTATAGCAATTCCGTCATGAAGCGTTTTTAAGGTATAAATATTCTTTAGATTGTCTTTTGGAAGTTCAGGTAAATAAGGTATTGAACCCGTTGAAATAACAAGTTTATCATAGTTAACGAAACTCAATTCCCCTGTTTCAAGGTTTTTAACCATAATTTTTTTATCAATAGGAAGAATTTTCGTAACCTGATTCAAAGTATGAACATGGATTCCGCTTTTTTCAAATTCTTCTTTTGAGCGGACAATAAGCTTCTGCCAATCCTCAAAATTTCCTTCAATATAATAAGGAAGCCCGCAAGCCGAATATGAAACATGGGTATCCTGAGTATAAATATGTATCTCAGATTCCGGAAGGATTCTTTTTGCTTTTGCAGCCGCTTTTGCTCCTGCCGCAACTCCGCCTATAATAACTATCTTCATACCCCAAATTGTGGATGAATCAGTTAAGGTTTACAATTAGCCGGAGGGAGATTATTTACCGACCAGTAATGTAATATCATTAAATACTACAAATATCATTAAAATTATTAATAAAGAAAAGAATATAGATGAAATTCTTTCAATAATCTTTTCATCCAACGGTTTTCCCATAATTTTTTCGACCAATAGAAAAATAAGATGCCCGCCGTCTAACGCCGGTATCGGAAGAATATTCAAAATTGCCAGATTCATGGAAATTAACGCAGCAAGCAGTATACCGGAAGATTTTCCGGTCTTATCAATCATATCTCCGCCGATTTTTGTAATAGCAACTACACCATGCATCTCTTTTAATGGTATATTTCCGGTAAATAACTGACCCAATGAATACATCATCATATATGTATTATCCCAGAGATATTTACTTCCGCCTTTTATAACTCTTAGCGGAGTATTGGTTTTTATCATTGTCTGCTTAGCAGCCAACCCAATTCCTATCAGACCTTTTTCGTCGGGGTAAATAGATTTAAGCTCAACAGTTTTACCATCCCTTAAAACTGTGATATTTATCGGATGAACTCCGTCCGAAAGAACTTGCGCCACTTCATACATCGTATATTTGCCATCAGATGTATAAACAGCTTTCCCCTCTATTTGTTTTTTCAAAGCTTTCAATTCAGAATTAAATTTTATACCTTCTCTTTTAAAGTATTTAGCCCCTCTGGCAGCATACTTATCCATAGTAATAACATCACTCTCAAGCTCTTGCGGAAGTCTTATAGACAAATCCGCCGGAATAATTTCATCTTTTTCAAGCCCCGGATTAAGAGCCTTCAATTTTTCATAATTCTTATCAATAGTCTGCCGGGAAGTTATTCCGTTATTCTTAGCGCTATTCCTTACGATTGTTACAAAAGAATAGACATTTTTAATATCACAGCCGTTTGCAGAGAGGATTCTGTCTCCCGTCCGGAGCCCGGAACTCCAAACACTGGCACCCTCAGGAGCACTGATTCCGGAAGCATATATTTCATAATTGCCGGAAGGCAGCTGCTTTGTCCAGGCTGCAACAAAAAATACAAGAGCGAATGCACATATTACATTTGCAATAACACCTGCAGAAACAACTATTGCTCTCTGCCAAATAGGTTTATTAACAAATCTGTCCTCTGAATCCATAGGAAGGTCACAATCTTTATCATCATCCGGAAAAGAAACATAACCGCCAAGTAAAAATGCATGGACAAGGACTTCCACATCTCCGCATTTAGTCCTAAAGAGTGTAGGGCCGACCGGAAGTCCGAATCCGAACTTTTCTACTTTTATTCCAAAAGCTCTGGCCGCAAGAAAATGTCCCGCCTCATGTACTAAAATTAATAAGCTCAATAAAAGTATCATTATAACTATTGACATTCTTTCACCCTCAATTTGTGCTGTGTTAATTTTAACATAAAATAATCTCATGTTATAATAATTAAGCACAGGTAATTAAAGAAGGTAAAAATGACAACAGCAATATATCCCGGGAGTTTTGATCCCATAACAAACGGTCATCTTGATATTTTAAGAAGCGGTTCAGAAATCTTTGACAAAGTAATTATCGCCGTATCTTACAATATTGAAAAAAAAGGCTTTCTCACTGTTGATGAAAGATTAAAACTCATCAGAGAAAGTGTAAAAGATTTAAAAAATGTAGAAGTTGACTCATTTGAGGGTTTAACCGTGGATTATGCAAAAAAACGGGGCACACATGTATTGCTAAGGGGTTTAAGAACCGCTTCCGACTTTGAATACGAGCTCCAATTATCTCAAACAAATAATTATCTTTCTAAAGACATCAAAACGGTTTTTCTTATAACAAAACCCGAATATAACTTTATATCCTCCTCTATGGTAAGAGAAATATTAAGCAACAAGGGAGATATCAAACCGTTTGTCCCGAATCCTGTATATGATTATTTAATGGCTAATTGTGATATTTAGTTAGAATAACTTTAATCATGTTAATAAACTGAGTCTGGTCAAAACTGTCTTTTTGTAAATATCCGTCAATATTAAATTGTTTGAGTTTTTTAGATGCAACCTCTTTGTCCAAAGAACTCATAACTATTATCGGAATATCCATATACATTTCATCATTTTTCAATCTTTCAATGAACTCATATCCGTCAATCTTTGGCATTGTAATATCGGTTATAATTAAATCATAATGATTTATCTTTAGTTTAACCAGAGCTTCTGTAGCATCAAGAACCGCATCAACCGTATATCCGATATTTAAAAGAATATTTTTAATCATTGTCCTTGTCGTGACAGAATCATCAACAACCAAAATCTTTTTATATGAGAGAATATCATTTGTTAATAATTTCGGATTTTTACTTACTGCAAGAGTTTTGTTGAAATCATGATGTAATATATCCTGCATATTCAAGATAAGACACAATTCTCCGGAAGCTAGGTTGGTAATTCCAGAAATATTTTTAACTTTATAAAGCGGAGGAGATAATTTCTTCTGAAGAATATCCTGATCTCCTAAAAGCCTGTCTACAACGAGTCCGACTGTTTTTTCATCTGCTTCAATAATAAGAATAGTTTCTTTATCTCCTCTCGGGGATGGTTTCAATCCTAATATATCAGCAAGATAGTATAGTGGAATAATCTTATTGTTATATAGAATAGAACATACTCCATTATTTGTTTTAATTTCATTTTGACGTTTCAAAATAAACGTAGTAATCATCTGAATCGGAATCGCAAAGGTCTGTTCAGAAATTTTTACAAGAAATACCCTCAAAGTTGTAAGTGTAACAGGGATTTCTATATGTACGCAACTTCCTTTCCCGAATTCCGATATAACTTTAACCTTCCCGTTAAGCTGAGATATTTTCGTTTTAACAACATCCAATCCAATACCTCTTCCGGAAATACTGGTAATAGAATCTCCTGTAGTAAATCCCGGCCAAAAAATAACATTCATAACAGCTTCATCCGTCATGGAATCAACGTCTTCCTGAGTTAAAAAGCCCCGTGACACAGCTCTGTCTTTGATTTTTTCAAGATTAAATCCCTGACCGTCATCAACTACTTCAATTATAACTTTATTATCATCCTGTTTTGCAGACAAAAGAATTCTGCCTACCGGATCCTTGCCTGCTAAAATCCTTTCTTCTTTTGGTTCAATACCATGGTCAATAGCATTCCTTAAAATATGAATCAACGGCGTTTTGATTTCTTCTATAATCTTTTTATCAGCGCAAGTATCTTTGCCTTCTATAATAAAATCAATATCCTTACCTTTTTCTGTCGCTATATCTCTTACCATTCTTGAGAAAGAATTAAATACGGTAGAAATAGGAAGAACTCTTATATTTTTTACCATTGATTCCATCTCATCTATAATAAGCCTCATTTTCATATCATCTTCTTTATAGGCTCTGTATAGAGAGTTTAAATCATAAATTGTTCTTGAAACATTCTGTGTAATATCGGATAAAAGCGAAAAGACTTGTTTAACAAAAGCTCCCGCATACTGGTCAGGACTTCCGCTCTGCAAGTATTTTCTGTTATAATATCTCAGATAATTTGAAGTTTTTAATAAATCTTTCTGGCAGTTCTCATTAGCATTTTTTATCGCATCAATTTTATCAAGATTTTTCTCGGTTTTAATCTTGGTAATGATAAGCTCTCCGAGCTGATTAACAAGCAAATCAAGTTTCTGTGCGTTGACGTGCAGAGTCTTAATCTCCGTAGAAGAACCGCCTTTGCTTGTTACAGACGTCTGTGTGGTAAGATTTTTTATCTCACTCACACCGGAATCTTTTTTAAAATTAAGTTCCAGAAGCTGTTTCATAATTTCAAGCTGTTGAACGATTAAATCACCGTCAATGCTTTCATCAGGTGAAGCACAGTATTCAAGACCGCTCCTTAAAGTTTGGGTCATTTGTTCTTCCAGTTGGACAGAGTTTTCCATGATAAAGTCAAGAATATCAATAATCATATTGATAATTTCAAGAATCCCGCTATCATAAACGCTGTCTTTCAAAGCTAAAATATCATCTTTAATTTCTTTAGCATATACACTGCTTCCCTGAAGCATCGGAATTTTTTCCGCTATATCAAAGAACGTAGTACCGGAAGTTTCTGTATCTATACAGGATGTATTAAATTTTGCCGCCGCAGAACTAAGCTCATTTCTCATTTCAAGAATTTCACTTATTGTAAAAGTATTTGTGGCATTCATTACAAAATCAAGCTTGGCAAGAACATTTTCAAGAGATGTTTTGACTTCATACAAACTGGAATCTTTTATCAAATCATATATTTTACCGACTTCTTCCCTCAAGATTACAATATCTTGTGACTCCTCTTCCGGAACAATTCCGTCAATAATTGCGAAGCAGTTATTAAATGTCTGATTTATTATTTCCTGATTTATCTGTATTTCTGTAGAAACCGGCGTTTCTTCCTGAATAATAGAATTAATGGGCTGGCTAAAATCTTCATTTAATTCGACGTCAACAATATATTCCAGACTGGAAAGCGTTGGTGTATATTCATCTCCGATAATTTCTCTTTTGTTAACAATGGATTCTTTTAAATATTTTGATACAAGCTCCAGCGACCTCGAAATAATATTAAATTTTTCCTTATCAAGTATTATATTTCTGGTATTAACAGCATCAAAAATATCTTCAATCTTATGAATAATAAGTTGAATGTTATTAAACCCGACCATTCTTATAGCACCTTTTATGCTGTGCAAATCTCTGTAGAGTGCTGCACTCAGGTCTCTATTTGCCGGATTTTTTTCAAACTCTTCCAGATTCTCAAAAATTCGTTCCAAAATTTCTTCCGATTCCGGCTGGAAGATGGCAAGTAAATCAGCTATATTGTTATCATTATCTTCAAAGCTCAATTAAGCTATCCTTCTGTTGCTGAGATTTTGATGTTATTTGACAAGCTATTCAACTTGGCAAGTTTTTCAGTATTTGAATTTAGTGCCTGCACGAGATTATCTGAAATAGTCTTGCTCTCTTCATAAATAACATTAAGTCTTTCAATAATATCGTTTTGTTTTTCTGCATTCTGGTTCAAAACTTCCAGAGACTCAAGAACATCACCTATAAGGTTCATAAGGGTTTCAGAGTTCGATGAAACAAAGTTAATATCTTTTACAACATTTTCAATCTCTTTAGAGCCCTCTTCTGTCGCCATAACTGTTGAATTTGTTGTGTACTGAATATTACTTGTAAGAGAAGTGATTTTTGTAATAGCCTGTTTTGATTCGTCAGCCAGTTTTCTGATTTCACCCGCTACGACCGCAAAGCCTTTACCGTGCTCTCCTGCTCTTGCAGCTTCAACAGCAGCATTAAGAGCAAGCATATTTGTTTGTTCTGCAATATCGTCAACAACACTGATTGTACTTCCTATCTGCTGAGTGTGTTCAGAAAGTTCCAGAATTAGTTCCGCAATCATTTGTATTTTTTGTCTCAAAACAAGCATCTTATCAGCATTTGCAGAAATTGCCTCATGTTCTTTTTGAGAAAAAGTGATTGATTGTCCGACTTGCTTTTCCGTATTTTTAGATGTTGCAAGAACCTCATCGGAAAGATTTTTTAACTTGTCAACCAGCATAAGCGTATTTTTAGTATTAGCACTAAAAGATTCAAGCGTACGTTTCTGGTCATTTAAAGTATGCATTATTTCAAGCGTAGTTTCTGACAGTGTTTCCGATTGTACGGTTAAAGATTTTTTTATAGCTCTGGAAATCCATTGCCCGGTAAAAAAATGTGCAGGTAAAAATAAAATTAATAACACTGCAAAATATGTCAGAAAACTATACATCGGAATATTGTTTCTAAACGCAAAGACTATAAATGCAATACATATCAAGCCAAATATAGTTATATCAACTCCGCATTTTATATTAAAACGTTGCTTTAAATTAATTTTTAAATCGTTATCCACTTCTTCTCTCCTATAGTTTTTTTTAGTGATTTATTATATAATCATTTTATAATAAAATTGATAAAATTGGAATATATGAATATATGGCAACTAAGATTTTACTGGTAGAAGACAGCGACACCCAGCTTAGGTTTTTAAAAGAAGGGCTTTTACAAAACGGTTTTGAAGTAGAAACCGCAACAAATGGTGCAGATGCTTATAAAAAAGTATATTCCTTCCTTCCTGACATAATTGTATCAGATATTATGATGCCTATAATTGACGGATATCAATTATGCAGAATGATTAAGAATGTTGAAGAAACAAAGAAAATACCTATTATCCTTCTAACCGTTCTTGACAAAAAGATTGACAGTTTTTGGGGTAAAAAAGCCGGTGCACAGTTATTTTTATCTAAATCTATTGATTTAAAAGAATTAGTCAGCAATATAAATTCTACTGTTCGCCGCTATCCTTTAACCGATGAGTACAAACAAGGAATTGCGGCTAAAGCTGACACGGAAAATTCCGCTCAATTAAGGCTGAATTCCGTTTTAAATGACCTTTTGCTTAAATCTGTTTTTTCTAACGAGTTCAGAAATTTGAGCGACTTTTTAAACTACGAAAGAATTCTGGTTGAAAAATTATTTTCCCTATTAAGTTCTTTTGTTGAGTATCACGTAGCGGGCATATACTTTGCCTCACCGGATGATTTTGCCGAAAATATACTATATGTAGATACCCTGGGTAGAAATTTGTCTAAAAACTTACTTTCTGATATCAGCTATGACTTCTTTAGAAAAATGGAAGAACATAAAGATATTAAAAATTCCAAATTTGAAGTCGTCAGAATGCTTCTGGGGAAAGAACTTGATTACCAGTTTGGCGATTTAACCTCTAAAATTATCATACCTATGATATTTGATAAAAAGTTAATCGGCGGTATTTGTTTCTACACAAGGCAGGATATTGATTATTCATCTTTCAGATTTTTTGATATTATGATAAGCGAACTCTTAGCCATCTTTAAGATGAAATATCAATATACTGAAAAAGAATTTATGTCTGTTCTTGACGGTTTAACCGGATTGTACAATCGACGGCAGTTTGAAATCAGCTTAGAGCAGGAATGCAACCGTACAAAACGTCATCCTTCCGACTTTTCACTCGCAATTCTGGATATTGATTTCTTCAAAAAAGTCAATGATACATACGGACACCAGTATGGGGATTACGTTTTAAAAACAGTAGCGGATTTAATGAAACAATCATTTAGAAAAACCGATTTGCTTTACAGGTATGGCGGAGAAGAGCTGGTTATGATTATGCCGGAAACAAATATTGAAGGTGCAGTAATTCCGGTTCAACGTCTGAGAAGGATGGTTGAAGATTATGACTTTGAATATAACGGTGTTAAGGCAAAAGTTACAGTCAGTATCGGACTTACTATGAACTATTCAAGCTTAAGTTCATCGGCAGATATATTAAAATCCGCAGATGAAGCTTTGTATAAAGCTAAAGAAGGCGGAAGGAACAGGGTAATTTTATATGAACAGCAATTATCTTGAACAAAAGAAAAATTCACACCTTTGCTTTTACATAGGTGAAAATAAATATGCGGTTAATACCGGAAACGTTCTTGAAATAATGAAACTTCCGGCCCTTGATTATCCGCAGAAACTTGCCAATAATATCGTAGGACTTCTGAAATATAATAATTTTGTAATAAATGTTGTAGATATTAGGTTTTACCTGAATATTAATGTTCCGCCATATACTGCAAATAATGAACTTTTAATAGTTAAAACCGACGAAGTTATTTTCGGAATTATAACAGACAAAATTCTGGGGATTTCATCTTTTGACAGCACAAGTGTTGACCCGATACCATTTGTAGACAATACAATGGTTGTAGAATCTTTATACAAACAAGATAACGAAACAGTATTTATTGTAAACATTTATGCATTAGAAAACCTTTTAAAACAGCATGATAGAGAATGTTTGGATATTGATATTCCTTCATTATTTCCGAAGGATGAAGCTTCCAAAATGACTATGCAGCTAAGGACACAAGCTATTGCTGAGAAATCTGCCTTAAGACTTGTCCCGAGCGAATTACATGCAAAGAATAAATATATTTCTTTCAATCTTAATGAAGATTATTACTGTATCTCATTAGATTTTGTAAAAGAAGTTTTAAAAGATACTTCTATAACTAATGTTCCGGGAACGCCTAATTTTGTAGAAGGTATTATGAATTTACGAGGAGATTACATAACAGTAATAAATCTAAAAAAATTCCTCGGTATTCGAGATGAATCAAAAAATGATAAACACCCTGTTGTCATTATTAAGTGTAATGAGTTAAAACTGGCATTACTTATTGATAAAATTAATGAATTGTTTGAATTTCAGGAAAGTGAAACAGAAGAAGCTTCAGACAGTTACTATGCCGGAGAGTTTATTTATAACAGAACTTTGTACACCGTTTTGAACATTGATAAAATAACTTCCGATAAACGAATCATCGTAACGGAGATGTAGATTTGTAAGACGGGCAGGTTGACGAGCGAAGCCGTCTTAATTACAATTGAATAATAGTTCTGCGCTTGTAGCTCAGTAGGATAGAGCGGAGGTTTCCTAAACCTTGTCTGCCGTGGGTTCGACTCCCTCCAGGCGCACCATTAAAAAAGACCGGTTATCCGGTCTTTTTTTAATGGTCGTCTCTTGATTGTGGAAAGAGAAACCACACAAAGCGTAGCTTTGTCAGTGGGTTCGAGCGCGAGGCGACAGAGAGCGTAGGTTCTTTGCGCAGCAAAGAACGAAGACTCGTTTAACGCCGCCGAGCAAGACACTCCCTCCAGGCGCATTTTATTATTTCCTTTATCTTCCGATTGGGAGTCGAACCGCATTCTTGTTTCACAAGAACAGGGTTCTTACTTCTCAGCAAACGTTTTGTTAATTGTTTTGTAACCTCTTTACACTTTCAAGCAAAAATTTTTATCACCGGGTTTATTCTGAATATGAATATTACACCTGTTTCATCAACTAATTTTAAAGGCTATGATGCAAGACCTCTTAGAGGTTTTCTTATGAATTCAAACAACTGCAACATCGCAAAAGAAATGGCCGATATAGGCAAAAAGGAAGGATTTAAAATCTTTTCTCCGGCAGATGGATTGCTTAAAAACACGTGCAAAGAAGGTTTGCCGGAATACAGAAGCAATTCTTGCGGTGCCTGGACACAGGATATGTGGACAATTATAAAAAATAAGCTTCTATCTTGTAAAATTTCTGCAAAAAGCGATTCTATAAAGAATTTCTTTAACCTGGAATACGATAAAATCCAGGAAACCAAAATGAATGCCCCTTTAATCCAGAATTTAAATAAACAGCTTTTTGATTTACAGAATGAAATCCGATTATTTGATTTAATGAACGAAGACGAAGCTTTTATGCAAAACATAATGATGCAGGATTACCGTCAGAGGAAGGCTTTTGTATCAAATCTTTTAAAAAATACTCATATACCCGGCGGAAATGTATATATTACACAAAACCAAGTTTTAATCGGTCAAAATGAACTAAAAAAATTTAAACCTGATGAAATAAAATCAATTTATGAAACCGAAAACTTAACTATTCTTCCTCAGGCAGATTTTCATATTGATTTATTTGTGCGCCCGTTAGATAAAAATCGCATTCTTATAGCTGATGATAATATGACCTTTGAAACTATAAGGTACGGGCTCTTCTGTTTAAAAAATTTTATTGAAAAGCTTCCGGCAGAAGAACAGGAAAAATATAAGGAAATTTTCGTAAAAATGGGAACAGCTTGCATTACATTTAAAAAAATAATGGAACATAATAACCTTCCCAAAATGGAAGATGTCGAAAAAATTTTGAAATCTAAAGAATTTGAGGTAATAAAAGTTCCCGGCAGAATGTATAATATTTTTCAGAATAATGAGGGCGGGCAGCTTTTAAAACATTTTTGCAATTATATAAATGCAATTGCTTTCATAAACAAAGAAGGAGATTTGGTTTATATAACAAATCATTCAAATGTTGACGAAAAAATGTTTGGAATTACCCCGGACATTGCTGAAAAAATAGGTTTTAGTTTTGAAAATGCCTTTGTAGAATCAATCTCGCCTTATATCAAAAAAGATAAAGTATATTTTATAAAGGGGGATGACGATTTTGTAGCAAAAGAAATGCTGACAGAATATATGGGCGGCATTCACTGCGCCTGTGCAGAAGTTCCTTAATAAAAATTGAAAAAAGTAATTTTTGGCTTTTTCAGATACTTAAGTTGTAACAAATTTTATTATGGTCATTCCATTTTTTTATCTTTGTCATATAATAATTTTTGAGGTGAGATATGTTTAACGAAATTAAAACACACGAAATTACTGTTGACATTGTTATTTTGACTATCAGAAATAATGCCCTCCAGGTTCTGCTTGTTAAACGTAATAACGAACCTTTTAAAGATAAGTGGGCAATTCCCGGCGGCTATGTAAGAATGTCCGAAAATCTTGATGAAGCTGCCATAAGAATTTTAAAAGAAAAAACAAATGTAGATAATATTTATCTTGAACAGCTTTATACATTCGGAGACCCCCTGAGACATCCGGTATCACGTGTAATTACATGTGCATATTTTGCCCTGATAAGAGATGAAGATATTGAAGTAGCTTCTACTCCGGATATTGGCTGGCACAAAGTTTCTGACTTGCCGCCGCTTGCATTTGACCATGCTGAAATCATTCAGTATTCGCTCAAAAGAACACGTGAAAGACTGGAAATGTGTCCGGTGGCATATCAACTGCTTAATGAAAAATTTACTCTCACCGAAATGCAAAAAGCTTACGAAATTATAATGGAAAAGAAACTTGATAAACGTAATTTCCGTAAGAAAGTTATTACAACAGAAGGCTTAAGAGAATTAAATGAGTTTTCAAAATCCACCTCAAAACGGCCGGCAAGGCTTTATACATTTGACAGTATAAAATTAAACTCAAAACGAGCCCACTTTATTAAAAAAGGAGATTAATCTTGCTTACACTAGTTTGGACTATCCAGGTCATTTCATCAGTATTATTAATAGTTTTAATCCTCATGCACTCACCTAAAGGCGACGGAATTGCGGGAATCGGAAGTGCTGCGCAAATGTTTTCTTCACAAAAAAGTGCCGAAAAAGGACTTAACAAACTGACTGCTATTATTGCTGCGGTATTTTTAATTTGCGTGTTCCTTTTAGGATTCGGCATCGTCAGATAATTTATGAGTGAAATTTTTACAAGAAACATTCTTTACTGGGGAGAAAAATCCCAGAATAAGCTTCTCAATTCCCATGTGGCTGTCTTTGGTCTGGGCGGAGTCGGTGGATATTGTGCAGAAGCTCTTGCAAGGAGCGGTATCGGAGAATTAACTCTTATTGATTTTGATACTGTATCAGAATCCAATATTAACCGGCAGATTGTTGCCTTGAATTCGACCGTAAACAAGAAGAAAACCTGCCTTTTTGAAAAAAGATTAAAAGATATAAATCCGGACATTAAACTTAATCTTATTGATGATTTTTATATAAAAGACTTTGATTTTTCAGGAATCGACTTTGTTTCCGATGCAATTGATACAATGCGTTCAAAAATTAATCTTCTTGTAAAATGCTATGAGAATAAAATTCCTGTAATATCTTCAATGGGTGCAGGCAACAGAATAGAGCCGGATAAGCTTTATATATCAGATATTTCAGAAATTCATGACAAAAAGGCTCCCTTTGTTTCCAACATCATATATCAGCTTGAAAAATACGGAATTAAATCAGGCATTTCTGTTGTTGCCAGTGATGAAAAACCTTTCTCTCAGGAAAAATTATCTGAAGTCGAAAAAATTACTACTCAAACGGGTGAAGAAATAGAATTTAATAAAATAATCCCCTCATCAACCCCTTTTGTAGCACCGGCTTCCGGTTTATTTATGGCAAGTTATATTGTCAAAAGTCTGATTAAATAAAAATTTTTTTCATGCTAAAATAGAAAAAAGAATTATTAAGAAAGGGGTTAATTAAATGGAAAAATTAGCAGACATCGGTGTTTTTGGCGGTTCAGGGTTTTATAAATTTTTAGACAATATTAAAGAAGTAAAAGTCGAAACTCCTTATGGAATGCCGTCTGACAGTTTATTTATAGGAGAAGTCGGAACTCATAAAGTAGCATTTATGCCCCGTCACGGAAGGAGCCATACAATTCTGCCGCATTTAATTAACTACCGTGCAAATGTTTGGGCAATGAAAGAAGTCGGCTGTAAAAGAGTCATTTCGCCTTGTGCTGCAGGCAGCCTGCAAAAACATGTAGCTCCCGGAGACTTTGTTGTATGCGACCAGTTTGTTGACTGGACAGACGGAAGAAAAACGACTTTCTTTGAAGGACCGATTGTTACTCATCCGTCCGCAGCAGAGACTTACTGTCCGGAACTCCGCAGCCTTGCCATAGATACAGCCAAAGAATTAGGTATAAAAGTTCATGGGACAGGTACTGTTGTTGTAATTAACGGGCCCAGGTTTTCAACTAAAGCAGAATCGAAGTTCTTTACATCACAAGGCTGGGAAGTTATTAATATGACAGCTTTTCCGGAAGCTTATCTTGTAAAAGAAATGGATATGTGTCCGCTTAATATTTCATTAATAACAGATTATGATGCAGGACTTGTCGGAGATGTTCCGCCGGTTTCTCATCATGAAGTTATTCAGGTATTTAATAAAAATCTTGATAATCTAAAAAAACTCCTGTTCACTATGATTGAACGCATTCCTGCCGAGAATAATAACTGTGAATGCGCTCAAACAAGAGCTAAATCGCAAGGGTAGAGACTGACACCTTCCCTCATCCCTCTCCCCAAGGAGAAGATGTAAGAAATCACGGGCTAAGGATACAGGTTGTAGACTCTGCCCCAACAAAACTTTAAAAAGAGGAACTAGAATGGAACCGGATATTTCAATTTCAAGAGCAGTAAGCCTATTATTTTATTTCTACTATCTCCTTATAATAATAAGGATATTTTTAAGCTGGATACCGAACATCGATTGGTATCAGCAGCCTTACAGGTGGGTAAGTTCCATTACAGACCCTTTCCTGAATATATTCAGGGGAATAATTCCACCTATCGGCGGCATGCTTGATATTTCTCCGATTCTTGCGATTGTTCTTCTGCAAATTTTACAGGGATTCATTGTTGGATTCTTATCAGGTCTGGGATTATGATTGATTTAAACCTTTTAAATAAAGCCCTCATACTTTCAAAAGAGGGCAAGCTGCAGGAAGCGGAAAAACTATACCGTGAGCTTTTAAAGGCAGATAGTGAAAATTACCTGCTTCTGTCATCTGTCGGATTATTTTATATCAGTCTGGGAGATTATGAAAAGGCAGAAGAATATCTAAAAAAATCCTGTAGTATTAAAGAAACTTTAGGAAGTGTCTCAGCTCTGGGTTTTTGTGAATTTGAAAAACGAGAATTTGATAAGGCCGCAGAAACTCTCGAACATGCTCTTGAATTCGGCGAAAACAAAGATATATACGGTAAGCTTATTCTGAGCTTATTTCAGATTAAAAGTTATAAAAAAGCCATTAAGTACTCAGAAAAAATGTACGAACTCTATCCTGATGAACCTGAGTCTACTGCTAATATGGTAAAATCTTTAACCCAATCCGGAAAACTCGGTGAAGCTGAAAAAATGTGTGTTGAATATTTAAAAAAACATCCGGATAAATCTTCGCTATGGTTTCATTTAGGGTTTTTAAAAGAATTAATTTATTCTGATGATAAACAAGCATGTGAGTGTTACAAAGCTGCAGCCGAGCTTGGGAATAAAGAGGCCTTTTATAATATTGCAGTAAGCTATCAGAAAATGAGAGATTTCAAAACTGCGGAAGAATACTATCACAAAATGCTTTCAATCTACCCAAACGATATTGATACAGTCACTTCTCTCGGGATGTGTCTTTTAACCCAAAAGAAGTTTAAAGAGGGGTATAACTACTTTTTCAGACGGGATAAATCCATGCTTGATAAAAAAACAAATAACCCTTATAAACCGGGAGAAAATTTTCCTGATGAAGTTGTAGTAATGTGCGATCAGGGGTTTGGAGACCATATTCAATTCGCAAGATATCTTCCTCTTTTGCAGGAAAAAGTTAAAAAAATTCATCTTGCAATAAGTGACAATTTGCGGAGGCTTTTTGAAGAAAACTTCACAGGAATAAATTATATCACTTTTGATGAAATAAATCCCGAAATGAAATCAATGCGCATAACAGACTTAGCATATATTCTGGATATGGATTTTGACCATATACCGTACGCAGAAGGGTATATTAAATCAAAAACTGCGGAAATTGTTTCGAACAAACCCAAAATAGGATTGTGCTGGGAAGCCGGAAACGCCGGTATAAGAACAATGATTAACCGCACAATTAATATTAAACTGCTTGAACCTATTTTGAACCTTGATAATATTCAAATTTATTCTTTTCAGCTGAGAGATACATTAAAAGGAAATGACAGGTATCCTCAAATGATAAATCTTGCTAAAGATTTTAAAAGTTTTGACGATACGGCAAAAGCATTAAATGCTATGGATATAATGATAACTGTAGATACATCTATTGCCCATCTTGCAGGAGCTATGGGGAAAAAGACTTTTCTTATGCTTCCATATGTTTCTGATTGGAGATGGTTTGGGGATACAAAAACAACTCCATGGTATAACAGCGTGGAAATCTTTAAACAAACAGACCCGATTAGCTGGGAAGAGCCAATAAAGGAAATAATATGCAGAATAAACGAATCTTATTTATAAATTTTGGCGGCTTGGGAGATGAAATTCTTTTTCTGCCCGCAATCATCTCAGTAAAAAAAGAATTCCCGGCTTCTGAAATTACGCTTGCTCTGGAAAAAAGAAGCAGCTCAATTACAAGTCTGACAAATGTTATAGATAATACCCTTTATGCAGATATTAAAGGAAAAAATAAATACTTTGAACTTTTAAAACTTCTTTTCAAGATTTGGAACGGAAAGTATGACATAGTAATTTCTTCCGGTTCGAACAAGTTTATTTCAATATTTCTATTTTTAACCTTTATAAAACAAAAATACGGTTATAATACCGGAAAATTGAGCCAGATACTTTTAACCAAAGCTGTTGATTTAAACAAAAATCAATACGCAGCCCTTATGTATCACGATTTGGTTGAACCACTTACGACTATTAAAACAGAGCTGCCTATTTTAAGTATCCAAAAGAAACCGATTATTCCAAATTCGGTTCTAATCCACCCCGGTGTTAGCAAATTGAGCATTCAAAAAGGTATGATTAAGACCATTCCTGATAAAGAATGGGCAAAAGTTATTGAAGGTCTTGCAGAGAAAGGGAAACAAGTGTTTTTACTTGGCGGTCCCGAGGATAAAAATTGCATTGAAACAATTCAAAAACTTGTGTCTCCTGACAAATACGAAAACATGTTCGGTAAAACAAAAAATTTGGTTGAGCTTGCAGAACTTATATCAAGTGCAGAAATTTTTCTATGTTCGGACTCAGCACCTTTACACATAGCAGCAGCCCTTGGAGTAAAAACTTATGCTATATTCGGCTCAACTGATGATAAAAAACTAATTCCGCAGAACGGTACAGTTACACCTATTAAAGCCAAAGACTGCACCTGCCCTCTTATGCCATGCCTTTGGGAAAGACGGCAGACAACCTGCGATGAATTATCCTGTCTGAACATCACACCGGAACAGATTGTAAATACGTTGACTAACTTATAACATTAATCTAAAATATTAGAAATCACTATTTAGTTAAAGGATGGAGTTATGACAACCGACCAGCTTGAAGGATTAGAGTTTGATCCGGGATTTGCACCATATATATTAGCTTTTAGGGGTGCTGTTGAATATCTTTATTTTGATATTAACAAATTTAAAAACTTATCCCAAAAGAAAATGAGATTCAGACAGTATCACAAAAAGATTTTAGACATTTTTTATAATAACACCGGATTTTATGCCGGATGCTTAATGTGGGCTGCTTATATCAAAACCCAGCCGAAACAAAAAATTCTCTCTAATCATTGTTACGGAAAACCTTATAATGAAGAAGAAAATATTGCGGAAACCAAATTTTGTACCGAATTCACAAAGCTTTTTCCTAAAGATATGAACTACTTTCTGGGCGAAAGTTTTGAATTTGAACCTGCTATATTAAAACTTATAGAAACATACGAAAATTTCCTTATTCTGAATAAGGGCTTTACTGAAACAGAATATAACACGGATATTGTTCTTCCACATTGTATAAAAACAGAAAATGCAGAAGAATATAAAGCTATTATTGACAAGGCTCTAAAGGACGAAAAACTTTCAGAACTTCTTGAGACCCCGATATTTCAGGAGTAAAATATGACACAACAGAGAATAATAAATGTGGCAAGAGGGCATGAAAAAGCTGATTTAGTTATAAAAAATGCCAATATTGTAAATGTCCTCTCTGAAGAAATACATAAAGGTGATATTGCTATAGCAGACGGAATTATAGCAGGCATTAGTGATTTTTATGAAGGGAAAAAAGAGATTGATGTAAACGGAGCTTATGTAACCCCTTCATTTATTGACGGACATGTTCATCTTGAAAGCGCAATGGTTCTGCCCAAAGAGTTTGCAAAGACTGTTCTTCCTGCGGGAACTACGACTGTCATAATTGACCCTCATGAAATTTCGAATGTATTTGGGCTTCACGGTATCAGTTTTATGCACGAAGCAGTAAAAGACTTGCCGCTTGATGTCTATACAATGCTTCCTTCTTGCGTTCCGGCTACACCTTATGAAACATCCGGTTTTGATTTAAACAGCTATGACCTTTCCTTGCTGATAGATAAACCCTGGGTGCTAGGTATTGCCGAGATGATGAATTTCCCCGGAGTTCTAAACCTTGACAGTAATGTAATGGCAAAACTGGAACTTGCTAAACAAAAAGGGAAACGAATTGACGGGCATGCACCGTTTTTATCAAGCAAAGACTTATGTGCTTATATTTCAAGCGGGGTTAAGTCTGACCATGAGTGTACAACTCCCGAAGAAGCTATAGAAAAGCTAAGACTCGGAATGTATATCATGATACGTGAAGGCACAGCCGCAAAGGATTTAGACGCACTGCTTCCTGTCCTTAAAAACTGTAATACGAGAAAATGCATTTTTGTAACCGATGACAGACATCCATCAGATTTAAAAGAACATATTAACGGAATGGTAAGAAGGGCTGTGGAAGCCGGGGTTAATCCGATAAAAGCAGTTCAAATCGCAAGTCTTAATACTGCCGAATATTTCGAGCTTAAAGACTCGGGTGCAGTTGCTCCGGGATATAAGGCTGATTTGTTAATCTTACCGGATTTAAAATCTTTTAAACCCACTATCGTAATGAAAGGCGGGGAAATTATAGCCGAAAATGGAAAACTAACCTGCAATATAAATAATAGTGAAATCCCGTCAATGAGAGGTTCTGTTAACGTAAAATGGATTGAACCTGCTGATTTTAGAATTGAAGCAAAGTCAGATACGGCGAGAACTATTGAAATTATTCCTCATCAGCTTGTTACAAAATCCGTTTATTCTAAAATTAGGATAGAAAACGGAAATGCCGTAAGCAATATTGATACAGACACATTAAAAATCTGCGTTATAGAAAGACACCGAGCTACAGGCAATATTGGAAAAGGGTTTGTCAAAGGCTTTCACCTCAAATCCGGAGCAATTGCTTCTACGGTAGCTCATGATTCGCATAACATGATTGTTATCGGAACAAATGACAACGATATGTATACTGCGGCAGTTGAACTTGTTAAATCTCAAGGCGGAAAAGTTGTTATAAAAGACGGCAGCGTTATAGCCAAATTACCGCTTCCTATTGCAGGATTGATGTCTGACAAAGAGTTTAATTACGTTTTGGAAAAATGTTCAGAACTAAATAGTGCTGCACATTCAATTGGATGTACTCTGGAAGACCCGTTCATGACAATGGGATTTTTATCTCTGCCTGTTATTCCGGAACTTAAAGTAACAGACAAAGGAGTGTTTGATACAAAGATTTTTGACTTTGTGAACATTTTTGAAACAGAACCCGCACTTTTATGATATAATAAATGCATGTTTACGGGAATTATAGAAGAACTCGGCAAAGTCACAAATCTAAGGTCTGATAGTGTCACAATTAATTGTAAAACTGTCCTGAACGAAACAAAAATAGGAGACAGTATTGCAGTAAATGGTGTGTGCCTTACGGTCAGAGATTTAAAAAATGATTCCTTTACCGCAGATGTTTCACCGGAAAGCTTCAGGGTTACAACCTTCAAAGATTTAGCATCCGGAGATTTTGTTAACCTTGAACGGGCGCTTCCAGTTACAGGCAGATTGGGAGGGCACTTTGTTTCAGGGCATGTAGACGGAAGGGGAAAGATTATTTCCTTAAATAAAAACTTTGAATTCTATGACCTTAAATTTGAACTTGACCCCCAGAAAGTAAAATACTGCGTTTTAAAAGGCTCAATTACCGTCAACGGAATAAGTTTAACTATAGCAAACATTGAAAATAATATTATTACTGTAGCAATAATTCCACACACATTTGAAAACACTAATTTAAAGTATTTAAAAAACGGGTCTTATGTAAACATTGAAACAGATATTCTGGCAAAATATGTTGAAAAATTTTTATTAATGAGAGATAATAAGTCAGGTATTGACCTAGAATTTCTACAAAGGAACGGGTTCTAATATGGCAGACACAAATCAATTTAGCAGAATAGAGGATGCTTTAGAGGATTTTAAAAACGGAAAACCTCTTATTGTTGCGGATGATGAAGATAGGGAAAACGAAGGCGACCTTATTTGTGCCGCACAATTTGCGACTCCGGAACTTATTAATTTTATGGCAAAGGAATGCAGAGGTCTTATTTGTCTTGCTATCTCGCATGAAATAGCAGAAAAACTTGAACTGCCGCAAATGGTAGAAAAGAATACCGAAAATATGCAGACAGCATTCTCTCTAAGCATTGACGCGCATCCTAAATACGGTGTAACAACCGGAATATCAGCGTTTGACAGAGCAAAAACAATAGAAGTAGCTATCGCCCCTGATGCCGTACCTTCTGATTTAAGACGCCCGGGGCATTTATTCCCATGTGTTTCAAGAAAAGGCGGAGTCCTAAAAAGATGCGGTCATACAGAAGCAACCGTTGATTTGGCAGCTCTTGCGGGTCTCAGACCGGCCGGTGTTATGTGCGAAATTATGACCGAAGACGGCCATATGGCAAGAAGAGATGATTTGCATAAATTCGCTGAAAAACACGGAATTAAATTTATAACCGTAGCAGACTTAATTGCATACAGGTTAAAAAGTGAAAGATTTGTAAAACGTGAAGTTGAAGTATTTCTCCCAACACAATTTGGTGATTTTAATATAATAGGATATACGGATACAATCACCGGGTGCGAGCATGTCGCGCTCGTTAAAAATGACGGCTCTGATAAAATTCCTCTAATCAGAGTTCACAGCGAGTGTTTGACCGGAGATATTTTCCATAGCTTGAAATGTGACTGTAACTGGCAGCTCCATGAAGCTTTGAAAATGATTAATGAGTATGGAAAGGGGGCTTTAATCTATATAAGAGACCATGAAGGCAGAGGAATCGGACTTATTAACAAACTAAAAGCATATAAACTCCAAGAAGAAGGACAAGATACAGTAGAAGCCAATGTGTCTCTCGGATTTGCTCCGGATTTAAGAAATTACGGTGTCGGCGCACAAATTATACTTGATTTAGGATTCAATAACTTTAACCTTATAACCAATAATCCGAAAAAAATTGTCGGACTAAAAGGGTATGGTTTAACTATTCATGATAATATAAATATAAAATCAGAAGTAAATAAATATAATGAGCGATATATTAATACTAAAAAAGAAAAGATGCATCACTTAATGTAAAAGGAATTTATATGGCGGAAACTAATTACAAAGTAGAATTATTAGACAGCAGTGTATTTAAAATTTTTAAAGGGGTATATAATGACTTCAGGTCAAAAGCTGTCAGTGAATACAAATTTGAACTGGAACCGCTTGAATACGAAGAATTTTTAAGTGCCATAGAAAATAATTATATGCAGTGCATAGTACTTAAAGAAAATGAAATTCCGACTGCGTTTTTAGTTTATACAACTTCCATTTCCGAATCTATTGAATTAAATCTGATACACTGCCTCGGGACAGAAGATGAAACAACAAAACAAAAACTTCTGGTAGAAAAATTTCTTGAACTTACGGAAGCTGAAAGACAAAATAAAGTTGTCTCTTATCCGATGATAGGACATCAATCAGTATTTACAGCAGATCTTGCAAAATTCGGGTTTAAATTTGTCGGACTTGCCGTTCTAAGGTTCTTTATGGGAAATGCTTCCTCCGAAAGAATTCTTGAAAATATGAAACTTCCGGAAAAACCGGAAGATTATAAAGTTGTAAGGTACTCTGACGAGTATTATGATGATGCAGTAAGAGTTATACATGAATCTTTCAGGGACACTCAGGATGCTCTTTATGATACCAGATTCAAATCAATGGAAGGAACCACAGATATAATTAACAAAATTGTTGAAAACATCTACGGAGAGTTCTTACCGGAAGCAACATCTGTTCTCCTGTATAAGGATATTCCGTGCGGATTTGCCTTTGCAAACGTAACTGGCGGAAAAATTGCAAACCTGCCTCTTGTTGGAATAGAAAAAGAACACAGAGGCCACGGATTTTCAGAACTGCTCCTTAACCGCACCATAAAAACTATTGTTGACTGGGCAAAACTGGGAGAAAGAGAGTTTAGTGAAGTTAATGTAACAACAGAAACTAATAATTATAAAGCATTAAAAATGTATAGGAAGATAGGCTTTAGAGAAGATTATTGCTATCCTCAGGCTTATTTAATGCAAAAACGTAAAAAGTAGTGTGAAAACGGCAGCCATCTGACTACCAATAAAAATGAAAGGAGAAGTATGAGAATTACAAAAGAAATCCTAACAACAATGGGATTAATTTGCCTTACATCGGGTGCTGTAATGGCATGCGATTCAATTCAGGCATATGCCCATCCGACACTATTCGGCTCCCAAGGACATTCGCTTGTGACTACACAAAATGATGTTATTATCGGAGGCAAAATCTGCAAACCTTGTCATGTAAAAACTATTCAAGAAAAACAAAATGTTGTTGTAGACAAATTTGCTAAAGAAAAACTATGCAAAATGAAAGACAAAATGGATAAAAACAGAGCAAATCTGTTCAATCCTAAAATGCCGGTTCTTCGTTCAGAACTCGCATTTATCCTTTCTGACGGACTTGAATTACAAGAAGTAAAGGCAAACAGCTATACAGATATTCCTTCTGAATACTGGGCTAAGACAGAAATTGACAGAGCTTTAACTGCCGATGTTATGATTGGTTATCCTGACTCAACCTTCAAACCGGATCAGGCAATTACAAAAGCAGAAGTCTTTGCAACTTTTGCTAAATTAATGGACGTATCAGCTGATAAAACAGCCTCTCCTGTATTCAACGGAGAAAATGTAAAATATGTTCCTGACTGGGCATATGGTGCAGCAAATGAAGTTATCGCTTCAGGCTTATTAAAAAATGCACCAAACCCGGATAAGATTGTTAATGACGAGTACCTTTCAAAAGAACAAGTTGCGTATATGCTCGGCGCTCTTAAAAAAGGATTCATGATTGACCTTTCAAACGGTGCTGAAAATTGCGCAACTAAATACGAACCTGTTGCAGTAAAAATCAAATTAAGCGAAAGATTAAGCGCAAGAGTTTCTAACGTAGGCGACACCTTTACTGCTAAAACAACAGAAGAAGTAACACTTAAAGGAACCAGCTTCCCTGCAGGTTCTGTAGTTAAAGGTAAAGTGAAATCTGTTGCAAGACCGGGAGTTAAAAAACCTGGTTATATTGAAGTACAGTTTGACAGCATCACAAACGGCGATACTTGCGTAGAATTCCCTAAACACCTTGCAAGCGCTCAAGCAGAAGTATTGAAAAATCCTAATATTATTTCAAGATTATTAGGTGCTCCGTTCTCAGCAGCAGGCAGAATTGTAGGTGTTGCAGGAAGAACCGTATCCGAAGGCGTTGAAGTAATCGCAAATGGTGTTGAAGAATACGGTGACAACTGGTCAGATGCATTCGTTGATACATGCTCGCTTCACCCGCTTAAAGGATTGAAGAGTGTTGGCAGCAGCTTTATCACAGTTGGTAAAGGTGTATACAACATAGTTAAATTAGTTGGCAGCGGTGTATTCGGTGTATGTTACGAATTCGTTGATGAAGTAAAATACCTCATCGTTCCTAATACAACTAATGATTCAAGCTTGAACCCTGATGAAGAATTAACAATTATTTTCTAATAATCCTAGGGTAAGAGATTTAGAGGAGGGGCGGAGCCTAAAGGCTCCGCCCCCTCCTTATTTTTTATTGAATAATAAATTTTATAATATCTTTTATTACTTCTCTATCATTTATATCCTAGCCTGTGTCATATATTTTTATTTCCCCTCAAGCGTTACTTCATATTTCTCAAAATTCTTTCAAGCTCTTCCCCGGGTATCGTAAACGGACAGAGATAGCTACATTTTATTATCCTGATTGAAAAATTTTTATCCTGAAATGATTTCCCCACGGAAAGAATCCGGCATATGCAAGATAAGGAGCAATACTCACCATCATTATTATAATGTTATACAATATTTGTTCACGTATTGGTGAAAAAAGCCCATTTAAAATAGTAACTAAAATAAGTGCAATAATAGTATAAATAATACCTACACCGGTTTTTATTAAAAAGTTTCTCCAATTAATTCGCAATTTATCCGCTTGCTGATTTTGTAATAACTTAACAAGTACCATAATGGCAAGAAAAAATCCTCCTAATGCTATTCCCATGCAAGCACTGTTATAATTTCCAGAGTACGAATGTAAATTATCCCATAACATAGTACAATATCCCAGATAAATAAAATAAATAGAATATATTATAAGATAAATGCATATAATAATAGACTTGTGTTTAATAGCTGCTGTTAACAATAACCAACTATATATACAACTCAAAATCAACCATTTTGAATAAATATACCTATTATCAAAAAGTAATGAAAAAATATAACTCAAATAGAACAAAGACAGCAGAATATATGCAAATAAATCAGGACGTTTTTCAAGATACGTTAACCAGCCTGATGCTTTATCCCATTTTTGTTTGCATTTAGATTTACGCTTGGTCATTCTACACCTGAACAATGAATATATTTTAGCACATTTTAGTAGCACAATCAAAGATATTTGCGAAAAATGTGGCGAGCCAGAATTTCTAATAGCTTTATACCCGTTGAATTCTTATTATCATTCATAAAATCTTTAAAACTGTAATTTGAATCAATAATTTTATTTGCAATACCATTTGTAGCAGATGAAGTCATAAAATCCACAGAATTTTCCCCTATTTTCTGCCGCAACGGTTTGCTCGCTTTTGGCATAATTTTAGATAAATATTTTGTCCCCAATGCTTTGCCTAATTTTTTAGGTCCGCCAATAGGTGCAGTACCTATAGCCACCACTCCTTTTCCTATATTTTTATTTCTTTCTTTTAAATAATCACTGTCTACACTTGCATTATTGACATCACTCCTCATTTTAACCCAATGCAGAAAATCTTCTGTGGAAATTAAACCATTTTTAAAATCCGACTCCAGTTCTTCATATGTTGGAATCTTTGATTCATCCTCTATAAGCCTCTCGTCATTTTCTTCTCCCAAAAACCAATTTTCTACCCTTTTGGGAAGCAAGATTCGACCTGCTTTGCGCACCACTTTATTGATATTATCACTAACCGGATGATTCTCTTTCTCAACATCAATACTAATTCCCCCAACAAGAGGAACATCTTGAGGTTGGAATCGTTGTTTCTGCTCATTAATATCAAGCACTTTATTTTGCAGCGGCGGGACTTGTGTATTTTTTTGAGTCTCAAGGGGCACATTTTTTTCTATCCCTAATTTAAATATCGGAGATGTATCCGATTGCGGCATCGGGTTAATATCTGTCTTAGCACGAAGTTCCGGTTCCAGCCCAGAATATCCCGCAGATTTTGTATCTTGTACCATTTTAGAAACCGGAGCAAGCAGAGTATTTGCAGCGTTCGGTGTGACATTCTTGCTTATTCCAAGCTCAAATACCGATGTTGTTTCAGTATCATTAAACCCCTTCAAGCTGCCTGTGGTACTCCCTCCGGCCGGCTGGTTTTGATATGCCGCAGGCGCTAAGCCCCTTATCTGTGTCTGTTGCGGCTTCAGCAGATTATTCACAAATGTATTAATTTGGTTAATTCGTTCTTGTTCTTTTATTTTTTCTGACTCCCGCATTGTAATATCCAGAGCCATTTTAGCTATAAACTTTTCCATTTCGTCATCCCAATAACTGTATGACATTTTTCCTCCTTTTCCCAGCCCGAATCCCACCCCGAAAATGGGCTGTATTAGTGTGATAGTTGTGATTTTCAGGGGTTCTGAAATTCTATAACTTTTATTATACACATTTCCAAATTTTACCTAAGAATTGTAAAGACATTTTTACATCTTAACCCAGAATACTCTGCACGAGAGCTTAAGCTCCCGAATTAACCACACAAAACCCGCTCACTGACTCTATTTACAATTGATTACGAAGAAAGTTTTCTTAACAAAACTTCACAAACCAAAACAAAAAAAGCAAGTTTTTAATTCTTCATGACTTTATATATATACGAGATATCAATTATCACTACACATATTGTAAAGGAGACATAAATGGCTAGAGTACTTATTTCCATGCCGGAAGAATTTTTAGACAGAATTGACCAGGTAGCAGAAGGCGAAAATCGTACACGTTCAGAACTTATTCGTGAAGCTTTGAGAAGCTACATGTACAAAAGCAGAGTAAGATCATCCTCTCTCGCTACTAAAAACGCAGCTATTCTTGAAGCACTATTAGATTAGTGTCCGAATAAAAAGCCTGAAGAGTGACCCGTTATGTATAATTAAATACATAACCGTCAGAAAAAGTTTCACGTATCTTGAAAATTAAGAATATTTTCAGGTACAGGCAAGCGGAAAAAGGAAAAGGGAAAATTACTTAGGAAAATTAAAAAGCAGCTCAACACCAATGAGCTGCTTTTTTATTGTTTTCTATATTTCTTCAAAAGAATTTATTGCAATATCAATAATTGCGGTGCCCGGATAAGAGATTGCTTTTTCTAATGCCGGACGAAGTTCATTTTCTGACGTTACTCTTACAGCAAAAAGGTCATATGCTTCTGCAATTTTTGTGAAATCAGGATTAATCATCTCGACCTGATACATATTTTTATATATTTTTTCTTGCATCTGACGCACCATACCGAGATAACTGTTGTTCATAATAATAATTTTTACCGGAATGTTATGTTCCCTGCAAGTCGCTAGTTCCTGAAGATTCATTTGAAAAGAGCCGTCACCTGTGATATTTAAAACAAGATTTTCAGGATTGGCAAGATATGCCCCTATAGCTGCCGGAAGCCCAAAACCCATTGTTCCGAGCCCGCCTGATGTTATGAATTTTTTAGGCTTATTAAAATTAAAATACTGTGCCGTTAACATTTGATGCTGTCCGACATCCGTCACAACAACAGGTTCACTGTCTTTAGTATATTCGTATATGGTCTTTAGTATTCCGGAAGATTGCCGGCAAAGAGAATTCGTATTTTCCTCTTTAAAAAGGTTAATCTTATTGTACCAGTCCGCATAACTTCTTTTTTCAGGAAGATATTCAATAAATTTTCTTAAAAATTCTGAGGAATCAGCTATTATTTCAATATCAAAATCGTCCGGTATTTTTTTAAGATTAACGTTAACTATTTTGGCATTTGGCGCAAAATCATCATTTTTACAGGTTGAACGGTCGGAAAAACTTACCCCGAGCGCCAGTATAAAATCACTTGAGTAAAGCGCCGTATTTGCCGGATATGTTCCGTTAATCCCTATCATACCCAGATAACGAGAATCTGCGGATGGATAAGCTCCTATACCCATCAGTGTCGAGATGACAGGTATATTAGTCTTTGATACAAAATCTTTTATCTCATCAACGGAATCCAAAGAACCTCCGCCTAAAAGAAGCAACGGCTGTTTAGCAGAAGCAAGAAGTCTTGCGGCTCTCTCTAACTCCGAGTTTTGTATTTCAGGAAGTTTAACTTTTGTTTTAAATATATTTGGAGAAGGAGTATATCCTGATTCCAAAACATTACGGGGCAGGGCTATCACAACAGGTCCTTTTTCATCCTGAGCCACGGCAAAAGCTTCTTCTAAGACCTGTCTAACATCATCTTCACAGGAAAGAAGGTAATTTCTTTTTGAACAAGTCTTTGTCATAGAAATAATATCAACTTTTTGAAAAACTTTCCCTTTATTTTTTTGAGGAGCGACATCTCCCGCAAGAATCACAAGCGGTGTAGAATCAGCATAGGCATTAGCGATTCCTGTTATCGTGTTGGTAAACCCAGGGCCGGAAGTCACAAGCACAACTCCGGGCTTTCCGCTCACACGAGCATAACCTTCTGCCGCATGAACAGCAGCTTGTTCGTGACGGACAAGAAAATGTTTTATTCCGGAGTGAGAAAGCTCATTATAAATACTCAAAACAGCAGCCCCGGGATAACCGAAAATATTCTCAACACCGAGGTTTTCAAGAGTTTTTACAAGAACTTCCGCACAAGAACCTGTTGAAATACTTTTTGTGCTCAATTTTTCATTAACACTCAAAAGATTTGTCATAGCCCTATTATTATACATCAAAACTGAAAAAATAATAGAAAATACTTGACCGGCAAAAATGTTTAAAGTAGAATTGAGACACACTTCTTTGGTGTATGGTGCTGTTTATAAGCGCTGTAGGAATTTAACCTACCAGAGAAAGAACCCCTTCGGGATGTGGCGCAGCTTGGTAGCGCACCTCGCTTGGGACGAGGGGGTCGCACGTTCAAATCGTGTCATCCCGACCATTTAAAAAA
>CALVBP010000003.1 GCA_944325825.1 Candidatus Gastranaerophilales bacterium | reverse complement strand
CCAAGAGGGCGGCTGGGAAACAGAATTGATTCTGTAGTTTCACGGTTGCCGCCCGACCATAGGTCTACGTGCGTAGCACTAGTCACCGCTGCAGCCGAAAGCAATTGTAATATGTTCTTTCGGGTTAACAGCAGAGATTTTGTAACCTTTAGCATCGACCAGATAAGCAACTTCGTCGCCTGTAGATTGGAATAAGCCCATTGTGCCTGATAATGCTGTTCTTGTTAAGTCAATAGGAGCTTTAACGGTGTCTTTAACAACATCCATAGCGCTTCTTCCTGCTGCTGCAAATTGACCCTGGAATACTTCACCTAAAGCGATACCGGTACCGGATGCAACGTCTTCGCAGGCATTACCGAGAGATGTTAACATACCGCCTGTAGTTCTGCCAACGATACCGAGCATTGAACCGCCCCAGGTAAGAGGTGCTGTAACAATTCTTGAAAGAATGTTCGGTGTATTTGACTTATCAACCTGAGCAGTAAGTATTTGTCTAGGTAATGTAGCTCTGCATCCGCAGTTTTCGATTTCTGTAAATGCAAGTTTTAGAGCACCTTTCTGGCATCCGGAAGGTCTAATAACTTCGACAACTTTACCGTAAACTTTTGAACCGCACGGGAAGAGTTGTCCGTTTATGGTAACGTCTTCAAGAGTTTTAGCTGCAAATCTTTGACCTACATGAGAAGATTTTGCGCTGACCTGATCTTTAAATTCTAACTGTAAAGTCGGAATTTGAACAATTTCTTCATTTTCTACGAAGGCTTGTTTGTTGTCAGGGCAAATCGGGCAGTCATTGTTTGCTGTTACAGGGTTCTTATCAATACCTGCATTTACACGGATATTCTGTAACATAGCGGCAATATCAGCTCTTGTTGCATCTTTAAACGGTGCAATTTTATCCGGATTAGGCGAGTTGTTCAAAGCACCTTTATCCAGTGCAATAGCGATAGGAATTTGTGCCCATTCAGGTACTGTATTACCGTCACAATATTTAGAAAGGATTTCCTGAGCTTTACATTTATCCATTTCAGAACATTTTATACCTTTAGATAGTGCACAAAGAGCTTCGGCTCTTGTTACGTTATGATTAGGTTGGAATGTACCGTTGGGATATCCTTTAAGTAAATCCTGATGTACTGCGACTGTGATAGCAGAATTAGCCCAGTGGTTAGCCGGAACATCCGAGAAAAGTTTTTCCGGTGTGCAAGAGTACATATCTTTGTCTAAACCTTTAACCAGCATTGTTGCAAACTCTGCTCTTGAGATATTTCTTGACGGTTTAAACAATCTGTCCGGATAGCCGACAACAACGTCATTTGTGGCAAGTTTATCAATTTCGCAGGAAGCCCAATATCCGCTCGGAACGTCCGGGAACATTTGTAAGTTAGCAGCAGCTCCGGTCATTTCGCTAAATGGTGATAAATCAAACGGTACTAAGCTCTTTTTAATAGCTTGAATGGAGTTTGCTGTTCCCATTTGTATAGGACATCCGTTTCCGTCCATTTTAGACTCATCTCTGATAATAGGGATACCGTTATGTCTGCTCATTTCGTTAAGACAAGGGATGTCAGCAGCAGCACCGGTGACAGAACCTTCAGAGCTAATTGTAGTTCCCATGGTTGCGGAGCTGAGCTTTGAGTTATCTCTTGTAACAGAAAATCCTTCTGCTGAATATACTGAATCAGCTTGAGTTCCGACGAAGTTATTGTATCCGTAAACAGCATTCGGATATGCATAAACCTGTCTCATGTCGCTTCTTTGAAGCTCTTTTACGCCCGGACACAATGCGCATGAAGGAACCGGATCAGGTTCGCATTTTGGTGCGACATCACAACCGCATGGTTCCGGTGCCGGGTCGCAAGGGCAGGCTGCGCCGGTAACTTCCGGAATTTCTTTTTCACAAGGACAAGCCCCCTGAGTTACTACAGGGCGTTGGTCACATGGGCAGGCTGCCATTACCGTATTGAACGAACACGTTGCTATACCAACGGCAATTGCAGCTGCCACAGTAAGTTTTCTAATCGTCATTTTAACCTCCTTTGTTAGTAGGCGGAGTAGATTTACTTGTTCTACATACCGTATTACTTTGTGTCTTAAAGAGTATTACTTTACAGTTCCGGGCGAGATGTTTTTAACTCGGTCAGGAGCACGTTTTATCCCTCCCTTTACTGTCTCCTAAATTATGCAGTTTTTCAGAATTAAAAACATTGCCAAAAAAGGGAGTCCAGTCGGGGGGTAAATAGATGTTAATGAAGTGTCCGGTGTGGGTTTCTTTACTTGGAACTTTTTTTTAAATTTTGCGTCTTACATGTTAGATACGATGAGAAGGAGAAAAAGATGGGAAGAGCTGTGAGTAATTTTGAGTTTATAAATAACTCTGAAACGGATATAAATGCACCTAAAACTTTCAGTGCTGTAGTTAATAATGATGATATTTTACAGATGTATCTTAAAGAAATCGGCCGGAAACGAATGCTTACCAAAAAAGAGGAAATGGAGCTGGGGAGATTAATTCAGGAGGGGAATGAACAGGAAAAAGAATACGCTAAAAATAGGCTTATTCAGGCAAATTTAAGACTGGTTGTCAGCATTGCCAAGAAATATATAGGACAGGGAGTTTTGTTTATGGATTTGGTGCAGGAAGGCTCGCTGGGACTGATTAAGGCAGCAGAGAAGTTTGATTATAAGAAAAATTTTAAGTTCTCTACTTATGCTACCTGGTGGATAAAACAGACAATAATAAGAGCAATTTCTAATCATTCCAGAACCATAAGGATTCCGGTTCATATGCTAGAAAAAATCAGGAGGTATAAAAAAGCATGTTCTGATATTGTATGCAGTGATATTTTAGATGCCGATGACGAGACTATTTCAAAGATTTCCGGCTTGGATACAAAAAAGATAGAAGAGGTAAAAAGTGCTATAAAAAAAGAGCCGGTGAGTCTGGATACTCTTGTAACCGATGATTTGTCTATTCAGGACTATATTGAAGATACAACCTACATCTCTCCGGAAGCGAGTACACAGATGAAGCTTCAGGAAAAAGATATTACAAAATTAATAGGACATCTGGATAAGAGAGAACAGGAAATTATTAAAAGACGTTTCGGGATTGATGATGAAGAACCGAAAACTTTAGAACAAATAGGAAACGCTTTAGGCTTTTCAAAAGAAAGAATTCGACAGATAGAAAATTTGGCAATACAAAAGCTAAGAAAGGTTGAAAATATCGAATGCTTAAGAACATATCTTGACTGCGGATAACTTATGCCGGCTGTTTTTCAGCCGGTTTTTCTTTTTTATTTGAATGATACCGGACGGCAGCACAGGTTGCTGCTCCGATTGAAAAAGCTACAGCAGCGCCAATTACAATTCTTTTTGCAAAAATATTTTTTTGAGGTTTTTCAAGTATTTTTCTGTATTTAACAATTTTTTTGAATAATTCAGGCTCTTTTTTATCAAGACCGTCTGCAATGAAAGCTTTTTCAAGAGCGTCCATAGGGTTGTATCCGTATCCGTTTTCAAGGGCTTTAAAATACGCTTCCTGATAATCCGGACGAATTTTTATTTTATAATCTTTTGTGCGGTCGGAATTATCTTTATAAATTCCGTCTATATCCAGTCCATCCATAAAGAATATAAAATTATTTCTTGCCCTCATAGGTTCCGCAAACTTTGCTTTAATAAAATCTCTTAAGTCCTCTAATTTTGATTTAGGTATTTTTAAAAGGTCGGATAAAACATCAGTTTGGAGACTTCTTTCTCTCTTTTGAGCAAAGTAAGTTTTCATTTTTTGCTGGTCATGGTTTGTTGTACCGAGAGTATACAAATTTCCGCTCCAGCCAAGATTTTCAAAGCTTTTTGTTGAGCCCCAGGCATAACTTAAATCATTTGAACAATATATTTTATTTCTGTTTTTAACAATCGGACTGGTGGTTTTATTATCATCAATTATCCGAAAATCTTCTGATTTTGCGATTAACTCATACATTAAGTCTTCTTGATTATAATTTTTTCCTTTAACTGAACGAATACTTTCTTCAATTGCATTAAGCGCTTTTTCACCGTAGTAATTTCGTATATGAACTTTTTTCCCTTTTACCGATTCAATAGGTTGATTAATATATGTCCAAGCTCCGTCAATTCTTAAATCATCATATCTTTTTGCATAAAGAGCAGCTTTTTCTTTTAATAAGTCGAGCCCCTCCTGACTGTTGAGGTCAAGAGCGGGAAAACCCCATTCCATTTTTGTGTCGGGCAGAAAAGCTTTTGGTCTCATCCAGAGTTCATCCCACGAGAATCCGCAGATAAAGTCTCCGCTCAAACGAATTCCTTTTTGATTAAGTTTTTCCTTAGCGAGTTTTAGATGTTTATTGGCGAGATATTGTTTAAACTTATAATATCCGGTATCAAATGAGTAGTTATTTTTAATTTCTGAGATTCTTTTGTCCCGTATTTCCGGTTTTACTTTGTCCGGATTGTAAAGGTTGCAGTCTGTATCAGACCATTGTTTAAAGTTTTCTGTATTATAATGTTCTTTCAGCGCATGGAAAATCGATTTTGGTTCAATCCATGATTTGTTTTCATTACTAAAAAGCTCAATCTCTTTTAAGAGAGCCTTTTTAGAAGTATTGTCAGCTTTGAGCAGGCTGCTATAAGCCTTTCGTAATACATTTTCGGTTTCTGAGTTTTTATTCAGTACATTTTCATAATTAACACTGTCTTGAGAAAAGTTTTTATTAACTATTTTTTTAAAATCTTCGGGTTCAATAAGGTCTTTTGTTAAAAGTTCAAGATTAATCAACTGGCTGCCTAAGTCCATTGAACTTCCGGAATAAAGTCTCCAGTAGCCGTTATGAGGAATAAACCTGCCGTTCGGGAGGTCTTGAATGCAGTTTATCCCCCAGTATTTTTTTACGAAATCAAAAAATTCAAGAGCTTTTTTATCAAGGATATTCCCTACTCCTGTGTTTGTGTCTCTTTCTTGCGGCAGTGATGGCGAGGGGATAATAAGAATAGTCTTTCCTGTATTTCCGGCAAGTTTTTTCCCCTTATTTAAAACAGCACAATACTCGGCTTCTTCTGATGGTTTAAGCCGTCGTCCGAATGTTGGTGATGAATATAAGCTTACTTTCATAGTGTTTTTAAAGTTCCTGAATCAGGTTTTTTGCTTTAATATGTAGAATTGTTAACAAAGATTGCATAAACTCCATATTTAATATAGCATAGATTAATAGGAGAGGATATGAAAAGGAGGACTCTTAATGTTCAAGAAAATACTTAAGGGATTGTTTGTTTTAGCTGCGATATTTATGATAAACAGCCCCGCTAATGCTTTTTATTCTGATATGACAGAAGAGCACTGGGCATATCAGTCAATCAAGTTTTTAACAGATGTCGGAGTGGTTGTTGGTTATCCGGATGGAACATACAAACCCGATATTCCTGTAACAAGAGCTGAATTTGCATCTATGGCTATTAAAGCTTTGGGACAGGAAAATGCAAATGTTGAACAGGAAATCCATTTCAAAGATTTAGATCCTGGCTTTTGGGCATACAATATAATTCAAAAAGCTGTATATTTTGATTTGATTCCGGATTCAAAAGGTGAAAGTTACAGACCGTTTGATTCCGTAACGAGAGCAGAAGCTATCAACATAGCTGTAAATGCTCTTACAACACAACAAATTAGCGAACAAAAAGCTCAGGATATTATTTCAAAAACATATACTGACTATGAGTTAATGCCGGCTTGGTTTTTAATGGCTGCTGCTAAAGCAGAGGTTCTTGACCTTGTTGTAACAATGCCGGGTCATGAAGGTAAACTCGAAGCTGACAGACCGGCTAACAGAGCTGAAGTTGCAGCAATTCTTTATAAAATGATGCAAGAAGCTAAACTCAATCCAAATGCTAAGCTTGCAGAAGTTATGCAGAAAAGAACAGCAGAAGGCTTTATCGTTGATAATGTTAAGGTTCAGGGTTCTATAGGTATTATTCCTGCAGGAACAATACTTCCTATTAAGCTTGAAACTGTTGTTGGTTCTCAAATATCAAGTGTAAGCGATATTTATACGGCAAAAGCTCCTAAGAACTATGTTACTAAAGAAAAATACCTTTTAATTGCCGAAGGCAGTGATATGAAAGGTCAGGTAAAATATGTTCAGCCGGGTAAGTTATTTAAAACCAACGGTCAGGTTATTATTAAGAATGAACTTCTTGTAACACCAAATGATCAGGCAGTAATGGTTTATGGTGTAGCTACTCTTGATCCTGCTAAAAAAGGCAAGTTTATGACATTTATAAGAAGAGTATTTAAAGGCGATAAAGTATTAACGATGCCAAATCAGGAAGTTAATATCAGGCTCCTTGCTCCGATTAAAATTGACTTAACAAACGGATATATTTATGAATAATCCGAGTATTTAAGGAATAAAAAAGCTCCTTTTAAAGGAGCTTTTTTTTATTATTATATGATTTCAGATTTAAGAGCTTTTTGCGGCACTGTTTTTTGTTCTCCTGTTTCAAGATTTTTGATAGTAACATTACCGGCTGCAAGTTCATCTTCGCCCAGAATGATAGCATATTTTGCGGATTTTGAAGCTTTTTCAATTTGTTTAACAAACTTTTTATTTGATAAGTCAAATTCACAAGAAATACCTTCCCGTCTAAGTGCTTCAGTGAGCTTAATTGCTTCTGTCGGATTGTTTGAAACAACAAAAGCTGTAAGCTTCTCATCTTCTTTATTTCCAATAAGGTATGCGAGTCTTTCCATTCCCATAGCAAAACCTATTGCAGGAATATCTTCTCCGCCGAGATTTTTAACCAGACTATCATATCTGCCGCCTCCGCAGACTGCGTTTTGAGAACCTAAATTGTTTGATTTTATTTCAAATACAGTTCTGTTATAGTAGTCAAGACCTCTAACAAGGAGTTTATTAACCGAATAATTTATTTTTAGTTCATCAAGATACTTTTTAAGTTCATTAAAATGTTCTGCGCAATCTTCGCAGATAAAATCAGACATAATGACATCCTGTATTTCAGGTTTTGAAAATATTTCCTGACATTCAGGGACTTTGCAATCCAAAAGTCTGAGCGGATTTTTTTCATATCTTACCTGACAGTCCGGACAAAGTTCTTTTAAATAAGGTCTGAGTACTGCTTTCAAGTGAAGTTTGAATTCATCTCTGCACTCCGGGCAGCCTAAAGAATTGAGCTCAACACTCAAATCATTTAGACCGAGAGACTTAAGATAATTTACTGCCATAAGTATAACTTCTGCATCTGCAGCAGGTTGTTTTATTCCAAAGACTTCAACTCCTACCTGATGAAATTGTCTCTGTCTTCCGGCTTGAGGACGTTCATATCTGAACATCGGTCCTTTATACCACAATTTTACCGGCATAGGGAGTCTGTGCATACCGTTTTCTATAAAAGAGCGAACTACACCGGCCGTGTTCTCGGGTCTAAGGGTGAGTGAACGCTCACTTTTTTCAAAAGTGTACATTTCCTTGTTAACTATATCAGTAGTATCACCGACACCCCTTGCAAAAAGTTCTGTTGCTTCAAATATCGGAGTTCTTATTTCCTTAGCTCCGTATTTTGAAAAAATTTCATTGGCATTTTTTTCCATTAAGTGCCAAACCGGCATGTCAGCCGGAAGTATATCTTTTGTTCCTTTTTGAGCTTTTATTATTGTCATAATTCTCTTTCCTTTATATAATTATTTTACTATAAAAAATATAAAGAGGGTTTTAAGATGGGAATAAAACTTACTAAGATGCAAGGATGCGGAAATGATTTTGTAATTTTAGATTATGAAGAGTTCATAAAAGGCGGCTGGAATGATATGAAAGATGCTGCTATAAATCTTTGCGACAGGCACTTTGGAATAGGTGCAGACGGGCTGATTATTCCTAATCTTAATACGGAAGATACGGATATCGGATGGTTTTTCTACAATTCTGACGGCTCTACTGCACAGATGTGCGGTAATGGAATGAGATGTTTTGCCAGATATGTTTATGACAGAAAGTTTGTCGATAAAAAACAGTTCTCCGTAAAAACTCTTGCCGGAATTATTATGCCGGAGATTCTTGACAACGGTAATATCAGAGTAAATATGTCAAAGCCGATTTTAGAGAGTAATCGGATTCCTTTTATTCCTCAAAATAATTTGAATTATAAAATTTCGGTAATGAATCGCATTTTTGAGGGAAATGCTGTTTCGATGGGGAATCCTCATTTTGTAATTTTTATAAAAGATGATGAAGATTTACTTTCCCTTGCTAAAATTTATGGACCTGAGATTGAAATAAGTGCTGAATTTCCTGAAAAAACGAATGTGGAATTTGTAAAAATAAATAATTCTTCTAAAATAGAGTTATGTGTTTGGGAGAGAGGGTGCGGAATTACGCTTGCTTGCGGAACCGGTGCCTGTGCAAGTGTTACAGCGGGTATTCTCAACGGTATTTTGGATAACATTGTTGAAGTTAAACTGCCCGGAGGAGTAGTAAATGTTGAGTGGCAGGGGTTTGGAAATGATATATTCTTAACCGGACCGGCAGAATATGTATTTGAAGCAAAAATTTAACTATTCTTTTAAGATACGGGCATATTTATCAAGATTCTCAAGAAGTTCTTTGTGACTGTTTGCAAAATCTTCCCCCTTATGCCTGATAGCTGTAGCTATAGCTTCAGGTATATTCAGCCCTAAACCTTCTTTAATATTTTTATAATATAAATCTTCAAATTTTTCCGGTAGCCTTAGTGTCCAGCAGCCGTGGCGTTTTCCCGGCGTATTGTACGTTTTTGGTATTCCGAAAAAGTCAGTGAAGAAAATCTGAATACGTTTTGCGGGACTTGTAAAAAGTTCTGCAAAAGATGCTGCCATAAATTTTTTCTTATCCTGTCTTATATCGTTCAGATATGTATCAAAGTTTTGTCCGTAAGGTGCTGTATCTTCCGCAAGGTGCTGTGTTTTTCTCGCAAAATGTTCCTGCCGGTCTTCATTTTCTCGTTCTTTGAATAAATTTTCAGTATATTCTATAAAAGACGGATTGTCGTGTGAGCCCAGCATAAGTATTTTTTCAGGTGCTGTATCACGTCCTCTGTAATCAAATTCCGTAATCGCAATCCCTGAAAGTTTTAAATCTTTCATTGTTTTATCAACCGGTGGTGTAAGTTCTCCCAAATCTTCGCATATAATATCTTCTTTGGTTAAACCGTATTTTTCGGCAGCAGGAATAATTATTTTAGTTATAATTGCCTCATAATCTTCGTCCGATTGTTTTGCATATTTACCTAATAATTCGCTGTTAGGAGAAGAATATAATCTGCCGGAGTTCGTTTCTGTCATTTTAGGCTCTTTCGTGGAATAGACAAATGGGTCTATTAAGCCTATAATGTGGTCAATTCTGACTCCTCCCGGGGCTTCGGAGAACATTTTTTCGTATCTGTGTTTTAAAAATTCCCCGCCCTTTCCTAAGCTTCCGTCAGGGTTAAAAATGGTCTCCGGCTTAAGTACCGGAAATCCCCATCTTTGTCCTTCCGGTGAAAAATAGTCTGGACCGACACCAAGGGCCATGTCTTCCATAAATAAGTCCTGATTTTTCCATGCTTCAACAGCACTGTATGCGACCGGAGAATCCCCGATAACGGTTATATTTGCTTCTTTATTCCTTTTGTTTGCAGCCTGTATTTCTTTTTCTAAAATCATTTGCTGGAAGTAGTAGAAATCAATGTCATCACTGTAATTTTTTTTAAGTTCTTCTATTCTTGATTGAGCCTTTTTAATCTGTTTAAGACCTTGCATATTAAATAAATTTTTGTCCAGTGTGTTCCATTTTTTCCATTTATCAGTTTTATTAATTTCTGAAAGAATCTGATACAAAGCTCCGGCTTCTAATTCATTACTTTTAGCAGATTTAAACTCCTTTAACTCGCTCATGTCACCTTTTTTATAATTTTCCCAGGCTTCTTTCAGTGCTTTGGGATAATTTTCCCGTACATAGTTATAGTCAGTTCTCTCATCATTTTGAGGAGCATTCGCAACAATAGCTGAATATGTTCCGACAGAAATCAATCCGGCCAGCTTTTCCAGAGGAGTCATAAATATATTTTTTGCCATGTCTACCGGAGCATAAGGAGATGAATCTTTCATGCTTCTTAAGGTATTGGGTTCTTGTTGTATTGTAGAGAAGGCATGCTCTTTTAAGAACGGTACAAGTTTTTTTTCGGTAGTTTCTGATAATAAAGAACCGATGCCCGTATTCTGGGATTTTACAGACGGTGCAGAAGAATTGTGCAATATAATTCCGACTTTTTTATCCAGCACCTGTAATCCGTCATTAATTGTTTTAGTATAAAGCTTCATTTCCGAAAGATTCGGTTTCCTCCCAAAGCCGGGACCGTAGTTTGTTGTTATAAGCATACACACCCCATAAAACTATAAACATCCTAACATAAAAATATAAAAATCAAAAATACAAATTTTTGCTATATAATTAAACAATATTATTAGGGGAGTCTTTTATGGCAGAAGTGAAGAAAACAAAAATTCTGAATTATATAAATGTTTTTAGAGGACTTGCAATACTGTTGATTGTAGCGGGACATACCATGCAATTCGGGGCGAAAGGAAGTTTAGCCAGAATAACCGCAACAGAAATATTTACCGGAGGAACGGCTCTTTTTATATTTATTTCCGGTTTTTTATTCCAACACCTTTCTTACAAGTATGAATTCAAAACTTACATGAAGAAAAAGTGGACAAATGTTATAATGCCGTATTTATATACTGCAATTCCCGGTATTCTTTTTTGCTTTCTGTTGCCTCTCAAATATGGTAATTCTTTTGACGGACTAAATTATTTGCTCCAGATTCCGATGATGCTTACAGTGGGAAGAGTGCATAATACTCCTGCGTGGTTTATTCCGATGATAATTTTATTTTTCTTGTTGAGCAAAGCCCTTCTATATCTTGAAAAGAAAAATATTTTATATAAACTGCTTCCTGTCATGTTTTTAATAACAATTTTTATGCCAAGACATGATGTGGATTACAATAGTGTTATGGGTTTGTCTTATGCTGATAAATATTTAGAATATTTAAACTATGTTTTTATGGGATTTGTACACTTTTTTTCTATGTATGTTTTTGGCATGTTTTGTTCAAGATATAAGGAAGTTATCGACAAATTCTATGATAAAAGATTCCTGTATTGGCTTCTTATGCTGTTAACCTCAGGAGCGGATATTTATTTAAGTATGAGTTACGGTATTTCAAACGGAACTGTATCCAAAATATTTTTAACAATTTTACTTCTGGCATATTTAAAACATTACGATGAGTGGATTATTTCTCACATAAAATTAAATAAAGCTCTTGATGTTATTGCAAAGTACAGTTTTGGAATATTTTTTATTCACTGGTATGTATTTTTTGTCTATAACGTAATTTTTGATATGCCGAATGTTCTGGGTATTCATTGCTGTGAAATATGTACATTGGGTATAGTTTTTGTGAGATTTTTTGTCGTTTCGGTTGTCAGTATGTTACTTTTATACTGGATAAAAAACTTTATTCTAAAAATAAATCCTAATGCTAATACAAGGAGTTTTACAGGAGTTTAAAAATGGATTTTGATAGACTGAGATATTTTAAACAATATTTAAATACTATAAACGGAGTTCTTGAAGGATATTTTGAAGAACAAAAAGAATACGTCTGCTGTAAAAAGGGGTGTGCCCACTGTTGCGAAAGAGGACAGTATCCTTTTTCGGAAGTTGAATTTGATTATATAATGCTGGGGTTCTTTAAGCTTCCTAAAGAGGAACAGTTAAAAGTATTGGAGCGGGTTAAGTCAATAAAAGAAGAGCGTGAAAAAGCAGATGACAAAAAAGGGTTTATGTATAGATGTCCATTCCTTAATGAAAATAAAGAATGCAGTATTTACGATTTTAGAGGGATAATTTGCAGAACTTTCGGACTTCTTACGGTTGGTACTGATGAAAAATTAAAAGTTCCTTTCTGTCAGAGTTTGGGGCTTAATTTCTCAAAGGTTATAGACAGAGAGCATAAGAAAATAGATGAAGATTTGGTCAAAAAGTATAATTATAAGGTTCAGCCAAAAGCATATTGTATTGATTTGAAGATGATGACTAATCCGGAAATTTTTGCGGATAAATCATTTGAATTCGGAGTGATTAAACAGTTAATTGATTGGTTTTAGTCTAAAACGGGAATGCATAGTATAGTTTTAACGCTATAATTATTAAAAAGGAGTGTAATAAATTATGATTATGTTATTAATTAAGTGGGCTGCATTGGCTCTTTGTATTATGTTTGTGGGATGGGTAGTCCCGGGTATTATGATTTCAAGTTTTGCGACGGCACTGGTTGCATCTATTGTAATTGCAATAGTTAACGTTGTTATAAAACCGGTGCTAGTATTCCTTACACTGCCTATTAATATTTTAACTCTGGGGCTTTTTATTCTTGTTATAAATGCTTTGTTATTTATGTTTGTGGCATATTTGGTTCCCGGAGTCGAAATAGATGGCTTTTGGAGCGCATTTTTAGGTGCAATCATTCTATCAATACTTTCAATTGGTATTTCGTGGTTGTAGTCTGGATAAAAAACGGTTTTTCGCATCGGCTCACACAGAAAAATTTTATATTGACTGAGAGCAGCTCTAAGGCTGTATAATTAACTGGAAGAAAAAGAGGTAATCATGTTTTTGAAAAAGTTTTTAATTATGACAGCTATTTTCGCTATAACAATATGTGTTGTATGTGCTGCAGAGAAGGAGGATTCTATGTTGATGAAAATAAGTCCTATTGATACTATATTTTCACAGGGCGAACCCAATCCGTACAGTGAATATTTTACGGGACAGACATATCTGAATATGTTGAATACAAAAGAAGATGTGTGGAATCTCCCGATAGGAAATGTAACTTTTGAACCCGGTGCAAGAACTAACTGGCACAAGCACAGCGGCGGTCAGATTCTGTTAGTATTAAACGGTGAAGGACGGTATAAAGAAGATGGTAAACCCGTAAGAATACTTAAAAAAGGAGATATAGTAACTATTCCGCCTAATGTTAAACACTGGCATGGAGCTTCTTCTGACAGCTGGTTTGTTCATGTTTCACTTGAGCCCAATGCCGAAATTAATAAAACGACATGGCTTGAGCCGGTTGATGATAAACAATACAATGAGGAATAGTATGAGATTTTTAGCAACATTATTTTTACTGGTTATTGGTTTTTTCCTTGTAATTAATACTGCGGAGGCAAAGAAGATGGACAATTTATCTTTAAAAGAGAAAAGTATAGTAAAAATTTCTTCATATACAGCTGCCGGTAATCTTTCTGAGCTCGAAAAAGCTTTGAATGAAGGGTTAGATAACGGATTAAGCATAAACGAAATTAAAGAGATTCTTATACAAATGTATGCATATTGCGGTTTTCCGAGGAGTTTGAACGGAATCGGTACATTTATTAAGGTCACTCAATCAAGGCACGGAGATGTTACCGGGGACGAGCCGGAATCTGTTCCTTCTGATATTGACAAATATGCAACTGGAAAACGAAATGTGGAAAAAATATTTGGAGTATCCGATTCCAAGGCTCCATATGAGGTCTTCACTCCGGGGATTGATACGTTTCTGAAAGAGCATCTCTTCTGTGATATTTTTGAGCGTGGGGTTCTTTCATACAGGGCAAGGGAAATTGCAACTGTTTCCGCTCTAGCATCAATTGAGGGTTTGGAGCCTCAGCTGACGGCACATCTTAACGGAGCTTTAAATGTCGGATTAACTCCAAAAGAAGCAAGAGAGCTGCTCAGTTTAGTAAAATCATGCACCGGCAAAGAACAGGGTAAAAAGGCGGAAAAAGTTTTTGATAAAGTACTTGAGAGCAGAAAGCAGTAAAGTTTGTCAAATATAGCTTGCCGGATCTGCTTTTTACAACAGAATTGAATAATGAAAGGGTTTTATAATGTATACAATAAAAGAAGTTTCAAAGATTATGGGTGTATCGGAACACACCTTGAGATTTTGGGCAAAATTAGGGTTCTTTCCTTTCATTAAAAGGGATGCAAATAATATCAGGCAGTTTTCTGATAATGATTTGGAATGGGTGAAAATTGTTAAATGTCTCCGCTCTGTAGGTACTGAAAATAAATCTATTAAAAGATATATAGACTTATGTGTTGCAGGGGATTCAACAATTAAAGAACGCTATGAAATAATTCTTTCAACCAAGCAAAAAGCTCTTAATCAGATGGAAAATCTTAAAAAGCAGCTTGATGTTTTGAATTTTAAAGAACAATTTTATCAAAATCTTATAGCAAATAATCTTGAAGACACCTGGAATCCTATAAAAAAGATGAAAAAAGAAGCAGAAGCTGTTTAATTCCTCTCGCAAATGTGTTCAAGAGCTTTATCGAAAATCATATGTATATGATGGTCGTCAAGAGAGTAATAAACATTTTTTCCTGCCTTTTTAGCCCGAACCAGTTTTGCGGTTTTTAAGACTTTTAGTTGATGGGAAACGGCAGATTTTGTCATATTTAGCAACACGGCTAAATCACCAACACACATTTCGCTTTGTTCAAGAGCCCATAGAAGTTTAATTCTTGTTCCGTCTCCCATTACCTTAAAAAATTCTGACAAATCATCCAGAAGCTTAACTTCGGGCATTTTAGGGCGGATTTCATTCACAAGCTCTATATTAATTGCTTCACAATCTGTTCGTTTATTATCCATAACAATATTATTATATCATAATTGAATAATTGTTCAACTAATGTAACAATATCTTAACAAAAGGTTGACAATTGAACAACTATTCAATTATACTATAAGTATAGTTGAATATATATTCAATTGAAAGGATGAATTTATGTGCGAACATCACCATAAACACAAATCAAATCCGTTAATAAGAATAAGTATTGCAGTTTTGGTATTTGCTGCCGGCTGGATATTGCATAACACATTTTTATTTTTAACTGCTTATATTATATCCGGTTATGACATTTTACTATCAGCCCTCCGAAACATTATAAAAGGTAAAGTCTTTGATGAAAATTTTCTTATGGGTTTGGCAACACTTGGCGCAATTGTTATTAGGGAATACCCGGAAGCTGTTATGGTAATGATTCTTTATCAAATAGGTGAATATTTGCAGCACAGGGCTGTGCACAAGTCTAAAAAATCAATTGCAGCTCTTATGGATTTAAGACCTGATTATGCAAATTTGATAGAAAACGGAGAGATTATCAAAATATCTCCGGATGAGGTTCAAATTGGTGATATTATTCTGGTTAGAGCTGGAGAGAAAATTCCGCTTGACGGCATTGTGGAAGAAGGCGATGCTCTTGTTGATACTTCAGCCCTGACCGGAGAATCTGTTCCGGTTAGCTTGAAAACAGGTGATAATGCTTTAAGCGGCAGTGTTAATAAAAACGGGTTATTAAGAATAAAGGTAACAAAACTGTTTGGAGAGTCAACGGTTTCAAAGATACTTAAACTGGTTGAAAATGCTTCTTCCAAAAAGACAAGAACAGAGAATTTTATTACCAGGTTCGCAAAAATTTATACTCCGATAGTTGTATTAATGGCTTTAGCTCTTGTTTTAATTCCCGTGCTCGGATTTGGTGCAGATTTCAATGTATGGCTGGAACGAGCCTTGACATTCCTTGTAATATCATGTCCCTGTGCTCTGGTAATTTCAGTCCCTCTGGGGTTCTTTGCCGGAATAGGCGGAGCCTCTAAGAAAGGTATACTTGTTAAAGGAAGCAGTTATCTTGAATTGTTATCAAAACCGTACAGTATAGTTTTTGATAAAACCGGAACTTTAACAAAGGGAAGTTTTAAAGTTGTTAAAATACTTCCGTCAGAAGGTGTTTCTGAAAAAAATCTTCTTAAAATCGCAGCTTATGCTGAAAGTTTTTCTAACCACCCTGTTGCAATATCTATCAAAGAAGCCTGGGGCAGTGAGATTAATCAATCAAAAATATCCGATATTCATGAAATTGCCGGTAAAGGGGTAAGTGTTAGTATTGAAGGAGAAACAGTGCTTGCCGGTAATGAAAAACTTATGAAAGAAAATAATATAACATATTTTGATGATAATTTTAACGGAACAACTGTTTATATAGCAAAGAGCGGAAAGTTCCTGGGCTCATTGATTATATCCGATGAGATTAAGGAAGATGCTTTGTCAGCTGTTAGAAATTTGAAAAAATATTCCCGTGTCATTATGCTTACCGGCGATAAATCTCAAAGTGCTTATCATATAGCACAAAAACTCGGAATTGATGAATTTTTCTCGGATTTGCTGCCTGAGGGTAAAGTCTCCAAACTGGAAGATATAATTTTAAACAAAAAAGGATCTGTAATTTTTGTGGGTGACGGAATTAATGATGCGCCGGTTCTAACAAGGTCCGATGTAGGTATTGCTATGGGTTGTTTGGGTTCTGATGCGGCAATCGAGGCTGCGGATGTTGTTATTATGGATGATAAGCCTTCAAAAGTTTACGATGCGGTTTGTATATCTAAAAAAACGATGAAAATAGTTAAGCAAAATATAGTATTTGCAATTGGCGTAAAAGCGCTGTTCTTAATTCTGGGAGCTGTGGGTATGATGACAATGTGGGGCGCCGTTTTTGCGGATGTCGGAGTAACTTTACTTGCAGTGCTTAATTCTTTGAGAGCACTAAAGGTTTAGTCTATATATTTGAGACTTCTATTTCAAATTTTCGGTCCCAGGGATAAATATATTCAGGATTGATTTCGTATTCAAAAATCTCAGATAATCTTGATTCATAGGGTTTCATAAATTCCTTTATATTGCAAGGAAAATTAATTTGTCCTCTGACATTTGCCTGATATGCCCAGTCGTCAAGAAATCTTATTATTTCAAGTCGTTTAAATGCTCTATCATTAGAATCTTCTGCATTATATTTAGCTTTAATTCCTGCAAGCAAGCTGCCTAAAGTGTTTGCGGAAGTGTTCCAGCCGGAGTATCCGTAAAAGTTTTTTAAGTCAAGTTGGTTTAAAAGCTTGTTAACAAAATTATTGTCGGCACCGTTTGCATATCGTACATCGGCTACGGCATACGGCTTTTGCGGGGGAATAAACTTGTTTGTATAAGGTTTTGTCTCCCAGCCCATAACGAGTTCTCCCTGCTTTTCAATAAAGTTATTAACAATAAGGATTAAATCCGCTTTTTCGTACGATTCTGCAAGCTCAAAGCCCCCGAGTTCCATTTGTGAAAGAACGGATTTTTCTATAGAAATATCTTCATAGTTTGAAACAAGGTTTTTATATTCAGGTTCTGTAAATACCGGATAAATTTTTATATCTTTTTTTATGGCTCTGGATAGTAGGGTCAGCGGGATTTCGTCAGCCCCTGTTTTTGTTGTTCCACCCAGAGTCTCTAAAATCCGGGCTTCTTGAACATTGAATCCGTACTCTGCACAATCATCTTTGGAAAAAATAAGTGTATCTATAATTCCTTCCCTTTGCCATTCTAAATAAACTTTGTTAATTTCAAAGTTCCGCTTTCGTGTTTTTAAATAATCGTCCAATATTTCTTTTGGGATTTCTGTTTTAACAGGAGTTCCCTTATGCGTAAAATACGAATATTCAAATATTTTTTTACCCCAGTCTTTCCAGTACACTTTTTCTTCTTCATTGTAATTATTATTGGAAATTCTCATTATGCTTGAAAAAGCAAAGATTTTTGCCTTCTTTTTAACAAGTATTTCTTTTAAATTTTGTGTGCGGCGCTTTAGCTCTTCCAATGTTTCATTGGAACGTCTGGATGGTATAAGTCCGCCGTAAATGATTGTATCAAGGGATATGATAATTATATCGGTTTCGGGAATCTGTTCAAGCCATTTGAGGATATCTTCTGTCTTTGCGGTTTTTGTTAAATCTCCGAGCCATTCCCGTGGCGGAATTGCCAGTTCGATACTTTTGTCAATAGCACAAATATCTTTTACTAAGTTGTAACAAACCGGACGATTGTCAATAGGTATAAAACATATTTTCATAGATGTATTTTAGCATAAATTCTAAAATTGTATAAAATACAGGTGCTATACAAGTTAATGACTTAATATTATTTAATAACTAAAGTGTGAATTTAAATCAAAAAAAATGGCACAAAGTGTGTGCTTTTTGTACCAATTAACATAGTATAGTTTTATAAAAAGATTTGTTGTTATTTAATGTTATTTTTACTTAAGCTTGCTTTTAACCCTCTTGCTAAATCGTGACGTCCGCTTTTTTCATAAATAGCAGTCATAGATTCTAAGAATTTTAAATTATCAATATTAGGGTTAGACTGGTTTACCGGTGCGGTATTAACAGGGGTTGTATGTTTTTTAACCTGCGGCTGTGCAACGGCTGTAGGAGCCTGTGGCGGAATCGGAGCTGTTATTGTTTGCTGGATTCCGTTTTGCAACGGCTGCGGGTTAACATAGTTTCTTAATCTCGGATTGTGGAATTGCATCTCTTGCGGCTCTGTTTCATAAGGATTGCGAGCTTCTTTTTGATATGCATTTAGTCCGTAATTTACGGTTGTAAATGGTTTTTCGGGGGCTATGTATGGAGATGCAATAGGTTGCATGCCACGATACATATTAATTTCTCTCTCATTCAGGCTTTGGCTCAAACCAATTTTCATTTCAGGTTCTTTGCGTTTGAAGAGTCTCATAACAAAGTATCCGAGAAGTGCAACAAGTCCGAATGAAAAAATTCTGTTAGCTGTGTCGGCAGCATCTGTTTCATCAACACTTTCTCTTATAGTATCAACAGCCTGAGAAGATTTTAGTTTTTTAAACAAAGATGAAGTTTTTTCTGTCTGGTAATCTTCTTTATAAATAGGCGCATAACTTTCAATAGGATTATTAAGTTTAAGTGTCTTTGATTCCTTTCCGGCTGTAACTGCAGGAACTAAAGAATCAAAAGTCACAGTCGCATCAGCAGCATTTTCTGCCTGGAAAAATATGCTGATTCCGCTGCCTTGAGGCTCAACCATAACGGTGTCAACGTTTGATACATTGTTATAAACGGTATTCAGAGTCTTAGATGCTCTGATATCTTTCATAGTAAGTGTAATTTTATTAGTATCCTGTACTTCTTTTTTTACATCTACAGCCTTATCCGAGATAAGAACTATGTTATAGGTGTCCTTTACAGGTTCAATTTCTATAGTTTGTAACACATTATCTTCTGCTATAACAGATAACATTGATAAAAACATTCCAACAAACAACAATACTCTCTTCATAAATATACTCTCTCTCCCTTGCTTTTTAGTGTACATGGTTTGCATGCCCATGCCATCAATCAAGAGGTTAAAATTCTTCTAGACCATATGGTCAATAAAGCTATATTCTGCTCGCTATAAAATTCGTTAAATCATCAACACCATACGAATTTCGGCTAAATAATTTTAATGAGACTTCACATCCCAGGCAGGATGTGAGTACGTATTTGACTCCGGTGTTTAGTATGTTATTTCTTTTTTTGTTGAAAATTTTTGTCATTATTTTATATTCACTGAATTTTGAGATTCCATTGAGCCCGCAGCATTTATCATAATCTTGCATTTCAATGTATGTAAGGTTTTCAATATTGTTTAAAAACCATTTTATATTTTCGTAATTATCAATATTGCAAGGCTTATGGAAGGTTACTTCGACAGGTTTTTTAAGTGTTAATTTGAGTTTGTTTTCTTTTATATATTCATAAAGATTTTTTACTTTAATTTTTTTGAGAAAATCTCTGGATTCTTTTGAATCTGTCCATTTCATATAATCTTTAAGGGATTTTTCACAACTTGCGCAGGTTGTAACTATATCTGTAATATTGTATTTTTTTACTGTTTTAATAAATTTTTCTATATTTTGGTTAAAACCTTTTAAATCCCCTCTTGTATATAAAGAAATTCCGCAGCAGGAAAAAGACGGATTTATAACTTCAACACCCATCTCGTTTAAAATTTTAACAACAGGACGGTCTCCTTTTATTTTTGAACTGCAACCTCCAAAATATAATACTTTTTTCTCAAAATGCTTGCTTTTGCATTTGCGGGAAAACAAATTCAAAAAATCGACAAACAGCCCGAAAATAATTTGCTTTTGAATGAAAGAAAGAAATTTTTGCTTGAGGCTTGTTTTAAAATACTCAGCTTTAGCTGCAACAATGATATCGACAACATCAATTCCGCTCGGGCAAAATCTTGAACAGGCTCCGCATTTTAAACATAAATCCAGATAGCGGTTGAGCTTTTTTGACATTTTTAATTCGCCTTTAATAAGACCTTTAAGCATAATAAAAAGTCCGCGTGATACTGTGCAGTCATTGCCCGTAATTTTATAGACAGGACATACTGACTGGCATAATCCGCATTTTGAGCAGGAATGAATACTTTCTTTAAACTCTTTAAGCTGCTTCATACTGAAATTTTAACATAAATTGTGAAGCCGGAAAGCTTTTTTGAAATATTACATATTGTTTTTGTCAATAAAATCATTAAATTATATGAGGTTAAATTATTTTAAAAAATATATAATACGATAGGGATTACCATATCTTGAGGGAAAATTATGCCAATAGAAGGATTTGATTATAAAGCGTTTGCAGCATCTATGGCTGAACAAGCCAAAGAGCTAGTACCTGCTGATTTAAAAGATAATGAAAAAGACTATATTGTAAAAACGTTAGGTAACTTCACCCTCCTTGCGGGCGAAGCTCTCTATAATGATACATCTCTTAATCTTACTCCTGAGCAGGCAGTTTTCATAACTCAGGTAATAGCGGAATGGTCGTTTCATAAATCTATAGACCTGGTTCATTCCGGTATTCTTCCGCAGTACTGGGACAGCATAATGCAAAAGATTGCATTTACGATATTTGAAGTCGCCAAGCAGGCTGTTATAAGAAAAATTCCCCAAGACCAGCTTTTACAGGCGGTAGAACATCACGTGATTAAAGTCTATAAACAGAGCATAGAGGAGCTTGAGGCAAAAGGCGTAATTGATGAAGAAGTAAAAAATCGTGCCGAAAGTCAATCTAATATTGATGCTATGGCAAAACAAGCTCAGGAAGAGCAGATGAGAAAGCAGCGAGAAATGGTCGAGCAGGCTGAAAAGAATCAAGCTGCTGCAGAGAAAAAACGAGAGGAAAGACGCGCTCAAAGAAAGGCTGAAAAAGCCGCAGCATCAGCACCTCAAGGTGTAAGCAATAAACAGATGAAGCTCATGTCTCTGGCACTTGTTCTTAAAATTCTTTCTCAGGATAAGGTTACAACTATCCTTAATAAATTTGATTCCAATGATTCGCTTGCTATATCCCAGTATATGAATATGGCTGACTTAGAGTCTCATTTGGACGGAGATTTGGTAACGGATTGCCTTAAAGAAATGAAAAATTATCTTCCGATTAAGAAGAAACTTACGAAAGATAATGTGCTTTTTGACCTCTTACAGGTTTACAAAAAGGTTCCAAGAGAAAAGGTCGAAAAGATTATTAAAAATGAGAGACCTCTTGTTAAAAGATTTATCTCTCAATCTTATGACGGTGAATACGGCGAGATGCCGCTAAAAGTTGCAGGAATTGTTGTACAATACATTGAAGATAATATATAATTAAACTATGATTATTAAAAAGCGTAATCAAAAATTGAGGGAGGGGAAAAAGGCAAAAGAGCAGGTTCAAGAACTTGCAAAACCTGAAATTCCCGAATATAATCCGGACGAGGTGATTCCGGCTGTAGAACAGCAGTCGGAACAAAATAAAGAGCCGGAAATTGACCTTTTTGATATCGAAAATATCGATTTTACCCAGAGGCAGGAAAGAAGACGAGGTTCCAGAAGAAGGGGCTATAGAAGAATTGATGACAGGAATTTGGTTTCCAGGGCTCAAGAAGAGTCTGAAAATATTAAAAAATCAGCTTTTGAAGAAGGTTACAGAGCAGGACTTGATAAAGCTAATGCTGATTTAGAAAACTTCAGGCAATCACTTAATTCTTTTATGAATGCTAAAAAAGATGTTTTTGAGTATATTGCGCCGGATATTCTGGAAATTAGTGTTGATATTGCAAAAAAGATTATAAAAAAAGAAGTGGATGCAGATCCGCAAATTCTTATTGATACAATTGTCGATATTCTAAAAACGACTTCCAAGAACGAACCCAAGATTGTAATAAGAGTTCGTCCACAGGCTGTACAGTTTATCAAGGATACTATACCTAATATAACTTATCAATACGGTATAGATTCTAAAATAAATATTGTAGCGGATCCTTCTGTAGAAGAAGGAGGTTGTATATTTCAGACTAACAATGGTATCGTGGATGCCTCAATTGACACCCAGATAGAAATCATTAAGAAAGCATTAGAAGGTATGTAATGGCACAAGAAGGAGCAGGTTCAAAACCAATATCAGAAATATTTTTGGCATTGTTCATAATGACGCTGGTTTTAATCCTCATTATCGAGATGCCAAATTGGGTTATAAATTTCTCAATAAGCTTAAATATAACCCTTGGTATTGTACTGCTCATGATATCTTTGTATGTGCAAAAGCCTCTGGAATTGGCTGCATTTCCATCCATTATTCTTATCGGTACAATGTTCCGGCTTGTTCTTTCTATTGCATCAACCCGTCTTATTTTGGCTAAAGGTGATGCTGGTGAGGTTATTCATGCATTTGGTACATTCGTAACCGGTGGTAATATGATTGTCGGCGGTGTTATCTTTTTGATTATTACGGTTGTACAGTTTATGGTAATTACCAAAGGTGCCGAACGTATCGCAGAAGTAGCTGCACGTTTTGCATTGGATGCTATGCCGGGTAAGCAAATGACTATTGATGCTGACTTTAATGCCGGTTTGATATCTCCGGAAGAGGCTGTAAAAAGACGTGAAGATTTACAAAGAGAATCAAGTCTTTTCGGTTCAATGGACGGTTCTATGAAGTTCGTAAAAGGGGATACGATTGCAGGTATTATTATTGTTATAATTAACATCGTAGGCGGATTGGCGATAGGTTGTCTTGTAAATCAGATGCCTATTGCAGATGCTGTAAGTAAATATACGGTCTTAACAATAGGTGACGGACTGGCTTCTCAACTGCCGTCACTTTTGATGTCAATTTCAGCCGGTATAGTTATGACTCGTGCTTCTGCCGGTAATAATTCACTGGGCGGTGATTTGACAAATCAAATTCTTTCCAAACCTTATTCATTGTTCTTTGCCGCACTATTCTTGGGCTTGATAACCGTAACATCTCCTGTTACGGGACTGCCGTTTTTGCCATTCCTTTTGTTTACAATAATACTTACAGTAGCAGGCTTCTCGGTTCTTGTTAATGCGGATGTTCAATCCCAATTGGGTCAATTGGAAAGTGTTCGTCAAAATATGCAGGACTTAGTTAATCCTAATAAGATGTATGAAAGATTGGGGGTTGATGTTTTGAGCTTGCAGGTTGGTGCCGGATTGCTTGTTATTGCCGACCCTGATCAAGAAGGTCAACTCCTTGCAAAAATTGCTGCTCTGCGTCAAAGGGTTACGGATGAATTGGGATACATTCTCCCTAATATTCGTATTATGGATTCATCTGCTCTTGAGGCGAATGAATATGTCATTTCTATTCGTAATAATGTTGTTGCCTCCGGGTATGTATATCCGGGTAAATATATGGTCATTGCTGACCAGTGGGATTCAGTTAAGAAAACAATTCCTGAAGATGCTATAGTCGGTGTTGACCCGACTTATCAAACTCAGGCTTACTGGATTAGTGCTGAGGATGCCAAAGCAACTAAAAATGTTACGGCAGTTGATGCTACAGATGTCCTTGTTACTCACTTGCAAGAATGTGTACGTAAACATGTAGATGAGGTTATGACAAAAACGGATGTTCTTAAACTTATGGAACTTGTTCGTTCCCAAGACCCGACTCTTGTTAACGACCTTGTTCCGGCTATTATTTCCACAAGTGATTTGAGAAAGATTTTTGTAAACCTTATCAGAGAAAAGGTTTCTATTAAGGATATTATATTTGTATTTGAACGTCTTTGTGATTATGCAAGATTTTCAAAAGAGCCGGATATCCTCTCTGAACGTTTAAGGGCGGCGCTCGGACGTCAGATATGTTTAAATAACGTTGATAAGGATAAAGTTTTATATGCTCTTACGCTTTCTCCTGAATGGGAAAAGACTCTTGATGATAGTTGTCAAAGAACAGAATTAGGTACAATGTTCCTTCTTAATCCAATGCAGGTTCAGGACTTAATTGAATCTACGGCTATGACATTAATGAGAGCACATCAAGCTATCGGGCTTCAGCCGGTAATTCTCTGCTCCCCGAGAATAAGACTTCCGCTTTACCAGCTTCTTGAACGCCATATCCCGACTATTGTTGTTATTTCTTATTCTGAACTTATTACTGATATTAAAGTCGAAGCTGTTGATACGATAGGCGAATCCGGCGGATACTAAAATTAATAACGCTTACCTTCTTATGCAGCATAATGACTATTATGCTGCAGGGGTAAATGATAACTTTTATACGAGATGCACTTCCACTGCTTGAAAAGGAGGTATTTTCCCGTCATTCCGGGCTTTGACCCGGAATTTATTAATGTTGGTTTTGTATTGAATGGATAGATGCTGAATCAAGTTCAGCATGACATGTTATACAAACACCTTATTCACTCAACCACTTATTAACTTATTCACTTATTCCTAAAAAATTGTAAAATTAAAATGCCTTTTAGGCAATTCTCCAAACATTGTTATATGTAAACAATTTTCAAAAAAATAATTACCAACTTTACATAACTTTACAATTGCCATCTAAAAAGGCAATTTTTTAAAAGTTAAATACTTTATATATACAAGAGATATAAAATAAGACAAAAACCAAATAAAGTCCATAACAATGAGACTTTTATTAAGGTTTAGTTTTATCATCTCTTAAAAATTGAATAGAGTATTAATGTAAATAAGGAGAGTTTATTATGGCAATCGGAGCAAGAGATTTTATTGACAAATTACTAGTTGAAAAATATGCACAGGAAAAAGTAGATAACCATGAAGCAGATTCTTTGGTGTCAAAAGTTTCCGCAGATGATATGTTAGGGGCAATGAACAATTATGCAAATAATTACAGAACAATGCTTGCTCTGAATAATCGATTAACAATGGTATGTTACGGAGTTGTATCAAAGTCTGCCAAGTATGTAGTGACGGAAGCTGTTTAGATATAGTCTTACTTCATATTGTAAAAACCCTCTTATTTTGCTAGTATAAAGATATTAGAGCATAAGAGGGTTTTTTGTATGAGTACAAATCAGTATTTAAGACCGGTTACTACGGAAAAAAGAGAGCATATTTACATTGGCGGATGTGATACGATTGATTTGGCAAAAAAATACGGAACACCTCTTTATGTGTTGGATGAAGCGACTATAAGACAAATTTGCAGAGAATACAAGGAGGCGTTCAGAAATTATAAAAATATAAGAATGATGTATGCCTGCAAGTCTCTTTGCAATCTTGCCGTATTGAAGATTCTTGATGAAGAAGGGTTTGGGTTTGATACGGTTTCTTCAGGAGAAATTTTTACTGCCAGCAAAGCAGGGGTAAAAATGTCTAAAGTTCTCTTCAATGGTAATAATAAGTCGCTTGAAGAGATTGAACTTGCCTTGGAATTAGGTGTTGGCAGGTTTTCAGTCGATAATTTTTATGAAGCGGAACTTCTTAACAGAATTTCTGAGTCAAAAGGAAAAACAGCCAATATTCTTTTAAGAATAACTCCGGGTATTGAATGTCATACTCACGACTATATTCAAACAGGACAAATTGATTCTAAATTCGGATTTGATTTGTCTCAGGTTGATGAAATTATTAACCTGATTAAAAACAAGTATAATAATCTCAATTTGAAAGGAATTCATGCGCATATCGGGTCTCAGATTTTTGAGGCAAGAAGTTATTATGATGAAGTAGAAATCCTTATAAAAGAAGCGGCGAGAATAAAAGAAGTTCATTCGATAGAATTGGAAGAGGTAAATATAGGGGGAGGCCTTGGGGTGAAATATACGGAAAACGACTGCCCTCCCTCTGTCGAAGAACTTGCAGCTGCTGTGACTGAAGCGATGCAAGCTGCTCTTGAAAAATATAATATTTCTGAACCCGTTATTTATATAGAACCCGGGAGAAGTATAATTTCAACAGCGGGAGTAACATTGTATACTGTAGGTTCCGTAAAAAATATTCCGAATGTTCGTAAGTATGTTGCGCTTGACGGCGGAATGGCTGATAATCCCCGCCCGAGTACGTATCAGGCAAAATATACTGCTGAAGTTGCAAATAAAGTGAACAATTGTGAAACGGAACTCGTTACACTTGCAGGAAGATATTGTGAAAGCGGAGATATTTTAATTGAAAATATTGAGCTTCCTTATCTTGAAACAGGTGATATTATTTGCGTATACAACACAGGAGCTTATAATTATTCGATGGCTTCAAACTACAACAGAGTTCCAAAACCTGGAATGGTACTTGTAAATAATTCACAATCTGATATGATAGTAAGTAGAGAATCTTTAGAGGATTTGATAGCGAGAGAAAATATTCCCGATAGATTGAGGCAGCAATGATAGACGGACTGATTTCATTAATTCACAGTTTCTTTAGCCCGCTCCAGTGGACTTTAAACTGGATTAATATACTTGAAATACTTTTTATTGCTGCAGTTCTATTTATATTTTATCAAAAGTTTATTAAAAATACACAGTCGGAAAACCTTGTAAAAGGCTTGTTTATTCTGGTTTTTGCCTGGATTTTAAGTGAAATTTTAATCTTAATTGATTTAAAAATTGTCGGTGTATTTTTAAAATCTCTTGTAACACTTATTGCGCTGAGTCTCATTGTTATATTTCAGCCGGAATTAAGGCGCTTTTTAGGGTATTTGGGACAGCCGGGGTTTATTAAAAGAACATTTTTCTCTTCCGGTACATATAAAGAAGCAGCGGAAAGTGAAGTTGATATATTAAAAGAAATTATAGAAGCAGTTAAATATCTTACAAAAACTAAAACAGGAGCTTTGATAGTATTTAAAAAAGCGTTGAGTACAAATGTTTACTCGGAAGTGGGAACTGTTTTAGATGCAAGAATTTCAACAGAATTGATTCTTACAATCTTTCACCCGAACACTCCATTACACGACGGAGCAATGATTATTGACGGAAATAAAATACATTCAGCAGGGGTCTTGCTCCCGCTTACGGAAGATCCGAAGCTCAGCTGGAAATATGGTACCCGTCACAGAGCCGCAATCGGCATGTCAGAAGTTTCTGATGCCGCATGTCTTGTTGTTTCTGAAGAAACAGGGGATGTTTCTGTCTGTATGGATGGTTTATTGAAGAAATATGATGATTTAACAACTCTAAAAACGGATTTGGAATCTATTTTAGGGATAAAACCAATTGATAAAACAGCAGTTAAACATAAAAATATTTTTGAAATGCTTAGGAAAAAAGACTAATAACGGAGAGGATATTTGTGTTTTCACAAAGAAAAAAGCCTGTAAAAGTAGTAAAAACCCGAGGACAGATTATTATAAGTTATATAATAAAAGCAATATTTTTAATGCTGGGTGCTTTTATAGTCGCTGTTGCGCTTGAGATGTTTTTACTGCCGAATAAAATTATTGACGGCGGTGTTATAGGTATTTCAATGATGGCAACATATATTACTAATGGTAATCTTGGTATTTTCATTATGTTGATTAACCTGCCGTTTGTTTTGATTGCTTTAAGGACTTTAGGCAAGGTTTTTGTTATTCAGACCTTTTTTGCAATTTTAATGCTGTCAATAGCAACAAATATGATTCACTGGCGGATAGTTACACAGGATTTACTGCTTTCGACAGTGTTCGGCGGAATATTATTAGGTCTCGGCGTAGGTTTAATATTAAAAAATAATGCATCTCTTGACGGTACAGAGATGATTTCCATAGAACTTTCCAAAAAGCTGAAAATTATTTCTGTCGGCGAGTTGTTAATGGGGATAAATTTCTTTATATATATGGGTGCAGGCTTTTTACTTGGCTGGGACAGAGCGTTGTATTCGGTTCTTACGTACTATGTTGCGTCAAAAGTTATTGATACGGTTCTTGAAGGCCTTGATAAAGCTAAGTCTGTTAGAATTGTATCGGATAAATCACGTGAAATTGGTGATTCCATTATACAGGAGCTTGATATAAGCGTTACATATATGAAAACTTTAGGCGGTTATTCAAGGCAGGAAAAAATTCTTACATACTGCGTTGTAAATAAGTTTGATATGCCTAAATTAAAAGAGTTGGTTCATACTATTGACCCGAAAGCATTTATTGTTACAGAAGATGTTCACGAGGTTGAAGGTGTCCGTTTTAAAAAGAAAGGTCATCAGTAAATAATTCCTCCAAATAGTTGATAACAAGAGCGGAAAAATATACGATAATATTATCGGATAATCGGGGAGATTAGGGTCTCATGTTCAACAACATTAACGATAATAATCAAGATTTATTGTATAATTCTCAATTAACAAGAGAGAATAATGTCATTAATCTTGCCGCAATCAGGGCAAATGCACAGAAGTATGCACAAACAGCTTCTTTAAATCCGTATGTTGACAGAACAGAGATTTCATCAAGTGCAATTGAACTTTTCCAAAAAGATTGCGATATTAAAAAATTTAATAAAATCGCAATGAGTGATGAAGAAGATTTATCCCATTTACAGCGAATGCGAGAGCTTTTCGCAGAGGGTGTTGTAGACGTTTTTGAAGATGATGTCTTAACAAACCTTGTAACAAATTCTAAATTACGTGATGATTTAGGCTTGTAAATGTGCTAGAATACAGCTATGGCTGGCTCTGATTATTATATAGAAGATAACTCCGATATAGAAGATAAGAAGATTGAAGCCGCTAAGAATCTTTACAGGGAAGGGAAGTATTCTAATGCGCTTAATCTCTATCTGGATATGGTTAATACAAGCTTTTCTTACAAATTGTATTACGAGATAGGACGCTGCTATTATAAACTGAACAATATGCAAAAGGCTGAGGATGCTTTTATCAGGTCTGTTGAGCTTGAAGCTTTTAAAAATCCCTCTTATTTATATTTAGGAAACATTGCATACAAAGTACAAGATTCATCTAAAGCGATTGGGTACTGGGTAAAAGCACATGCTGTCAAACCGGATGATGAGTCGGTATGTTTAAATCTGGCGACATCTTATTTTACCAGAGGAATGAGATTTCAATCGGTATTTTATTATCAGAAATATTTGAAATACGCTAAAGATAAGAATTCTGCGCATTATCTGGAAATAAAAAAAAGTATAAGTGAATTTATTAATATGGGTGAGGATTTGTATCAGAAAGCAATGAGAGCTGTTGCGGCAAAAGACTATAAAACTGCTATACAAGCTCTTTCGCAGGCTGCAAATATTTATCCTACGAGTTTTAATATAAATTTCTTACTGGGAAAACTTTATTATGAAAGAAAAGAATATATGCAAGCTCTGGCTTATTTAAAACAAGCATATTGTCTTGATTCTAAATCCTTTGATGTTCTTGAAAGGCTTCCGTTTGTTATGCTGGAACTGGGAGATTATACCGGTGCATATTGCTGTATGAAAAGACTTCTGCCTCTTGTATTAAATAATCAAAATGAATATTTGAAAATAATAAAAGCTGTTAATGAACTTGAGCGAGGATTTAATAGGTCCAGTTATATAGGTCATAAGACATGGGCGGAAAATTATTATAAGGAAAATAACTATCATTTTTCATTATATGAATATGAAAATTGTATTATACTAAATCCCGAAATGGCAGCTGATTTTAGCGGAATTATTCAGGATTTAAAATCTTTTATAAATCCGGAGGAGCGCATTATAAAAATCTGTTTGGAAAAAGGCTCAACTCTTTATTCAATTAAAGATTATAAACAGGCAAATAAGTATTTTTCCAAGATTATGGTTTTATCAAATGAAGATTCTTCCGAATATAGATTTGCAAAATCACGGTTGGTAAATGTTTAAAAGAGTAAAAAAATTTTTTTATTTGTATATTTTAAGACGCAAGTACTACAGGGTTGGGAGTTGTAATGCTTGCGGAAGATGCTGCCAGAAGATTTACGTAAAACATAAAAATGTTATTCAAACAGAAGAAGAGTTTAAAAAATTGCAATATCTGCATCCGTTTTATACGTACTTAAAAGTAATAGATAAAGATGAAACAGGGCTTGTTTTTGAATGCATGAATCTTGATAAAGAAACTAATAAGTGTAAAATCCATAAAAAGCGCCCCGGAATTTGCAGACGGTATCCTCAGGAAGAACTATTTATGATGGGAGGAACTCTGGCGGAACACTGTGGTTACAGATTTGAGCCTATAGTAAGTTTTGATGAAGTTTTTGAAAAGGTTAAGAATAAGAAAAATATTAATTAATCATTAAAAATAAGTTGATTTTTCAAAAATATCATTAAAATATAATTGTAAGGGTAAAAACAAAAGAAGATTTTTCCCTCCGGAGTTTAAACTATGATTGATTTTGAAAAATTTACTAACTATTCGCAGGAAATTATATTTGCTGCAAACGCTAAAAAAGACTTTTATAAGAATACTGAAGTTCAGCCTGAGCACATTGTTATGGCGATGATTGAGGATAAGGGAATCTCGAAGGATTACCTGGAAGAACTTAAATTGTTGAACCAGCATTTTATAAACGAAGTAGTTGCAAAGATTAAGTCTTATCCAACAATTTCGACTCCGCCTTCATCTCAGCAGGTATTTTTATCAAGAGATACAAACTCCATTCTGGAGATTGCAACTCAAGAAGCCGAAAGTTTAAAAGATGAATTTATCGGGATTGAATGTATTTTGCTTGCGATGACAAAGCTGGAAGGCTCTTTTATCCAAGATTTAATGAAAAAGCAGGGGGTTACTACAAACTCTGTTTTGAATGCAATGAAGAAAATAAGAGGTAATAAAAAAGTGGATACAAAAAATGCAGAAGAAAATATGAAGGCTCTTGAAAAATATTCAACCGACCTTACAGAAATGGCACGCAAGGGCAAGTTGGACCCTGTAATTGGTCGTGATGAAGAGGTCAGAAGAATAATTCAGGTGCTAAACAGAAGAACAAAAAACAATCCGGTTCTTATAGGTGAGCCGGGAGTTGGTAAGACCGCTATTGTTGAGGGGTTAGCTCAAAGAATTATCCGTGGAGATGTTCCTGAGAGCTTGAAAGATGTTAAACTCATATCTCTTGATTTAGGTGCACTGGTTGCCGGTGCTAAGTTTAGAGGCGAGTTTGAAGAACGTTTGAAAGCGGTTCTTAAAGAAGTTCAGGAGTCTAACGGTGAAATCGTTATGTTTATTGATGAACTTCATACGGTTGTAGGTGCAGGTGCTACAGAAGGCTCAATGGATGCCGGAAACCTTCTCAAACCGATGCTTGCAAGAGGCGAATTGAGAACAATTGGTGCTACGACTATTAACGAGTACCGTAAATATATAGAAAAAGATCCGGCTCTTGAAAGAAGATTTCAGCCGGTAATGGTTGACGAGCCGTCTGTAGAAGATACGATTTCAATTTTAAGAGGGTTAAAGGAAAAGTATGAAGTCCATCACGGAATCAGAATTTTAGACAGCGCTCTTATTCAAGCTGCAAGACTCTCCGATAGGTATATTACCGACAGATTCCTGCCGGATAAGGCAATTGACCTTATTGATGAAGCAGCTTCCGCTCTTAGAATTGAAATTGATTCTATGCCGGAAGAAATTGATACAATGATGAGACAAAAAATTCAGCTTGAAATCGAAAGAGAAGCTCTTAAAAAAGAAACTTCTCCTGAGTGTATTGCAAAAATTGATAAGCTGACTTCCGAAATAGATGATTTGGAAAGCAAAATTTCTAAACTTAAAGCTCAATGGGAAGTTGAAAAAGAAAATATTTCCGGAGAAGCCGGTATTAAAGATGAAATTGATAAGGTTAAAAACAAGATTGCGGAAGCCGAAAGAAACACAGATTTGCAGACCGCAGCAGAGCTTAAATACGGCAAGTTGATGGAATTAGAAAAGAAACTTCAATCTATGCAAGGGAAGGAAAGAAGTGAAAATCAGCTTCTGAAAGAAGAAATTGACGGTGATGATATAGCGGAAGTTGTCAGCAAATGGACGGGAATCCCTGTTAATAAGCTTGTTGAAAGTGAAATGCAAAAACTTCTAAAAATGGAAGATGTGCTTCACAAGCGTTTGATAGGACAAGATGAAGCGGTTGACACTGTTTCTGATGCTATTCGACGTGCCCGTTCAGGTTTAAAAGACCCTAAGCGTCCGATTGGTACATTTATTTTCTTAGGGCCAACCGGTGTCGGTAAAACGGAACTTGCTAAAACTCTTGCAGAATTCTTATTTAATGATGAAGATGCAATCATAAGAATTGATATGTCAGAATATATGGAAAAACATAATGTTTCAAGATTAGTCGGAGCTCCTCCGGGATATGTCGGCTACGAAGAAGGCGGGCAGTTAACAGAAGCCGTCAGAAGAAAACCTTATTCGGTTGTCTTGTTTGATGAGATAGAAAAAGCCCATCCTGATGTGTTCAACCTTATGCTTCAAATCTTTGATGACGGGCGATTAACTGATTCTAAAGGCAGAACAATAGATTTCAAAAATACTGTAATTATTATGACAAGCAATATAGGAAGCGATATCATCCTTGAAGATTCCTTAAATTCAGCTCTAAAACAAGGTAACTTTGACGAGACAAAAGAAAAAGTCATGACCATTATGAGAGAAAAATTTAAACCGGAATTCCTTAACAGGGTTGATGAAATCATTTTCTTTAAGGCTCTGACTTTACAGCAATTGTCTTCCATTGTCGATATTCAAATGGAACATTTACGCAGTCTGCTTAAAGACCACAATATTACATTTGATATTACGGATGATGCTAAAGAGTTCCTTGCAACAAGAGGTTTTAATCCGGTCTACGGTGCCAGACCTCTTAAGAGAGTGATAAGGCAAATGGTGGAAAATCCTCTTTCTAAACTTATTCTTGCACAGAAGTTTACTGATGGCGACCATCTGCAGATTGATGTCAAGGATGATGAACTTGTTTTTAATAAGGTATAATATAAAAACAGGGGGCGGAGCCTGAAAGGCTCCGCCCCCTGTTTATTTCAAGCACTAATCGAAAAAAGCACAATACTTGTAAAAACGAGTACACTTATCGTAAATCCAATAATTATTTTTATAACCGGATGAATTCCTAAAAAAGCTTCATCTTCAAGTTCAAGCTGTTTAAGAACATTTTTGGAAAAGTCATGCCGTGCATCTGCTTTAGTTTTTCTGAACGAGTCATTCATTAGCTTTCTTATGTTATAGGTGTCTTCAAGGTCTTTTCTTGCTTTCTTGTTATTAATAGTAAATTTTTTTATTTTTACATTTTCTTCATTTGATAGCTCATTATCAACATAAGCGGAGAGATTGTTTTTAAAAACCCTGTATTGAGTTGAAAGAGGTGCGTTTGAAACTGACGAATACAGTATTTCTTCCGGAATGGACTCTTCTTTCCCAAAAGCGGTTTTTAAATCCGTCAGCATAGATTTTATTATTTCGTATTTTGCTTTGCATGCCGGACAGTTTTCAAGGTGTTCTTCAACCTTGCTTTTAAGTGTTTTGCTGAGGTCGTTATCTATATAAAAAGAGATAAGTACATCCATTTGGGCGCAGGTTAATTTCATTTTTTTACTCCTTTAGATAAATTCTTTAAGTTCTTCCTGTAATTTCAGTCGGGCTCTGGAAATCCTTGATTTAACAGTCCCGAGCGTTGTATTTGTTATTTTAGATATGTCTTCATAACTTAAACCCTCATATTCTCTTAACAGTAATGTAATTCTTAAGTTTTGAGGAAGGGTCATTAATGCTGCTTTTATAAGTTTTTCAATTTCTGAAAACAAACATTTCTGACCGGGTTCGCATCCAAGCTTGTCTTTTATTTCATTAAGCTTTTTATCGTCGAATTCAAGAAGATTATTTTTGGACGTTCTTTTTGCATAATCGTAAAAGGTATTAGTTACTATCTGGTTAAGCCAGGGTTTAAAATTTTTTGGCTCTTTTAATTTTGGAAGAGCTCGTGCCATTTTTAAAAGAGTTTCCTGAGTTAAATCTGATATATCTGATTTTGAAACTGTCAGGTGCGAAAACATTGTGTAAATATTTTTTTGTACTCTTCTTACAAGTTCTTCAAGCGCTTTTGCATCCCCCTTTTGCGCAAGGTGAATAAGTTCTTGAAACTCTTCTTTTCTATACATGGCTTTAGACATAATTTATTTTGTAATCTGCCATTGTAAAAAGGTATCCCCTTTGTTATATAATCTATTAGGTATAATATTTAAGGTTTTTTCTATGCAAAGAATAATTGATGCAAATTTCAATCGCTCGTCAGAAGGTGCAAGGGTTCTTGAGGAAATCTCAAGGTTTATATTGGAAGATGAAAGTCTTTCGGAAAGTTTCAAAAATATAAGACATAGTATAAACAAAATTTCTGATAATTATTATAGTGATAATCTGTCTTCCAGAGACAGCGAACATGATATAGGAATAAATATTTGTAATCCTGACACAAGAGCCGGTGTAGATACAATATTTAAAGCAAATATTAAAAGATTGGAAGAGGCTTTGAGGGTTCTTTTTGAATATACCGGAATGGGCGAATTTGAGAAAATGCGGTACAAAGTCTATACTCTTGAGAAGATGATGTACTCAAAATTACTGGAAAAATTTAGCAAATTGAGGTTAAAAGATACAAAACTATACCTTGTTACAAATTCCGATAAATTCAAGACGGAGGACGAATTTTTAAATGCAGTTGCATCAGCGCTTCAAGGAGGTGTCGATATTGTGCAATTACGTGAAAAAACACGTGATGCGGCAAGTACATTGGAACTGGCTAAAAAAATCAGGCAATTATGTGATGAATTTAACTCAATATTTATAGTAAATGACAGAGTTGATATCGCATATCTGAGCGGAGCTGACGGTGTTCATTTGGGACAGGATGATATTAGTCCTCAAGAAGCAAGGAAAATCCTCGGGGATAACACAATAATAGGCGTCTCAACCCATGCTCCGGAACAGGCAAGAAGAGCTGTTGCAGACGGTGCTGATTATATAGGTGCCGGTCCTGTATATATAACACCTACAAAGCCGGGCAGAGCTTCTGTCGGATTGGATTATATAGAATGGGTCAGTAAGAATATTAACATTCCTGCGTTTGCAATTGGCGGCATTGATTTGGAAAATGCAGATACGGTCTTAAATACGGGTATTGGCAGAATCGCGGTAGTAAGAGCAATAATAAATTCCGATAACCCCAAAGATGCGGCTGAAATATTAAAATCAAAAATTTAGAGAAAAAGAAAACAGGTCGGTAATATCCTTCCTGTTAAGATTTTACACTAGCCGAAATATAAATAGCAATTTCATTATACAATAGAAATTATTAAAATACAAATACTCTTATAAATATTTTACGTTTTGTATAACAATACTGCCGGGTGTTCATGCTGTAACCCTCTTATAATCTTAAATTTATTTAATATTTACAGATATGGAAATGTTAAATTGTGTAACAATTATATAAATAATATATACTAATTTGTCAATTTTCTTTACATTTATGGTTTTAATATATATAAGAGGACAAATTATGACAGGATATAATTACAATTCCATAGTCAGCAGGCATGAAGCAGAAGCTTTAAAAGAGATGATTTTTAAACGTGCGAGAGAGCGTGCGGAAGCTTTAGCTAAAGATGTTCAGGAAGAATACACTTCTTCGGCTCAGAACGATGTCATGGAAATTGCAAGAAATTCCTTTGTCGCTTCAAAAAATCCGTTTTCTTTAACTGCCGAAGTAAAAACACCGGAAAATAAAACAAACTCATTGCCGCCGGATTCTGTTTCCGAGAATGATTCAAAAGCGGAGGAGGTAGGGTTTCCGCCACGAAAAGCTGATGCTGTTGTTAAGCGGCAAGAATATAAAATAAAAAATTCCGGTGAAGAGATAATAAAGAGTACAATTGAATCAAATATGAATGAAGCAAGAAGTGCTTTAAGTAAAAAACAAAGTTTTATGGGCGCTTTGAATTTTTTGAATGCACAGGCGACGGTAGCTCTTATCAAAAAGAACGGCCAGTCTTTTGAAGCTCTGGCATAATTAATATTAAGTAATATTAACGATATAGAAGGGTTTTAACCGCCTAACATTATAGTGTTCATCATATTCTCTTAATTGTTTAAATTACTCTGTTGACACAGTGTTGATAGTTTGTTAAAATGAGAATGTGGTATTAAGGAACTAATCATAATAATATAAGAAGAGAAAGGAATTTATGATGAAGAAGAATGGTTTTACTCTTGCAGAAGTCTTGATCACATTAGCTATCATCGGTGTAGTTGCGACCATGACATTGCCTGCATTGATGACAAATACTGCAGAACAACAAGCAAAAACCGGCTTGAAGAAAGGTATCAACACTTTAACAGAAGCTGCTCAGATGAATCAGGCTATTGACGGGTTTGACTATGCTTCTTTTACAAGCTCCGATACAGATGATACTGATGCACAATCACTATATGCTTTATTATCAAAAAGAGCATCTGTGGACTATGGAAAGAGCGGTGAAGGCAAACATTTCTCAATTCAAGGCGGTGAGCAGAAATCTGAGAACTATGCTGTATTCTTCCGTGATGGATCAGCGGTACTCTTTGATCCGGAAAATACTCTGATGACAGTTGATTCTGTTAAAGAAATGGAATCTGACGGTATGGTGCATGGTTTTGGTATTATTTATGACACAAATGGTTCTAAAGGTCCTAATATTCTGTCAAATTGTGCAGGTGAACCTAATGGGGCAGAAGATGTAGAGACAAATGAATGTACGTCTACTACTCGTGTAATTAAAGACCAGTTCGGTGTCAGATTAAGAGCAGGCTATGCGGTTCCAAACGGTCCTGCAGCCAGATGGGCATTTGAAAACTAAGATTTTAGTTAAATAATAAAAAAGAGAGATTCATTAGAATCTCTCTTTTTTATTATAATAATACGGCAGAAAAAATCCGGATTTTATACTCCGGATCCTTTCTTTATATCAATTTTTTTCAGTCTTTGTTCAATTCTTCTGTACCATTTTAATTTTTGCTGGAATAAGGTATCATATCCTGTGAATTGAGCATGGCTTATCTCATAAAATTGTTTGTCACAGAGTTTTTCTAATGTATTTCCCAGGTATTGAGTGTACTCTTTTCTGTCCACTTTCCAATTTGTGAGCTCAATTAAGTCTCCGAATTCAACAAGAACTTCCGGCCGATTATCTCTCAGAAACATATAATTAACAGCTACAGGAATTAGTTGAACTTTGCCATATCTTTTAGCGGCTTTTTCAGCTACATAGGTTAATCCTGTTTGCAATTCTATCGGTCTGAAATTAGGCGGTTTGATTATTCCTTGCGGAAATATGTATAGAATGTTATTAGGGTCTCCTAATATTTCTACAGAATATCTTAGTGCCTGCATTGAAGCTTGAGGAGACTTTTTGTTAACATTAAAAGCTCCTCCTCTTCTTAGAAGAGGAAATCTGTTCAACTCTTCTACCATAAGGCGGATTTCTTTTTTGAGAAGTCTGTTACAAATATTATATCCGACAATACCGTCCCACCAGTTTGAGTGTGGAGCAAATAAAATCATAGGAGCATTGAAATCTCTTTTATTGTAGTTTTCAATTCCTTTGTATCGAAAAGCGTAAAATCTATCCTCCAGCATGCCATAGAAAAACCTGTCCGCAACCCATAACCAGAATGGCGATGTTTTGGCAGGACAGAACTTCTCATCAATATTTCTTAATTTCGTCGGAGGTACTTCCGAATATAACTCCTCTAAGTTTATCATACCAATATAATACACTTTTCAAGATTGATTGTGAACACCTAAAAGTCTTATTTTAATTAATCTTTACATAACTTAGACCCAATAACTTTAGGGAGTTATAAATATTTTTGCTTGCACTAAATCTTTCAAGTGCTATTATTCTATATGGATTTATGACACAGCCGGGCATTATAAGATGAAGAGATTATAGAATCACCCTTAGTTTGTTGTGTCTGAAATATACACAGGAGAATATTAAATGGAAGAAGAAAAGATTTTTTCAACAATAGATAGTATTACGCCCAGTGCTGCTGTGCATGAGCTTAGTGACAATGTTATGACGGGTAAAGCCGATTACAGTAAAACAAAAATGTTTGCGCTTGCAATAGCAGCAGGTGCCTTTATTGCTTTTGGGGCACAGGTTTCACTTACGGTTATGACAGGTGATTCCAATATGGGCTGGGGATTTACTAAATTAATAGGGGCAATGACATTTGCTACGGGTTTGATTCTTGTTACCCTGACAGGAGCTGAATTATTTACCGGTAACGTTATGATGACATTTGCTGTTTTGGAAAAGAAAATTAGTCTCGTAAAATTATTGAGAAGCTGGACAGTTGTGTACATTGCAAACTTTATCGGCTCAATTCTTCTTGCCGGTTTGGTTTATTTCGCAGGTCTGGGACACAATGGCGGGGATGCTGTTGGAGTTACAGCCATGCAGACAGCTTTCTCCAAAGTAAATTTAAGCTTTGGTGAAGCTTTTTTCAGGGGTATTCTCTGTAACTGGTTGGTATGTCTTGCTATTTTTATGGCATCGACATCCAAGCGTGTTATAGGAAAAATCTTTGCAATATTTTTTCCTATAACAACATTTGTTGCTTCCGGATATGAACACAGTATTGCAAATATGTTTTTTATTCCAAACGGAATTTTAATGAAACATTTCCCGTCAATTGTTGCGGCTTCCGGGATGACACCCGAGCAGCTGTCAACTATGACCTGGAAAGCCTTTTTTATACACAATCTTATTCCGGTTACTTTAGGTAATATTGTCGGTGCGTTTGTATTTGTTGTCCTTTTGTCCTGGACAGCTTATTTAAGGGAAGAGCGCAGACATAGTTAAGTTAATTTTTGAAAAAGACCAATTATGTTTGGTCTTTTTCTATTTTAAATATAAAATGTAGTTATGAAAAAGATACTGCCGTTAATAATAGCATTTTTACTTATAACCCCTACAGCATTTGCAAAATTATCAAATGAGGGTTATTTTGATGAAGTTATATTAGAAGAGTCTGCTGCCATTGTAGAGCCCGCTGGAGACAGTCTAAGCCAGAAAGCTCCGGCGATACAGGGGGAAAAAACTCTGCGTGAAAAACTCAGCGATGTATATCATCTTGAAGTAGAGAAATACGACAAGCCGACTTACCTTTTTCAAGATATTTTAACGAAAAAATTTGACGAAGATTCTCCGATGGAAAGCCTTCAATTATGGGGCGGATATAACGGAGATATCGGAGTTTACATGAACGAAGATGCTTCATCAAGCAGCCAATATGATTTCAATACAATTAATGTCGGTTTAGACGGTAAATTGAAAAATAATAATGCGGATTTTAGAATTATGTTTAACTACGCTCCGCTTTCTTCAAGAAACGTAGTTCAAAACCTTTTTGCAGATATGTATATTGCAACAAATAAAATTCCGCATCATAGAGTTATGGTGGGACATACCAGACCTCCTGTCGGTATGGAAGGCGGTTACGGCCCGTTTGTCTTGCCTTTTATTGCCAGGTCGCAAATTTCGAGAAATTTTGGAACAATCCGTAAACTTGGAGCCAGAGTCTCAGGAGACTATAGTCTGATAGATTATGATTTGGGTGTATATAGTTCAGATACATATTTTCAGGAATTTTTTCCGGGTACAGAATTTATAGGATGGGTTAACTTAAAACCTCTTGCTAAAACAAACGGCAAATACGGTAATCTTAAAATCGGCGGCGGTATAGATGCCGGAAACAGAGATAACAGTTTTTGTGTGGCAGGTGCCTACATCGGGTATGAATATAAAAGATTTATGGCTAATTTTGAATGGGCAAATGCTGACGGTTACAACGGCCCGAGCGGGTTTTCAACCGATAAGCATGCAAGCGGCTTTTACGCTACTTTGGGGTATATGCTTACTAAAAAACTTCAAATTCTTGCAAGATATGATGAATTTGATCCTGATAGGAATATTTCACATAATAATCAAAGAGAATATTCTCTCGGATTGAATTATTTTATTAAAGGTCAGGGTTTGAGATTAATCCTCAACTATGTTTTCTGTCAGAATGATGCGGCAAAAGATTCGCATAGAATTCTTGTGGGTACGCAGATATTACTGTAGATAAATAAAAAACTTTATATAAGTGCGATTTTGTTACCTGCCGACCAGCAGGTGGGTGAGTGCCTTAGAATATCCGTTTCCCGCTGGCGATTTTGTATCGGCGGGTATACTTCGCAAACTATAGAGCTTACTCTCCCTTTTTATTAAAAATGTAGGAACAAAATAAACACCTATATAAAGTACTAACATTATGACATACTTTATTCTGCTTTGCAATCCTGGGGGGGGGTAAATATAGAAGGTGGGTAAATATAAGGAAGAGTACCTATATGGGGAAAATCAGTGCTTAAGCTTCATTCTCTCCGGCAGGTGTTTCAAGCTGCTTTTTATAAGAACAGGTTCTGCTCGAGCAGACTTCAAAAATACCGTTTTTAGTATTCTTTTTAACTAAAAGTTCGCCGCATTCAGGACATTTATTCCCGGTAGGTTCATCCCAGAGGGCGTAAGAACAATCTGGATATCTATTGCATCCGAAAAATATCTTTCCGTGTTTGGATTTTTTTTCAATAATAGTACCTTCGCCGCATTTAGGACAGGTTACACCTGTTGAGCGTACATATTTTTTTCTGTTTTTGCACTCAACGCATTCAAGATATTTCCCGTAAGGTCCGGTTTTCATTACCATTGAACTGCCGCATTTTTCACACTTTTCATTGGATGTTTGAGCTTGATTATTTTCTCCGTCTTCTGCGGATTCCAGTTCAACCGAGTTATTTAAAGAAATAATTGTTTTGCATTCGGGATACCCTGAACAGCCAAGGAATTGGGTTCCGAAGCGGCTTGTTCTGACAAGCATTTTCCGTCCGCAGTTAGGGCAAACCTTATCACTTTCAATGACTACTTTTTGAGAATTTTTCATTACGGAATTAACTACTTCCATAAAAGGGGTATAGAACTCTTGAAGTACGACATTCCAAACAGCTTTCTTTTCCGCAATTTTGTCCAGTTTCTCTTCCATTCCTGCAGTGAACTTGTAATCCATAATTTCTGAGAACTGGCTTACAAGTTGTTTACAGACGGTTCTTCCGAGAAGGGTCGGAACAAGAGCCTTGTCTTTTTTCTCAACATACTTTCTTGTTTGAATAACCGTAATAATTGTTGCATAAGTTGACGGACGTCCGATTCCGTGTTCTTCAAGCGCTTTTACAAGAGAAGCTTCATTGTATCTCGGCGGCGGCTGGGTAAAGTGCTGTTTCGGTGTAATTTCTTTACAAATTACTTTGTCACCGGCTTCTAAATCCGGAATCTTTGCATCCGCTTCTTTTTCGTCTTCTTCAGAATCATTATATAGCTTTAAGAATCCGTCAAACAGAATTTTGCTGGTTCCTGCCTTTAAGGAATAGTCTCCGGCAGTAATATCAATAGTTTTGTTTGCAATATTTGCCGGGGCCATCTGGGAGGACATAAATTTTTCCCAGATAAGTTTGTATAGTTTATACTGGTCTGATGATAGATATTGTTTAATACTTTCAGGAGTTCTTTCAGGATAAGAAGGTCTTATAGCTTCGTGAGCATCCTGAACGTTTTGTTTGCCTTTGGCATATATGTTTGGTGATGCAGGATAGTATTTTTCACCGTAGTTATTCAAAATAAAATCCTTAGCCATAGCCTGAGCATCATCGGAAATTCTTACGCTATCTGTTCTCATATAGGTGATAAGACCTATAGGTGTTCCGTCAATATCAATACCTTCATAGAGCTTTTGGGCAACTTGCATTGTCTTTGAGACCCCAAAACCCAGCTTTGAGCTAGCAGCTCTTTGAAGGGTTGAAGTTATAAAAGGAGCTGTCGGTTTCCTTTTGGTTTCTTTTTTAGTAACCTTTTCAACTTTAAATTCAGTATCGGGAGCCAGCAGGTATTCTTTTATTTTAAGGGCTTCTTCTTCATTATTAATATCAAATTTCTTACCTTTATATTTATTAACTTCCGCTTCAAACGTTTTGCCGTCTTTATCCATAAGAGCATGAATTGACCAGTATTCTTTTGGTACAAAAGCTTCGATTTCTTCTTCTCTTTCGCAAATCATTCTAAGCGCAACCGACTGAACTCTTCCGGCAGAAAGATGATAATTTCCCAGTTGTTTCCAAAGAACAGGAGACAGTTTATATCCTACGAGTTTGTCCAGAATCTGTCTTGTCTGCTGAGCCTTTACCCTGTCCATATCAATTTGGCGGTAATGTTCAACTGCATATTTAACAGCTTTTGGGGTAATTTCGTTAAACTCTATTCTGAAAACTTTGCTGTCATCAACATCAAGAAGCTCTTTTACATGCCATGCAATAGCTTCCCCCTCTCTATCAGGGTCGGAAGCAAGATAGATTTTATCTGAATGCTTAGCCAGTTCATTCAGTTTTGCAACGACTTTTTTCTTTTCAGGAATTACAACATAAGTTGGTTTGAAGTTGTTATGTACATCAAACCCGAGTATGTTTTCCGGAAGATTCCTTACGTGACCGAAGCTCGCCTCTATCTGATATCCGTCACCGAGAATCTTTTTAATTGTTTTGGATTTTGCCGGAGACTCAACAATAACAAGAGCTCTTTCTTTTTTAGATTTAGGTTTTTTTTCTGCTGCTGAGGTCGTCATGCTTTTTTATATCTGTCTCCTGCTGTCTGTTCTATTAATCCTTTTAACTCCATTCCCGTCAGGCAGATTAAAAGCTCATCTGCGGTCATGCCTGATGCGGCAATAAGTTCATCAAAACCTTTCGGCTCAACACTTATTATATCAAAAAGTCTTTTTTCGTCCATGTTTAATTCTGTTAACTTTCCGGAATCAGCAGAGTTAACTACCCGCTTAACTTCCCATCCGAGGGTATTGAGTATGTCATCTCCGGAAGTTACCATCGACGCTCCGTCTTTAAGCAGTTTGTAGACTCCTTCCATATTTGAACTGGAAATAGGGCCCGGAATACACATAAGTTCACGTCCTTGTTCCAGCGTTAAGTTGGCCGTAATTAAAGCACCGCTTCTTATTGCAGCTTCCGCAATAACAGTCCCGTAAGAAAGACCGGAGACAATTCTGTTCCTTTGAGGGAATCTGAATTTCAATGGTTCAAAAGTCGGGTAATATTCTGTTATAACAGCTCCTCCGCCGTTTTCAATTTGTTCATATAAGTATTTGTTTGTGGCCGGATAGGTATAATTTAAGCCGCTTGCGATAACTCCGATTGTTTTAAGATTATTATCAAGAGCGCTTTCGTGGGAGACGGAATCAATTCCTGCTGCCAGTCCTGAAACAATACATATATCAGTGTTTGCAAAGTCCGAAATAATTTTCCTGACACTGTCTTTACCTCCAAAGCTGGCTCTTCTTGAACCTACAAAGGCAAGAGTTTTTTCTAAATTGCACTCAGACAAGTTTCCTTTATAATAAAGACAAACCGGCGGATCTGAAATTTGTCTCAGCATGTACGGATAATTTTCATCATCAAAAGTTAGAATTTTTATTCCCTTATCCAGCACATATTCGAAGGTTTTATTTAAATCAAGATTTCTTCTTTTTTCTATAAAAAATTCCGCTTTGCGGACACTAAGTCCTTCTATTTGTTTTAAATCTTTTTCGGAGGCATTATAAGCAGCTTCAATTTCTCCGAAGTAATTATAAAGTCTCCGGATAAAAGTCGAATCCAACTGTTCTATTGATGAAAAAGCTGTCCAGTATTTTGTATTCATTCTCTAATCATAGCATAAATAATTAAATATCCTAGCCGATTTTAGCCCGAATTCTTTCAATGAGTTTATTAACGCTGTCCTTTTCTTCTTTCGGAATATCAAAATTAATATAATCTTCAAAATACTCAATAGCGTCTTCATAATCTCCTCTTGCCATAAAAAGAATTCCGACTTTTTTGTATGCAAGGGTAAATTTATCATTAACGGCAATTGATTTTAAGTAATTTGAAATTGCCTTATCAATTTCGTTATTAGCTTCATAAGCCTGAGCAAGTGCGTAGTATATTAATTCGTTATTTTCTTTGTATGCTACAACATTTTCAAAACAAGAAATAGCACCTTCATAATCTCCTAGTTCAAAATACACATGTCCCAAATCATAAAAAGCATCATAATTTTCCGGATTATCTTCAAGGACTTTGTCCAATTCTTCAATAGCATCATCCCATCTTTGGTCTTCAATATATACTCTTGCAAGAAGGTGGGCTATAACCATATTATCTGTTAATTCATAGCTTCCTCTTTGCAGAGTACCTACAGCGGAGGCTAAATCTCCGGCTTTGTAGTATAAGTCTGAAAGATTTATGTATGCCTGCGCAAGCTGCGGATCGAGTTCAAGAGCTTTAATATAATAATTTTCTGCCTGTTCAAAATCTCCTACGCAAGAATATGCAACAGCAAGATTGTTATATACATCCGCATTGTCCGGCTCGGTTTCCAAAACGGAACTGAAAGCATCAATCGCCTCGTTGTATTTATGCTCTTTAAACAGGCTCATCGCCTTATCTATTTTTTCTGACATTATAAATCCTCTTCTTTTGTATCTATATTATGAATAATTGTTCTTACATTGCCTTCTGCTACAAAATCTTTCGGATCCATAGTCATTTTAATTTTATCAGCAATAATATCCTTGTCTGTCTGAACAATCTTAGATCTTCCTACAAAATAAACTTCATTTGGTTTTCCGGTATTTGCATCCGGGAAAACACTGACTTTAGGTCCTTGTGCATAATATTCATCAAACCAGATTTTAACATGACCGGTTCCTATATAGGAGTTTTGTTTCTTATTATACTGTTGGTAATCCGAATGAATAACAAGTTTTTTCCCGTCTTCTGTAAATGCTGTGGTCTTGGTGTTTCCTGAAACGCTCATTTCTTCTGTTATCGGGTTGTAAATAAAATGATGCCCTTCTGAATTATTATTTTCCTGCTTAACTTTAGCATTCCCAATCAGATCAATTTTTCGCAGTCCGCCCTTTTCATCAGCTATGATTACTGCTTTGTCTGAAAAACTTTCTATATCTTTATATTTAATCGATACAGCTCCTGTTGCAACCATTACACTGCTTTTAGTATCATACTCCTGAGTGTCTGCATTGATAACTACAATAGGAGTGTTCCCTTCCGTAATGATTGATTGAGAATCTCCCTCCGCTCTTACAATTTTATTAATTAAAGATACCTGTAATATATTTGCTTTAACTTCTCTTTTTTTATTCGCATTTACTTCAAAGGCATAAGGCTTGTCATAGAAAGTTGCTGTATCAAGCCTGTTGTTGCGTCTTATGGAGACATCTGCTCGAGGACTTTGAACGGTTAAATTATCAATCTTAACCGTAACGCCTCCATCCAGTTTGATTTTCTTTTCCTTATCGGAAAAAGTTTGGGTTTTTGATTCAATAATTAAATCTGATGCAAAAACCGCAAGGCTTGAAAATATTAAAAATGAGATTATAAGTATCTTTTTCATTAATTCTCCTTACTTATCACCATACAATTTTGTTTGAGTTTTTCCTATTATTTTAAACTTATCATAACCTGCGCCTATTATACATTTATCAGCAACAGCTGTCATTTCATTACCCTTTTTTATTATAACATTTCCATCAGCAATAGTATCTTTGTCGGAACCTGACCAAACGAGTTTGTCTGTAGATAGAGAGGTCTGGTCTTTTAGTACAATGTAAGTGTTTTCATATAATGTAATCACACCGGTTTCTTCATTATAGGAGCCCTTTGAGGACTGAAAGCTCATTGCTACTTCATTATCCTTATAAAAGTTACCTACAACATTATGAAGTATTGCCAAACTTTCTTCGTTACTGTAGTTGCCTTTTTCTCCGTAAATTTCAAAATATTTTTTACCGTCTTTTGTTTCTGTAATAATAATTCCGAGTGCATCAACTTTTTGTTCATTTTCAGTATCTTTAAGCTGGGCTCTGTTGAAGTTACTGGTAATAATTCCTGCTGATACAAATGCCCATATCATTACACCTGCAACGCAAATTATAGCAATGAGATAAGTACGCTTTTTCTTATCCATCTCTCTAAATTTTTTCAGAAGCCTTCTTAAAATGTCCATAAAAGTATTTTAGCACATAATTAACTATCTTACGATAGACTTGTGTATTTTTATAAAATTAAAAGAGACCGGTTTAGTGCCGGTCTCTTTTCTTACCATCTTTATTTAATTCCCTTACCTAAACTACTTACCCATAGCGTAGGTTTTAACAACTGTTACTGATCCGTCAACGTTCTTGCGAACACCTTTATCGATTTCTTCATCCAGGTCAGCTGCGAATGCTACCGGAGTGTATACTGCGTTTGCATCGATTGCTGCATTTATTTGATCTCTTTGTAAGTTGTTCAAGATTTTAACGTTGTCGTTATCTTCCGGATTTGGAAGCGGTTCCGGGTCTGGGCCGGGTCCCGGTTGGTCACCGCCGTCAACTACGAGGTAAGTAGTGTTAGCAGGTCTTCCGTTGCTGTTAATGTTTAACCCGTTTTCGCCGTTTGCCATTTCGTATGTGATTTCAGTATCACCATTGATTACGATTTCTTGGGCATCTCGAATATTTGTATATTTTAAATTATAATCTCTGCTTGCTGTATCAACTGTTAAGTTATCCGTTTTGTTGCCGACAGTGATTTGTTCTGCGTGATTGTTGCCTGAAATCTTTAAGTCGTTTTCAGCTTCAAGATAAACTTTATTACCGTTAACACCTGTTACATCGAGGTTTGTTTTAGAGCCAACCGCTGCATAAGGGGCATCGAGAGCTGTAATCTTTCCTCCGTTAACGTTAAGGAGTGATAATGTTTCAGGTGGAAGCAATTTGTATCCTTCCATTGAGCCGATAAATTTTTCGGTTGAATCTAAGCCGCCGATATAACCGTTAGCAATTAAGCTGTATTCATCAGCTGTTAAAGTAGCTTTACCATCAGTGATAATGTTTAATGTCCCTGATTCAAGAGCTATTGTTGCAGCTGTGGTATCAACAGAAATCCCGATGCTGCCTTCTCTTGCCAATGCATCAATTGCCCCGGCTACATTCAAGCTGCCTGCAGCAATTTGGCCTTCTTCAAAATTGTAACCGCCGATGTGGATATTGTGAATTGAATCTATACTTAAGTCTCCGCCGATAGAGTTGTTGCCGATTAAGTGAACATAGTGTTTAATGTGGTCATTAACACCGGTTGTCGTTGTTAATGAAACATCCCCGCCGGTTGTTAAGTTTCCGACTTCCATAATACCGCCGGCATTAGTTAATGAGACATCACCGTCAACTTTAGTATTTGCGACGTACATCATGCTGCCGAGATTGTTGCCGGTTGCAGCATCAATAATATTTGTGGAAGCGCTGCCTGTTGATTTTGCATCAAGATTTCCGGTGATGTGCAAAAGATTTTTATCAGCATTTGAAAAATTTAATGCCACAACACCTTGTGAATCAATTGTTAAATCGCCGTTAATAGTTCCGCCGTTAACAACTTTAACAATATCTTCTCCCGATAAAATATAAACATTTCCGTCAACACTTACTGTTTCTAATCTAACTCCCGGATTAGTGATTTTTTGACCTTCAGCCGGAGCAACTAAATAATCTTGACCGTTTCTGGTAACAAGTTTTAAACCGTTAGCTGCGTTAATAGCCCCTTTAATAATCTCAATTGAAGGTGCTGTGATGTTAAATTCTCCGCCTACAGTGAAGTCTGTGTTCTGAATTGTAATACCGTTAATGGCAGCCTGATTTAATTTTGAAATATCAAGTTGTCCGTTAACATAATTTACACCGAGAGCTTGAGTTGTTAACATCAAATCTCCCGCTGTAGTAAATTTTGCCCCGTCAAATAACATACCGTTCGGGTTGGATATAATTAATTTTGCAATACCGTCATTCGCATTGATTGAGCCGTAAATTTTAGACATACCTCCGTTAACAGTGTTAACAATGGTAAGTCCGTTTGCACCGTCAACAGCGTTGAAATTAAGGCTTTCACCTTTGTTAATATTCAAAGAACCCCAGTTAACATGAGCGTTGCCGTTAAAGTTAAGGTCGGCATTACCCGGTTTTGAGAGGTCAGCTCCTGCAAACCCGCCTTGAGTAGAATCTATTACGGCACCTCCGATACCGCCGCCCAAACCGGTATCAATCGGGGCAGCAAAAGCTATTTGCATGGATGCAAATACTGTACATAAAGCGATGGCTGATAGTTTTTTTGCAAAATTTCTCATAATTTTCAATCCTCTAATTACCTATGTACTTATATAAAAAATCTATACTTTTAAAAATTGCTTTTTTGTTAAAATTTGTAAAGAGATGAACGAAATTCATGCTAACTTACTCCTTTTAGACACTTTCTAATCATACTATCAAAAAAGCCGTAAATAAAAATATTTGCGCTAAATAGGGGTGATATTTAACAAAAATTTACAATTAACCTGCGATAGTCTTGTAAATAAGCTCAGAAGCTTTAACTATAAAGTCTTTACCCTGTGGAGAATTGTAAGGACGGTTTGCCAGTATAACAATTATATATTTTTTACCGTTTGGTGCATAAACAATTCCTGCATCTCCGAGCATGGTGCCGATATCACCGGTTTTGTGTATAAATAATGCACCGTCGCCCAGCCCTGCCTGTATAAGCCGGTCATTTTTTACATGACTCATATAGTCAATTATACTTTCTCTGGAGTTGATATTTAAAAACCCGGGATTATCAAGGTTGTATAAAATTTTTGCAATGTCTGCCGCAGTAGTCTTATTTGTTCCGCCTAAGTCAGGAAGCCAGGTTCTTACATAAGTGGTTGAAATCCCCCAGTCTCTCAGTCCGATATTTATGTCATCCATTCCGCCAAGTTTTGCCATAATCATATTAGTTGAAGTATTATCGGAATCCTGTATCATAATTTTGGCAAGATGATCTATTGTATATGAATTGCCGGCTCTTGCGTACTGTAGATTCCCTGAACCGGAGGAACGGTATTGTTCATGCATTTTCATCTCATCATAAATAGTGAATTGATTTGCTTCAATTGCTTTAAACATTCTGACCAGTACGGGCAGTTTGATTATACTTGCAGCAGGATAAATTTTTTCTGCGTTAATATCAAGATATTGTCCTCTGTCATATTCCCAAACATAGATAGCAGGCTTGATAGCTGGGTATTGAGCCATAAGATTTTGCAGCTGTTTCTTTAATCCGCTCATTTCGGATGTGTGGTACATAGTGGTAACTTCACTATGCATTTTTTGAATAGTAGGGGTTAAAAGAAGGTAGTTTTTGTATAAATCGTTACTTATATAGTTTGTAATAGGATTTGCAATGCTGTATAGATTAACTGATGTATCCGTAACGGGGTTTTGTATTTTCATATTGTTTTCGTAAGATATTTTGACAGGAATCCCGGAATAGAAAAACACCTGCTTTACCAGTCTGTGAAAACTTACAGGCAAAACAAATACTGCGAAGGCTGCTAAAAAAGACATTACAACAACAAATCTAAACAGAGCAACAATAGGATTAACTTTTTTAACCCTGATTTTTTTTGGCTGAATCCTTCTTCTTACAACATGTCTTTGCGGGACTACATGTAAGGTTCGGACTTCTCTCTGCTGATTATATGCGTACAAAAAACAGCCCTCCAATCCCCTTCTTTTAGTATGCTAACATTATATTAAGTTTTGTAAAATCCTTCAAATAGTGGAAACTTTCAAATAAGAATACATATAAAACAATATTTTAGAGTAGCCCGAACAGCTAATGTTAATTATAAAAACTAAAGTACACTAAAGAGTGTGAATAAGGAGTAACTTATGAAAAAGTTTTTGATATCAGCCGTTATTTTAATCTCATCCCCTGTCTTTGCTTCCTGCCCCGTAGATGGTACCGAGACTGCGTGTTCAATTGCACAGATAAGAGAACCTATGACACCGACGTATCAGACAGATTCAATGATTAATGAATTTGCAGACTCTCCGGAGGCCCGTCTCGCTCCTGCAAATAACAATGCTGTTGAAAGCCAGTTGAGGGATTTCCGTCCTCAAAACAAAGATTACAGTTATAATTCAAGCTGTCAATTCGGAATGTGTCTTCAGGACAGGAGTGATACTTTATTCCAAAACAGAAATTAAAACTACGGCGGGTCTGATATTTATCAGACCCGCCGCTCTCTTCATTCTTCATAAAAATTAAAGCATATTTTTTCTGATTTTTTCTTTTGCATTATCTATTTCTTTAATTCTTTTTTCGATAGCTTTTACTTGTTTTTTCAAAGCGGATCTTTCGTTTTTAATAAGTTTATACTGTGCGTCTACATCAGCATATTTTGTTTTGCAGTTTAAAAGGTCATTGCGAATATCAACCTGGGCATTTTCAAGCTGAGTTAAAGCATTTTGAATATTACCGTTGCCTACAGCTTCGCTTGCCGTCGCATCTATAGATTTATTATAAACTGCATTTGATGTGGTTCCGTAGCTGGTATCATTAAAGTTTAACGGTGTAAATGCATTACCGTCGGCGTATGCAGCGCTGTTTAAAACAAGCAAAAATCCTAAAGCTAAAATTATTCTTTTCATCTAACATCTCCTTATATTCCAATTTGCTACTTAATATAATAAACGATTATTCATCTTTTGAAATCCTTTATTAAATGTAGACTAACATCAGTGTAAACAATTGTAACAAAAAGACAATTATGCAAACATTATATACTTTATATATTTATAGGAGAAATTATGTCCATAGAATCTACAATATTCAAAAATATAAACTTTGCGGGTTATCAACTTCAGCTTCCGTCGTTTAGCGGGAATTTTTGGAACATGCCTGCTGCATTTGGCGGATTAAACTTATGGAATAATTGGAATAATTTTTCTTTATTAGGGAATTTTAATACTTTAGGGATTTGGAATAACGGTTTTTCAGAAAATGAAACAGCTAATAAAGATTTTTATTCTGATTTTTGGAAATCTTTTAAAGCAACCGGTAATAATTCAGTAAACTTTAAGAATAATGATATGTTCAGATTTTCTTGGTCTGATTATAAAGTTCCTGAGAAAACGAAGTTTCAATGGGATTTACAAAGTTCATCTCCTTCAACCGGAATATCTTATTCAACGATGAGCAGAGATGCTGCCCTCAAGGCGGCGGCAGCAGATTCCGCTCTTGAAAGATTGTCCGGCGGAAAGGGTTGGTCTATAAGTGATGCATCATTTATAAATGACATTCCGTATGCCAGAAAAGGCACGGGTGCTATACTTGAAAAAGTTTCGGACATGATAGGTGAAGATATTGTCGTAACTTCAGCCCTGGGGACAAAAACATCTCCGCATGTTAAAAGTGAAAGCTCGGCAAGTCATTATAATAGAGAAAATCCAAAACTTGATTTGGGCGGCGGGTTAACTCTTGCACAAGCTCAGGAATTAAAGACAAAACTGGATAAAACCGGAATGTTTGCATTGGTAGAGGTTGAATCGGACGGCAGCACGGCTCATCTTGATGTTCAGATTGCAGAAAGTGCTTTTAAAAGTTTGGATACTCTTGCATAGTTTAAAGAAGGATTTGTGTACCCAAAATTACCCTGTGAGAATCTTCAAATAAATCATTCTGGCAAAAAACGTAATTCAACATGAGTTTTAGAGCCTGCTCTTTAATAAAATAATTAAATCCGCAGGAGTACTCTCTTCTTATATCATCAGTGTATGCCAGATTCGGTGTGAATTGGTCGTACCTTGTTAAGAATTGAAGTTTAGGTGTGATATTATATCCCAGTGTGGTATAAAAACCTTCCGCTTCATCGGAAGAGAGAGCAAGTGCTCCGTTATACCCGTTTGCTTTTGCGTATTCAAAATCTATAAAAAAGTTTTTATATTCATATCCGGCATAAGCACCCGAGACAAAATAGTCAATTTCATTCTGACCGGCAGTGATTCCTCCTCCCAGTTTTAAGCTTCCCCACTTTCCGTTAGTAAGTGCAAGGGGTTTTAATGTTGCCCACCCTGCGAATTCGGCACCGGGGAAGAATTTTCTGAAATAAGTATCCGAACTGTATCCGCCAATATCATATTCAATAAAATCATATTTCCCTTTAACCCGTAGTCCGAGTTTTCGGGTGTTGCCAAAATTTCTTCCTATTTGAGATCTGGCAACAAAAGGGATTAAGGCGCTTGACTGAGCTCCTTCGTACCCGTTTGGAGTTCTTGTGTTTCCTACAATTACTGTATGGTGCGGAATCGCAGTATTTGCTATATATAAATCACTTGGAAGGTATTGTAAAAACGAGTAATTATCTTGCGGATCAAACCTCAGCCTTGCTTCATAATATGTTTTACCGTCCCTAAATCTTCCGTTAATTCCGGCGCTGATTTCGCTGAATCCATACTCAGCATCTCCTTCCCCGGGGTAAAAATTCATTTCTCCACGGTAAAATCCAAAGAAGTGCATTGTTTCAACAGGAGATTTTGCAAAGTTTTTGGTTAAGACTTCTTCTAATAAATATTCTGTTTTTCCGTCCGGTTTATTACTTAAAAACTCGTCATCAACTTTTAATAAGACCTCTTCTATTGCATATACGGGGAGGGTGAATATAACTAACAGTATAAAAACCATTAAAAATTTAGGATGCCTCATAAGATGAAAATTATAGCATAAAATATCTGCTCTATACAGAGTATTTTTTTTACATTTACTACTGCAAATAAATGATTTTTTATTTTTAGATTAATAAATTTGCTAAACACTACTATATAATAGTATTAGTAATATTGACTTTACAAAAAAGATTATTAAAATCCATAATAACAACAACAAATAGGAGAATACATCTATGGGTATGGCAGCATCTCAAGCCAGATACTTAGCTCTGGTTGCTAGAAAATCCAATTGTGAATATGAAGGTCAGCAGATAAACCAGGCACGTACGGTTTTGTCTAACCAGAGTGCTAATTTATTTAATCAAATGCTTGGCTTAACGGTTCCGGTACCGCCAAGTACACAGGATTATACCAAAATTCAATATTCATACTCAGATGGTACAAATGATTCGGTAATAGATAGCTGGCAGCAATTATCCAGTGCAGATCCGGATTATAACTATGTAGTTACTCACCATTATTATACCGATAGATATACAGGTTCCATGAAAAGGCTCTCTGACCCGCAAGTTCAATTCTCAGGCGGTACGGAAGCTACTATTGCGCAGATTACGGCAGCTCAAAATCTTGTTACTCAAACAGAAAAGGCTTACAATGACGCCGTAGCTGAAAGAATGGATATGGAAACCCAGGCGGCAACCTTATCAAATTATATTGACAGAAATACCTATACAGGTATAAACGAAAGTACCTATAACGCAGATACCGATACATATTCATTTAGAACCAGAACAATGGCTCCGGGTGAATATCACAACTTTACCGGTTATAGTTCACTTGACCCCGATGATCAGGCTCTCGTTCTTGCAGGAATTCAGAGATTGATTCAGGAAGGGGCTTTAGATATGGATCCTGACAATCCTGATATGACTAAAGTTTATTATGATGCAGCAACAGGAGATATAGCTTTTGCCGATGACCTGTCAGGACTCTATGGCGGTAATGGCGGCGGTACTCAAACAATATTACCTGTACTGCACCTTACCGGACCAAATTCTATAGGTAATATCGCTAATGAATTTGATGACCAGATTGATGCTCTTAAAGAAGCGGAAGAAATAGCAAAAGGCGAATTTGATGCTGCTATGTTTGCATACGAATCTTTAAGACGTCCGTCATACATCGGTAACAGTGAACTAACACTTTTAACTTCACTCACGGAAGATCAGGAAGCTGAAATCCGTCAGGTTGTGGCAGATTTAAAAGAAGAAGGAATTGATGCAAGTATCCTTGACTGCTATAGTCCTGATGGCGGATATACCGGCGGAATTTATTCTTTCCAGCTTAACGGTGTAACATATTATACAACTTATGACGATTTGTTATCTTCTTACTCAAGCGGAACGGGAAATAATCATATTGACGGACAGGCAAAACTCAATTACTACAATGCAAGCTATGTTTCAACAAAAGTTGAAGAAACAGAAAAGGCTCTTTTGGAAACAGACGGCAATGGAAGATTTACAAGCGTAAGATTTGAAAATGATTCGGTTACATATACATTGAATATGGAAACTGTTACGGATGATGAGGCGTATCAAGATGCTATGAACCAGTATTATTACGACAATGCAGTATATGATAAAATGGTTCAGGATATTAACGCAAAAACATCTATTATTCAGCAGCAAGATTTGCAGCTGGAATTGAGACTTAAACAGCTTGATACAGAACAGAGTGCTCTTTCTACGGAAATGGAAGCTGTTAAGAAAGTTGTTGACGATAACGTTGAAAATTCATTTAAAACGTTTAACGGATAGTATAATTAAATTCATACTTGAATACATAAGAGGCTACTATGGCATACAAAAACGACGGATATCTTGTAATAGCGAACAGATATGGCTCAGCATCATCGGATGCAAAATCCATGCTGTATGAAACCTATGACAGGTTAAGAGATTTAACCGTTGCAGGGTCTGTCGGAACAGGTACGGGTTTTGAAGCTGCCGGCGGATTCTTATATCAGCTGGCAAGTTTGTTTGCTCCGTCAGCATTTATGACAACATTAGGCGGAACAACAGCTATGAACATTCCGGGTACATCATACTGGTCTCAATATACAGGCGGAACAGGCGGTCTTACCGGAACATATTCATCTTTCGGAGTAAACAGTCTTGGAAATTATTCCGGTTTTCCGAGCGGATATGCATCAAGTTTAAGCGGGTATACAACAGGCGGAGCTTCTTCAATCGGAGATTTACTGTATGGTTACGGCTCTTCAGCAGGTTCTCCGACAGGCTATGCTTCCGGAATAGGAAGTATTGCAGATATCGCAAGTGCCGCTGCATACGGTGTAGGTACAGCTAACGGGTATGGAATCGGTGCGGCAAATATTTTAATGCCTCTGGCAGGACTTGTCTCAGGATGGGGCGGTATAATGACTGCTGCGGCTCCTTATCTCGGTGAATTCGGCTTGCCGGCTGTCGTTATGGGTAACTTAATGCAAGGTACGACATCGGCAGCTTTATCAGCTTATCAATCAGTTTCTCAAAATGTTTTATCTAATGCTGATACAATTCTTTCACAAAAAGTTGCTAATATAGAAACGGTTGTAAAAATGCTTGATACACAGAGTGATATTGTAAGAAAAATGCTTAAAGACGATTTGGAAAGCAACAGCCAGGAAATCGAAAACTTATAATTCTAAAAATATGCAAGGACGTACTTTTTTAAGAATAATGTTTAACAACCTATTTGTTAACAATGCTTTATGTAGAGCACTGGTTTCTTTCGTAAATTTTTGTAACGAACAACGGTATTATAATAGAAAAGAGTTAAAGTTTTTGAAAAAAATGCCGTTAAATAATATTAGGAATAATAATACTTATTCTAAAAAATTTATTTTCAAGAGTACCAACAATTCCGGAGCAAGCTTTAGATAAGATGTTAACATTTGTAACAAAAAAAGCAAATATACGGCAATTATTCAAGTTCACATGTTTTATTATACATGTAGAACCTTTATGTATAGGAGAACAAGCCTATGCGTGAAGAGATACAAACAAATATAAAACGGTTAGTGAACTTTATGAATTTTGCCCGTTCCTTTTTTGTACGGAAGAATCCATTTAAGGCACTGGCTGTAAGTTTAATTTCAAGCCTGAAGGAAATGCTCACAATCAGACAAAAGCTGAAGATGGCAAAATACAGGGTTAACTATCACAAGCATCAGCTCTACAAAATGGAAAGTTTGATAGCAGAAAGTAATGAGCACACATTCCTGAAAGGAAAGAACTTAAACGAAACAAGATAATAACCCGGAAGGAACAGTGTATGGGATTAATTACATCAACATTTAGAATGATGTATCTGACAGCTTACAAATTGACTTTGGAATCCAAGCTGCAATGGATTGCTACTGCCAAAATGGAATTGGTTGCCTCTTCGGATGAAATTCTGTCATTAGGGAATGATTTAGATCCGGATAACCCTGCTGTAAAACAGTTGGAAGCCCGACGGGAAAGATTAACGGTACTTGAAAAGAAATTAGATTTGCAAATGCAGGAATATCAAACCAGACTGGATATGGTTAATGCGGAATTACAATCATGTAAGAGTGCAGTTGATTCCAGTATAGAATCCTCATTTAGCTATCATTTTTAGGGTATAAATGAAAGTAAGTTCTATAAACAGTTTAAGTATTTCCGATAAAAAGGAAAGATTAAGCTTGAACAGAATAAATAATAGAAAGTGCGAATCCGGGCAATATGCTTCGCAGAGAGTGTATGCATCACATCTGGGGTTTAAAGGCGGGATTCCGCTTAACAATCTGATTAATGACTACAGATGGTTTGTTAATAATGATAAAGTGCTTCCGGTCAATGCTTTTTTGAAAATTGAAGCTCCGAAAGACTCAATGAATCAATTGCTTCAGTTAATATTATCAAAAGAGGATTTGAGTTATGAATTTATTGACAGTATAGTTAAACAGCCGAGAAATATTAATAATTTTTATAAATCTTTCAACGACAAATTACCCTGGAATGCGGATGTATTTAATCTTTATTCTCCTAATAATTTGTATATGAAGGCTTATGAAAACTATCTGGATAGAAAATATGAGAATGCTTCTTCAGTTTCTGAGCTTTTGACAATTCGTCCGGATTGGAAAGAAGAGATTCTTTTAAATAAACACAAAGAACTTTTTCATAATGATAATTTTGAGCTGGGTTCCGTACCTGAAAGTATCGGAAAAGAAAACTTCAGCAAAATAACGGAATACTTGAGTCGTTATACGGGATTTGGTTTTAAGACAAATTGTGAAATCCCTGATTTAAATATTAATGGTAAAGTTTTTAAATTTAAGCAGTATATCGACGGTAAGTCAGATAAGAGAGTTTTTAAAATAGAGACACCTGAGGGGGAACGATACGTTATTAAAATTCAAGCCCCTTCAAGGAACGGTTTGAATATTGCTTCAGGTTTGGGTACCGTTAGCTTAGTTGATACATTTTTGACTAAGAATAATTGCAGAAATACTGCTCCAATCAGATATTATAATAGAAATAGCAATACGGCGCTTTATGACTATATCAACCATCATGAAGTTCCGCAAATACGGTTTTCAATACAGGAATTATCAGAAAAAATGCCGGATACAAGAGAGCTGGGTATTACTATAAATGATACGGTCGGAACTAATAATTACTTTAGACTGGATAATACGCAAAATTCATTAAAATCAGCTTATGATTTCAATTATGGGGTTAATCATGGAGAAGTAGTATCGGTTGATAATGACCATGCTGCATACAGCAAAATGCTTCAGCCAATGGTAAATAAATATCTCGCATACCTTCCTAATGAAATGCAAATGTTCTTTTAGCAGGTAATTATTTTATCCATTTTGATATCAAACTCTTCCGGAAAAACAGTACTTACTATTAGTTCTTTTGGAAGGCAAGTTATTTTGACGGCATCGGTATCTTTTAAAAATCTGTCATAGAAACCTCCGCCATAACCGAGTCTGTAATTATCTTTATCACATGCTAGAGCAGGAACTATTATTAAGTCCAGTACATCTTTTTTGCAGGCTTTAGTTAACGGTTCTTTTGTGTTGAAACAAGAAAGACACAGTTTATCTTCTTCCTTGTACGGGCAGCAAAGGAGATTTTCATTTTCAATTTTGGGCAGATAAAAATTTTTTGTCTTATCTTTAAGAAGAGAAAGCAGATTTACCTCTCCTTTTTTCGGATAAAAAATCATTATATTTTTGGCTTGTATATAATCACTTGTCCGGATAAGTTCTTGCACAAGCTCTGAGCTTACGGTTTCTATATCAAGAGAAGCTCTAATCGATTTTGCCCAGTTTCTTAAATCACTTTTCATTAAACGATAGCTCCATGAGAAGCATCTTGTACGGTTCTTGCATATTTAGCAAGGTATCCGGATTTTATTTTTTGAACCGGAGGAGCCAGATTATCTCTTCTTTTATTTAGAGTTTTTTCATCAACAAGAAGATTAAGAGTTCTTTTATTTATATCAATTTCAATAATATCTCCGTCTTCAATAAGGGCAATTAAACCGCCATCAGCAGCTTCCGGGCAAATATGCCCGACACAAATTCCTCTTGTTCCGCCTGAGAATCTGCCATCTGTAATAAGGGCAGCTTTTGTCCCCAGCCCTTTCCCTACAAGAAGCGAGGTCGGTGCAAGCATTTCCCTCATTCCGGGTCCGCCTTTCGGTCCTTCATATCGGATAACTATAACATCCCCTTCTTGTATTTTATCGTTTTCAAGAGCCTCCATTGCATCTTCTTCCGAGTTGAAAGTCTTTGCCTTGCCTTTGAATTCGTAGCAGCTTTCATCTACTGCTGATATTTTTATAACAGAACCTTCCGGAGATATATTTCCGTACAGAATTCCGAGTCCGGGTTTTGTGGTAAAAGGCTCGCTGTATTCATGGATAACCGATTTATCAATATATGCATCTTTTACAAGCTCTGAAGTTTTCTTTAGAGCAACACCTTTCAAGTCTTTAAAATCTTTTACACCGTCAAGAAGCACTTTTTCAACAGCACTTACTCCGCCTGCGTTATGGAATCCCGTCATTGTAATGGTTGAAGAAGGTTCAAGTTTAACTATCTGGTGGATTTTTTCGCTCAATTCTTCAAAATCTTTCAATGTTACATTAACTCCTGCTGCATTAGCCAGAGCAAGAATATGCAAAAATGAATTTGTTGAGCCTCCGAGTGCTAAATCCGCAATAATAGCATTTCTTAAGGAGTCCTTTGTAATAATCTCTGAAGGCAGAATGTTTTTTCTTACCAGTTCAACTATTTGTATGCCGCTTTCAAAAGCTATTCTTCTTTTCATAGAAGATACAGCAGAAGAAGTTGAACAGAACGGCAGACTCATTCCAATAATTTCTGTCAAGCAGGCCATTGTGTTTGCTGTATACATTCCCTGGCAAGCTCCTGCCGACGGACAGGAAGCCTCTTCGAGTTCAAGAAGCCGTTTTTCATTTATAACTCCGTCACGATACTTACCTACAGACTCAAAAGCCCCTCTTATCATAGTTAATTTTTCACATTTACTTTCTCCGTCAAGCATAGGCCCTGCTGTTACAATTATAGCCGGTATATTTATTCTGGCTGCGGCAATGAGCATTCCGGGGGTAATCTTGTCGCAATTTGAAAGCAAAACCAGCCCGTCGAGCTGATGGGCATTAGCGACAGTTTCAATACAATCAGCGATTAAATCTCTTGAAGGGAGGGAGTATCTCATTCCTTCGTGCCCCATTGCTATTCCGTCGCATACGGCAGGGACTCCAAAAATAAAAGCCTGTCCGCCGCCGGAATGAACTCCTTTTTCTATCTGCCGTTCAAGGTCTCGCATCCCGATATGTCCGGGAACTAAATCCGAAAAAGAACTAGCTATACCGATAAACGGAGAATCCATATTCTTTTTACTTACCCCTGCTGCCATTAAAAGACTCCGGTGCGGAGTTCTTGCTATCCCTTTTTTTATATTATCGCTTCTCATAAAAGTAAACCCTCATTCTGAATAATATCACAAAATGAGGAATAAAGTATAATATTTATATAAAGTATGATGCGTGTGAATTAAGCATATTGAGTCATAATATTGTTGAAAGCTGCCAAAACTTGCGGGTCAACTTCTTTATCTTTTTGAGCGGACTGAGCTGTTAATTGAAGCAGCTGAGCTTGACCTTCTTCTGTTTTAAGCATATTATCAGCTGTAATTTTGTTTGCAACGTCATCTCCGACAAGTGCTTTTGTGGCTTTGCCTGTAATCCACATACCGATTGCACCGCCGACCATACCTGCAAGTCCTCCGATAATTGTTCCGATACCCGGTCCGAATGCTGTTCCGATTTTAGCGCCTAAAGCTCCTGCTGCCCAGATACCTGCAGCTTCGCCTGCTGCCCAACCGAGTGCGTTACCGGCACCTTTTACAATAGTTTGAGTTAATTGTTTTTTGCCGTAGTTTTGGCATTCTTTGCCTGCTGCTTTGTCTTCTTTATCCTTAGCGTATGCTGTTTTGATATTGCCGGCGCCGCAAAGGACTTCAATACCGAAGAATAATAAAGCACCGCCGATACCTCCTTTTTTCAAAGCTTGTTTGAAGCTTGGCTTGAGAGGAGTTTTAAGAAGAGCTTTAGTATTATTGGCAATAGCTGTTGTATCTGCTATTCTTGAAGCTACGGTCGGAATTTCTTTACCTCTGATTTTATTTAAGACTTGAAAGTATCCGCCGTTATTTACATAAGCATGTTTTAATGTTTCGGATGCTTTTGCGATTTCTTCTATATTATTTGATTTAAGAGCTTTTTCCATTATGGATTTTAACTGGGCATATTCCGCTTTAGAATATCTTTTTCTGAATAAGCCGAGTTTTGAATACTGACGGCTGGATGCTTTATGCATCTGGAAATATGCTTCCTGCATTACCTGATAGTTCTTTTCCCAGAGAGCTTTAATGTTAGGGTCTTTAAACATTTTCTGTACATCTTTGAGACCCATTGCGGAATTTATCGGGTGTGCTAAATAACGTGGATGATTCATAACAGCCCCCATAACACCCATTCCTAAAATAGCTCCTCCGAGACCTTCTGACGGGCTTAATGATTTTGCATAATAGTCAGCTAAAGTCTGCATATCTTTATTGTTTTGGATATTAGCTTCTGTTTGAGCTGCCTGAGTATTTGCTAAGGCTGCTGAATTATAATCATAAGCTGAATTATAATACATATCAGGATTAAGATATCCGTATGAATTAGCCATTGAGTCATAAGCATTATAAGGAGCACCCATACCGTCTATGTATGCAAATGGATTTCCGTAAAGCATATTTGCCATATTTTGAATTGAAACCGGTGCTACCATACCTAATTAACCCTATATAATCTAACCTTATATATATTAAGTATTTTTATTATTAAAAATTGACTTTTTTGTAACGATATTTTAACAATTTGTCAAAATAAATTTTTACCTTTTTTAATTAAAAATATAGGATATGAGGTAATAAATGAAAGTTGACAATATAAATACCCAATCAGGAGTAGGGTTTAAGAGTAAAAGAACTGCGAGAAAAGCGGCAGAACAACTGGCAAAAAATAATCCGTATTCTTTAACGGAACCCAATCAGAGATATATAACAAATTCGATTAAAGAGCTGGCAAAGGTTCCCGGAGAAGCAAATGTTAAATTCCTTCTTGATACAGCCTCCAGGGTAAAATATTCAACAAATATTAAACTCAAAAATACTCCTAAACACAATTGGAAGAATCTCCTTCTGGCTGCTGCGACAACTGCAGCGCTTATTACTCCTGCCTTATTAAAAGATAAATTTAATAAAAGAATTAGTGAAATTCAGACGGATAAAGGGTTAACAGATAAAGAAAAAGAAATTTTAAAATTAAGAGAGCGGTTGTTGAATTCTGTAGATATCGGACAAATCCAAAAAGAAACAGTAGGGACTATAAAAGATTTTAAGGATAATCTGGACTATTTTATTGTCTCAAGTGAAACAACGACAGAACATAAAAAGTACGTTCTTGAAAGATTAAATCATTTTATGAGTGATGAATATGAAATAAATCCTCAACTCAAAGATAAGAAATCTATTGCTGTGGCGGAAATGATTAATGACATGGCGATTCATACTCCGGGTCATGATGTTCCTAATATAAAAGCTGTTAATCAAAAGCAGCATGGTATGTGTGCAGCAATTTCAATTGTCAGAAAGAAACTTGCATACGAAGACAAACCAAATTATGTAGATGCAATTCTTTCCGAACTTGATTCAAGTGATTCCCTTATGGTTTATGACCGAGGTAAATTGTTTACCAAGGAGAAAAAACCTGTTCAAAAAGTTCCCGTTGATTTTGAGACGGCTCTGGCTAACGGATACAGAATTATTGATGCTTCTACCATGCATTGGATGCAGGTTGCACAAATGTCGGGCTCAAGCAGTGTTGCTTTTGATGAATACAAACCCTTTGACAGTGAAAATTTTGATGTAAATAAAGATGCCTTTTATAACATTCAATTTGATAATCCGGAACTTAAAAAAACTCAAAATTATTATCAGGCATTAAAGAAGGCTGAATCGGTTTTAAGTAATTATAAAGCAAAAGTTTTAAAGAGAGACGAAATTAAAACGGACAAAAGGCAAAATCTTTCAAGGAACCTTTCTTCTCTGGCAAAAACCAGAGAGGCTTTAAACAGGACAATAGGCGAACTTAATCCGGAACTTTCGACTTCAAAAATTCAAGAAATTTCTTCCGGAATTTTGAACCTCAATCGTAAGTTTTCAGACAGAATCAAGCCGGAAGACAAGTTTGCGTATATTCCGAATGAAGAGGAGTCGGTCAAGAAAGAAAAAATAAAAGGATACATTCTGGAAAATACCGCAATACAAGATGTTCCGGATGATAAGCTTGATAAAATCCTTGATTTTACAGAGTATTTTATATCTTTAAAAACTAATGAACAGACAAAAGTTTCTCAAATTCAGGAAGCTCAGGCTCTTTATAATGCTGCAGCCGCATTTAGATATCAAATGGTAAAAGGGCTTGAAGAAAGTACTATGTTATCAAGTTTTATCCAAAGCGAAGGTTTAAAAGATGTCGAATCTATTTTGCGGGATAAGATTAATGAAGCAGGTGAGAAACTCAAAAATAATTCAGAAGATTCCGCTGAAATTATTGAAAGAGTTAAAAATGTATTTCAACTGCCGAAAAATTCCAAAGCAGATGTTCTGGCAGTTATAAAAGAGTTAGATTCTCATTTAAATAATATTCTTACGCAAGAACTGGATGAAATTTATGAAAAATTACTGGTAAAAGGCGGAAGGCGTGGTGCCCTTGTTAAACAAATGGAGCATATTAAAAACTTTGCGGAATACGGAGATAAAGATTCAATATTTGCTCTTAAAAAAATATTAAATGTAAAGCGGCATTCCGATATTCCGGCTGCGATGGAAGCTTTGCAAGCTAAGGTTATTTTCGGGGATGATAATACATATTTGGAAATCTTTAATAAATTTAGCAATACTTCGCAATTGCAAAATGTTATAAATACTTTTAATGTACTTATTTCCGAGATGAACGGAGAAAACGGCGGCGAGCTTATTGAAAAATTTGCAGAAGCCAACAATATTAAAGAAGATTTGAGCCAGGACAAGCTGAACCAAATACTTAATGATTTGGATGTGCAAATAAATACTACAAAACTATTCATTGATGACCTTGTAAAAACATTTACCATTAAAAAAAATAACGGGGATGTAATAATTTCTGCTGACCCGAAAGATATTATTATTAAGAAATGGGAAAATGAGAAATTAATTATTCCGGCAAAGAACTTGAAGGAACTTCAGGAACATTTTAATAAAATATCAAAAGATCGTTCACAGGATGAATTTTCTACAAGACAGGGCAAACTACACGATAAAGCCCTTTATAGTTTTTCTAAAACAGAAAAGGCAACACTAAAAGAAATTAAAAATACCATTAATCAAATGCTTTCCTATGTTCAAAAGCAAATTCCTGTCATGCATAGGGAATTAAAAGAACCTCTTGAAGAGCTTAAACGGGTAATAGGTATTCAAAACGGAAACTATTGGGTAAGAGAAGAAGGTCACTCCGGTCTATCATCGGAAGAACAGGTGCGTATTCTTGAGCATATGACAGGAAGACCGCACTATGAAACAAATGATATAAAATATGCAATAGAAAAAATCAAAACTTCTCCGTATTCAGGCATATCCTCTTCTTCTGTTTATCATGATTCAATGGGCTGGCATGCACAATATATTGCTGATATAAAGCCTGTAAATTTAAAGACCGGTGATAGTTCGTTTCAGGAAAAAGATGTCCTTTTTCATGATAATACATGGGGAGCTTCAGAACATGAAAATAACTGGGTTGACTCTAACGGATTGCTTAGAACGGACTACAGCGACAGGCGGGGCGGTGCTCTCGGGTATATAACCAACTCTAAATTCCAGAATGGCAATTTGACCGATAGAATACTGAATGATATGGTTCTCCGGGAAAAACCGGACAATACCAAGAGCAAAATTTATAAAAAATTAAAACATATTGATAATGATTTATATAACAGTCCGCAAATGACAGGTATTATTCTGGACGGTTATTCTCCAAATGCAAGAACTATTGCTGCGGAAATACATGATGCAATGTTTATTCCGTCCCTTTCTTTGATAAGTAAGTTTGAAAAATTGGCGGGTAAACTCTCTCCCGAAGAAATCAAGCATATTATAAAACTTTCAGATACTGCAGCAAACGGATGGAAAAATACGTACGATATGCTTAATAAAAGACTGTTTTCTCCATTTCAACCTGTAATAAGAACAAAAGAAGACTATGACAAATTGCCGGATGATGATTATTTAAAAGTTGTACTGGAAAAAACAGCTCTAAAATGGAATTATCCAATTCAGGGTTTAGAGCCTGAAGTAGCAAGGGTTAGAAATGTAAAAGATTTAACAAAATTTCGTACCGCTCAGAAAAACAGGGCATTGAATGCTTTTAAATACGCATTTTCAAAAGATATAAATGTAACTGATTATGTCTGCGGCGAATTCGGGGATGATGAATATAATAAAATTGACGGAATTTTAAATAAATATAATATTAATTTAACCGAAAATGAGTATGATTCGGTCGGCTCAAAGTTTGAGATTGATATGGATGATTTTGACGGCAGTGCAAAAAATATTATTAAAAAGTTCTGTGAAATTATAAAGAGTGATTTAGATAAAGTTATACATAATGAAGATGCTAAAAAAGAAATATTAAATGTTTATAAGGACTTTTTTAAACGAGCTATGTATTTTAATAAAGACGATATTATTTCATCAGGTGTCTCTAATATAGTTAAATTCATAGACAGAGAATTCTCACCGATTGATGATAATGAGCTTGTAAAAATATACAGAAATATCCAGAACTTGACAATTGAAGAGTTTAAAAAAGAAATTTTACCTAAGGTTAAACCTGAGGATTTGGGCATTAAAAATTATACAGGCTATGATATTCTTAAAAAACTCCTCAGGTACGAAGATAATGCCGAAACAGCATTTATGAATACGGTATACTATGATGCTTTTTATCCGAATTACGGGCATGATGATTTTGAAAAAGCATATAGATATAAACGTTTTTCAAGAGAAGGAATGTATCACAATAAATACAATTTAGCATCTATTTACAGAGAAATGAATTCGGATTTATCATACCTTACCCTCCCAAAATTGTTCAACAAATATAAGGGCAGAAATTTGACTAAATACGGAGCTTACCCTGCTTATCCAAAACTCGAGTACCTTGATGAAAAAGCATTGAGTTATTCATATGATTCCTTCATAGAATCTCTCAGCTATAAGCAAGAATTGATAAAAGGTTTGCAAGATCAGATAGAATCTTATCATATGGCTGCGAAGTTGTCGGAATTTATAAAAAGAACTGATAAAAATGAGGTTGTTTCTGATTCACTGTTCAAAGATATCAATATAATTTTGGGCAGACTCATTCTCAATACGGATGATAATGATACTTCAATGGCTGAACTCATTGATGCAGCTGAAAAGGCTATGGAGCTTCCTAAAGGATCATTGTTTAAGGAATACAAACCATATATTGAAACAATTATTGCGGTTATTAAAAGTCTTGAGAATACAACGTCGGAAGAAGCTCTTAATAAAGCTTTAAAAGTTGAAAAAGATACCTTAAATGAAACTATAAAAGTTTTTGCTAAAAGTTTGATTCAGGAAAAATACCGTAATGATATAATTTCCCTTGCTCATAAATATATTCATGCTCTCATCAAATATAATATGGAAGAAGAAGAAAAATACAGGAACGAATTGTATGAAAGTTTCTCAAATTACCATATTTTAAGAAATCCGGAGGAACTTTTAGAAGCATATATGATATCAGTTGCTAAAGATTCTCCCGATGAAAAATATAAAGAAACATATAAAACTCTTTTGATAAGGGGGCTTCAGTATGCACAGCTTGCCAATATTCAGGACATTCTTATGGGAGCTGTTTCTAAAGGGGTTGAAACCAGTGTTAAAGACATGTTTAAGAATTATAAATATGTGAGTGCTTCCGGTGAAGAAACTCCTATGAATTCCCGGACGATACTGGCGCAGATGATTCACAAGCTAATTATTGATGAGGAAAGAGACACAGCTCTTATGTTTATTGATAAACTTGGGCTTGGTGAAGATTATGTTAAATATATTTCCGAAGCCATGGATTTTGACAATCTTAAAAAGATTATGAAAGAAGCTTATGATATGAGTAATAATTATAATTCTTTTATTAAGAAAACAGAAAAAATCCTTAATGAAACAAAGTCGGAAGTTTCAGACACAGAAGATTATGAACAAATTCTTGATAAGTCAAAAAACAAATTGCTCAAGGCTGCTAAAACATGTAATATAAATAAATCAGAGATAGTATCTATAATCAAAGCTCTGGATAATATTAAAAACCTATATAAAGAAAATCCATCCGGAAGCAGGACGCTGCTTTTTGATGCAGCTCTGGTTGATGCAAAACAGCAAGTCACAGCTGAAGCAGCCGCAAAAATTAATAATATAAATTTAATTTTGACTTCAAATGCCACCATGCTTGATTTAGTTAATCAAATTCTTTTGAATGAGGATTCTGAGGAAAATAAATCCAGAGAAGAAATGAATGAAAAATTTAAAGAGCTTCTGGCATATAAAGATAAGTTAGATAGTTTGCAACCAAAGAAATAATTTGTTAAAATCTATCTATGGCAGATTTAGTTGAAAAGCTTAAAGAAATTGGTTTTAACACATATGAGGCAAAAGTTTATATTGCGCTTTTAAAAAAGTATCCGGCAACCGGATATGAAGTATCAAAGATTGCTAATATTCCGCAATCAAGGACGTATGATACCTTAAAAGCACTTGAAGATAAAAATATTGTGGCAGCAACCAATACTAAACCGGTTTCCTATACACCGATAAGACCTAAGCAACTCATTTCAAGCTATCAGAGAAAAATGACTTCCGCTATTAACTATTTGGAAAAGCACCTTCCGGAGGTTAAAGATGATTATAATGAACCGATTATAACAATTTCGGGAAAACAAAATATTCAGAATAAAATTCTTGAAGTTATTCAGAATGCCAAACGAGAGATTTATATGGAGGTCTGGTCACAAGACTTCAAAATCTTTGAACAAGAGCTCTTGAATGCATATAACAGAAATGTTGAAATAAGAATTGTTGGATATGATAATTTTTCATCGAAATTCGGACTTGTTTTTGAACACGCTTTTGCAAGAGATATTGAAATGTCACTTGGCGGGAGGATGGTTGTTATTGCTGCTGATGACTCCGAAGGTGTTGTCGGACAAATTTCATCTTACAAAAATGAATTATTTAATACAAATATTATTTGGACCCAAAATAAAAGTATTGTGTTTATTATAAAAGAATTTATTGTCCACGATATGTATCTTATTGATGTTGAAGAAAACCTCGTAGAGCAGATGAAATATATATACGGAAAAGGTTTTAAACGCCTTAAAGATAAAGTGTTGGGTGCAAATTCTCTTTATATGATTCACTAAATTAATTTGTGTTTTTGCAAAAGTTCAACAACTGTTTTAATTGCTAGCTTTGTTTTCTCTACAAAGTCTTCGGCAAGTGTTGAATCAAAATTACGCTGAAGTACATTTAAAATATCAGCTTGCATATATTGATAAATGAAAACAGATCTGACGATTGACGAGACCAGAGCAGGAGAGAATACTCCCTTAGAAAGAAGAGAGATTATACTGTTAATATTATAGAACTCATCTTTCATAAAATCTTGCAGTTCAAACTTAAAAGGTTCGGCATCTGCGATAGGAGAGGCGGAAGAATTTCCCCACAAATTTAAGTCTTCAAATTTTACAGCTTTTACCCCGTCAATATATGCGCCAAAAGATGAAAGATTGTATATTTCACTGTATTTTAATTCTCTTATAATACTTTCAATGTGGTGAATGTAGACTTCATAATCTTCTCTTGTGTAGACCATTTCACCATTAACAGATTTAATTCTAACCAGATTCTTTTTAACGGAATCAACCATAATTTGTTCCGGAGAAATTCTGTTCATAGCTTCGCCGTCAGCATAAATAACATTCTCTTTAAATGCTAAATCCAATCCGGCAAGTACTATCCTTGAAAAGCCGAGTTTTATTGCTGAGATTAAAGCCAAAATTGTTGCAGAACCGCCTGATTCAAAGAATTGCAGATTATTATTAAATTTAGCCAATTTATTCATTAAGAAGTCTGTATTAGAAAAATTAACAAAAATCTTGTTAAATTTCATTTTGGTTAATGCGGAATCGGTCCTAATATCCATAATGCAGTTTGTTCGCTCAATGTGTGATTCCATTTCCCTGACGGTTTTGTTCATATTTGAAGCATCAAGGCAAACTACAAAATCAGGAGTAATCCCATTTTGTATTAAATATTTTAAAGCTTTATTTACACAGAAAATAATAAAATTGTTTCTATTTGCTTGAATATGAGCAATGTTATCGTTTAAAGAAGGTCCGGCCCCGGCTATTAAAGCCGTCTGCCCGGAAAACTTGCCCGTAAGGTCTGACAACTTATACATGGCAGTTTCATTAACAGCTGCAATATTTTCGATTGTGTTGGTAAGCCATTTTTTTGAAAACTTTTTAATTGTATTTATATCGACCATTTTGCTTTTACATGTATCATAAACCTTTTGAGTAAGCAGGAGCAGGTCTCTGTTATGTGATACTGCGTAGTTTTGCAAATATACAATTTCAACCCGGTCTTTTGTAATAAAAGATGAATTTAGTTTTGCGAGCAGTTCATCTAAATCGTTTGTAATATATACCCTTCCGCTTGCAAGATGCTGGGAAATATCAATATTATTCAGAACAAAGTGCAGAAAATTCACATCAGGTTCATAAATATAAATTCTTGAAGGATATGTGTTGTAAACCTCATCCAGCAAATATCCAAGTCCTATTCCAAACGTGATAATAATATCATTAGAATGCATTTCATTCTTGATATTCTTTTTTAACATTTCACGAATGGCTTCTCTCGGATTATTTAAATCATCAGAGGGAACATCATCTTTAAGCAATATATAATCATTAGAAGGAGTTATGCAATAAGAAATGCCTATCCGTGATTGCTCAATGGAGATACGGGAAAGACGGCGTTTTAACGCAAGATTATCTATGTACTCCAGATTTTTTTCAAACATCTCTCTTCCTTCTGATAATCTATAAGTACCATATTTGAGCGGAAAAGTAAAGGTTACAAAGATTAAAATCAATCATTCTCAGTACTTTTTCCGAGCCTTTTATCAACAGAGGCTTCAAAGTCTCTGAATACATCGCTGCCGACTAATTGTTCAAGTCTGGAGCGTTTTTCAAAAAACTGCCCTCTTGCTTTTTGCTGTTCATCCAGAGCATCACGGTAAAAAGTATCTGTTATCAAAATTACTTCTTTTGAGAGTTTTTGAGAATTTTGATAATTCCTGTAACATTTTTCAACCATTCCCGTTGTCATATCATAAAGCTGTCTTGCTGTCATATAGTCATAGTACATATCTACAACTTTTTGCTGGAGGTCCTCTACTTTTCTTACCAGAATAATCATGTCAGCATCTGTTACTTGAGAATACTTGTAGTTAAGTGCTTTAGCATCCTGTGACATTATACCTAAAGTATTTCCTCCGATTAATGCTGCGCTTGCAAGTACGGGGTTCCCCATTCCTGCTCCGATAAAGGTAGACATTCCGGCAATTGTTGTCAAAACTTTTTTAACAGCGCCGCTGTCCGGCTTATCTCTGTCAGGATTTGAAAGTTTATATATTGCAAACTTAATAGTATCGCTTCTCATTGCAGCTCCCTGCCAGAGAAGTGATAAATCACTTTGCATTTCATTATAGTCAATATCAATTGATTTTGAAATTTCAAGTGACATTTTTTTTATACTCAAATCTGCGTATGTAAGATTTTGGGTTTCTTTTTTTTCTTCTTTTTGAACGCTGGGTTTTATAGTCGGTTCTATATTATAGTCAAATTTGGTTTCCGGAGTGTCGGATGTTCCCATTCTGTAAAAATTTTCTTTTGGGGCTTTTATGTCATCAAGAACTAAACCTGCAAAAGAAGATTGAGCAGTCATAAAAAGTATTAAAGCTAAAGAAAGGTATCTTTTCATTTCTTTTTCCCTTTCTTGTCCGGAAGTTTAGTATCATCTTTATACAGTACGGAATTAAAATCGTACTGATACATATCAAGTGAATCAACAGCTTTTTTCCCCGCAAGTCTTTGAAGCTGAATATGGTATTTTTTTGCGGATTGTTCCAGATTAAATTCTTGAAGCCGCATAGAATCATATAGTGATGAAGATATTGCAAGTTCCAATACTTCGGAGCTGTTAACGGCTTTAGAATAGTTTCTGCTGTATAACAGCATTTTTGCTCTGGTAGCTTTGAGCTGAGTTAAAGTATTTTTGTAATTATAATAAGAACTTACCAAAGAATCCTGCAGTTCTTCAACCATACTTGCAAGTTCTATTAATTCGGTATCTGTAAGCGGAGTCTCCTGCGGAATATTTTTTCTGTTTAAAAGTCCCATTGCTAATCTTCCTGCCGAAAATGCGGAAGTGGAAATTGTTGGGTCTGCACCCATAAGGCAGGGCACAAACGATGCTCCGGAAACAATAGCGGAAAGAGTTTTTGCCATTAAAGAGGAATGTATTCTTCTTTGTGACTCGGGGGTTGCAAGTTTTTTTAATGCAAATTCTATAACTCTGTTGTTCTCAACCGTTCCCTGCCAGAGTTTTTCCAAGTCTTTTAAATCGTGCTCTTTTTGTTCTTCAATAATGTTTGCAAGAGTTTCTGAATCGTTAATAAGAAGGGTTCCTTTTAGTGCGGCAGGATTTTCGTATTCCAAATATTGCGGTTTTTCCAGATCCTTTTTATCAAGAGTTACCACATCGGATGAGGCAGCAAAAACTCCGCCGATAGGCATTAATAATAGTGATAAAACTATACTCCCCAACAAACTCTTCCTCATACTATATTTATACCCTAAATGAAATAAAAAAACAATTTTCAGCTTTTTAAATAAGCTCTGTGTTACGGTTTTAAGTTTATAATGTAAAGATTTGTAAAATTTTGCAAAATATATGTTATTAAACTCTAAAAATGTGGAATATAGAAGATATACGGAAATTGAAGAGTAAAGGCGATGAGAAGGCAGTTTGGATACAATTTGATAAAGTCTATGACCCGCTCTCTGACGGTATTTGCGCTGCGGGAGGGGGCTATGAGCTGCTATCGCGACACACTCTGGTTCTACCTCTCCGGCTCGCTAATATCCCCTGTCATCCCGAACTTTTTACATCAGGCGGAGCAGCTTGACGCTTGTCCTCCAAACTATATTTACCCCTTTCAGCATCTTACCAACTTGGCGTTTAGCTTCCAAACCCGGAAAAGATTTACCCCCGATTCACTGCTCACAAATCACAATTCAAGAGAAGTGTCGAGTTGTTCAGCCTATTTATTTACCCCGGGGGTGTTATTATGGTAAGTATTAACACCAATCTATCGAGCCTGATTGCCCAACGCAGTTTGACAAACTCTACGCAATTACTCAATGAAGCGATAGAGCGAATGAGTACGGGTTTTCAGATAAATGGAGCAAAGGATAACGCTGCGAACTATGCGATATCAACAAATATGAGCACAAGAATAAGTTCATATGAGGTAGCGGTAGATAACGCAGCAACGGCATTAGATTTGGTAAGTACGGCATCGTCATCATTGGATCAGATAAATGATCACTTAAGCCGTCTTCGCAGTCTTGCAACTCAGGCAGGAAACGGGACATACGGAGAACAGTCATTAAATGCAATAAATCAGGAAGCAAATGCGATAATAGATGAGATAGAACGTTTGTACGGAACAACGTCGTTTAACGGAATAAGCTTGTTTAATAAACAGACGAATAATGTAGTGACAAATAGCGTAAACCGTTTGTCCAACAGTGTACGAATAGTTACACCTGAGATTCAAACAAAATCATTGTCATCAACACCGAAAGTATTGTCAGAGACCGAGGAGATAGAAGCGGAAGCGGATGAGAGTACGTCGTTTGATGAATTAGGAATAAATGGCGGCAGCTTTGGTGTGTATAATTCAGCCGGAGACTTACAGAATGAGTATACATTAGAGGGCTTGGATACAATAGGAAAGTTTATCGAGTTGTTGAATAATTCGGGGTTTGAGGCAAAGATAGAGAACGGTGTAATAAGCGTAAAATCGGATGACGGGAGCTATATATCCGGAGCTTTGGCAGACTCGTTGGGAATAGAGGTAACGAACAGTACTCAGACAACTGGAGCAAGTACATCATCGACGTTGAGTGTGACTTATACGGAGACTGTAACTGCGAGTACGAGTACAACGTTTGGGGAGCTGGGCGCAACCGGAAATTTGACGGGGATAATATATGATGAGACGAATAGTGCGTGTAATACGATAACTGTCAAGACTACGGATACAATCGGCGATATGATAAGCAAACTTGCAGCAAATAATATCACAGCGACGATAAAAAACGGGGTTGTGAGTTTGAGTACTAATAATAAGTATGTGTTAGGCGGTGCATTGGCAAATATCTTAGATATTCAAGTAACGCAAGAAACTCAGCTAACATCAATAACAGCATCCATGTCATGTTATCATTCTAATGTGCCTGAGAATGATTTAACAGCTACCGGTACCACTATGGTACCAGTTGGAGAATTTAAACTTAAAGTAAATCACATTAATACGGATGATTTGATTTCTATAAGCGAGGCTTTTAATAATCTTAGTGGTTTAGGCAATTTGGATTCTGGTACTTATAAAATATCTACAACAGAAGATTTGCAGACTATTTATGATAATAGGCACGATTTTGAGGATGGCTCATATACCTTAATTTTAGCCAATAATATTGACTGCAATGGGCAAAGCATATCGTTATTTTCTAATTTAAATAGGCATGACAGTTTGGTGTTTGATGGTAATGGGTATGTGATTTCAAATCTATCTTTGGATGTTCCTTTTTTTTCAACTAAACTTGCTAATATGACTATTAAAAATTTGGGTTTTGAAAATATTGAGTTGATAGAAGGTACTGATTGGGGTGTTTTTGCAGGTACAATGACCAATGTTTCAATAGAAAACTGTTTCATTTCAGGAACATTTAATAATAATAATTCTGGTTTAGCAGATACGATTGAAAATAGTACAATTTCCAATTCATATGTCTCCGGAACATTTATGCGGAACGGTACGGGCTTTGCATCTTTTATAAAGAATAGTACGGTTAGAGATTGTTTTACAACAGGTTCAATGCTTTATGGCGAGGGATTTGCTCGGTTTCTTCAAAATAGTTATGTCGAAAATGTAACTAGCGATATGGATTTTACCGATGCTAGTGGTAATGTGGGATATAGTGCTTATGGTTTTTTTGAGTATGTGGAAGCTTCAACTGTCAGGAATGCATATTTTTCTGGAACACGTAACACGAGATACGGTGGTGATATAGCAGGCTATGTAAGATATAACTCATTAATAAGCAAAGTAAGGTCGGATGATTTAGAAGAACGCGAATCATTATTTAGAGATTGGAATAATAATATTTTAGCGGAATCTCCAATCTCAGAGTTAGGTATTACAAGTGGTAATGTCGGAGTATATAAAGGTGACGAAATAATTAAAACTATAACAATAGATTCTACTAGTACATGTGAAGAATTAGCTCAGCAACTGAAAGAAGAAGGCTTTAGGTCTTATTTGTCAGATATAGATGCATACGGCAATGTCTATTGTTCTACTCTCACTGTATCGTCAGCAGATATGACTATGAAAAGTCTTGACGGGAATTCTTCCAATATTGCTGACTTTTTCTCTTTTAGAATGAATTATAAAACCATTTACGAAAATACAACATCCGCAGTTCAGAATGTAGTAACGTCAAAATCTCTTACCGAAACAAGCGAGCTTCAGGATCTTCCGGATTACAATAACGGAAACGGAGAAATAAGCGTGGTACAGTCAGACGGAACAAAAACGACAATAAAAGTCAGTCCGACAGATACGATAGGAACATTGTTTTCCAAATTATCCCAGTTCGGTATAGTCGGCAGTCTAAATTCCGGATTAGTGAGTCTGGAATCAACTAATGGGGCGTATATAGAGCAGGCAGCAGGCGGGAGCAACCTTTTTGATTCATTGAATCTTAAACCTGTGGAAATAGAAAAAGAAGAAATTCCTGTAAATACGGATTCTGATAAACTGACGGTAACAACCCCATCCGGCGGAGATGGAGATGGCGGGACAGATCCTGTCGATCCAGATGGTGGAAATCAGGGAGGCGGAACAAATCCACCGACAGACCCAGATGGAGGTAATTCAGGTAGCGGAACTACTCCACCTGATCCTGACGGAGGTAATTCAGGTAGCGGAACTACCCCACCTAATCCTGACGGAGGAAATACAGGCGGGGGAACAAAACCACCTACAGATCCTGATGGAGGTAATAATACCGGAAGCGGCGGTTCCGGGAATCAGGGCGGAAATAATGGTAATGGCGGTGGTAATACGGGTGGAATCAGCCCTATAACACCTGCCCCTGATTCAATAATATTTCAGGTAGGAATAGATTCAGACTGGTCATCCCAGATAGGAATAAGTACCTCATTTGAGCTTACCGGCTTGGACGAGCTGCGAAATATAGGCATAGATGATAAGGATTATTTATCACAGATAGATAATCTATTATCAACGGTTAATGCAAAGCAGACGGAATTTGGTGCGGCAGAGAACCGTTTAATGAGTGTATTGGAAGAGATATCGATACATTATGATAACCTCGTCTCTTCCCGTTCAACGCTAAGGGATGCGGATATAGCGGAAGTCTCAAGCGAATACATCCGCCAGCAGATATTACAGCAGGCGAGTGCAACATTACTATCGACAGCTAATCAAACACCGGCGATAGCTTTGCGATTGCTATGATTATCGTGAATAGTGAATAGTGAATAGTGAATAGTGAATAGTGAATAGTGAATAGTGGTAGGTGCCTAAGTGATTGAGTGATTAAGGTTAACCCCTCACCTCAACCTCGCCCCTTCGGGGTCTCTTCCTAAGGAGAGGGAACCTCTTAGTGACTATTATTGATTCACTATTCACGAGTACTCTATACCCTGCCGTACATATCTTCGTATCGAATAATATCTTCTTCTATCAGAAGGTCGCCTTTTTGAACTTCAATAATTTTAATAATGTCATCAAAAGGATTCTGCAATGAGTGTATAGCCTTGACCGGAATATCAACACTGTGTCCAGGGCTTAAAATCAGCTCTTTACCTTCAAGCACAACTTTTGCCTTACCTTCAAGCACGACCCAGTGTTCACTTCTGTGATTATGTGACTGGACAGAAAGTTTTTGACCGGGGTTAACCTGAATCATTTTTGTTAAGAAACCATTACCCTGCGCAAGAACTGTATAGTATCCCCAGGGTCTGTAAACAGTTTTATGTATCTTATGCGTTTCGTCATTTTGTTTTTTCAAAGACTCATAGACCTTTTTTACGTCTTGAGATTTTTCCATCTTGCAGGCAAGAATAGCATCTTCTGTTTCTACCAGAATAGTATCTTCAAGTCCGATTGTAGCAACCAGTTTGGATGAAGAATAGACAAGAGAATTCTTTGAGCCTTCATCCAGAACATGTCCCACCAGAACATTGCCGTTTTCATCTTTTTTGTTCACATCATAAATAGATTTCCAGCTGCCAAGATCATTCCAGTCGCTTTTAAGTTGTACAAGTGCGATTTTGTCTGATTTTTCCATTACAGCATAATCAATTGATATATTTGGCATTTTATCAAATTCCGTAAACGGAATTTCTGAAGATTTTGTAAAATCAAAATTCTTTAAAAGCTCATAAATATCAGGAGCGCACTTGGAAGCTTCTTTTAATAGTGTAGAAGCCTTAAACATAAAGATTCCGCCGTTCCAATAGTAATGACCGTCCGCTAAATACTTTTTAGCAAGTTCTTCGTCCGGTTTTTCAACAAACCTGTTAACTTTTACACCATCCGTAGAATTTATATATCCGTAACCGGTTTCGGGATATGAAGGCTTGATTCCGAATGTGACTATAAACCCTTGCTCTGCAAGTTTTTCACCTTCTTTAACAGATTGCGCAAAACCTGTAATATCCTTAATTAAGTGGTCTGAGGGTACAACAAGTATTACGGGGTCTTCTTTGGAGACTTCGGTAATATATTTTGTCGCAAGAATTATGGCCGGAGCGGTATTTTTGGCTATGGGTTCGGATAGAACAACCGGGTTTTCGGCAACTGAGGATAACTGGTATTTAACATTGGAAAAATGTTTAACGCCGGTCATGCTTATAATATTAGTTTCCGGCATGCATTCTTTTAATCTTATAAAAGTCGATTGCAGTAAACTTTCAGAATCCTGAATAATATTTAAAAGATGCTTTGGATACAGTTCTCTGGACAAAGGCCAAAGTCTGCTCCCCGATCCGCCTGCTAATATTAATCCATACATAAATCTCTTTTCCCTCTCAGACTCCTGACAGCTTATAGTTTATCATAAACAAACTATTTTATCATCTTCTTTTAAATAATTTGATTATTTGCTATAATCTTTAAAAAGAGTTGAGATGAGAATATATTATAAAGCTACTTATACTTATAAATTATATAAAATGCTTGAAGCGGAGATAAAGGATTTTGTATCGACTTTGGGCGAAATCATAACGTATGGGATTGAAGTTTTAAAAGGCTTGAAAAACTTTAATACACCGTTTAAGGAAATTATTTATCAATGTTCACGATTTGGAGTTTCGTCGTTACCGATAACATTATCTATAGTTGGAATGACTTCCATAATTATAGCAATGCAGGTGGCAGGAGAAATGGTAAAGCAAGGCGGCGGGAATTTTGTCGGTATGCTTATGGTAATTCTGATGGTTAGGGAGGAAGCTGCTATAATGGCAGGTTTTGCCATTATTTCTATGATAGGTTCATCTCTGGCATCCGAGATTGCAACGATGAAGGTAACAGAGCAAATTGATGCGATAAAAGTTTTGAGAGTTAATCCTGTGCAGTACCTTTTTACTCCGAGAATTATTGCAGGCACTTTTATGATGCCGCTTGTTGTGATTGTATCAGCTCTTTTTGGTGTTTTAGGGGCTGCCGTTGCTTCAAATGTAACATCTGGTTTGACGTATAAAGCATATTTTGATTCAGTATGGTTCGGCTTAAACATGCGTGACTTAAATGTGTCAATTTTAAAATCCTTAAGCTTTGGATTTGCAATAACGCTTATAAGCTGTTCTTGCGGAATGAGTGCAAAAGACGGTGCAAAAGGAGTCGGTATAGCAACAACCAAGGCTGTTGTCTGGTCTTTTGTTGCGATTGTAATACTTGATTTAATTTTTGCAGCGGTTTACTTTTATTAAGGGACGGAATAAATGAGTATAGAAGTAAAAAATCTTGTAAAAACATTTGATAAGAAAACGATAATTGATAATCTTTCTTTTAAAGTGGATGACGGAAAAATTTTATCTATAATAGGTTTTAGCGGTTCCGGGAAGAGTACGGTATTAAAGCTTATAAGCGGACTGCTGGAAAAAGATTCCGGTGAAATTATTACAACGGGCGGGGATATTGCAATGGTATTTCAATACTCTGCACTTTTTGACTCATTAAACGTGTTTGATAATATTTCTTTTGCTCTGCAGGAAAGAAAAGAGTTGAGAAAAAAATATACAAGAAAAGATTTGGAAAGGATTGTTGCGGAAAAATTGGAGCTGGTGGGTTTGTCAGGAATTGAAGATAAGTTCCCTTCAGAGCTGTCAGGCGGGATGCAGAAGCGTGTCAGTTTTGCACGTGCAATTGTAACAGAGCCCAAGATTATACTCTATGACGAACCGACTGCAGGCTTGGATCCGATTTCATCAACTCTTATTGAAGATTATATTGTTCGGCTAAAAAATGAAACGAATGCGGCATCAATAGTTGTTACTCACCAAATGTCCACTATAAGAAGGACTTCTGATTCGGTATTAATGTTGTATAATGGAAGAGCAGTGTTTGAAGGAACACCCGATGAACTGTGCGAAGAGAATACTGAGTATACAAAACAGTTTGTCAATGCATCATTGGATGGTCCAATGAAAATGAATTAATGAGGTTATAGTATATGAAACTTTCACCATCTTTTAAAGTCGGAGTACTTACACTTGTAGCATTAACGATTTTTTTATTTACAGTATTGTGGGTAAAGGGACGTTCTTTTTCTTCAGCTGAAAGAATTGAAGTTCATTTTAAAGATGTAAACGGGATGAGACCCGGCTCCGGTGTGCAGATGATGGGGTTGAGAGTCGGACAGGTAGAAGAAATTATTCCTGTAGTAGAAAATGAATCCAGTTATGTAAAATTAAAATTTGTTATAACAGAGCCCGGAATAACGATTCCTAAGGCTTCTATGCTTTCTATTCAGCAATCAGGTTTAATCGGGGAACAATTTTTGGAAATTACCCCTCCCAGAGTTCGTTCAGTATATATACCTGTTACGGGTAGAGACATTTTGTCGAATGATACTGATGTAGAAATTATGCTGGATGAAAAATACTACGATGTCGGAAAAGTTAAAAAATCCCAAATAATGTCTTCTAAACTTGTGCCGGATTCAGTAAAAGATTTGATTAAAACAAATTATGCATATAAAGTTGACTATGTTGTAAACCTTCCGGGACTAATTTTGCCGAAGTTTATGACAGGAGATGTTGTAAACAGTAATGGTGTTAAAAAACTGAGAATTGCTCCGCTTGACAAGACTCCGCTGCCTTATCCTAATCAAACATCTCCTTATACAATCATAGAGCCGATGCGAATTGCAGATTTTATGGAACTTCAATACGAAGCTGCAGAATCTTTAACAGAGACAAATAAGATTGTTAATGAACTTTTGAATGACCAGATGATAGCGGAAATTACGCAGTCTGTTACAAACTTTAAAAACCTAACTGCTCAGGCTACAACAACGCTTGAAAAAGCAGAAAAACTTATAGATTCATCTAAGAATGATTTAGATGCCCTTGTCTGGATGATGACTGATGTTTCAAGTAATTTTAATAAGCTTGCTGTTAATATTAACGGTATTATAACGGATGAAAAATTTAAGCCGACAATGTACGAAACAGCCGAGGCTATTTCAAATATGTCTAAACAGCTTGCACCTATTATCGGGTCTATTAACGCCGAAGAATTTGCGGAAGATTTGAACAGTATTATGAAAAACCTGAATGAGCTTTCATCAACCGTGAACAGAATGAGTAAAGATGAAAAACTTAAGAAGAAGTTCGTTGATTCCGTTGACAACTTTAATGCGACGATGTGTCAGGTTAATAAAGCGCTTGAAACTATTAACGGTGACGAAAATGAAGAAAATCTTAAACAAATAGTTGAAGACACGACAGATACTATTGCAAATCTTAAGAAATTTTCTGAAAAACTTAATAAGAGATTTTTGTTATTCAGATTGATGTTCTAAAGCGATAAAGAATAAAAAAGGGGCGGGATTGAAAATCAATCCCGCCCCCTTCTTTAGTTAATAATTAACCGAAGATTTTTGCAAATCTCTCCATCGCTTCTTTAGTGTTTTCTTTAGAACCGAAGGATGTTAGTCTGAAGTAATCTTCTCCGTTTTTGCCAAAACCGGCTCCGGGTGTTCCGACTATTTGAGCTTCTTTTAATAAATAATCAAAAAAGTCCCACGAATTCATGTTATTAGGGCATTTGAGCCAAATATAAGGCGAATGTTTTCCCCCTACATGCCAGATGTTACATTTTGTAAGTGTGTCTGAAATCAATTTGGCATTTTCTTTGTAATAATTAATATTTTCTTTTATTTCCCTTTGACCTTCCTCCGTAAATACAGCTTCAGCTGCTCTTTGTACTATATATGGTACTCCGTTAAACTTTGTAGTTTGACGTCTGAGCCACATTTTATTAAGGGCACCGAGAGCTTTCGGCACAATAGTGTACCCGCATCTTGTTCCCGTAAAACCGGCAGTTTTAGATAAAGAACAAAACTCTATTGCGCAATCTTTTGCTCCTTCAATTTCATAAATACTTCTTGGCAGGTTTGTATCAGATATAAAACATTCATAGGCTGCATCAAATAGAATAATTGCATTGTTTTCTTTTGCATATTTAACCCATTCGGCAAGTTGTTCTCTATTATATACAGCTCCGGTCGGGTTGTTAGGTGAGCAAATATAAATGATATCTGCTTTTACATTTTTGTCCGGCATCGGTAAAAATCCGTTTTCACCATTTGCATCAGCAAAAATTACATCTCTGCCTGCCATAATATTTGTGTCTACATAAACAGGGTATACAGGATCTGGTACAATAACTCTGTTAGAGGTGTCGAATAAGTCTAAAATGTTACCGACATCACTTTTTGCACCATCTGAAATAAATATTTCATCTAATTCAAGTTCAACATTTCTTTTTGAATAATATTTTTTTACAGCTTCTCTTAAAAAATCATAACCTTGTTCGGGACCGTACCCTCTGAAGGTTTCCTGTATCCCCATTTCGTCAACAGCTTTATGCAGAGCTGTAATAACAGCTTTACAAAGAGGTCTTGTAACATCACCGATTCCAAGCCGAATAACCTTTTTGTCAGGATTATTTGATATATAATCATTAACCTTTTTGGCTATAGTGGAAAAAAGGTAGCTTTGTTCAAGGTTTTCGTAATTGCTGTTTATTCTCATATTTTTCTCTTTCTGTTCTGGTTACTTCTATTTCTGCTTTTACTGGTCAGATTCTTCGTGTTTTCCCTTCATCAATTTTTCAAAATCAGAGGGTTTAATATTTTGAATGAAGTCTTTAAACTCTTGAGCTTCTTCTTCATCTTTTGCGGAATCTGTTGAAACTGAACCGTTCATGAGCACATTTGCGGTGACAAAAATAGGTGCTTCCGCTCTCATTGCAACAGCAATGGCATCTGAAGGACGAGCATCTATTTCAAGCGTTTCACCATCTTTTACAAGATAAAGAGTTGCATAATATGTATCTTTTTCGACATCATTTATTTCAATTTTTTCAAGAGTGTATCCTGTTTTTTCAATAATATTTGTAATTAAATCATGTGTCATAGGGCGTGCAACAACAAGACCTTCTATGCACCTTATGATAGCGCTTGCTTCGGCTGACCCTATCCATATGGGAAGTGCCTTTCTGTTATCTAAATCATGCAGTACAACTATAGGAGAATTTGTTCTAACATCAAGAGCTATACCCATTACTTTCATTTCTATCATTTATTTTGCCTCTTACTTAGTATTTTATCAGACGCTTACATTATATCATTCATAAAGTTTTTGTAAAACCGCATTGTATGATATAATTCTCGTATGAAAATAAATGTCGTATACAATGATGATATTAAGGGTTTTGAAAAAGTCTTATCGGAAGTAGAAAATACTCTTTCTATAAATAAAGTAGACTTTGAGTCTTTTGAACTCCTCAGTATGAAAAATTATGGTGGTTTTACTATTGCAATTGGCGGTGACGGGACTCTTTTGAATGCTGCAAGATTTTATTCGGCCAATGCGATACCTGTATTCGGTATAAATATCGGAAGGCTCGGATTCTTATCTCAATCAACGTCTGAAGGAATCCGTGAGCTTATAAAAAAGGTAATTACAGGGGAATATGTTCTTGAAGAAAGATTAATGCTGCAATCCGATAATGAGCTTGCTCTTAATGATTTTGTTATAAAAGGTTGCAATCCGGCAAGAACGTCTAAATTTTATTTGGAAATTAATGGGAGATGCGTTTGTGATTATATTGCAGACGGGCTTATAATATCTACGCCAACAGGTTCGACAGCATACGGGCTTTCCGCAGGCGGGCCTGTAATATATCCGACACTTAATGCAATAACGATTGTTCCGATTTGTCCCCATACTCTGAATGCCAGACCTCTGGTTGTTCCGGCGGGTGAAGTCATTTCGGTTAAGACTCCCGACGGATTTCTGTCAGTTTCCCCTGACGGTTTAGAAGCGGTTCAGGTTCAGGATATTTGTATAAAAGCTTCTGATAAAAAAGCAATTCTTGCATTTATTCAAAAAGAAGGGTTTTATACTGTTTTGAGAAATAAACTCCACTGGGGAATATCGCCGCAAGCTAATCGCTGCTAGAATTATTTCATCTAAAAAAATGAACATATTTTTTTTTCAATCGTTTAAAATATGTATGAGTAAATTTACGACAATATATATAACCGGATGAAGAAAATTAAGCTTATATTGCTTCTTTTTATGCTGTTTACAGTATTAAGAGCAGATGCTATACAAAATATTAAAATTGAAGAGAATGCATCACTGGGATTAAATGACTGCATTAAAATTGCGCTGAATAACAGTCCGGTTATTAAAAGATATATTCTCAATATGAACATTGCAAGCAGTAATGTCGGTATGGCAAAATCCGCATACTTCCCTACGATAGGGGTAGGTGTTTCATACAGCCAGAATATGGGTAAAAGAAGACACCAGAGTTATGATACCAGACTGCTTCCTGGTTTTGATGCTTCGTTATCTCAGCTTCTGTGGGATTTTGGAAAAACTATGGCAGATGTAAGAATGGAAAAATTTAACCGCATTGCAGCAGAGTTTGATTTTGATGAAGGAGTTTTAACAACTATTTTTGATGTTAAATTAAAGTATTATGCCGTGCTCGCCGCAAAATCAATGATGGAAGTCGAAAAACTCAATGTTCAGATGAATGAAAGAAATTATCAGAGGACAGAAGCATATGTTGAGGAGGGTATTCGTTCCAAAATAGACCTTGTCAATGCGGAAGTTAACTTAAGTGATTCAAAAATTGCCCTTGTAAATGCTGAAAATACTTATAAAAATGCAATCGTGGATTTAAATAATTCAATGTATGTTGCATATGCTCCGGAATACAGTATCCAGAATACGGAAACTTTTAATTTAAACAATCCTTATGTCCCGATGAGTTTGAGAAATATTGATAATTATGCAAAACTTCTTGAACTTCCTCCTGATGTAAGCAATGCTGTTTATGCAACATCTGTAGAAAAGAGCGATGTTTTAAAAGATTATGAATTTCAAAAATATCCTTATACATTTGAAAAATCAGTAAGTATTGCAAAAGAAAACAGACCTGATTTAAAAGCTCTTAATGCAACGCTTAAAGCTATGAGGCAGAATGTGCTTTATACAAAAAGACAATATCTTCCGGAATTAACCGGCGGAGTGGGGTATGGATATTCAAATTACAGAGGATACTATGATTCCGGAATGAGTGTGGGGCTAAGTTTGAACAGTACATTTAATATAAAACAAGTTAAACATCAGGTTGATATAGCTAATTCTAATCTTCTTCTTGCAAAAACAGAGGTTGATTTGTTGAACCAAAACTTGTATTTTGATATCCAATCAGCTTATGTAAATATGATACAGCTTGAAAAGCAGATTCCGCTTTTAGAAACAAAAGTCCGCCAGACTCTTGAAAATCTGGAACTTGCAGATGGAAGATATGAAGTCGGATTGGGTGATTATATTCAGCTTCAAGATGCGAGAATGAATTATAATAATGCTCAGAATTCCTATGTTCAAGCAATATATAATTATAATGTGGCAAGAGCAACTCTGGAAAGAGAAATTGCTCTTCCGCAGGTAGAAACTCTGACGGTAGAGGATGTTAAAACTTATCAAAAAGAAGAGTTAAAACAGGATAAAAAGAATCAAAAAACAATTAAAAAACTTAAAAAAAGTTCTAAAAAGGAAACTGTCTGATGAAAATACAGGATTTTATGACAAAAAAATATTTAATAATATTTGGTGTAATACTGGTAATAATTTGTATTACAGCTTTTTTAAAATTCAAAAATCGTGTTCGTTATATTACGGCTCCTGTTGAAAGGAGAACAATTACACAGGTTGTAGAAGCTTCGGGTACAATTAATCCTGTAAACACAGTAAGTGTAGGTTCAACAGTATCAGGTCTTATCAGTGCAATTTACGTTGATTTTAACTCAAAAGTTACAAAAGGGCAGCTTCTTGCGGAAATTGACCCCCGTACATTTCAAGCAACAGTAGATCAAAACTATGCATCTATGACTTCTGCCCGGGCAGATTTAGCGAATAGACAGGCAACTTTAGAAATGGCAACAAAAACTTATAACAGATATAGAAATCTTTATGCAAGAAGTTTTGTACCGAAAAGCGAACTGGATCAGGCAGAAAGTGATTACAAAGCAGCTCTGGCGCAGGTTAATGCAGCAAGAGCAATTATTAATCAGAGGGAAGCTCAATACAATCAGTCAGTTGTTAATTTAAACTATACCAAAATCACCGCTCCTGTTGACGGAATGATAATTTCACGTGAAATTGACCTGGGACAGCCGGTTGCAGCAAGCTTTCAGGCTCCGGAATTGTTCACGATAGCTCAAGATTTGGAAAAAATGCAAATAGAAGTTAATGTATCTGAAGCAGATATTGGTGATGTTAAAGAGGGTCAAAATGTAACCTATGTTCTGGATGGCTACCCAAACAGTGAATTTTATGGAAAAGTTACTCAGGTAAGAATTTCTCCGACAACGGTTTCTAATGTTGTAACTTATTCTGTTATAGTTACGGTTGATAACAGCGACTTGAAGTTAAAACCCGGAATGACAGCAAATGTTTCTATAATAACGGCAGAAAATAAAGATGTGCTTTGTGTTCCGAATATTGCACTTAAGTTTACTCCATACTCAGACGGACAAAAATATAAGCATCAAGGACTATGGATTAAAAAAGGTATAAAGCCGGAAAGAATTAATATAGAAACCGGTGTGAGTGATGATTCTTACACTGAAATAAAAACAAATCTCATTAAAGAGGGAGACAGGGTTATAATAGCCAAACGGGGAAAAACCTCTGCATCTAAAAAAGCATTAAGACCGCCCCGATTATAAGTTTATTTGTTCCTCTGAAAAAATTTTGCGATTTCTTTGTGTTCAAAGAATTTAGATATGGGTCTTCCATGAGGGCAGGTGTGAGGATTTTCGCACATTCTCCAGTTTTTAATAATTTCTTCCATTTGATACTGGTTAAGATAAGTATTTGCCTTAACCGCTGCTTTGCAGGAAGTTGTTATTAAAATTTGCTCCTCAATATTATTAATATCACCTGCCATATTTTCCAGAATATCAGACAGGATTTCTTTTGGAGGAACTTTTGAAAGTATTTGCGGAACTTTCCTGAATATAATTTCGTTGTTAGATAAAAAGTCGAGTTCATAACCGAACTTGTTTAATTTATCCATATTACTTTCTAAAAGTTCCTTATCTGACGGAGAAACCTCTATTACGTCAGATATAAACAAAATCTGACAGTCTATATTTTTATTTTTCTTTAACTGCTCATAGATATAACGCTCTTCGGCAATGTGCTGGTCAACAATTTCAAGTCCGTCATCTTTTTCTATCAGAATGTAGGTTTTTTTGTACTGTCCGATGATAACATCTTCTGTTTTAAATTCAGGTGTTTCTATAAATTTTGCCTGAACGGATTTAACCGGTTCAATTACATGAAGTTTCGGTTTCTCCGGTTTTTGTTCTTCATTTTCATTATCTTTTCTTATAAACAAGTCCGAGGCTGGGGGCAGTGCTCTTATGTATGTGGTGTCACTTTCCCCTGCAGATTCCGAAGCTCCTCCTTGTATGGCTTTAAGCGGACTATGTGATGTCATGGTAAAGAATTTATCAGCCTGAGGCTTTTCCGGCATAGACTTAAGTGCATCATCTATTGAAGCGTAGATAAAATTAAAAATCTGGTTCGGATTTTTGTAACGGACTTCTTTTTTAGTCGGATGGACATTAACATCAACTTCTGATGAAGGGAGCTCAAGATTGAGTATTATAAACGGATATCTGGAGTTCCCCGTAAGATTTTTATATACAGTATCAATAGCTTTTTGGAAAACCGGACACTTAACAAGTCTTGAATTTACAAACATATAGTAATCTTTTTTGCTGGCTCTTGTGTAATCCGGCGTGCTTACAAAGCCGCTCATTTTGAGTCCGGATAAAGAATCTGTTTTTAAAACTTCTTTAAGATGTTTTGCCGTATCATCAGTAAAAATTTCTTTTACCGTTTGAATTAAGTTCCCCTGTCCGGTAGTTTTTAGAACTGTTTTTCCGTTATTTTTCAACTCGAATGCGACTTCCGGATGTGCAAGAGCAATGGATTGGATAAATTCATTTATATATGAGAATTCTGTTTTAGCTGATTTTAGGAACTTTAATCTTGCAGGAAGATTATAGAATAAATCTTTGATTTCCATAATTGTACCAACAGCACAGCCGGTTTGAGATTTTTTTACTTCCGAATTCTGGCATTCAACCTTTGTTCCGTAGTCAAAATTGGAGGTTCTTGTTATACAGGTTAATTTTGAGATGGAAATAATACTTGAAAGAGCTTCCCCGCGGAATCCCATTGTATGTATATCAAACAAATCTTCAGCAGACTGAATTTTGCTTGTTGCATGTTTTGAAAAGGCAAGTATAATGTCATCCGGATGAATTCCCGAACCATTATCAGCTACCCTTAAATCTCTGCATTCGTTCGCTGCTTCTATACTTATTCTGGATGCGCCGGCATCGATTGAGTTTTCAACAAGCTCTTTTACAACGGAGTAAGGTCTCTCAATAACTTCTCCCGCTGCAATTTGATTAATAACATTTTTTGAAAGTTGAACAATTCTCCCCATAAATTTAATTATATCAGAAATTAGTTGAATAGGTTGCGAAAAATCTTTTTTAAAAAAGTAAATAATTGTAACGATTATTGTCATTGAATTACATAACATAAACAGGAATGACTGGGGCTGCCTCACCGGGGAGGGGACTAACTCTATCCTCAACTCGGGAAGGGCTTGGGCGGGGAGCAACAAATGAATAGAAGATTTTGACATCTCCTTGTTTTTATTCCGTTATGTTTTATAATATTTCTATACAGGATTTGGGATTATATAATGATGAGGGGCAAATTTTTATTAGTAATTTTTTCGCTAATATTCTTATTCTGCGGTTTTGTATTTGCGCAGGATGCTTTTTCGCCTTATGTTTTGTCTCAAAACGAAGTTATTTTTAATCAGTCAATGTTTAAAATTGATATCGTAGACCCCGCTGCACTTACAAATTTAAAAGGAATAAATTATCCGGGGCTTAGAGGAAACAACCAGCTTGTAATATATACTCCGGCATTCGGTTATAGAACAAATACTAATGAATTTGGCACGGAAGCTGTTGTGGTAGGAAATACGGTTGTATCTCTAAGTGGTGCGGATTCATTAATTCCGGCTAATGGATTTGTAATAAGCGGACACGGCAGAGCCAGAATTTGGATTAATGAAAATATAATGGTTGGCGCAAAAATTTCTATTGATTTGAACAAAAATATAATTACCTCTTATATAACATCAGATACGTTCCTCTATAATGCAAAGTCAAAAATTAAAGAGGTTCAGGATATGATGGCTTACTATAATCAACAGAATCCTTCCTATAGCCAGAAAAGGACAGAGCAGCATATAGAAAAAGCAAAAGAATACATTAATAAAGCTCAAAAGAATAGCGAAGATTCTCAAAAATATTCATCAAAAGCAATAGATTATGCTAATATGGCGATATCTACCGTGATTCCGTATGATGCTGATGAGCTTAAAGGTGTATGGCTGAGACCAACATATTACCAGAAAAAAGATATTGATAAAGTTCTGGATACGCTGCACAATTGCGGAATTAACAATGTCTTTCTTGAAACATATTACCATGGAAAAACTATTTTCCCTTCCAAAACTATGGAAAAATATGGGTTTATCAAACAAAATGAAGATTTTGTCGGTTTTGACCCTTTAAGAATCTGGATTAGTGAAGCTCATAAACGTGGAATGAAAGTTCATATTTGGTTTGAAACTTTTTATGCCGGAAATAATCCACCGGAAACAAATCCTCAATACATACTTGCTAAAAAACCCGGCTGGGCAAACTACCAGAAAAAGAATGCGGATTCTCAAACAATAGCTTATTCTGTATCTGAGCATAACGGGTATTTTATTGATCCGGCTAATCCGGAAGTGCAAAAATTCCTGTATGAGTTGTTGGATGAAATTATTACAAGTTACAGGCCTGACGGTATAAATCTTGATTATATAAGATATCCGCAGGCTATGGCATCAAACTTTGCAAAATTTGATTTATCACACTGGGGGTATACACCGTATGCGAGAAACGAGTTTAAGGCTGCTTATGGTGTGGATCCGATCTATCTCAAACCGTCAGATCCTCTATGGAATTACTGGCGTTTTTACAGGTGCAGTAAAATTACTAATTTCGTAAAGAAAGCAAGCCGCCTATGCAGAGCTAATAAAATTATGCTTACGGCTGTTATTTTCCCTAATAGGGCGAGTGCACTTGATACAAAACTTCAAGATTGGAAATCGTGGTCAGTCAATAATTTTGTAGACGGATTCACACCTCTGTTTTTAACATGTGATGATAAAACTGCAATGGGGTTGATGGAAGATGTTTTGAGAAATAAATCTCAGAGCACAAAATTGTATGCAGGTCTTTTTGTAACTTTTATGAACGGTTCATCTTCAGATTTAATTAAGCAAATTCATGCGGCAAGAAAATACTCGTTGAGCGGACTTATAATTTTTGATTATGCGCATTTGAATGATACATATATTAAAACTTTGACTGAAAGTGTATTTAAGCCGGATAAGAAAGAGGTTGTTATTACTGATAATTATCCTGTTAAATCAGATATTAAACTCAAAACAGATGCCCGCAATAGTAAAAAAGGCAGAAATCGTGGAAGAAGAAAATAATCAGCAGCAAAAAAGACAATTTTTAGGTATATGGTTTGAATGCTGCCATACATACGGCAGAATTTACAAAAACAAAGAAGGCACGGCATACACGGGCAGGTGCCCGAAATGCCTGCGAAGTGTAAGAGTTCGAGTTGGCAGCGGCGGAACGAATAGGAGGTTTTTCAGTGGAAGCTAGTTTAGATATTTTAAGAAAAGAACACGAAGTATTAGATATTTTTTGCAGCCTTGCATCAATCCCATCCCCTTCATTAAAAGAAGAGAAAGTTATAGAATGGATTCTTGATTTTTGTGCAAATAACAATATTTCTGCAAGAAAAGACAGCTATGGTAATGTTTATATAAATATACCTGCAACAGATTCTTCAAAAGAACCGTTGATGGTTTCTGCGCATATGGATGTTGTAGGGGATTCAAGCCCTGTGGAAATTTATCTTGAGGACGGTTTTTTTAAAGCAAAAGGAAGAACTCTGGGTGCGGATGATAAAGTTGGTGTCGCCGGCGCTTTGATGCTTGCAAAAGAGTTGACTGCAGGATTTGCACCTCACCCCGACCCTCTCCTCAAGGAGAAGGGAACGCTGCTTCATGGTGGTCTGGAAGTGGTGTTTACCCGTGATGAAGAATGTGATATGACGGGTGTTGAACATGTAGAATATGATAAACTTAAATCAAAATATATTCTTGTATGTGATGCGGATAAACTTGGACAGTTCCAAATCTCCGGTGCAAGCTATACTAATGCAAAACTTACAGTAAAAGGACTTATTGGCGGGCATTCCGGTATTGATATCGGGGATGATAGGAGACTAAATGCTGCAAAACTGATTGCGGAACTTTTAGCAAAATTCCCGCAAGGAGCTTATTTTAAAGATGAAACAGGTGTTATAACATCATGCAATCTGGGCGCAATTGTTGCAGGCGGAGTACAGAATGCTGTAGCAGCGCTTGTAGAAGATGGAGTAAAGTCCGATAACTATATTAAAGAAATTACGAATAAATCTGCAACCAATATTATTAATACTCTGGGCATGGCTTCTTATTCAATAAGGAGTGCAAGTGCGGAAAAAGAAGAAGAATTAAAGAGAATGATGGCTTCATTGGTTGATGAATTTAACCGGAAATATGAAGGCTTGGCAGAGGCAGAGATTCAGTTTGAAACTCATCTTAAGCCGTTTGAAAAAGCTGAAGATGACAGGGTTGAAAATGTTTATAGAAGAGCTTGCGAAAAAGCCGGGGTAAATTATGAAATTTCTTCATTCCACGCAGGAGCGGAAACACATATTTACTGCCATAATAAAAATGCGGACGGAGTAACATTTATGCCGTTCCTTCTGGGCTTAGCGGATGTATACAATATGCACTCGGCATCAGAAATGGTGGATTACAAAACAATTTTAAAAGGCTATGAAGTATTAAAGAATACGTTTATAGAATTTAATTTAGTATAAATTGATTGTACTTTTCTTTCTTTTTAGTTGTGAGGCAAAAAGAAAGAAAAGTACGAAAAGAAAGAAAAAGCACACACTGCTGTATTTTTCTACAGAAAAATACCTGTAAGCAGGTGGACACATAATCAAGCCGACCTTTACGAAGCGAACAATCAATGTTAGCGAAACAGCAGCAAAACGGGTGTTGTTTGAGCGATAGCGAGTTCACCCGTTTAGGTTGAGCTTTACAATTGATTAGTGAGCGCAGTTCAGGTCGGGAGTTTCTTTGCGCCGCGTTTCTTTGCGGTCAAAGAAATGCGGCATATTTATTTTATGCAAAATAATAAAAAGAGGCGGGCGGCTTATGCCGCCCGCCTCTTTTTATTTTAAACCTACGCCATAGCCTTCTCTACAGCAACAGCAACTGCAACGGTTGCGCCAACCATCGGGTTGTTGCCCATACCGATAACGCCCATCATTTCTACGTGAGCAGGAACGGATGAAGAACCTGCAAACTGAGCATCACCGTGCATTCTTCCCATAGTATCTGTCATACCATAAGAAGCAGGGCCTGCAGCAACGTTATCAGGGTGAAGTGTGCGGCCTGTACCTCCGCCGGAGGCTACTGAGAAGTATTTTCTGCCGTTTTCCCAGCACCATTTTTTGTAAGTGCCGGCAACGGGGTGTTGGAATCTTGTCGGGTTAGTTGAGTTACCTGTGATAGAAACATCAACGCCTTCTTTAATCATAATAGCAACACCTTCTGATACATCATCAGCTCCGTAGCATTTAACTTTTGCTCTTTCGCCTTCAGAGAACGGAGTTTCTTTAACAACTTTAAGTTCACCGGTTTTATAGTTATATTCAGTTTCAACATGAGTAAAACCGTTGATTCTTGCAATAATATAAGCAGCATCTTTACCGAGACCGTTTAAGATAACTCTTAAAGGCTCTTTTCTTACCTTGTTAGCGTTTCTTGCAATACCGATTGCGCCTTCTGCAGCTGCAAAAGATTCGTGACCTGCTAAGAAACAGAAACACTTAGTTTCTTCTCTTAAGAGCATAGCAGCTAAGTTGCCGTGACCTAACCCAACTTTTCTTGTGTCGCCTACAGAACCCGGAACAGCAAATGCTTGCAGTCCGATACCAATAGCTTCAGCAGCTTCGGCAGCTGTTTTAATACCTTTTTTGATAGCAATAGCACATCCGAGAGTATAAGCCCAGGATGCATTATCAAAAGCAATCGGCTGAATACCTTTTACTATTGCATCAACATCAATGCCTTTTGAAAGGCATAATTCACGTGCGTCTTCTAAAGATTTAAACCCGTATTCAGGTAAAACTTTCTTTAGAGTAGCTTCACGCCTATCTTGTCCTTCAAATTTTACTGTCATAATTTATTTCCTCATTTCTTTGATTGTTGTATTTTTGTGATTAGTGAATAGTGAGTAGTGAATAGATTAAATTTCTACTATTTTCAATAATCATACTCTATGACTAATAAAAAGCTTTTAGCAAAATTCTATGCACTAATCACTATTCACCAGTCACTTTTTTACTATTCTTTTCTCGGATCGATTGTCTTAACAGCATCGGCAAATCTTCCGTAAGTACCGATATTCTTTTCGTACGCTTCTTTAGGGTCAACGCCGGCTTTAATAGCATCCATAACTTTACCTAAGTTTACGAACTTATAACCGATAACTTCGTCGTTTTTATCAAGACCCAGTTCAAGAATATATCCTTCAGCAAGTTCAAGATATCTAACTCCTTTTTGTTTTGTAGAGTGGATAGTTCCGACTTGTGAGCGGAGCCCTTTTCCTAAATCTTCAAGACCTGCTCCGACAGGAAGTCCGTTTTCAGAAAAAGCTGTTTGAGTTCTTCCGTAAACGATTTGCAAGAACAATTCTCTCATTGCAACGTTTATTGCATCGCAGACAAGGTCAGTGTTTAAAGCTTCAAGTATAGTTTTACCGGGAAGGATTTCTCCTGCCATAGCTGCAGAGTGTGTCATCCCTGAACATCCAAGGGTTTCAACGAGAGCTTCTTGTATAACACCGTCTTTAACGTTAAGAGTAAGTTTGCAGGTACCCTGCTGAGGAGCGCAGCATCCGCATCCGTGAGTAAGACCTGAAATATCTTTAATTTCTTTACATTTAGTCCATTCACCCTCCTGAGGGATTGGAGCAGGTTCACCTTTAACACCACGGTGAACGCAGCATTTTTCTTCGATTTCGTGAGTAATTTCTATTTTGCTCATTTGACCTCCTTATTAAATCAAAATCTCAGCTATATTATAATTTGTTAATATCCTTAAAAAAGCCTTAAATAGCTCTAAAGAAATTATATAACAAACATAAAAAATAAAAGCATGCTCTTGTGATTTTAAAATCTGCCGGCGATATCTTCTACAAAATCTTTTAAATCATTAACGGCGCTTTTTCCGTTAAGTCCATACGCAAGCGCAGCATGTTTGATTGCATAATTAAAGATTTCAGAAGAAGTGTTTCTTGTCTGGTCGTTCAAAAGAGAAGAAAAAAAGTTCTCTTCGGATTTTTTTATGGAATTAGGGTTTGTGTCGAGTTCGGAAATATCTGTTACTTGATTTCGTTCATCAATTTTATTTGTTTCATTATCTTGGGTATCAAAATTTATATCGCTGCCGTCAATAGATTCAATTTGAAATCCGGCAGGCATACCGAGCTGACCTGTTATGGAATTAGTGCTATTTGTTTCTTGAAGCTTTAATCCTTGCTTTTCCAAAAGTTTAGCAAAAGTCATATCTTCAAGATCAAAAGCCTGAGTTTTATTAATTCCGTTCGAGGCGGATGATGATATTTGTTCTATTAAATTAGATACAATACTGCTCATATCTTGAGTTTACTATATTTATTTCCCTTTTTACCTCCTCTTAAAAGTTGAAATAAATTATGGTATAATTCGTAATAGTGAATAGTGAGTTGAGGGTTATATGTTGAAGAAATTATTTTTAATTTTAATGATAAATTTGGGGTTATCCTTGCAGGTATACGCTTACAATATGGAGTCGATAGAATATAAAAATATTAATGACGGAGCCAAGGTTGCATATACAAGCGGACTCTGGACTATAAAATTTGATAAGAAAACAACACCTTATTATATTAAAAAAATTTCTGCAGGATCCGGAAGTTATTCCGAGTTCTATAATCCGGACGGAGACTTCGTTTTTTCTACAGGATGCCAGTATGAGTTTATCTTGAACGGAAAATTATACGGATATTCTAATTATGATTTAAAATTCTATGAATTTACTTTTAATAATGAGATTCTGGAACAAAGAGAACTTGCTCAGGATGAGGTTCAAGCTTTGTTTGATAAATATGAAATTATAAAGATTTCGGATTTTACGGCAAGCACAAATTCTCTAAAGATTAAAAAGAAGTTTGGCAAATTCAAAGTAATTATTTTAAATGACACGGACAGATATTTTTACAATTATGGGTATTCATCAAACAATGCCAAGTTTAAGACCTATCCTCTGAAAGGGTTTTTATGTATAACAAAACCGGGAATGATACAATTTTCTCATTTTGGGGATAATTCCAAAGAATTTCCATGGTTTATACTTCTTGTGAGATAGAATTTGCTGCGACAAAAGCTGTTGACCATGCATTTTGAAGATTGAAACCGCCGCAAAAGCCATCGATATTTAGGATTTCGCCTATAAAATACAAGCCTTTGTATTTTTTTGATTCCATTGTTTTAGGATTAATTTCATCTAAATCAACCCCGCCGGCTGTTACGGTCTCTTCACCACTGTTTGTTCCTGTAATATTCAGAGTAAAATTATGTATTTTATCAAGTATAAAATTTCTTGTTTTACCGTTAATTTGATGCCCTTTAAGTTCCGAAAAATTTCCCGCTATGAAATTTGCAAGTCTTTTGGGAAGATATTCTCCCAGAATATTTTTTAGTTCTTTGTGCGGGTTTCTGTTTAATATTTCCTGCAAATTAGTTAACTCTGGTGCAAGGTCAAAACTGAGATTATATGGAATTGAATCAAGAGCTTTAATTGAAGATATTTTATAAATCAAAGGTCCTGAGATTCCGAAATGTGTAAACAAAATGTCTCCGCTTAATCCCGTGTCATTAGAAACGGCATTTTTAACCACAACACCCGATAAGTTTCGAATATTGGAATTTAATCCGACCAGAGAAGGTTTTGGCAGAATAATATTTATATTCAATTCTTTTAAGAGTTCGTATCCGAAGCGGCCTCCCGCTGCAACAATTACATTTGAAAACAAGTATTTAGCTTTGGACGATTTGATTTTATATCCATTTCCCAGTTTTTCTATTTTTAAAACTTTTTCTTTGACAAGTTGAGCCTTTTTGATATGTGCAAGTATTTTATCCCTTACGTCTTTTGCGCTGTTGCTTTCAGGAAAAATTCTCCCATCTTCTTGAGTATAAGTTTTAATCCCAATTTCTTCAAAGAGCTCAAGAGTGTCTGAGGTAGAAAAACGGGAGAAAACGGAATACAAAAACTTTTCTCCTCTGGGGTAATTTTTAGCAAGTTCTCTCGAATCGAATTCAGCATGAGCGAGATTGCAGCGCCCTCCGCCTGTGGGTAAAAGTGTTCTTAGCGGGGCGCCGGAATCAAATAAGGTAACATCAAAATCTTCTTTGAGAAGATAATAGGCGCAAACACACCCTGAAGCTCCGGCTCCGATTATGGCAATATTTCCTCTGCTGCGGGGAGGGGCAGGACGAGGGGTGGTTTCAAATTCTTGTTCCATAAAGACAGACCATTTCAGGGTTTTCTATTTCGTCATAAAGTTTTTCTACTGTTTTATTAAACAGCGGGTGTACAAAGTCCTGCGCAATTTCTAACATTGGAACAAGCATAAAGACCCGCTTATGGAAGAATCTATGAGGAATTGTAAGTTCAGGAGTATTAATAAGCTGGTTGTCATAAAAAATTATATCAATATCAATGGTTCTGTCTGCATAACCCTTTTCATCATCTTCCTTTTTCCTGCCAAGCAGACTTTCGACATTCTTGCATTCTTTTAAGAGTTCTTCGGGAGTTAATGTTGTTGAAATTTGGATGACAGCATTAACAAACCAGTTTTCTGAATGCATTTGCCATGGTTCAGTTTCATAAAAAGATGAAGTCGCAACAATATTAATATCAGGACTTGCACTCAAAAGGCTGACGGCCTGTTGAATGTATCCGACTCTGTCCCCCAGATTTGAACCTAATGATAAATAAGCTATTGCCATAAGCCTATTTTACAGTTTTTTAGTGGAAGTTGTCAACATTTTTTGATTTTAGCTCTGGCAGCTGCTCGTAAAGGGTGAATCAATGTGTCGCCCGCCCCTGCCCTCTCCTCAAGTAGAGGGAGTAAGTTTTATTCACCCCTGCGGGCGTGTGACGTAGTCACAATAGCCCGCAAAAGAGTGCAGGCTATGCCTGCTACAGTTATTCAATTTGATGCCCGTAGGGCATTGAAAACGGTTCGGTTTTTTTCTTTCTTTGGGTGTATTTCTTTCTTTTTACATCCGAATAAAAAGAAAGAAATACACATAATTGTAAAGAATTGCAAGTTAAAAAGCAATTTTTTGCGCATAAAATACTTTATAAAATTATGCAACACAATAGGCATTGTGTTGCATAAATGGTCTAACTAAAGAGGCGGCGCAGGTTTCCTGCGCCGCCTCTTTAGTTAAATTTTTAATCTTACTTGTTGCCGTAACGTTTGTTAAATCTTTCAACACGACCTTCAGAGTCAAGAATTTTCTGCTGACCGGTGTAGTAAGGGTGGCAATGTGAACAAATTTCAACAGTGATATTATCTACAACAGAACCTGTTTCAATTTCATTACCGCAAACGCATTTGATAACAGTTTTTTTATAATCCGGATGAAT
>CALVBP010000002.1 GCA_944325825.1 Candidatus Gastranaerophilales bacterium | reverse complement strand
TAAAAAAAACACTAATTATCAGATGAGTGTTTTTATTAGCCTGATGATAGTGACACGATTCGCTTTGTGCGAGTTGCGTGAGCGAGCTGAGACTGGAGCAGTTTTGCGATGTGTTGAAAACACAGAAGCAAAATGCGGAATTGCCGTTAAAAGCGAGCGAACAAGACACGAGTCTCGTTATTTATAAAAAAAACACTAATTATCAGATGAGTGTTTTTATTAGCCTGATGATAGTGACACGATTCGCTTTGTGCGAGTTGCATGAACAATCTGAGACGGATGTTTGCATTTTATTGAAAGAAAATATACAATATTAGGCATGAGTATTCAACAGAATATACCGCAGAGGATTTTTACATTTTGGGAACCGGCAGATAAAATGCCTGCATATATTAGATTATGTATAAATAGTTGGAAAAAATTCTTACCCGGGTACGAAATAATAATACTTAATTATTCTAACTTGAATCAATGGTTGAGTAATTATTATGATGATATATTGTTTAAAGAATTTTCTTTGTCCAAACAGGCAGATGCAATAAGATGTGCTGTTTTAAGACAATATGGAGGAATTTGGCTTGATGCGGATACAATTATTTTGTCGGATGAAGTTGAAAAAATTTTTAATCCTTCTGCGGAGTTTTCAATTATTAATGTTCATTTAGCATTTATTGCCGCCAAACCAAATGCAAAAGTTTTAAAACTATGGGAAAGAGGAATAAAAACGAGGTTGAATTTGTATAAAAAATTTAAAACCTCTTTTATCTATTACTTAATGCGTTTGATTAAAACTCCATTTGCAAAACGTATGATGTCCTGGAATTTTTTAGGAAACTCCATAACGGATAAAATTCTAAAAAAACGTAATAATACAGAATTACAAGTAATTAAAGCTGCTGAGCTTAAAGTATTTCCCGAAATTTTATGGCAGAAATTGAATGGTACAAAATTAAGAAAAGATGAACTCTACAGAAAATTCTACTTTGAACAGAACAATTATGATTTTGTAAAAGCACAAAAACCAATTTTAATTTTATTGCATAACAGTTGGACACCGGAAATATATAGACAGTTGAACGAAGAAGAATTTTTAAGAGAAAATAATACTATTTCTAATATCCTAAAAGAATTTCAAAAAATGAGCTTATAAATCAGTGAGATGAAGCATTAAAAAAGCGGATTCCATAATCCGCTAAAAGTTGTTTTTATAGCTTATAAAAAGAATCAAGCGGAATATCCGGAGCTTGTCCGATAGCTTTAAGCACCTCTTTTTCACGTTCTTTTTCCGTAATACCACGCATTTTTAGTTTAGATTTAACTATTTTTTTCTCTCCTTCCGTTCTGTGTTCGAAAAGTTCATTTAAATAATCTGCAAGTTTTTCAGCTTCCGGAGTTTGTTCAAGAAAATCTTTTTTTGAAATGTGTTGAACCCGTTGTCTTTTATCAATAATAACTTTACCTTCCGGGGTACTCTCCAGAATCATTCCCATTTCCGGGTCAAGATTAATTGTGTAATGAGTATTATTATCAGATATTTTTATAGAGTAGTAGACAAAATCAACATATCTTGGAGATTTCATCTTAGATACAGTAAGCTCGGCGCCGTCGGAGGTTTTCATAGAAATTCTGCCTGAAAAGATTCGCCCGTCTGAAAGTTTTTCATGTATTAAGTGTGGACTTCTTTGTTCAACGGGTGTGTCAAATAATGTGTTTAAATTTTCAATAATAAAAGATAAATTAATATTGGAAAGAGAAACTTTTTTTGCCATTCCGTCGGCTTGGTTTATTTCTAAGGAAGTATTTTCAGCGGGAATATCCGGATGTTTTGGGGAAACAGTTTTGTTTATAACTTCTTTTTGGCTTGGGGCAGCATGTAGTTTGTATGATTGTTGTTCTGCTCCAATTTGAACAACTTTTGTATTTTTAGTATGGGTTTTACGTTTAACCGAATTTGTTTTCTCTTTAACAAGTTTATCGGGATTGGCAGAATTTTCCCCGGTTTGGGTATGTTTTATATACGGTCTGATATTTTTTGATTTTTCTTCCCGTTTTGCAATAATAAAGATTTTAAAATCTTCAAGTCCTTTTTTTATGATATTGATAATGTTTGGAAGATTAAGATTCTGAATAGTTTCATCTGAAATAGGTTCCATCTTAAATCCTCGGACAAAGGCTGCGTTCAGTGCGTTAGAATTTATTCTTGAAATTTTACCGTCTTTAAAGCATAAAAAACCGTCAAGCGGCTTTCCGCTTTCGTCGCAAATCATCAATTTGCAGGCTCGGTTATCCGTAATACTGCTGGCATTGGTATAGGAATAAAATAGAGGCTTTTGCGGGTCTTTAAAAAACATACTTTTGGAGCGTGGACAGGTAAATTTTCTGAAATATTCTTCTTTTAATTTTAAAGAGTCACGTCCACGGGTTTTGTTTAGTTCAGTTAATAAATCCTTATATATTTCTGATAATTCGCAAATTTCATCTTGCATACCGTGACTTTTTTTGACCAGGTTAATTCTGTTAAGAAGCTCATGCATTTCGGATTTGTTTTCTGTTCCGTTGGTTTTTCGTCCAACTTCTTTAAAATTTTGCGCATAAAGCTCTAAGTAATTCATTTCTTCCGCAAAAGAATCAAGGTTCCATTTATATAAACTATCCGGATCAACGGTATCAGAATTAGTTTTTTCTTTCATTACAAAAACATTTTTGTCTTTATCAATTTTATATCTTAAAATATTTTTGTTATCAGAATCCAAAAGCCCGAAGGATAAGAGTTCATTGCTATTATTTTGAGTATTGAATCGTGTTATTTGCAGTATTTTATTTTTTTCATTCAAAATAGAGTCAAATAAAAACCCTTTCATTTTTTTCCCCGGAACAATTCCCGGGTATAAAGTTTTGAACTTTTTCTGTAACATTCCATTCAAGGAGGCAAAAAATTCGGATACTTTATTAAAACTGTCAGATATTTGCACAACTTTTTCAAAATCGGAAGGCTGGAGCTGAAACTTTTTTATCGTGCGGAATTTATTTGTGGTTCCAAAGGTTGGATTGCAAGTATAGTATTTATTTGAGTTGATATTTGAGATAAACATACTGTCATAAAGCCGGAACATAATTTTTTTTGCTAACCTGAAAACAATATTTGTAATTAGTTCTGAAAAACTGTATAATAAAATACATATTTAAGAATAGTTTATAGGAGTGTATATTATGATTAAAAAAATTCTTTCGCTCGGAGTGTTTTTGTCTCTTTGTCTTTCGACTCTGGCTGTAGAAAAAGTTGCGGTTGTTGATATTCAAAAGGTTGTAAATAAGTCAGCCCAGGTACAAGCGCTTAAAAAGGAACAAGCTGCAAAACGTAAAGAGCTTGTTCAGTTTATAAATAATGCAAAAGCTGATATTAAAAAACAAACGGACCCTGCTAAAAAACAAGAACTTGTTAAAAAATATGATAAAGAACTTGCGGCAAAAAGACAGGCTAACGCAAAACAATATCAACAAAAGCTTGCTGCAATAGATAAAAGTATTACAGCATCAATTGTAGCGCAGGCTAAGGCTATGGGGTATGATTTGGTTATTGCAAAAGGTGTTGTTCTCTATGGCGGTGACGATATAACAGATGAAATTTCTAAATCAATCAAATGAAGATTCTTGATTGTACTTTAAGAGACGGCGGATATATTATAGACTGGAATTTCGGAAAAAATAGAGTTTCGGAAATTATAAATAATCTTGTCCTTGCAGGAATTGACTATATTGAATGCGGGTTTTTAAAAGAAGAAAAATCTGTGCCGGGGAAAACTTTTTTTAGCTCTGTAGAAGAGTTAAAAAAATTAGATTTACCGGAGTGGAATTATACTTTAATGGTTAATTTCGGAGAGTATGGAATAGAAAATTTTGGAGAATGCAAAGATAAAAAAGTAAAAATTAGGGTTGCTTTTAAGAAAAATAAGCAAAAAGAAGCTTTAGAATACATATATAAACTAAAAAATCTTGGTTACGATGTTTTTGCCAATCCTATGCATACAAATATTTATTCTCAGGAGGAACTTTTAAAATTAATCGATGAAATAAATCAAATTAAACCTTACGGATTAACTATCGTTGATACCTTAGGTAATATGTATGAAAAAGACGTTGTGTCAATTTTTAGTTTAATTGATAATAATCTAAATTCGGAAATCAGTATCGGATTTCATTCTCATAATAGTATGCAGCTTTCTTTTTCAAATACAAAGGCGCTTTTAAAGCTTGGCATTAAACGAAAAATTATTATTGACAGCTGTGTTTACGGTATGGGAAGAGGGGCCGGAAATTTATGTACCGAATTGATTATAAAATATCTTAATGATAATTATTCAAAAGATTATAAAATGCAGCCGGTTTTGAAAATACTGGATGATTTAAAAACAATTTATAAAAACTCTCCATGGGGATATTCAATTCCTTATTATATTGCTGCCAGACACTCCTGTCATCCAAATTATGCGGGGTTTCTCTCGGACTTGAACCTGTCTAATGAAAAAATTGAAGAAATTATAAACTGTATTCCGGAAGAAAAGAAGATTTCTTATGATAAAGAATTTATAAAAAATCTTGTATCAAGGCTTTTTCTCTGACAACTTCAGTTCTGACTTAGCAAAAAAAAATTTTAGAGTTTTTATATCCGGTATGAATATTTATTTTTCACCGATTAATTTTACGTCCGGAAATAATATATCCGGGCAAAAGTCTAATGTATCTTCAAAAACTCGAGTTTCAAAGAAGAACACACTTTCTAATATTGATAATATATACAAAGCTCTAAAAGCTGACGGGTATTCAAAAGAAGCTTTTGTTGAGGCAGATAAAAAGTTTTGTTCACTTTCACAAAGTAGTGCAGATACAATTTTGAAAAAGATGAACAATATTGTTTCCCGTTTTGAAAAAGAAGGTTTAACAAGGCGTCAACTTGTCGGTGCAGCGTTAAAACATCCTTCTATTTTCGTACACAGTCCGTACAGGCTTGAATACAATATACGAGAAGCTGCAAAATATTTTCAAAAATATGGCATGGATACAAAACAATATCTGAATTGTGCGCTTAATCAACCGCCATTATTTTCGCTTGCCCCGGAGAAAGTAAAGGGTAATTTTGAAGGCATATTAAAATATATGCAGAATAGCGGTACAAAAACGGATAATTTTGTAAGAATTATTTGTCAAAATCCGGTAGTATTAATGTTAAAACCGGAAAATTTTGAAGAAAAAATTAAAAAGATAGTTAAAGAACTCGGGATAAAAGGGGTTACGGAAAAAGATATTTTGGATTTCATGACAAAACAGCCTACAACAATAGTCTATTCAACCGGTACACTTTTAGATAAATTTAAACAGCTTAAATATATTGAAGAGGTTAAATGGCATGATTCTAAGAAAAATACACCTTCCGAAGAGGAACTGGCTAAAACTGTATTGAAAAAAAGTTTTACCAATTCAATGGAGCATAACTATCTTATACTTCTCAGAAATCTACTTGCTGCCCAGAGAAAAACATATATTGATGTTCATGGATTAAAACCAAGACTGGAAAAATTTGTTCAAGATAATTTTAAACAAACTTTCTCGTTTGAAATTCCCGATGGAGAATATGCAAAAACATTCAGGAAAGTTGTTAAAGAGTTTTCTGAAAAATTAATCAGCAAAAACATTTTTCATATAAAAATAATTAAATAATCTCTGTTATTACTTTTTGCCTTTATCAGCAAGTTCACTGTCCATTCTCAAAAATACAGGTTTAATATTTTCCTTATCAATTAGGTGACCTGCTTTAAGGTTGTCGCAGCTCAAATCATCAAGTTTTATTTTCAAATCATATGATAACTGTTCAGCCATAGCCTTTGCAATATTTGGGCAATAAGGGTAGATGAGGGATGAAATTATGCACATAATCTCAAGCACAGTGGTCAGAACCTGTCCGCATTTATCCATTTGACCCTCTTTAGCCAGAGTCCACGGCGCATTATCCGTTACGTACTTGTTTGTTAAATCCACAAGTTCGGTTATTCTAAGAGCAGCTTCCTGAACCTCAAAATAATCAAAATGGTGTTTCACTGCTTTTACTGTTTCAAGCGCTTTATTATAGAGTTCTGATTGAACTTTGAACTCCGGTTTGATATTACCGTCAAAATATTTAACCAGCATAGATAGAGTTCTGTTAAGAAGATTTCCCATAGAGTTAGCCAGATGGGCATTAACTTTTTCTTTAAAATCTTCATCTGAATAATTTCCGTCTTTACCGCATGGTGCAGCGGAAGCCATATAGTATCTTAATGCATCCGGATGTTCTAGATTAAAAGCCTCTAAGATAGATTCCGGCGAAATTACATTACCCAGAGACTTTGACATCTTTGTCTGGTCAATGGTAATCCAGCCGTGTGCAAGAATATGCTTAGGAAGCGGAAGCTCAAGCGCCATAAGGATTGCAATCCAATAAATACTATGAAATTTAAGAATATCCTTACCTATAACTTGAACAGTGGCAGGCCAGTATTTGTTAAATTTTTCTCCGCTTTCACCGTCAGGATTATAACCAAGAGCGGTTATGTAGTTAGAAAGCGCATCTATCCAGACATAGATAACCTGCTCATCATCCCCGAGCACCGGAATCCCCCATGACACATTGGATTTAGCACGGGAAACGGATATATCTTCAATATTTTCAAGCTGGTTTAAAACCTCGTTGGCTCTAAATGCCGGTACAATAAAATCCGGATGCGTTTTTATATGTTTAATAATAGCATCTTTGTATTTTGTGAGTTTAAAGAAATAATTTTCTTCGCTGACAACTTCCGGTTTTTTAAGGTGATCAGGACAGAGACCGTCTTCGGTTAAATCTTTTTCGCTTAGAAAAGCTTCACAGCCCGAACAATACAAACCGGTATAAGAATTTTTGTAAATATCTCCTTTATCAACTAATTTTTTGAAAATCTTTTGCACGATTTCTTCGTGTTGTTTATCAGTTGTTCTAATAAATTGAGAGTATTCAATATCAAGAGCTTTCCAGCAATTCTGAAACTTTCCGGCATTCATATCGCAAAGTTCCTTCGGAGTAAGATTTTGCGCAGCAGAAGTTTTCTGGATTTTGATACCGTGTTCATCCGTTCCGGTCAAAAAATATGCATCTTCGCATCTCTGGGTATAATGTCTGAAAATCACATCTGTAAGAATTTTTTCGTAAGCGTGCCCGATATGCGGAGCACCGTTAACATAGTCAATTGCCGTCGTTGTATAAAATCTTTCCATATATTTTTCCTCTTCTATATGGAAAATTATAGCATAAAAGGTTTTATGCAAACCATGATAATTAACCAACACTTGCAAGCAGAAGATTAATTTCAGAGATTAAATCTTCATTCTGAGTCTTGACAGCATTAATCATAGCTTTTTTAAGCAGAGATTTTGCTTTATTCGGACTGTTGAATGATATCATTAATTCTGCGGCAGCTTTGTAATTCTGTGCAATTTCTTCGGCGGAATTCGTTTTTTCGTAATTCTTCACAGCTTCAGCATAGTATTTTAACGCTTTGTCATTTTTCTTAAATTGAACACAAGCCTCTGCGGTATTTGAAAGTACATAACCTTTCATATTATCATCAGCTGTCTGCTCAACAAGTTTTCTTGCTACATCATAATAATCAAAAGCACCTTCATCATACTTGTCAGTAAAAATATTTCCTACTCTTGTCAATGAATCAGACTGCCCGATTAAATCATCAGATTTTCCGGCATAAGATATTGAAGTCATATAATGGTTTAAAGCCGGCTCAATCTGGTTAACATCATCATAAATCTGAGCCATAGAAAAATGTGCTCTTGATTTAACATTAGTATCAGTTGTGTACTGCAATGACTTGTTATAACTATTAAGTGCCTGAACAACAAAATCATTATCGTCATAAATTTTGCCGACCTCAAGACAAATTCTTGATTGAGTCTCTGTGTCTTTAATTTCGCCTGCACGGTTAAAAGCTTCCTTAAATATAGCCATTGCCTTTTGCGGATTGTTAGAAAACGCATGTTTTTTAGCTTCCATGAACAGGGATTTTAATCTCGTATCCTGTGGTACAATGGTGATATTAGGCTTGGAAGCGATTTTTTGCTGTGCTTGAGTAAATTCCTCTTCTACTGTGAGTTCAGGAGTGTATTCTTCAAGCTCAATTATTCCTTCCTGCGGAATTTCTTCTGCTATAATATTTTCTTCCGACTCTGTTTGAGTTTCTTCCTGCGGTTGCTGAACCTCAGGTTTTTGTTTCGGTGCGCTGTCCGGAAATTTTACAAGGAAGTTCGGGTTAATTTCATTGTCGTCGTAGCTGTAGTTGATTCGCTGCAAGAAAAGTGCATCCAGCCAGTTTTGAACTACCTTGGAATCTTTATTTAAAGTTTCTGAAATATATCTGTCTAATAATGATGCAGCTATTTTTAAATTACTTTGAATCAGATTAACCTGCGGTTTGGGGCTTCTTACCTGTTCTTCAACAGTAATAAGATATTGGTTTACCTGTTCCTCAATATCTTCCGGAGTTGCTATAGCTTTTATTGTATTTCTGAAATCTTTAAGAATCTGGGCAATATTTATTTTATTGCTTCTCTGGCGAGGACGTTCCTGTACCGGTTGCGGCTGCGGTTGTTCTTCTTGAATCTGATGATATCCGGCCTGAGCTGCTTGATATTGCTGTGGATTAATCTGATGATTACTCACCGGTATGTTGTTATATCTTATAGGAGGCGGTGTGTGAACCGGGTATCTCTGAGGATAAGGGTTTGAGGCAGGAGTATAAGCTGCAGGTCTCACCGGTGCCTGCTGTACCTGCTGACCTTGCTGCATATCTTCAGCACGCCCACGTGCAACAACTTGATGGTTCTGTTCTCTCGGGTCTTGTCCTTGTTGATTATGACCGTCTTTGTCAGTACCGTCACTGCCTGCATTATAGTTGCCCGTGCCCCTTTGAGGATAAGGTCTAGGGCGTATTGTATTCATTGTGTTAAACAATTTTTAACCGTCCTTCCTTTAGTAATATCGGTATATTTAAGGAGATTTTTAATTGTTTTTTAAAAATTCATCCGTTTGTATGATATTTCTATAAGGATGATTTTTGAAAAGTCATGATTAGTGATTAGTGACTAGTGATTCGTGAATAGTGATTAAGTGATTGAGAACACCCTCTCCTAAGAGGAGAGGGTGTTACTTAGATACTTAGTTACTCAATCATCAATTCACGATTTACGGCTCACGAATCACGCTTCCCGTCTACTAGTTGATATTTACCCCCTTTTCACCATGCGGACCAGTTGGTATTAAAGCTTACTGGTTTACATTTACCCCCCTTTGTGCTCTAATAGGGGTATTGATTATAGTTAGGAGAGATTATGAAAACAGAAGAAAGAACTTTTGTCGCTATTAAGCCGGACGGTGTAAAAAGAGGAATGATTGGTAAAATCCTTGAAAGATTTGAGAACAAAGGATTTAAAATTGTTGCTATGAAATTGTTACAGGTTACACCGGAGCTTGCTGCTAAACATTATGAAGAGCATTATGGAAAATCGTTTTATAACAGACTTATTCACTATATTACAAGCGGACCTATTGTAGCAATGGTAGTTGAAGGATATGAAGCTATTGAAAGCGTACGCCATATAGTTGGTGCTACAGACCCGATGAAAGCGGATGTCGGCACAATAAGAGCTGATTTTGCGCAGGTTATGGAATACAATATTATTCACGCTTCAGACAGTCAGGTAAGTGCACAAAGAGAAATTGCGCTTTACTTTAAGCCGGAAGAAATATATGATAACTGGCAATCCATGCTTGAATTAATTACTTATAACGAAGAAAGATACAATGGCTAGTGTATTTGACAATTTTAGTTATGATTTAATTCATGTGGATTCAAAAACAGGTGCACGTGCGGGAGTATTACACACGCCGCACGGTGATATTGAAACTCCGATATTTATGCCTGTTGGAACTAATTCTACGGTTAAACTGGTAACAAATCATCATCTTTACGAAACAGGCGCACAAATAATATTGGCGAATTCTTATCACCTTTATCTAAGAGCCGGACATAAACTTATTGAAAAATTCGGCGGAATCCATGGCTGGATGAATTGGGAAAAACCGGTACTGACTGATTCCGGAGGGTTCCAGGTGTTTTCGCTTGCTCATTTAAGAAAAATTTCCGAAGACGGAGTGGAGTTCAGAGACCCGAAAGACGGAAAAAAACATTTTATCAGCCCTGAAATTTCAATGGAAATTCAACAGGCAATAGGAGCGGATATAATTATGGCTTTTGATTGGTGTGCTCCTTATCCATGTGACTACAAAACAGCGAAAGAAGCTATGGAGCGTACTCACAGATGGCTGGAAAGATGTATTAAAGCGAAAACAACAACTACTCAAGCCTTGTTTCCTATATGTCAGGGAGCTTTTTATGATGATTTAAGACGTGAAAGCGCTGCTTTTGTGTCCTCAATAGATGCGGTTGGCTATGCCATAGGCGGTTTGAGCGTAGGGGAAGATAAAGAAACAATGAATCATTTTGTGGAGCTAACTGCACCTCTGCTTCCTCACAATAAGCCCCGCTATCTGATGGGTGTAGGTACGCCTGAAGACCTGCTTGACGGGATAAAACGAGGTGTGGATATGTTTGACTGCGTGCTTCCTACAAGGAATGCCCGCCACGGTTCCTTTTTTACCTGTGAAGGTAAAAAACAAATTAAGAATGCTCAGTATCAGGAAGACCCTCGTCCGCTTGACGAAATGTGTGATTGCTATTGCTGTAAAAACCATTCAAGAGCCTATTTAAGACATCTGTATAAATGTAATGAAGGTACAGGACAAGCTTTAATGTCCATACACAATATTAAATTTTTAATAGACTTTGCAAAAAAAGCACGTAAGGCTATATTGGAAGACAGATTTGAAGATTTTTATAATGAACATTATCCTAAAATATTGGTATAAATAAGCTGTTCATCTTCTTCTTTGCCTATATTTTTAGGACAATAAAGTTCAATTTCAGGATTAAATTCCACAAATTGATAATCCTGCTCAAGATTATTAATAATTTCCTCCGGAGGTATATTTGTCTTGTCTTTAAAACGGTCGGTAATTAAATCACTCCAAACATTAATTGTATTATTTCTTAGCCTGAAATTATCATAATGTGAGCCGATTTCTTTTCCGCAAACCATGCCGAACGGAATATTCATATCATCCATTTTATCAGCCAGTGTGTTATAAACATCAAAACTTTTTTTAGAAATTTCGTTATTTGAATTTAATGCCCAGCCGCCGCATATAAAGCCCCATATTTTATCTTTATATGACATGAGTTCATTGGCTTTTTGCTCAATAAGCAGTTTGAGCCGGTTGAGATTCTGCTGTTCCGGAGCAATATGGAAAACGTAAGCTGTTTTATTGGCAATAAGAGCTCCGCCGACATCTGCATTCATATTTTCATTTCTTAATGCCCGCCAGCCGGTTGCAATTGTTTTTCCGCCGATAAGATTTCGTTGTATAGGGATTCCTATTTCACATTCATATTTCTTTAACGGATACCTGCCAGGTATAAAATTAACTTTTAATGCACACATACACACACCTTTCAATTGAATATCAGGTTAAAACCCCGTAAAAAAATTTTTTGCTACGTAATATAATAAAGAGCGGCAGAGCCATTTTATGGCTCTGCCGCTTAATGAAATCTGAATAAATTAAATTATTGAGCCTTCTCTTTGATTTCCTTTTCAATATTAGAAATAAATTCATCAACAGAGAAAGTTCCGATTTGTCCAACGCCGCGTTTTCTTACGGCAACGGAATTTGATTCAATTTCTTTATCTCCGATTACGCAGACATACGGAATCTTTTTATCTTGCAATGATTCACGAATCTTGTAGTTCATAGACTCGGAGCGGTCGTCAAGTTTAACTCTCAAACCTGCATTGCGCATTTTTTTGTAAACCTGTTCTGCAAAATCGATATGTTTTTCATTAGAAATCGGAACAATTGCAACCTGCGTAGGAGCAAGCCAGGTCGGGAATGCTCCTGCATAATGTTCAATTAAGATACCGTGGAATCTTTCCATAGAGCCGAAAATTACTCTGTGAAGCATTACAGGAGTCTTCATAGAACCGTCTCTATCCTGATATTTAATACCAAAACGTTCCGGCAGGTTAAAATCAAGCTGAATTGTAGCACATTGCCATGTTCTTCCGATAGCGTCTTTTACTTTGAAGTCAATCTTAGGCCCGTAGAATGCGCCATCTCCTTCATTGATTTCATATTTCATGCCCCGTCTGTCCATTGCTTCTTTTAAGCCGGCTTCTGCTCTATCCCAGTTCTCTATTTCACCGACAAAACTTTCCGGTCTGGTTGAGAGTTCAACATCAAAGGACATGTTAAAGATTTTCATAGTATCAGCTACAAAATCAATAATTTCGTTGATTTCTCCGACTAATTGTTCAGGAGTACAGAAAATATGAGCATCATCCTGAGTAAATCCCTGAACACGTGTAAGTCCTGAGAGGGCTCCTGATTTTTCTTTTCTGTAAACCGTTCCCAATTCTGCCATTCTAAGCGGCAATGAACGATATGAATGTCTGTTAGCCTGATATATTAAAATATGGAACGGGCAGTTCATCGGTTTAACAATATACTGGTCATCAGAATCTTCATCTTTTTGAATAAAGAACATATTTTCTTTATAGTGGTCAATATGTCCTGAAAGTTCCCAGAGCCTTGATTTGGCAATTTGAGGCGAGTGCACGATTACATAACCTCTTTTTCTGTGCTCGCTTCTCCAGTAGTTTTCAATTTCTTCTCTCACAACAGCAAGGTTAGGGTGCCACAATACAAGACCTGCTCCGATTTCTTCTCTTACAGAGAATAAATCAAGCTGGGTGCCTAATTTTCTGTGGTCTCTTTTTTCAGCTTCTTCAAGAAAGTTTAAGTAATCCTGTAAATCTTCTTTATTCCAGAAAGCTGTTGCATATATTCTTTGAAGCATTTTGTTTTTCTCGTTGCCTCTCCAATAAGCGCCTGCAACTTTCAGAAGCTTAATGGCGTTTCCTTTGATAAATGAGGTGTTCGGAATGTGAGGACCTGCGCAGAGGTCATTAAACAATACATTTCCGTCTTTATCTTTTGTGAGATAAAGGGTCGGGTTGTCATTTCTGTGTTCTTCCAGCAATTCTGCTTTGTAAATTTCCCCTTCGGCCTTAAATTCCGCAATTTGTGCATCTACATCAGGAATTTCATATCTTTCAAACGTTAAATTTTGTTTGATGATATTTTTCATCTCTTCTTCGATTTTTTCCAAATCGTCATGAGTGAATGCATGTCCGTCAGTCAGGTCAAAATCATAATAAAAACCTGTATCTGTAGCCGGTCCTATAGCCAACTTTGCATTAGGAAACAGCTTTTGTACGGCTTGTGCCATGATGTGTGATGCGGAGTGTCTCAATACTCCAAGAGTTTCATTGTTTTTTTCCATTTTCTATCCTTTCTTATTCGGGTAAATTTTCCCGCAAGCCTTTAGTCACGTCTATCGGCTTATTTATTTACCCCAGGGCGGATCCCCTAAACTACTACATAAAATAGTTTAGCACAAAAAGAAATTAAACATTTTTTCTGTTTAAGTTTGCTTGTGACAGTACAATAATTCTTGAAATTTTATTTCTTTTTTGATTTAATTGGTTTATTGACAATTTAATATGCCGATGTGATGGAATTGGTAGACGTGCCAGACTCAAAATCTGGTGTAGGCAACTACGTGCCGGTTCGACCCCGGCCATCGGCAGATAAAAAATACCTGATTAAATTTTAATCAGGTATTTTTTATTTCTCTTATACATTATTATTTTTACTTTTGAAAAAATATCCTTATAAAAATAAATATGACGGATATTTATTCATAATTAAAGGAAAAATAATTACTGTATGAAAAAATTGTTGAGTTTAATTATTCTTATTATATATGTAATTATTTCAGCTCCGGTCTATGCGGCATCAACGTTTGAGGGCGGGGTAAGTGCGCAGGGGAGGGGAAATTCGAGCCGAATTGTAGATAAAAAGACCGGAGCGGGTATTGACGGAGCAAGAGTGACTCTCCCTAAAGAGAGGTATTCAACCACAACGGATGAGGAAGGGTATTTTGAACTGGATACCCATATTAACGGAACAAGTATTATGTCCGTGGAGAAAAAGAATTATAAGCCTTTTTCTGTTACGGTTACCGACCAGACCGTTTCTGCCCCTATCGTCATAGGTATTGAAAAAACTAACGGCGATGCAATGGTTCTGGATAATAATATGTACCATCTCGGAGATAATAACTATTCTGATTTGTCTGCTAATGCAGGCGAATTCAGAATGGCAAGCATAGGACCTTTTTATACAAAGAAATTTCAGATAAAAAATGTTAAATTTAACAAACCTATTTTTCTTGTAATTGGTTCAATTATAGGTATTGATACTCAAATGGCTCGCTCTATCGGGCAAAATCAAATTGTCAATGCATTTGCTTCTCCCCCGGAAGTATATTTTAACGGAAACAGAATTTCTGAAATTCAAATTAACGGAGACGGACAAAGAATAAAAATACCGCCGAATCTTATAAAAAGAAATCAGCCCAATGAAGTTACGATTAAAACCGGCAGGAATCTGATGCAGACGGCATATATTGATTATGATGACATAGAATTTATGAATTTGTTTATTGAAAATTAGTTTAAATGTTGCTTAAGTTTTTCCAAAAATAATTTAGCGGCAGGGGAAAAGACCTGGTATTTTTTCCATACAATATCCAGTCCGGATTCAAGTTTCGGTTTAAGCGGACGAAAGCAAAGGTTGCCTGAGGTATTAATAAGCTTATCCAGAGTAATTGCATATCCTATACCTGCTTCGACCATTATTCCGGCATTGAAAATAAGGTTATATGTAGCAGTTATATTTAGATTTTCAAAATCATCCTTGAACCAGTCCAAAAACCCGCTCTCGGATGAAAACTTGGGTGACATTTGTCGTGAAGCAATCAGCGGCAGATTTTTTAAGTCAGATAATTCAACATACTTTTTCTTTGCAAGCGGACAGTCTTTTCTCATAACAACGCCCCAGATATCTTTCTGCGGCAATTCAATATGGTCATATTTTGACAGGTCAATCGGTTGAATTAATACGCCGAAGTCTAAAAGGCCTCTGTCCAGTTTCTCCGTTACGTCTTCAGCATTTCCGCTATGGATATGGAATTTTATTTCCGGATAATTATTTTGTATCTCTTTTATAATTTGTGCAATATATTTCATAGAATCGGTTTCCCCGCACCCTATATAAATATCTCCGGAAAGAGTGTTTTTCAGTGAGCTGAATTCAGCTTCTGTTTTCTCAACCATTTCAACAATTTCTTGTGCTCTTTTTCTTAGTATCATTCCTTCCGGGGTAAGAGAAACTTTGTATTTTCCTCTTATAAGTAATTTTTGTCCCAATTCTTTTTCCAAATCCTGGAGCTGCCGTGACAGAGTCGGCTGAGTTAAATGTAAAGAGTTAGCTGCTCCTGTAATACTGCCTTCTCTTGCGACTGTTAAAAAGTATTTTAAAACCCTGAGTTCCATATAAAGAGCATACATTATTGAGTTATGCCTGTCAAGCATATATTAATATGTAATATAAGTATTTGCTATTTTAAAAAAAGAGGTAATAATATAAATATGGAAGGCGGTAATAAATGTACGAAAATATTATTCAGAATTTAAAGGATGCAGATTGTGACTCCAAAATGATTGAAAAATTCCTTGAAACGGATAATACTTCTGATAAAGTGAATTTGCTGACAAGATACAGAGCAAAATTGCTGGAAAATCTTCATGTATGCCAGAAAAAGCTGGATTGTCTGGATTACTTAATTTTTAATCTCAAACAGGAGGGTGAATATGGAATACATTAAACTGAATAATGGAATATCAATGCCGGTTCTGGGGCTGGGTACCTGGGCTCTTCACGGTAAAGAGTGCGAAGGCTGTGTGTCTAAAGCATTGGAATACGGCTATAGACTCATTGACACTGCGCAAATGTACGGTAACGAAAAAGAAGTCGGAAATGCTGTAAGAAAGAGCGGAATTCCGAGGAAAGAAGTATTTATTACAACAAAACTCTGTACTCCTTGTACTTCATATTCTGCCGCTAAATCCGGTATTGAGCGTTCATTTGAGAATCTTGGTGTAGATTATATTGACCTTTTACTTATACATGAGCCGTACAGTACCTCTCTTGAAATATATGAAGCAATGACAGAAGGAGTCAAAGAGGGTAAAATTAAGTCAATAGGGGTTTCTAATTTTAATAAAAATTTTTATCTGGATTTTATAAAAAAATGCGAAATTATTCCGGCGGTTAATCAAGTTGAATGCCATGTTTTCTATCGCCAAAAGGATTTGCAAAATACTTTGGAGGAAAATGGCACTCATATGCAGGCTTGGAGCCCATTTGCTTGCGGGAAAAATAACTTTTTCAACAATTCTGTGTTGAATACTCTGGGAATTAAGTACGGAAAATCCGCTGCACAGATAGGGCTAAGATATCTTGTTCAAGCGGGAATTTCTGTTATTCCCAAATCATCTCATCCTGACAGAATAAAAACAAATGCAGATATTTTTGATTTTGAACTGAATGAAGATGACTTGTCCAGAATACAAAAATTGGATTTAAATAAAACACTTTTTGGCTGGTATTAGTAAAAGGGAGACAATTTTATGTCAAAAAAAATTGAAAACCGCATATTTGATGAAGAACGTTCTTTATATAATTTAAGGAATACTGAAGTATCAGATTGTAGATTTGAAGGTCCTGCAGACGGCGAGTCCGTTTTAAAAGAATGCAGAAATATAAATGTAAAAAATTGTTCGTTTTCGCTGAGATATCCTCTCTGGCATGCCAAAAAGTTTATGCTGGAACATATTTTTATGGATGACAGAGCCCGGGCGCCTCTATGGTATTCTAATGACGGTGTGATTACTGAAAGTGATATTAACGGCATAAAATGTTTACGTGAGTGTAAAAATATTTCTGTCGACAGCTGTAAAATTGTATCTCCGGAATTTGGCTGGAGGTGTAAAGGAGTAAAAATCTCAAATTCGACAATTGATTCCATGTATTTCTTGTTTGAATCCAAGGATGTTGAAATTGATAATTTAAGTATGACCGGCAAGTATTCTTTTCAGTATATGAAAAATTTGACTATAAAGAATTCAAGCCTTGATACAAAAGATGCTTTCTGGCACAGCAAAAATATTACGGTAGAAAATTCGGTAGTGAAAGGTGAATATTTGGGCTGGTTTAGTGAAAACTTAACTTTTATTAACTGTAAAATTATAGGTACTCAGCCGCTTTGTTATTGTAAAAATCTTAAGCTTATTGATTGTATGATGGAAAATACGGATCTGGCTTTTGAATATTCGGATGTCGAAGCCGATATTAAAGGGGAAATTCTTTCTGTTAAAAACACTAAATCCGGTGTTATTATCGCAGATAATGTGGGTAGAATTATATCGGAAGATGCAATTATGCACTGCAAGGGAAAAGTCGTTATCAGGGGTTCCGGAAAATACACGGGCTGCCTTGAAAAATGTGTGTAAAGAAAGGCTAAACAATGGAAATAATAAGAATTAACACCCCTCGAGGTCTTGAACTCAAGGGCGCCATGTGGGGAGATAATATGATGGACACCGTTGTAATTATAATGAGCGGTATATGTTCAAATGTTTTTCAAAATGACCTTCTGGTTGCAGCCGGAGAACTTTTGAGTGCAAATAATATTGCCTGTATTGCAGGTCATGCAATGGATGCGTTTTCTTGTATTGCGTATTCTGATTTTTCAACCGGAAAACAAAAATATACAGGAGTTGTGGATGATGATTTTTCTTTTGTGTATGAAGATACAGAAGCTTATGTTAAGTATGCAAAAGAAATAGGCTTCAAGAATATTGTTCTTGCAGGACATTCTTTAGGCTCAAATAAAATTATTAATTATCTCGGGAACACTTCTGATAATTTTGTAGACTATTTTATTGTATCAGCACCCGTTGATTTGGCTTACTGGTTTAAGGTTATGCCGGGAGTAAGCGAATGCATTGAACTTGCCAAAAAATATGTTCAAGAAGGCAGAGGGAAAGATATTTTACCGAAACTTTTCGGCGGCTTTTCTCCAATGTGCGCTAATACTGTTTTAGGATTCTATAATGCTTTTAATCTTAAAAACTGTCCGGTTATAAGCGGGGAAGGTGAAACTAATTCGCTACATTCAATTAAGGTAAACGGTGCATTTATTATCGGAGAAAAAGATAGTCTTACAAATGGCGACCCTAAAGGGTTTATGGAAAAAATTAACTCACATTGCAAGTATCCGGAAAATAATCGGGTAATTGTAGTTCCGGATGCTTCCCATATTTTCTACGGCAAACATAAAGAGTATGCTGAAACTGTCTTGGAATGTGTTATGAAGAATCTGGGCAGGGCATATTTGTCCGGAGTGAGGAGCGGTGAAAAGAAGTGATTAAGTAAATAAGTTAATAGGTGAATAAGAAATAGCTCCCTCTCTTTATGGAGAGGGAGGGTAGAACAAAATGTCTCTTGACAGAGTTAGTGATGAAGAATCCATAATAACAGTGAGGTATAAATGTTAAAAAAATTTTTAGTCAGTTTAACAGCAATTATATTAATCCTAGGAGGAATAACAATGAGTAATGCAAAACAAAATGATTGGGACAAAACTTTTAAAAAAAGTGATAAAGTAGATGCCCAAAAAGTAAGCTTTAAAAATAGGTATGGAATAACTCTTGTTGGGAATTTGTATATCCCAAAAGAAAAAGCTGAAAAGAAAATGGCTGCAATAGCAGTATGCGGGCCCTTTGGAGCGGTAAAGGAACAGGCTTCCGGTTTATATGCTCAAACAATGGCAGAAAAAGGTTTTGTAACTCTGGCATTTGATCCTTCGTATACAGGTGAAAGCAGTGGTGAACCTCGTAATGTATCATCTCCGGATATTAATACGGAAGACTTTTCTGCAGCGGTTGATTATTTAAGCAGCAGAGAGGATGTTAACCCTGAAAAAATCGGAATCATAGGTATATGCGGTTTTGGCGGATTCGGATTAAATGCGGCGGCAATGGATACAAGAATTAAAGCAACCGTTGCTTCTACAATGTATGATATGACCAGAGTTAGTGCCAGAGGGTATTTTGACTCAATGGATGAAAAAGCCAGATATGAATTAAAACAGAGTCTTAACAGACAAAGAACGGAAGATTTTAAAAACGGAACTTATGCTCCGGCGGCCGGGCTGCCCGAAAAATTGACAGGTGAAGAACCTCAATTCGTGCAGGATTATTATAACTACTACAAGACAGAAAGAGGATTCCACAAACGTTCTATCAACTCAAACGGCAACTGGAATATGACGGCAACCTTATCTTTAATTAATATGCCTATTTTGCAATATAGTGATGAGATTCAGAGTGCTGTTCTTGTAATGCATGGTGAGAAAGCCCACAGCCGTTACTTTAGCGAAGATGCTTTTAAAAAACTAAAAGGGGAGAATAAGGAATTGTACATTGTCGAAGGGGCCAACCATGTAGATTTATATGACAATTTTGAAAAAATACCTTTTGATAAAATTGAAACATTCTTTAGAACTTATCTTAAGTAATGTAATAAAAAGAATCACTTCTTTTGAATTCAAAAGAAGTGATTCTTTGTTTGTATTATCTATGTTATATTACTGATGAATTTGACAATAGTTGTTCCCAGGCTTCATCAGGAAGTTTACCGTCATTTTCATTCATTATTTCATAATATTTTTTATACTCGTTAAGTTCTCTGCTTTTGCTGGTTAAGAAGTCGTATTCCGCTCCTCTTTGACCTTCGACCATTCTTTGTTTGTTGATTTTTTCATATTCAACACTGTATTTAAGCCCTTTTAACCAGTTGCTCTTGGTTTCTCCAAGCATAACTTTTTTCTGAGCGATTGCAACTTTATATCTGATATCATCAGGATTATTTTTAACTTTATCTTTTAAAATTTCGATATCTTTCATTAGAGATTTCATTTCAGATTTAAAATGTTTCATATCATCAAAAATTTCTCCAATAGGATATATATCTATATTCCCGAGTCTGTCAGCTTTGTATGTAAGTTTATTTTCGATTGCAGTGCAAATCTTTCCTACAGTTTTTGCAATATCAGGGAACCTTTTCAAATCTGCGACATTGTTTTCAGCCAGAATTTTTTTAGCATTATAAGCTTCTTTTGTGTGGTCCAGTACTCTTGAATATATATTAAGATGTTCAAGGAGAATTTCTTCATACTGTTGTCCCATTTTGTCAAGGAGCTGTTTTTTGCTTAGAGGGCCGTTTTTTTCTACCGCAGCTTCTGCTGCCGGAATACTTTCTTCACTAATCATTGAAATAAGGTCTTTGGTACTGTATTTTCCGTCCGGATTAATGTTGTTTTTTTGAATTTGATACCAGAATTTGTCCATTTTATGATACTTCATAAGGCGTTTTTCAAGATATTCATCTTCAAGTTTTCCGATATTTTTGAAGTATTCCAATGCCGGTTTATTTTTAGCAGCTTCAAGCTGAATTTGTTTATGCAATGTGTTATAAACAGACTCCAGATTTCCTTGTTTTTCTACTTCCTTAATTAATCCGGGAAGTTCAGGGCTTTTAGGGTCTTGTTCGAAAAGAGTATTTATATAACTCACTTTTGTTTTTAAGTTCGCAAGCATATTATTTAATCGGGCAAATCTGTCAAGCTTTGCTCTGTTTTGTAATACTTCAATCAACACCTCTTTTTCAAGCGGATTTTCAGGACGTTTAACCTTAAGTTTGTCAGCCCATATATCTTGTGTTAAAAGTATTTTGTATTGGTTTCTTGCTACTTCTGGATTTATACCTTTTCCAAAGGTTTGGCTGCTTAATTTTCTTGAGTTTAAATTAACATTTTGATTCATGGAGATTGGATTAATAAACATAAAAAAACCTTTCTTACTAGTGCATTTAGTAAGAAAGGTCAAACAAATTTAATTTTGCTACTACGCTTAATAATTTTTAACATTTTATCTGTTTTGAAAGATTTTTGTTAAGAAAAAAATTATTTTAATATTTCTGAAAGCTTCCCTAAATCTTTTATAGAGAGTTTTTCTCCACGAATATTTTCATCAAGATTCAGCTTAAGAATGGCGTTAGTTACTTTTTCTTTATCAAAACCTGCTCCAGTAAGACAATTTTTAAGAGTTTTACGTCTTTGTGAGAAAGCAGCTTTTATTGTTCTTCTGAAATAAGTATAATCGTTTAAATCTAAAAGCGGGTTTTCTCTTATTTTCAAATAAACAAGAGCTGAATTTACTTTTGGTGCAGGATAAAAAGAATGTCTGCCTACAGTTCTTAGAATTGAACAATCTGCCCAGAATTGAGAAAGAATTGTAAGAAGTCCGTATTGTTTGGAAGGGCTTTTTTCTGTTGCAACGATTCTTCTTGCGACTTCTTCCTGTACCATCAGTATGATATCCGTAATTTTTTCTCGGTTTTTGTTATGTAAATCATCAATTTCACCCAGAAGATGTGCAATAATGGGAGAAGTTATATAATAAGGAATATTTGCGACAACTTTCATTTTTTCATCAGAGAGTTCTGACAAATCTGTTTTTAAAATATCTTTGTGAATAATTTCCAGATTATCACAATTTAACTTTTCCAATTCTTTAATCGCTTCTTCATCCAGTTCAACTGCAATAACTTTTTTGGCACGCTTAATTAACTGTTCGGTTACGAATCCGACTCCCGGTCCGATTTCAAGTACGGTATCGTCTTTTGTTATTCCGGAAAACTCAATAATATCAGATATTACCTCCGGATTGATTAAAAAATTTTGTCCGAGGCGTTTTTTTGTTCGGAAGTATTTGGCTCTTTGTAAATAGTCTGTCATGGTATTTATAATAATACAAATAGCTAAATGTTAAAACTCTTTTTCTCATTTATATTTGAATTATGAAATTATTTTTAACATACATGTTTCGGATATAATTTAAATAAGGAGAAAGTCGTGAGTTATTGCGGAGTAAAAACAGAAGAACATTTAGAGTACAACCAATTATTAGATGAATATCTTTTGGGCTGTAAAACTGAACAGAGAATCGGTTTAGAATATGAAAGAATACCTGTTTCCAGATTCGGAAGTAATGTAATCCCATATGAAGGGGAGTTTGGAGTCCGTGAATTTCTAAGAGAATTTGCGAAATCTGATAATTGGGATTATATCTTAGACGGAGAAGAGATTATAGGATTAAAAAAACTGCACGATACAATTACGCTTGAACCCGGATGCCAATTTGAATTGAGTCTGGAACCAAAAGAAACGGTTCATGAACTTAAAGCCAGAATTGAAGAAATTGACAGAGCCTTAAAGCCTATTCTTGAAGAGTTTGAAATAAAACTTCTCAATATCGGTGTTTCGCCTCAAACTACATATAAGAATATAAAACTTATTCCCAAGAAACGCTATCATGTTATGGCAAATTATCTCTGGGGAATTCTTTCGGATGTAATGATGAGAGAAACAGCAGGGATTCAGGTAGGAATTGACTATAAATCCGAAGAAGATGCCATGAAAAAATTCCGTTTGGCTAATCTTATGATGCCATTTGCAACCGCTATGTATGCTAATTCTAAGATAAGAGGAGGGGTGGATACCGGCTATAAATCCTTCAGGGCACTGGCATGGTTGAATACGGATAATGATAGGTGCGGTTTTGCCACGAGATTCGACCGCAATATGTGTTTTAAAGACTACGTTAATCTGCTTCTTGATACACCTATGATATTTATTAACAGAGAAGATAAGGTAGTAAGTTTAAACGGCAGAATAACTTTTAAACAGTTTATGGAAGCCGGATACGAAGACTTTATTCCCACAATTGATGACTGGAAGCTGCATGCAAACTTATATTTTCCGGAAGTCCGTCTGAGAAATTTTATTGAAATCAGAAATCATGATTGTGTTGGCGGAGGCTTGGAGTATTCAATTCCGGCGCTGTATAAAGGTATAATGTATTCTAAATCTGCAATAGAAGAAGTTGAAGAGCTTTTGAACCGTTATACAACAAATGAAATTAAAGAACTTCGTTATAATGTTGCAAGAAGTGCAATTCATGCGAAGATAGGCAAATTTCCTATTTTGAGTATTTGCAAAGAACTTGCGGAAATAGCTTTTTATACCCTTAAAACGGCAGGCGGAGGGGAAGAAGAGTATTTAGTTCCGCTTATAAAGATGCTCAAACACGGAAAATGCCCTTGTGAAGAGTGAGTTATCTTATTGGGCAGAAATACCGGATGCGTTTTAAATGGGTAGTGAATGGTGAATAGTGAATAGAGTATAAATGTATCTGGTTGCTTATTGCCAATCACTACAAAAAAATATTGAAAAAGTCTTTTGTCTATAGTATAATCAACACGGAGAAGGGCGGCAGATTCTAATGGCTGCTCCGCTTATAAAAGAAGAGGTAACAGCTTATGGAGACTTTGAATAAGAACGAAGGATTAATTACTCAGATTATTGGTCCGGTTATTGACGTTGAATTCCAGCAGGGAGAACTTCCTGAAATCTATACCGCTCTAAGAATCTATAATGAAGACGGATCTTTTGTTGTTGCGGAAGTTCAGCAGATGCTCGGTTCAAACAGAGTAAGAACGGTTGCAATGTCATCAACAGACGGACTTAAAAGAGGAATGAAGGTTGTAAATACCGGAGAGCCTATTAAAATTCCGGTAGGGAAACCTATCTTAGGCAGAATCCTTAATGTTATCGGCGAGCCTGTTGATAAAATGGGGCCGGTTGAAACAAATGAATATCTTCCTATTCACAGAGAATCTCCAAGCTTTGTTGATCAGAATACAAATATAGAAATCTTAGAAACCGGTATTAAAGCCATTGACCTTATCCAACCGTATCAGAAGGGTGGTAAAATCGGTCTGTTCGGCGGTGCAGGTGTTGGTAAAACAGTTTTGATTATGGAGCTTATTCATAACATTGCATCTGAGCACTCCGGTGTATCCGTTTTTGGCGGTGTAGGAGAAAGAACACGTGAAGGTAATGACCTTTGGAACGAAATGAAAGAATCAGGGGTTATTGATAAAGTTGCCCTGATTTACGGTCAGATGAATGAACCGCCGGGAGCCAGAATGAGAGTGGGTCTTTCTGCTCTTACTGCTGCTGAATACTTTAGAGATTTCTCTAAACAGGATGTACTTCTGTTTATTGATAATATATTCAGATTTACTCAGGCAGGTTCAGAAGTATCAGCTTTGTTAGGTCGTATGCCTTCAGCTGTAGGTTATCAGCCTACACTTGCAACAGAAATGGGTGAATTGCAGGAAAGAATTACATCAACAAAAGACGGTTCAATTACATCTGTTCAAGCGATTTATGTACCGGCAGATGACTTGACAGACCCGGCTCCTGCAACAACATTCTCTCACCTGGATGCTTCTACGGTACTTTCAAGACAGATTGCATCACTTGGTATTTATCCTGCGGTTGATCCTCTTGCTTCCAATTCAAGAGTTCTTGACCCGAATATTATAGGTGAAGAGCACTATGAAGTTACAAGAAAAGTTCTTGAAATTCTTCAAAAATATAAAGAACTTCAGGATATTATTGCAATTCTAGGTATGGATGAATTGTCTGATGAAGATAAAGAAACTGTTAACAGAGCAAGAAAAATTCAAAGATTCTTGTCTCAGCCGTTCTTCGTAGCTGAACAGTTCTCAGGCATTCCGGGTAAATACGTTAAACTTGAAGATACAATCAGAGGATTCAAGGAAATTATTGAAGGTAAACACGACGATCTTCCTGAACAAGCTTTCTATATGGTTGGTACAATAGAAGAAGCAGTTGAAAAAGCTAAAACATTGGCTTAGTGATGCGCTCATCTGCTTGGAATCTTGTTCCGAAGGTGCGCAGGGAATTGATAATAAAGGTCAGTAGTTAAAGGAAATGCGCACCGACCAAAGGGTATAAAAGATGAAACTAAAAATTATAACACACGAAAGAATAGTTTTTGACGGTGAGGTCGATGAGATTATTGCCCAGACAACAAGCGGTCAGATAGGTATTTTGAAAGATCATATTCCTATAACAACCGTACTTGAGATTGGTGTTACAAAGGCTAAAACCGGCAGCGCAGTAAAATACTTTGCAACAATGGGCGGAGTTTTACAGTTCAAAGACAATACTGCAACCATATTGACTGATGTTTGCGAGGACGGATGCGATATTGATGTAACCAGAGCTAATGCAGCTAAGAACCGTGCGGAAGCAAGACTTGCTGATAGTGCGGCTCAGGTTGATGTTCAAAGAGCACAGGCTGCTCTTGCAAGGTCATTGGCACGTCTAAAAGCTGCGATGAACAAATAATTTATGGCGAGAGATTACGATATTACAAGGTGTAAACTTGTTATATGGGATTTGGATGAAACCTTCTGGAGAGGAAATATTTCCGAAACGGAGGTTTCTTTTAATCCGGAAGTTTTAGAGTTTATTCAAGAGCTTGTATTAAAAGGGATTATGAATTCTGTTTGTTCCAAAAATGATTTTCAAACCGTAAAAGATTTTTTTATAAATAACGGATTGAAAAATATTTGGGATTTATTTATATTTCCGTCAATTAGTTGGGCTCCAAAGGGTGAAAGGGTTAAAGAAATTATCCGAAAAATGAATCTCAGAGAAGAGAATGTTATTTTTGTGGATGATAATATTTCAAATATCAATGAAGTTAAATTTTATTGTCCCAAGATAATGACGGCAGAAGCTTTTCAGATACCAAAGTTAATCGAAGAGCTTTATCTTGTGAATGATTATGATTTTGAGTATACAAGATTGAAACAGTACAAGGTTCTTGAAAACAAAGCTCTGGAAAAAGAAGCTTTAAACTTATCAAATGATGATTTTTTAAGAAGCAGCGAGATAAAAATAGCTATAAAATGTGATTGCGTTAAACAAACGGAAAGAATACTTAAACTCATAAACCGTACAAATCAGTTAAATTTTACGAAAAATAGAGTTGATGAAAATACGCTTAAAGGCTATTTTTCCAATCCAGATAAGTATGATTGTGCGTATATTCCTGTTCGGGATAAATTTGGCAGTTATGGTATCTGCGGGTTTTATGTACTAAATAAAGAGTGTAATAAGCTGGAACAATTTCTTTTTTCTTGCAGAGTAATGAATATGGGTATTGAGCAATTTGTATATTCGTATTTAAATAAACCGAAGCTTGAGATTAAGGGAGAGGTTTCATCTTCGCTTGATTTTGAGCCGGATTGGATTGAGATTGTGCCGGATATAGAGACAGAAATCGTCAACAAAAAACCTGAAATCGGGGTAAATATTCTTTTAAAAGGTCCTTGTGATCTGTATTCGACCCTGGGTTATATTGATACGGATGTGAATATTGATACCGAGTTTCCTTACTGGAACAAAAAACCGGTTTATATTCTGGCTCACACACATACAGCATTTATTGAGCAGACACATAAATTTTCACGGGAAAAGCTCAATGAGCTTAGTAAACAATTTCCGTTTCCTGATTCTGATGAATTTAAGACAAAGTTCTTTGATAAAAAATATAATATTATTTTCTTAAGCCTTTTAACAACTGCACATAGCGGGATTTATCAAAATAAGACAGACGGCAGTTATGCATTTTTCGGCTATGCAGATTGCGATATAACAGATGAAAACAACTGGGAAAAAATACTTGCCCCGCTTCCGGAGGAAGCTAAAAAATTAAATCTTATGATGTTGAATCAGTTTAAAAAAGAATATGTTTTTTGCGGGAATCCACCGGTGGAAACAGTTTTAGAGAATTTGAAATACATAAGAGAGAATTTAAGTCCTAATACTAGTCTTGTTCTTATTCTGGGAGGTGAAATACCTTGTTCAAGAATACAGGCGGGGTATGAAAACATGGCTCAAAGACACAAAGTTCTAAACCAAGCAGTTAGAAAATTTGCCTCAAGCTATGATAATATTGATTTTATTGAACTGACCGGACTTATCCATTCTGAGGATGATTACGGAGATTGTATTAACCATTTTTCAAGGCAGGTTTACTATTCACTTGCCGGTGAGATTACAACTAAAGCGAATTTTATTCTTGGCGGAAACTTTTTAGCGCTAAAAGAAGAAAAAATATTTTAACTTCCGGTTTCCGCTTTATACATTCATTTCCCCCTCCTTGACCTTGTTTGGTTTTTGTTCTAAGATTCAACTGTAGAGTGAGTTCTTTAAAAAAAGGAGAAGAATTATGTCAAGAAAACCAATTATTGCAGGAAACTGGAAAATGAACTTACTTCAAAGCGAAGCAAAAGCTTTGTTTGAAGGTATAAAAGAATTTACAAAAGATTTTACAGCTCCTCAATTACCTACAATTGTTATAGCACCTGTATTTACTTCATTAAATGTTGTTCATACAGAAAAATGTAATTGCGGATGCGGCGGCGATAAAATCGCTATTGCAGGCCAGAACTGCCACTGGGAAAAATCAGGCGCTTACACCGGTGAAGTTTCTGTTGAAATGTTAGCTGATGCAGGATGCTCTTATGTAATTATCGGCCACAGTGAAAGAAGACAATACTTCTCAGAAACAGACGAAATGATTAACAAAAAAGCTAAAGCTATTTTAGCAGGCGGCTTGATTCCTATTATCTGCTGCGGTGAAACTCTTGAACAAAGAGAAGCAGGTGTTACTGACCAGCACATCGCAACTCAAATCAGAGCTGCATTAAACGGTTTATCTGAGGAAGAAATTGCTAAATCAGTTATCGCTTACGAACCAATCTGGGCTATCGGTACAGGCAAAACTTGTGACAGCGTTGAAGCTAACAGAGTAATTGCTATGATTAGAAACGTTGTTAAAGAAGTTTCTTCTGAAAAAGCCGGCGATTCAATCAGAATCCTTTACGGCGGTTCAGTAAAACCTTCTACAATTGAAGAACAAATGTCTCAATCTGATATCGACGGCGCATTAGTCGGTGGTGCAAGCTTGAAGGCTGAAAGCTTTAATGAAATTATTGCTAACACAATGAAAGTTAGTGTATAGTTTGAAAGTTTATACAAAAGAGGCGGGGCGGCTGAAAGCCGCCCCGCCTTTATTTATCTTTAAACTAACCGTTAACAACAGCCAGAAGTCTTTTCCAAACTTCATCAATAGAACCGTTTGCATCAATCTTATAAAGAACGCCTTTATCTTCATAGAATTTTACAAGCGGGGCTGTTTGTTCAAAGTATGTATCAAATCTTGCTTTTGCTGTTTCTGCATTGTCGTCTGCTCTTGTTTTGAGTTCAACATTACATTTGTCACAAATATTTTCTACTTTAGACGGTTTGAATTTTTTGTTATAAATTTCACCGCATACAGGGCAGGATTGACGGTAGATAATTCTTTCAAGAAGAATCTGAGTATCTATATCAAAGTAGATTGCTTTGAATGAAACCGGAGTATCTCCGTCTACTCTTTTGTTGATTGCTTCAAGTTCTTCTGCCTGTTCAAGACTGCGAGGGAATCCGTCAAGTACGTAACCGTTTTTGCAGTCATCTCCTGCGAGTTTTTTACCGATAATTCTTGCAACAAGTTCAATCGGTACAAGCTGACCTTTATCTATAAAAGATTTTGCTGTTAGTCCTTCTTCTGAGCCGCTTGCAATTTCTGCTCTTAAAAGGGAACCTGTATCTATGTGAGGAAAGCCTAAATATTCAGACAATCTGTTTGTCTGTGTTCCCTTACCGCAAGCCGGAGGGCCTAAAAAAATCAATTCTTTTTTCATATATTGCTCCTTTACACTCTTCTGACCAATTTAATTATAGAACTAAAATTTTAATTTTCCAATCATGTAAAACGATCCGCATATAATATTTAATTTCTCAGGCGTAAGTTTAACCTCTTTTGTATACTTTTCTGCCGGAACCGGACAGTTTTCTTTTAGGGTTTCAAAGCTGCAGGCGTTTGGGTAATCGAATCCGTTAAGGTAAACTTCATCTCCTTCTTGGAAGAGGATTTTCATCATTTTTTCGTAATCCTTATTCTTAAGGCATCCGAACACAAACCGGCGGTTTTCGTTCGGAAAATAGTAGTCAAGATTATTTCTTAACGCCTGAATACCGTTCGGGTTGTGGGAAGCATCTACAATAAGATTTTTTTCTTTAAAATATTCAAACCGGCACGGGTTTTTAACCTTGCTCAACCCCCTTTTTATGGTTTCCTCGTCAATATTTTTAAATAAATAATTAATTGTTGTAAGAACAAGTGCCAAATTTTCTGCCTGATGCAGCCCTTTTAATGAAAGTGCTTCAAGAAAATCCGGCGGCACAAAAGGGGAAACAAATACGACCATAGCGTTCAATTCATCTGCCCGATCTCTTATGGATTCATAGCCCATAGATGTTATAACGGGGCAGTTCGGTTTTATTATTCCTGCCTTTTCAAAAGCGATTTTTTCTTTTGTATTCCCGAGCCTTTCCGTGTGATCCAAATCTATCTGGGTTATTATGGCACAAAGATTCTTTTTGATGACATTTGTTGCATCAAACCTTCCGCCCAGACCTGTTTCCAGAATAACAATATCAACATTATTCCGCTGAAAGTATAAAAACATTATAATAGTGAGGACTTCAAACTCTGTAAGATGAATATTTATTTCACTTACTTCCTCAAAGAGTGCGGCAAAGTCCTCTTTTGATATATCTATTCCGTTAATCTTAATTCTTTCCGTATAGTCGTAAATATGAGGTGAAGTATAGAGTCCGGTTTTATAGCCGGCTTCTCTTAAAACTGATTCCAGCATTGTGCATACTGACCCTTTGCCGTTTGTTCCGGCAACATGTATGCATTTTAAATCATCCTGCGGGTTTCCGAGAATTTCAAGCGCCTTTTGAATCCTCTCCAGCCCCAGTTCAATATAAAACATCCCACGAGATGTAAGTTTTTCAATGGCTTCTGTGTAATTCATTTCTCTCCTCTGCCGGACTAAGCTTCACTTTCTGCAGGAAGCATGTTCTTAGGAATATATTCTTCAAGATCCTCTTCTGCCGGCTTAATCGGGAGTCTGAAACCGAAAGTAGAACCTTCTCCTTCCTTAGAGTGAACAAAGACCTGTCCGTGGTGATGTTTTTCGATAGTGATTTTAACAAGATGTAGTCCCAGCCCGGTTCCTTTAACAGTATGTGTATCATTTTCCACACGGAAGAATCTGTCGAAAATCTTTTTCTGGTATTTTTCCGGAATACCGGGGCCTTGATCTTCTACGCTTACTTCCACATACTCGCCGTCACGTGAGCGCTCAACTCTGATTTTGATACGTTTTCCGTCCGGTGAATACTTAATTGCATTAGACAAAATATTCATTAAAGCTCTTGAAATACTGTCTACATTCAAATAAATTTCCGGAAGGTCAGGTTCTTTCATTATAGAGATAGTCAAATCATGTTCTTTTGCCAGCACTTGAACTTGATTTACACAATCTTCCACAATATCCATAATATTTTGTTTGGTTTTTTCAAGGTGAATATTTTGTGATTCATATCTTGAAAAATCAAGAATATCATTAACCATTCTGTTGAGTCTTATGATTTCCTGATTCATAACCCCGATAAATTCCCTCTGGGTATTGAAATCAAAATCGTTTCCATAATTATAAAGAGTATCAATGTAGCTCCTTAAAACAGTTACAGGAGTTCTTAATTCGTGAGAAACATTGGAAATGAAATGCGACCGCAGCTGGTCCATTTCAACATCTTTGGTTACGTCAATCAATACAATGATATACCCGACATAAGAATTTGAACGGGTAAACATTGGAGAAATTAAACATTTTAATATGCGGTTATCAATTGTTATATTGAAAGGAACCGGTGTGCCCTCTTCCTCCAGCGGAGTATCTTTAAATTGGGCGATTTTATCACTGAAACAAAATTCTCCGCTTGAATCGCAGAATTGTTGAATCTGGGTTCCGACAATATTTTCTTCATCCACTTCTAGAAGTTTTTTAGCGTGATTATTAACCATAATGACTTTATCATGGTTATCACAAACAACAACTCCGTTTACAATACTCATCAATACGGATTCAAGTTTATTTCTCTCAAAAGTCAGGCTTTCAATAGTTTGTTCATTATACCTGCTGAGTTTTTCGGACATATCATTGAAGGCGCCGTAAAGCTCTTTAACCTCTTTATCTACATCTTTATCGTCAATCATATATCCGAATTCGCCGGATGAAATCTTTTTAACACCCTGATAAAGTTTTCTCAGCTCCCCGGTTATAATGGAAGAGTTCATATAAATGATTCCCGCAATAACAAGCCATGCAAGAGCAAATACAAAAGCAATAGAAACTTTTGATGTTGCGGAAATTCTATCCATTATACTGCCTGACAGACCGACTGTTACTGAGCCGACATTAACCGATTCGCTCAAGTTTTTAACAATCATTGGAGAACTTACCGTGATTCTTGCTTTTTCAGCCTGTTCCGGATAATCATCCTTGCTTGAATAAATAACTTTTGAAGTATTATCTTTAAAAATAATAAATGCTATATCGTCGTTGCTTCTTAAAATAGAAACGGAATTTGTTCTTAAAGCATCATATTTTGCAAGGGGCGGAACTTCTTTTGTAACCTCAACACCTTCAATTGCAAGGGTTTTAGAAAGCACTTGCGCAAAGTTTTTATATGCGCTGTTCATATTCTTATCTATGCTGTAAGTCGCAAAGCAAGCGGTACAAAAAATAAATACAGTACTAAGTACAAGACCGGTAATAATAAGTCTTGTCTGTGCCGTCATTTTTTTCTTAGCTTTCTTCCTACCCGGCGGATTTTTTAAATCTTCAGCGCTGTTGTTTTCCATACTCGAAATTATATCACGGAAACCATTTTGTAGCAAATAATATAGACTCTATTTAAGCCCGATTTCAAACTAATAAATTCCGGAAAAAGATAAAAAGAAATCCGAAATTACATTCACAAGCATAGGCAGAATCCATATCATAATTGCGGCTCCAAAAACCGGTTTGAACAGGAAGCTTAACTGGAATACATTTACCTGCGGTGCTGTCTTGGAAATTACCCCCAGAATTATATCCTGCCCCAATGTCGCAAGAAGAATGGGAGATGCAATCTGCAAGCCTACATACAAAACATTCGACGTTGTTTTAACCAGATAATCTATATTAATAATCTGCTCCAATGGTATTTGAACCGCATAAATAGGAAATATCTGAAAACTTCTTACAAGAGCGTTGAAAAGCCAGTACATACCTCCGATTTGCATAAAAATAACCAACCCGAGAAGCGTAATCATTCTGCTCAAAATTGAAGTCTGGCTGTTAGTCGTCGGATCCATAACCATTGCTGAGGATAAACCCATCTGAGTGTTTATCATATCCCCGCCGGCTTCTATTGCAAGAATCAAAAGCTGGGCAATATACCCGATAATAGCTCCAACCGCGAAATTAAGAACCCATAAAAGCATTGGAGATACATCCCCCGGCGGTGCTGCCGGATGTAAAACAGGGGTTATCATCATAGTTAATAACAGTGCCAGCGCAAGTTTAACTATTGTATTAATCTCCCTCCTGTTAAAAACCGGAGCAAATCTTATAAATCCCAGAAGCCGCGCAAACACAATAAAACCTGCGCTAAACCAGCGTTCAAACTCCGGAAACATTATCGCTATCTGGTTCAAGAATTGTTCCAACTCAACCCTCCTTTTTACCTATTTCCCTCAGCATAGGCGGGGGGTCAAGTTCATTTTCTTCAGAAGATGGAGGCATATCAAGTTTAAGGATATCAAACCCCTTTATTTCTTCTATTTCAGTTTTATCCGGAGTTATTTTTATATTAAACATTACTTTTTCTTTTCCGTTTTTTAAAACACAAACCCTTGTTTCTCCCGTTTTTAGAGGATGTATAAGCAATGTATTTTTTTCATTCATAATTGTTACAATCGGACAAACATCTACAATATCATTATGTTCAATACTGATATCCGTTAGTTTTCCGTTTGTGGAAATAAGACAGTCTTCAAAAGCATATACCGGCATGGCGGATAATAATATCAAGCTAAGTAAAAATTTCTTCATAACTATCTTCCCAGTATCTTATTGGTTTCAACAAAGTTTGCCTTTGGCATCGGTGTTCTCGGGGAAGGCGAGTACTTAATTTTCTGATTCTTGTCTATATATGGAACTTTTCCGGGATTTTTCATAATTTCTTTAACATCCGGAACATTTTTGAACGAAGAATCTTTCATCTCACCTTCAAACGGAGTTGTGTATTTATAATAATCAGACGGGAGGACATAATTATCACTTTTAGGTACGGTGTTGAATGCCAAAGCCGCTCCTTCATGAAACAGATTTGTTAACAGCCTTATAAACCCGATTCCGCCGATTATTATTACTAAGAATACTGCAAAAATTTTCGGCGCTGCTGAAATGGTTTGTTCCTGTACCTGCGTAACAGCCTGAATAATACCGACAACCAGACCAATAGCTGCCGCCACCAGTACGCAAGGCATTGATATTGCCAGCATTACCATAAAACCTTTCGATAAGTATTCAGTTAACATTTCCATTTTTTATATCCTTTTGTTGGGCAGTAATTGTTATCACTACTGGTTTGTTTTATCTGTCCCGGCTGCCCTCTGCTGTGGGACTCTTTATACTTTTGTGTCGTAACCTACATTCTCAATTTTTATTGTATTTTGCTCTGTATCCCTTTCGTCATGTTGAGCGAAGCGAAACATCGCAAGGGTTAACAGTAAAGGTTTTCAGAAATGGCGATTCTTCGGCTACTGCCTCAGAATGACGATGTTTTTGCCCTGAAACAAGTTCGGGATAATATGTTCGACTCACGATTCACGGCTCACAATTCACGATAGTAATTTACCCTCCTTCTAGTTATAACTCTGCACCAAACCCTGTACAATCAATGCCCAGCCATCAACCGCAATAAATATCAGCAATTTAAATGGCAGAGAAATAATTGTTGGTGATAACATAAACATACCAAGAGCCAACAGGATATTTGCTACAACAAGGTCAAGTACAATAAACGGTACAAATACTACAAACCCGATTTCGAAAGCTACTTTTAATTCGCTTAAAATATATGCCGGAGCTACTTCCCATATAGTTAAATCTTCAGGAGATTTAGGCGGAACTTTGCGTTTAAGTTCTACAAAGAATGCTAAATCTGATTCCCGGGTTTGTTTCATCATAAATTCTTTTAAAGGTTTAGAACCCTCATCAATTGCCATAATCAGGTTTCCGTTTTTTTGATACGGAATCGAACCTCTTTCGTACATCTGCTGAAAAACTCCGCCCATTGTATAAAAGGTCAGAATCATACAAAGACCTATTGTTACAATAGAAGGCGGAACTTGAACACCCATTGCGGTTTTAAGGAGTGAAAATACAATGGTGAATCTTAAGAAACAGGTCATGCAGCAAAAGACAAAGGGCAGTAATGAAAACAAAGTCATTACTGTCAGCATTTGTAAAACCGGGTTCATATCTTTTATTACTGAGTCCATTTTAATCTCCCCCCAGCTTTGTTACAGAAAATTCTGCAAAATTGTTCCGGTTTTCTATAAACCCCCCGCTGTTCATTTTTGCCGCAAGGTTTTTCATAACAGAATTATACGGGCTTTCAGTCTTTTTGATACCGAGGATTGAACGATCAATATAACTTTTTTGTCTCGGAAGATTATTCATTGTTTCTTTAAAGCTTTTTGCCGGAATGGTTGAAAAATCTTCTTCTTCCATCGTTGCAATTGCAGGGATTTTTTCTTCTGCTGCTGTTCTGCCGGAGTTAAGTTTTGAGATAAGGGAAGTTCGTTCACTATCCCCTGCAATAAGGAATTTTTCTTCTCCTGCTGAGACTATATAAAGGGTTTTTCTCGGCCCAAGAGATATAGAATCAATAACTTTAAGGAATTTTGAATGTTTATTTCCTCCGCCTCCGGTCGAATTTTTAAATACCAGAAGCGCAATTACCATAATTCCTACCATTGCAAATGTATAGACTATAAAATTAGTTAAATATCCCATAATACCTCTTCCTCTGATTTAAGAATTAATCAAAAAAAGTCAATTAACCGTTGTTTTCTACTTCAAAATCACTGTAGTCAAAATCTTCCTGACTGTCAGTATTTCCTTCAGCAGAATTTTCAGAATTTGTTTCTGTCGAAGCTGTTACAGCCGGAGCCGTTGTTTCTGAGTCATTTATTGCTTCTATTCTTACGCCGAAACGGTCGTTTATTATAACAAGTTCGCCGGAGGCAACAATTTTTCCGCCGACTTTAAGAGAAATCTTGTTATCGTAAACAGAGCATAAATCTACTATTAATCCTTCTTCTATGCTCTTTAGTTCTCCAAGAGTGACTTTAACCTTGTCAAACTCAGCTGTCATATCCACCTGAATACTATCCCAGAGATTAGTATTTGTATTATCCATATCGTTTCCTCCCGACATATCATACGGTTCTATGATTTTTTCATTTGGTTTTATCTTAAATTTTTGTACAATATTTTCACATACAAGAGTCATTTCGGATGTATTGCTGTTTTCAAATAGAACAATATCTCCTATATCCAGTTTTTTAACATCTGCAAGCGGGAAAACGGTCTTTCCCACAACCAGATTTACTTCTACGAGACTGGATGCAAAATCTTTATCTTCAAATCTGGGGGGCTTTTCTTCCAATGCTGCGGGCGAAAGAATATCTTTCGGAACTGAGATAATGAACTTAGCGGCACTGTCCGAAACAGCGCTTTTCACAAAGTAAGTAAGGTGCAGAATCTCGTTATAACGGCGGTTAGGTTCTATTGTAAAATTAGGGGCAAGGGTTTCGTATATAAAATCATTAAAGGCCGTTATTATACGGGCTTCCAGTTCTGTTACTTCAGTAAGTTCAAAACGCTTATTATTTTTACCTAAAACTTTATCAAGAATAACATTTATTGCATCCTGAGAAATTCTTATATAAACATCATTCTTAGCATTTATTTTAACTTTGGTTACAAAAAATGTCTCATTTTGGGAAAGAACATTCATATTTGTGCTTACTGAAGCAAGCTTGTATTCAAATCCTTCAAAGAAGAATTCATCTGAACAATTTACTACAGCCGGTGTGAATACTGAATCATACCAGGAAAATTGTTTATATAATTCATCAAAGAATATTGAACCTATCATACCTTACCCTTATATAACGGAGAAAACCTCAAAATTATACAGTATCCCCTAATATATAGGTATAATAATGTATTTTTATAATACACACATCAACTGTTTGAAGGATTATAAGTTACAGAAGCGCTATATACAAAATTATTGCAATAACTGAAAATATAAGAGAAGCAAGTGCAAATTCAACTACAATTCGTCTTTCACTGTGTCCGGAAAGTTCAAAGTGATGATGAATAGGAGACATTTTAAAAATCCTCTTTCCTGTAAGTTTAAAACTTGTTACTTGCAGCATTACGGATAATGCTTCTATTACAAACATTCCGCCGAATATTGCAAGCAAAAGTTCACATCTTCCCAGAATTGCAAGTGTTGCTAATAGCCCTCCCAGAGCAAGAGAGCCGGTATCACCCATAAATACTTGAGCTTTCGGTTTGTTGTATTTTAAAAATCCTATAGAAGCACCTATTGCGGAAGCGCACACAATTGATACGACCAGATGACCATCTATATATGAAATTATTCCGCATGCTAAAAATGCCGGGATTCCTACGGATGCAGCAAGCCCGTCAAGACCGTCCGTCAAATTATATGCGTTTGATGCTCCTGTTACTATAAACACCGCAAGAAGAGGGTAAAAAATACCAATATCAAAGCTATATTGCCCCAAAGTTATAACTGTTCCATAGCTCTGCATTGCATAAAATGCCGGTATAAGTGCTATGAGAAATTGTCTTAACAGTTTTCCTCTCGGGCTTAAACCTTTGTTTTCGTGCCCTTTAATTTTTAAATAGTCATCCTGAAATCCTGCAAGTGCCATAAAAAACAAGGTTATCAAAATAATCCAGGCAGAGTTATCCATTTTTTCAGCCATTAAAAGGGTAATAATAGATGAGATAATGATTGCAAGTATTATAAATACACCGCCCGTTGTCGGAGTTCCCTGCTTTTTCGCATGCGCTTCCGGCGCCAGGTCAAGAATATACTGTCCGATTGTTTTCTTTTTTAAAAAATCAATATACGGTACCCCGAAAAGCAGGCATAATACCATACTTAAAAGCACTGCAACGGCAATCATTATCATAAACACATCTCCTTGTTTATTTTTATCTGATTTTTATTATATCAAAAATTAATAAATGGAGTAATTTTGTATTGGCTAAATCTCCATACTTGATTAATTCCTTTTCCTCGTTTAAAATTGCGTTATGAATCGCTTTAGCAGTGAAAATTATGAAACATCCGCTCACAATGAAGAACTTGATTTTATTTTTCAGGATTCGGAAGATTTTAATGAGGCTGTTTATGGCAGCAGAGATATTACGAGGGATTTAAGAACCTATTTTCGTCTTTTCAGGAAAAAATTTCATTCTGCAATTCGTAATAATACACAGAAAAATTTTACCAATATAATCTATTTGACTCTGGATTGTCCGCCATATACACCTACTTTTGGAAGAGGTGATTCTCCTCTCGAATATATAGAAGAAATGCGCAGACAGTATCCGGATAAGGATATTAGAGTCCTTATTCCGGTTTATAATCTTAACGAAGAAAATACAAGAGCCAGAAAGAAACTTTGTGCGGGTTCTTTTGAGCTTGAAAGAACATCGATAGGATTTGAGTTTTTTCTTCAGAACAGAATGAATGAAGCAGTTCTTTACAGATTTCCTAAAAATAATGAACATGTCCAGGTTTACGGAATATATTCACCGAGTTTTTCTTTTTGTAAAGATATTCAGGAAATTTCAAGATTACAGCATCTGGCACCATTTATTAAAGCTGCAAGAATTTGTATAAGAAAATTGGGTTCGGAAAAGTTTAAACCTGACATTGTACATTCAGAAAACATTCCTTTTTATTTGGGCGGAGAATTTGAAGCGAAACTCCCTTATCAGGCGAAGGTTTTTCAGATTATTAAAGACTTTACCCAGATAGATTTTATAAAAACAGAAGCTTTCTGGGCGGCTATTAATCTTGTTGACAGAGCCGGCATGAGAAAAATTTGCCGTGATAATACGGTTAAAAAATGTGTTGCAGCTCTTTTTAATTTACATAATACAAAACGCTTTTACCAGATGAAAGATTGTTTGAGTTTTATCTATATGAATTACTATAAGTTTAGAAAGTTTATAGATAAAGGAGAAGATATTGATGAGAATATTATATTCAATCGTCTGAATAAAAGAATACTTCAACTTTTTCCCCAGATGGCAAATGAGGATGATTTTTATTTTAATCCAATGACATATTCTCTTAAGCGAACTGATTTTTGGGCTGTGCCTTCAAAAACATATTATAAAGAAATTTTTGAAAATCCTCCGCTTTCCGGAAAAATGTTCAAACAAATATTAAAGACCAGGGATAAGAGTACTTATATCTCATTCGGAACGGTTATAAGTCCGGAAAAACTTTACTATGATTTTGACTTAAATAATTTCCGTGAAATGAGAAAGAAAAATAAATCATCACTTTTAAGGGAACTAAGTATTGATAAAATCAAAACAAATTTTACCGATCCTGCACTTTTTAAAAGTCCGGAAGTTAAAATTGTCGGGAATCTGGATACATTTTATGAATCACCGCTCTTTTTTGCGAATCCCGGAAATGAAGTTTTTGCAAACGGAGTGGATATTTTATTTAATACAATTCTTAAACTTTTTGAACTCCACAAAAATATTCAGGTAATTATTTGTGTTAAAGACGGTTTAAAAAATAAATTTATTCAATCCTGGCTTAATTTTTTAGGCGGGAATAAGTATTTGAACGGAAGGTGGGTTTTTATAGACGGTGAAATTAATGCAGGGAAATTTTTTGCCGGCTCAGATATGATTCTTCTGCCCAGAAGAGCAAATACTAATGATACAGAACATTTTATTGCAATGCATTATGGATGTGTTCCGATAGCTGCACGGAGCGGGATTCTTAATGATACAATTTCTGATATTTTTGACGATATTACAAATGGCTGCGGGTTTAAAACAAAAACAACACTTCTTTGCGAAGAAGATTCTAATGAAGTATTTTTAGCGCCCGTTTTAAAGGCAATGAATATTTACCAAAACAATCCGGCGAGCTGGAATCTCTTAATTAAGAATTGTATGAACTACGATTCAAGTTGGAAATTTAAGATTTTGGAAAAATATAACCGTATTTACGATGAGTTGGTATAATGGTTTTATGTTATATCTTGATTAGGTTTTTGGGGGTTATTATGTAATATTGTTATTAAGTCTCTTTTATGTTAAAAATATTCTACAAGGAGTATTTATGTATATCAACCCTATCGCAAGTTATAATAAAAATAATAACCAGACCTCTTTTCAGGCTGTTATTGAAAAGTATGTTAAGGATGCTAAAAATGACATAAAATATATCCAGAATGTAAGTGATAATTTGTTAACACGATTGAGCTATGATGTATTTTTTAAGAAAATTTCAGCAGAGGACGGACTAGATACCATCAGGGCTATAAAAGAACTATTGGGTGGGAAAATGGATGAAGGGTTTCAACATGTATTATCAGTTTTAAAGAAAGATGCAAAAATGGAGCGCCAAGAGTTACGAAAGCAGCAGAAAAAAGGTAAAAAGTCTACTTAATAGCTTTAGAGACCAGATAACTCAAACCTGCGCCAATTCCCAAGCCGATAAGCGAGCCGACAGGCCCAAAGAAAGAACCAACAGTTCCGCAAATTGCGGTTATAGCAGTACCGGATGTAAACCTTAAAGCTCCTTTTACAATAGCTTTATCCGGTTTCTCTCCATTCTTTATGGCATTTACTACCTGACAGGTCTCAATAGCTGCTGATACAGCTAATCCTATAACTGGAGTCCTTGTCATTGCTCTGGCTGTAAATTTACCCAATTTGCTCGGAGAGTCAAAAACTCTAGCTCGAACATTTACTTTATTATAATCTGTTGACCTAGTATCTTTTATACTTGTTCTGATTTTTGATTCCTTAATTTTGAATACTTTTCCGAATTGTTTCCCAAGCTTTGTATCCCATACGGTTATATCCTTGTCCAACAGCCATTCCCCTAGTTTCGGACTAGGACATTTTGAGGAGAATGGATTGACATAGTCTTGCAAAAGAGTTCCTCTGAAATACGAGAAGGGATGTTGCGCTTTTTTAAAGTCATAAGCTTTTTTATACATATATTTGTATCCGTCTCCGCATATTTTTGTCTTAATAGTTTTATCCAGCTGGTCAACCGCATCAACTGCATCATCAATGAGGTTTGGGAAATCCAACGCAAGCTGAGATGCAACAATTGTTGCACCGGGGTAATCTTTACTTTTTACTCTCTCAGTAATCTCCGGTGTTTTGCCAAAGACTGGAACAGTTTCTAAAACTGCGTTAGATAGAATTTTGTTTCTTTCTTTTGTTTTTCTTTCAGCTTCTTTATCAATAAGCTTACCCTGCTTAATTATAGCCTGACTTCCGTAAGTATATGCAGGCGCAGGGGTAAATATAGAAATGGGTTTCTGTATATTAACCCTTGTATTATCTCTTTGAAAAACAGAGTTAATAGTATCTATATTTTTAACCACACTATTTAAATCTTTTTTACAGCAGGAAAATGTTCCCGGCTGTATTTCAGGAATATGGGTTTAACCATATTAAAACACCTACTTTATCTAAGACCTACACTTTACATTTATATAAACACAATTTATTTGGAAAAATTGCTTTATTTGTGAATAAATATTAAGCCGTTGATTATAATCTGCTTTAAAAATCTAAAAATTCTGATAATGTCATATCAAAAGCACCGGCAATTTTGTTAACTTTAGTGAGTACAACATCATTTTGTGCTAATTCAATATTACCTAAAGTAGAACGCGGAATATTTGCACGAAAAGATAATTCATCTTGTGTATAATGATGGGCTTTTCTAAGTTCTTTAATTCTTTTTGCAAGTTTAACTAATAATTCCTTGTCCATAAAATCATTGTCTGTTATAATGATTTAGTAACAAACCGTCACACGGACAAAATCGGAAGTACAGATGGATAATAGATTAATTGAAATTGAAAAAATACTTACAGAAAATATGTGCCTGCTTAATATAATATCTGCTGCTGCGCAAAACAAAGGATTATCCGACTTTTACGTAATGCTGGAAGTTTTATCCGAAAAACAGCGTAAAGCGTTAAATTTGTTAACAGACAAGTTCTAATATAAAACGGGAGGCAGAAAATATTTTCTGCCTCCCGCCAAAAAATTTACGTGCGTAGCACTGCTCCTGTGGAATCAAAGATTCCTACGTCGCAGTCGTAGTGTTCCGCACCCTGCTCGTATTGCTTTCGCAACACGACTCCGGCGCTTCACACCGGCTGCCGCGTTCTACATCATGCCATTCCGCCTGAGCGACTTACGTCGCACGGCGGCGCAGAACGGCTACATCAAAGGCTGAAACAGAAGTGTTTCAGCCTTTGATTTGCACACTATCGGGTCATTCGTAAAAATCAACGCAAAACTAATTGCGTATGATTTTTACATCATTCCCCCCATACCGCCCATGCCGGCCATTGCTGACATATCCGGTTTAGATTCTTCCGGAATTTCAACAACTGCAGCCTGGGTAGTAAGTAACATAGAACCAACTGATGCAGCGTTTTCAAGAGCACTTCTTGTAACCTTAGCCGGGTCTACAATACCGGCCTGGAACATATCTGTGTATCTGTCGAGTAATGCATCATAACCGTATGCACCGCTTTCAGCTCTTACGCTTTCAACAACAACATCGGACTTAGCTCCTGAGTTGAATGCGATTGCTCTTAAAGGTACATCAAGTGCTGCTGTAAGAATTTTGAACCCGCTCTTTTCATCATCAGATTCAAAAGCCATAGAGTTTAATTTAGATTCCAATTCTTGTTGAACTCTGATTAATGCAACGCCGCCGCCGGGAACGATGCCTTCTTCGTTAGCGGCTCTTGTTGCGTTAAGAGCATCTTCAATTCTTAATTTTCTTTCTTTAAGCTCTATTTCTGTTGCAGCGCCGACTTCAATAACAGCAACACCGCCTGATAATTTAGCCATACGTTCTTGAAGTTTTTCTTTATCGTATTCGCTGTCAGAAGCTTCAATTTGTTTTTTGATAAGTCTTACTCGTTCAGCAACTGCTTCTTTTGTTTCGTTGCCGACAACGATTGTTGTTTCGTCTTTAGTGACGGTAACACGTTTTGCAAGTCCCATCATATCGGTTGTAATATTTTCCAGTTTAATACCGAGTTCTTCCGTAAACATTTGACCGCCGGTTAAGATAGCGATATCTTCAAGCATAGCTTTTCTTCTGTCGCCAAAACCAGGGGCTTTAACTGCTACAGCTCTTAGGACTTTTCTCATAGTGTTAACAACCAATGTTGCAAGAGCTTCCCCTTCAACATCTTCCGCAATAAGAAGAAGTGAACGTCCGTCACGTGCAACTTGTTCAAGAACCGGTACCAAATCTGCAATAAGGTTGATTTTTTTGTTAACACAAAGAACATAAGCGTCTTCAAGAACTGCTTCCATTCTTTCAGGATCTGTAACAAAGTAAGGTGAAATATAACCTTTGTCAAACTGCATACCTTCAACAACTTTTAAATTAGTACCGAAAGATTTGCTTTCTTCAACTGTGATTACACCGTCATGACCAACTTTTTCCATAGCTTCTGCAATTAGTTCACCAATTTCAGAATTGTTGCCTGCGGAAATTCCTGCGACCTGTGCAATTTCTTCTTTTGTATTAACAGGTCTTGAAAGTTTTTTAATCTTATCGATGGCGATATCTACGGCTTTATCAATACCACGTTTCATTGACATCGGGTTAGCGCCTGCAGTTAAGTTCTTCAAACCTTCTCTGACAATTGCCTGAGCCAGAACAGAAGCTGTTGTAGTACCGTCACCGGCTACGTCGTTGGTTTTGGAAGATACTTCTTTCAAAAGCTGAGCTCCTGCGTTTTCCAAACCATCTTGAAGTTCAATTTCTTTTGCAATAGTGACACCATCGTTAACGATTTGGGGTGCACCGAATTTTTTCTGCAAAATAACATTTCTGCCTTTAGGCCCTAATGTAACCTTAACGGCATCTGCTACCGCATCAATACCTTTTAGAAGCGATTTTCTTGCTTCTTCTTCAAAAACTATTTTTTTTGCCATTTTTATTTTCTCCTTTTTAATAAATTTTTCAGTTAAGTGAATAGTGAATCGTGAGCCGTGAATCGTGGTTTAATTATCAATAAAGTCTGATTTCTGCCTTAAATGACGTTTTAGACCTGATAACATTTGTCCAATAGTTTTAATTTGTTCCATTAAGGATTTGGGTTCAATATACCCGAGTTGTTCTGATATTATAAGCTGTGTCTCTAGTTCTGCAAGTGAACCGCTTGCAATATCAAGGAATCTTAGAACTTCTTTATCTGAAAATCTTGCACATCCCTCAGCTATGTTAGAAGGAATAGAAATAGCTGCTCTGCGTATTTGATTAACTATGCAGTACTTTTCCTCATCTGGGAATTTTTTTGTTTCTGTGTAGACATTTGTTACAAGAGATATAGATTGTTTCCAAACATCTAAGTCCTTATGGTTCATATAACCTCTTTTAAATCACGATTCACGACTCACAAATCACAATTCACGCTTTTATTCAACAATTGCTAAAGCGTCTTTAATAGAAAGAATCTTATATTCTACACCATCCATTTTAATATCTGTACCTGCGTATTTAGCGTAAAGGATAACATCCCCTACTTTAACATCCATAGGTTCTCTTTCGCCGTTTTCACCGATTTTTCCTTCGCCAACTGCAACTACTTCACCTTTTTGAGGTTTTTCTTTTGCACTGTCAGGAATAAATATTCCGCCTGAAGTTTGTTCTGTATCTTCAATAACTTTAATAACAATTCTGTCTTGTAGTGGTTTTAATGCCATAATATAATCCTCCTATTTTCTACAATTATATTTATATAATAGATTTTTAAAATTATTAAAAAAGTTAAGGAAATTTTAATAATTGGATTTTGATTTGTCCTCTTCTTTTTCTTTACTTGCGAGGCAAAGAAAAAGAAAAGGACATAAAGAAAAAGAAAACACGCACTGCTGCATTTTTTGGCAGAAAAATGCCTGACCTCTCTCTCCTGTAATAAGACTTTAATCACTTAGTTACTCAATCGCTTAATCCCCGATTCACGACTCACTATTCACGAGATTCCCCTATTTACCCCCTTTGTGTTAGAATTTATTTATGCTAAGACATGTTGCACCTATAATTTTATTATTAATATCAAATATATTTATGACTTTTGCGTGGTATGGACACCTCAAATTTAGAAGTCTGCCGCTTCTTATTGTTATATTTGCAAGCTGGGGAATCGCTTTTTTTGAATACTGCTTTCAGGTTCCTGCCAATAGAATCGGTTATGATTGCTATAATGCAGTTCAGTTGAAAACTATTCAGGAAGTCATTACGCTTACGGTATTTACTTTCTTTTCTATCTGGTACTTAAAAGAACAGTTTCGTTGGAATTACCTTGTAGGCTTTGTTTTCATTGTTCTGGCTGTATTTTTTATCTTTAAATTCAAATAATTCTTAACATTTCTTAATATTAGCAGCAATAAAAGGGCAATTTTTTGAAAGATATATACTTTATATATATGTAAGAGTTATTTAATTAAGAGAGAGCAAAAAATGACAGCAACTTATGACGCAATAGAAAGAAATAAAAAACCGGCAGGCGCATTAGAAATTCCTGAGAATTTTCATATGTACTATCTTAATAAGCAGGACAGACAGATGAGATTCAACAATGGCGGCGATCCGATTTACGCAATTTTTGATAAAATTGATAACAGACCTCTTTCTAAAATAGCTAAGGATTTTGTTAGAGAATTAGCAGATGATTCAATCAGATTTGTTTCTACTTTATTGAAATAATTTAAATATTTTTTAAATGTTTTATTGTTACATTAGGTTTTAAGGTAATTGCGACAGCATCAATTCTAAAATTTTTATATTGAGGATTTTCCTGTAAATAAAGGAAAATCCCTTTTTTAATATTTGTATACTTTGTTTTAGTAATTGCTTCTAAAGGGCTTCCGCAGACATCTGTTCGTCTGGTCTTGACCTCGCAGAAAACAAGAGTTTTTTTATCAAGTGCGATAATATCAATTTCGCAGAATCTAGAAAACCGTTTATTAGTTTCCAGTATTTTGTAACCCTCTCTTTCAAGGTATTTTTTAGCAATTTCTTCTCCGGATTTTCCTACTGCTTTATTAATCATAAGTTGATTTTATCACATTATTTCCGGATTAAAAATAAATATGAATTTTTATCTTGATACTTACAAATCACTTTTTGTCCGTCAATCCGGTTCAAAATGTAAGGAAACACAGGGTCTTTTCTATAATCTTTGACCATATAAAGCCAGAATTTTTTGCCTTTATTATCCAGCGGTTTAGCAATAATTAATATAAATATAGGTGCTGTATAGAGAGCAACTCTTCCCAGCAAAGGGTATTGCCTTAAGACGGAAGCTGATAAAATTAGCGCAAGAGTAGTTAAAATGTATTTTCCCCGCTCTGAACCATCTTTCCAGTATGCACAAATTCCCCAGATAAGAAGAATAAAAGCGAACAGCGTAAAAGAGTTAGGATAAAATAAGTATTTAAGATGAAAATCCATTATCCCTATTAAACTTTTTAATGAGAGCCCGATGAAACCGTCTTCCCAATAGTTCGGGAAATAAAAATCAAGAGAAGCTCTTGAAGGCAGGAGAGCTATAAAATAATACCAGATAAAAAATAATATGAGTGGAATTGCACATATTACAGGTTTGTAATTTTATTTTTAATGAGATTCAGTATTAAAAATGCGCCTGCAAAAAATGTTCCGGGAAGAGAAACTAAAGGCAGCAGAATTAATCCGAAAGAGAGTAATACAAGTTGTTTTTTGTTAAGCTTATCTAAATCAATCTCCACAATAGGGCGGCTAGAATATCTGTAGAATACTGCTTGAAAATGACTGAGAATTTAAAAAACACCCATCAAAAGATGAGTGTTTTTTAACACTTTGCAAAAATGCTCCAGCCTCAGCTCGCTCACGCAACTCGCAAAGGCGTTTTTTCGCTGCTATTACACAGCTAATAAAAAAGAGCCCATTTCAGGACTCTTTTTTATTAGCGGGAGACGAGGCTCGAACTCGCGACATCCTCCTTGGCAAGGAGGCATTCTACCACTGAATTACCCCCGCTTGGTATAAAAATATATTACATGCTGATTTTTTTTAGTCAAGACTTACACTAAATTTTGTCTATATATTACCCTTAATTTTTTCAAACGGGTTTTGAGGACCTTTTTCCGGAAAAAATTTCATATCTTTTATTATGTAATCCTTAATCTTGCCTGTTTTTGTTCTGGCAGCTTCCAGTTTAACATGCAGACCATACGGCATTTTATTGATATCACAAAATTCCTTTGCTCTTTTCTTTACAAAATTAAGCCCGCCGTTATAATAATCTCCTAAAGCTAAATTTTGTTCAGCAGAACTGTTAAAACCGTTTAAGCCGGTAGAGACTTTTGCCGCACCTATCGGCTGTCCGTATGATAAATCAAAATATTGCGCATCAAGCCCGGTTATTAAATATGATAAAGGTTCCTTGTCGTTTTTATTATTTCCGTATTTATTATAGAAAGAACGAACTCTGTCGGTATTTCTATAGTCTTTGTCAACCGACGATATAAAACTTTTAACTTTTCGGCATATTGTATCTTTTGCGCCGGTATATTTACCGTTCTTGGAATTTAAAAATCTTACGACGATTCCTTGTAATTTTTTTACCAAATCAATACTTATTGCCGGAGCATAGCTTCCGTTACTTTCTGCAACCCAATAAGTTACCGGATAACATGATTTAAAATTTAAAGACGAATTTCCTTTATATTGATTTTGGATTCCTGCCGGTTGAATTTTCATACAATACTCCTGAATAGTTAACCTGTTTACCAGAAAACATCTAAAAACTTTTTTTGCTAGTTAAAGTAAAATCCGTCTTCCTTCATTCTTCTGATAGCTTCTTTTAGTTCATCTTCCGGACAAACAATTGATGCACGGAAAAATCTGTCGCCGTATTCACCGAAGGCACGCCCCGGAACTGCTATGACTCCGGATTTATACATTAAATCGTCTGTAAATTCAACAGAATTTTTGTATCTTGGCGGAATGGGAAGCCATAAATAAAATGTTGCATCAGGAACATTGAATTCTCCCCAGCCCAATTCCTTTAATCCTTCTACGAAAACCTGCTGTCTTTTTTTGAATTCTTTATTTGATTTTTCAATATATTCATTTCCCTCTTCAGAGTTTAGAATCTCAGCACAGGCTATTTGTAAAGCTTTAAAAATTCCGGAATCCAATGTGGATTTGAGTTTCCCGAAAATCTTCACAGCTTCCGGATTCCCGCATATCCATCCCAATCTCCAGCCGGTCATTGCATATGGTTTTGAAAAACTAAAAAATTCTACTGCAATATCTTTAGCACCTTCTATTTCCAGTATGCTCATCGGCTTAAGTTCGGGTTTGAAATACATATCAACGTATGCAGCATCAGAGATTAATAAAATGTGATGCTTTTTACAGAATTTGACAAGGTTTTCAAAATATTCTTTTGTTGCGGTTGCGCCTAAAGGATTATTTGGGTAATTGATTAAAAAGGCTTTAACTTTTTCAGGATTATGACCTTCATTAATAAATTTTTCCCATACCTTTTCCATATCCGGCATAAAGTTATTTTCTGGTGTTAAAGCAACAGGATAAGCATATCCCCCTGAGACTTTTACCATTTCTTTATAGGAAGCATATCCCGGATCGGGAACCATTATTATTTCTTTTTCTTTATCATTTGTTGTCGGATTAATAAGAATTCTTATAAAGTTTGCAAGTCCTTCTTTTGAACCAATCAGGGAGAAGATTTCGGTATCGGGATTTAATTCAACCCCGAAACGATTCTTCATCCGAAGCGCAATAGCTTCACGCAGGAATTTTTCACCCTTTGGAGTAGAATATGTATGCACACCTTTTTTATCAAGAGCTTTCTTTAAAGAGTTAATGGCAAGCTCCGGAGGTGTATCTGTCGGGGCTCCCATTGATAAAGAAATAGGTGCTCTTCCTTTTGCATTTAACTCCGGTGTAATCTTTGCCACAGTTTCTTTTATTCTAAACATAATATATGTTTCAAGGGATTGAACATAATCATTAAAAAATTCCAACATAAAAATATCCTCATAAAAAATATATGAGGATATTATATAACTAATTCCGGGTTCAGACAATATAATTTTTGATTGACGATATTTTTGCGCAGTTATCTAAATATTCTATAGTACTAAGTTTTTCATTATAAAGATATTTTATAAAGTTTAGATATGAAATATCAAATGAACTTAAAAGAAGATTAATTTCAAAGCCTTCCGAGCAGAACGGTTCATAATCATAGACAACATAGCTGTTATATTTGCTTTTCCATTCTTTTCTCTCTACACGGCAGTTATTTTCTTCTGCAATATCTTCAACCCAGTTAACTATATCTTTGTTAATATTTTTTATCTCTAAGTATTTGTTCTGAAAGTTTTCCATAACACAATCTCCATACAGAAATTGTAATGTGTTATGTATGAACATAAATTACCATTTTGTCTAGTTTTTAAAGACAGGATATAGAAATTAATACATTGTAGTTAAGGGCTAGCAGCATATGCTAAACTCAGGTAGCTTTCGGCAGTTCTATCCGATGTATAATTCAAAATTGTATTATAAGAATTATCCAGTATATCTTGTTTTGAAGTATATTCAAGGATTCTTTCAAGACAGTTTTTAATCCCGGAAACATCCGGTGTGGTGACAAAACCATTTATTTCGTCTCTTATTATTCCGTCTATACCGTCATCTTTTGTGCAGACAGTTATACATCCTGATGCCATCGCTTCCAAATAAACCATGCCGAAAGTTTCATTTATACTCGGAAGGACAAAAATATCGGATGCTCTCATTATTTCAAGTACGCTTTTATGCGGAATTTGTCCGGTAAATCTTACTGCGGGTGAAATTTTTTTTAATTCTTTTTCCAGTTTTCCTGACCCGATTACCGTTAATTCAATATTATTAAAGTTTTGGCAGGCTTTTATAACTTTATCAAGATTTTTTCTTTTTATAAATTGTCCGCAGGTTAAAACTTTTATTTTGTCTTTTCCATACCATTCTCTTTTTATGATAATATTTTCATTAATTCCCGACGGTGCTGTAAAAGTTTTGTTTTCGTATTGCGGGTACAATTTTAAAAACTTTCTTTTTAATACTTCAGAGCGGGCAAAGATTTTGTCAGCATTTCTATAAGCTTTTTCTAGTTCTGTTCTAAAATAAATTTTATAAATCGGACCGGTCAAAACTTCTAAATCGGAATTGTGTACGGCAGCACAGAAAGGAAGGTTTAAACGGTTTGCATAAATCAGCCCTGACGGCATATGAGCCAGAATAATATCGGGTTTATACTCAAGCGCAGGAACTTTTAAAAATGGAAGCAAAAAGTTTATATTTTTAATTTTTCCGTATGTGCCTGTTTTGTAAAAAGGTTTTTTCCTTAAAAATGAGTTCAGAAGAAAGTTAGGTTTAATAATTTTAACCTCATGCCCTTGTTTTTCCCAGCTTTTTACAAAAGCTTCAATAGTGCGGGGAGTATATTTTTCTTCCGCTTTTACAGGATATAAATCTGTTATTACAAGTATTTTCAAGATTTTAACCTCTTATACTCTATTAGCCTCTTTACTTATTTACCCTCACTCATTATATTTATTCCGTTCAAAGCACAAAATATTTATTAAAGAAAAAATCATAACTACAATCAGTAATATAACAGCAAGGGCTGATGCATAGCCTAAATCCAAATTCTCAAAAGCACGTTCATATATATAATAAACAATTGTTTTAGAAGAATTCAAAGGTCCTCCCTTTGTCATTACATAAATTTCAGCAAAAACTTTCATTGCTGAAATTGTGCTTATTGTGGAGACGAGAGCAATTGTAGGCATAATATGAGGAATCGTTACCGTAAAATGTTTTTGCCAGAAATTTGCACCGTCAATGTCGCAGGCCTCGTACAGGTCTTGAGGTACACTCATTAACGAGGCAAGATATATCATCATATAATATCCTATACCTTTCCATATTGTAACAACCGCAACGGAAAACAGCGCCCAATCGGTATCAGTAAGCCACCCTATAGAATTTATATGAAATAAAGATAATAGATAGTTTAAAACTCCTTGTGTTGCATAAAGCCACTTAAATGCAATTGCTGCAACAACTATTGATACAATGACCGGAAGGTAAAGTATAATTTTATAAAGAGTTATACCTCTTATTTTTTGATTAATTAAAACGGCAAGAAAAAGCGGGAATGTTACAAGGAAAGGTACTGCTATTACAAGATACATAAAAGTATTAAACATAACTTTGTAAAAAACAGGTTCTTTAAAAAGTTTTATGTAATTATCAATTCCGCAAAATGAGGGATGGTAAATACTTGATGAATAATCAAAAAAACTCAATCCGAAAGTTTGGAAGAACGGAATAAAAAAGAACACAATTAATACTGCAGCGGCAGGAAGTATGAATAAATAAGGTGTGTACTTTCTATAATAATTCATATTTTGATTATCTCATTTGATTTCTTTCGGGTCAAGAAAAAGAAAAGAGAATGCAGTTTTATGCTATAATAAATCCGTAAAATAAGGAGAAGTTATTATGCAAGAATATAATATAGGTTTTATTGGTTCGGGTAAAATGGCAAGTGCCATTATTAAAGGGCTTATCAAAAGCGGTTTTACTAAGCCGGAACATCTTATTGCAACTCAAGCCGAAACTGAAGGGGTTGAAGAAAAGTCAAAAGATTTAGGAATAAAAATTATTCTCAATAATAAACCGCTTGTAGAGACTTCTGATATTATATTTATTGCAACGAAACCTAATCAGGTGGAAGATGTGCTGAAAGAAATTTCCCCTCTAATTACTCCGCAAAAACTTGTTGTATCAATTGCAGCAGGCGTAACCACAGGCTTTATAGAATCGAATCTTCCTCAAAACAGTCGTGTAATAAGAGTTATGCCTAACACTCCTGCCCTTGTAGGAGAAGGTATGAGCGGAATTTGCGGCGGAAAATCTGCAAAGGTTGAGGATTTGGAATACATACAAAAAATGCTTTCCACAATAGGCAGATGTATTATTGTAGAAGAGTCTCAAATCGATATAGTTACTGCGATTTCAGGTTCAGGGCCGGCATTTTTCTATAAAGTTATAAATGATATTGCGCGTGCGGGCGAAAAATTGGGTCTGGATTACGAAAAATCTTTGTTGCTAAGCATTCAAACCGCAATCGGTTCTGCAAAGATGGCTCTTAACAGAACAATTTCAATGGAAGAGTTGATTTCAAATGTAGCGACTAAAGGCGGCTGCACCCGTGTGGGGGTTGATTGTATGGAAGAAGAAAACTCTGAGCGGATGTTTTATGACGTTATAAAAAGCACTGCCGAAAAAGCTCACGCTTTAGGAAAGTAATTTTTCCAGTTCTTCTTTTATTTCCTCAATAACACCGTTCCAGTCTCCGTTGGTTTTCTGGCGGTAAAGTTTTATGCTGTCATACCAGTCACATTTTTTCAGGTTATCATGCCATCTCCAGTCTACTTCCCACGGAAGCATGACAAGGCATGGAATTCCCAAAGCGCCGGCAAGGTGAGCAAGAGAAGTATCATTACAGATAACCAAATCCAGATTACTCAAAGCAGCGGCGGTCTGTCCGAAATCAATAAGCTCAGAACCTATGTCAGTTACGTTGCTGTATTTTTCTGTGAGTTTTTTTGTTTCTTCCGAACCTTCAAAAGTTTGGAAAGAATAGAAATGAGTTCCTTTTAGTTCAATTAATGGAGAAAAGGCTTCTGCAGGGAGTACTCTGTCCTTATCATAATATGTATTTCCCTGCCATTTTATGCCAATTTTAAATTTATCATTATTAAAGTATTTTTCCCTGTATTCTTCCTTAAGCTTTTCATTTGCAGCGAGATATCCTTCCGGATATGCAAAAACACGTTCCCCTTTTAAACCTAAAAGGTAAGGCAGCGATAACAAGGGTGCATGAACATCAAAATCCAGATGTGATTCAGGAATATAACCTTCAATGAGTTCATCTATCCCGAGACCGCTTGTTTCAAAGAGAGGTACCAAAGGTTTTTGAGGGTAAAATATTAATTTTTTACACTTCTTTTTCAATAAAGGAAGATATCTTGAAAACATAATTACGTCTCCAAAACCAGCTTCGAAATATACAAAGATAGATTTGTTTTTAATATTTTCGCCTTTCCAGAGCTTATCGGAAGATGCAAGATGAGGATAGGTTTTTTCTTGCAGAGCAACGGCTGTTTTTTTACATAACCTGTTTTCAAAATATTTTAGTCCGTTTTTATAATCCTTTATTCTCATAAGAGCGATTGATAAAAAGTATTCGGTATCTTCATCTTTAGGTTTAAGTTTTTTGCAGATTTTAAGAGCGGAAACAGCATTTTTACATTCACCTTCAACGCTGTATAGGTGTGCGAGATTAAACCAGGCTTGAAAAGAAGCGGGATCTATTTTTAATGCTTTGTCATAATATTCAATAGCTTTTTTGTTTTGTTTAAGGTTTTTGAATGCAAGTGCCAGATTAAAAAGCAGTGAAAAACTCTTCGGATATGTTTTCATAATAGTAGATTCACAATCTGCTATATTCTGGTACATTCTGCCTCTTATGCAGGTTTGAAAATAAGTTTCGTAAAAATATTCACAAGGATGAACTTCCAGAGCTTTTGTAACCCACTCAAGAGCTTTCGGAACATCATTCTGCTGCAGTTTTAAAACTCCCATAAGATTAAAAACCTCAGCATTTTCGCTTCCAAGTTTTAAAGCTTCTATATATGCGTTTTCAGCTTCATCAAGTTTTCCATCCTGCTGGAGCGAAAATCCTATGTTTATAATGTCATTTACTGTAGGCATGCTCTTTCTCCCTTATTTTAATTATACAGAAGATTTTTTAAAAAGCATGGTATATTTATATTAATTTTAATACCGCACAATGGAAATTGGTTAGCAGTTAATAATTAGCAGCGAAAAGACGCCTGAAAAGTTTAATAACTTAATTACAAACGTAAATTTTTGTTAACATATTTTTTATTTTAATCAATTTCTCATTAAAAAAATACTTTATAGAACTATAGTGTAGTTTATTTAAAGTGTAGTGGTTGAATGGAATTTAATTACAATATCCCGCAATTTAATATAAATCTTCCGAAGGTGCAATTCAAAAGCGCATCAGGTGTCTATGCTCCGTATAGCACCCCTTCTAAAGATACATTTACCAGCAATCCGCTGTACGAAAATTTTGGAACAAAAGCTCAAATTGAAGCTGAAATTAAATCTAATCCAAGAATTAAAGAGCTTTTGAATCAATATAATATTCAGCCAAAAGTAAATATAGAAGAACTTAACAAGCTTAAGCAGGGTCACTTGCAAGATACACGTGTTACAGCTGCAAAAATTTATTCGGCTCTTCCGCAAGAATTAAAAAGAGAAGCAAATCTTCCCGATATTCAACAGGCAGCATTATTCCATGACTACGGTAAAGTTTTAATTCCGGATTCAATATTAAATAAAGCAGGACAATTAACCGAAAAAGAACGTGAGATTATGAATCTTCATTCTGAATTGGGATATGAACTTTTAAAAGACAAAAACCTTAGCGAAAATGCATTGGGTCTTGTAAAATATCACCATCAGACCCCCCATGGAACCGGATATCCGGCTATAAATGACGGTTTCGTTTATGGAATTGATACCCAAATACTTAATGCTGCTGATAAATATGCAGCTTTAAGAGAAAAAAGAAGTTATAAAGAAGCTCTTTCAAGAGAAGAAGCTCTTGAAGTAATGAGAGAAGACGTAAACAAAGGCATAATTTCGCAAGAAGTATACAACGCACTGGAAAGAGCAGTATAACAGATTAAATATATAGCCGAAATAAACAGCGGCGGGCAAATCTAAGATTTGCTCGCCGCTGCATTTCAATTACACCTATTTCAACACTTCGAACAAAGCGTTAACAACATCCGGATCCCACTTAACTCCGGCTTCTTCTTTCATAATCTTAAGCGCTTCTTCTTTAGACATTGCATCACGGTATGACCTATCTGAAGTCATGGCTGTATAAGCATCCGCTACGGCAATAATTCGTGACCCGAACGGGATAGAATTTCCGCTCAAGCCTTCCGGCTCGCCCCTGCCGTCCCAGCGCTCTTTATGATAATGGATATACGGAATAACTTCTGAGAGGAAATTTATATTCATCAAAAGGTTAACTCCGACATTCGGATGGTTCTGGAGTTTTTCCCAATCTTCTTTTGAAAGCTTACCCTTGTTGGTAAACAGTGATTCCGGCAGAGTAATTTTCCCGATATTCTGCAAAAGACCCGCATAATATACCAAATCTGTTGTTTTTTCGTTCAAGCCAAGCTGTTTGCATAGTTTTCTTGAAAGTTCTGCCGTGTTTTGAGAGTGTGCAACCTTATACTGGCCTTTTTCATCAACAGCTTTTGCCAGTCTTTCAACAAACGCTTGCTGCTGTGTGCCTAAATCACCGATAAGGGCGGTAAGTTCAGCTCTCATATGCTGAAGTTCTTCCGGTAAAACTCCGTCATCATTGATTAATTCTTCAGCCGTTTCAATGGTTTTTTGAAGATGCATAGATGTTCCGAAAAGTCTTGCGATTGTTTCTAAAAGGTTCATATATGCTTTTTTTATTGTTTTTTCTTTATAGTTTTCAATAACTATTACACCTACAACGTAAGCATTATTGTGCATAGGAACAACGGCTAGAGATTTAACATCAAACTCTCTGAGTTCATATTTGGGAATAAAATTATCAATTTCACTTACATTCTTAATTTGAACTTTTTCTAAAGTATTAAAAGCTTTTACTACAATTGATTTATCATCTTTGGAGTAACCGAGTTTTTTAGCATAAATATCTTCATCAAAATCTATTGAAGAACCCACAAGGCCTAAAAATTTGTCATCGAAGTTCAAACCACGTGTAAATTCGTTCGTAAGATAGATATGGCAGGCATCAACATCAAGAATTTGAGTAAGAGTTTTAGCAATAGAATTATAGACCACATACTCATCCTGAGAATCAAATCCAAGCACGCAAAGAGTATTATTCAATGAATATATGGAAACCAGTTCTTTGAGCTGGGATTTTAATCTTGTGGTTTTATCTTTAACATCCTTGCCGATTTTATTAGCTAACTCTTCTGAAATCAGGTATTCGGATACAAAATCACCCATATTGAGAGCGAAGAATTCTTCAAGCGGATCATTTTCCATAATATCCAGTGTTCTTGAAAAGAGTGATGCTCCCATTTCTTCTTTATCTGTCATACCGTTTCCTTCCTACATAGAACTTCTTATATTCTATATAACGGCAAAATTTTTCAAAACTTTAATGATTTTTTCAAATTTTATACTTTAGTTGGAGAAATCTTATACTAAGTGAGTAAAATATGGGGTTTTAGAAGTTACATAACTTAACAGAGAGATAAAAAAGTGCGGGCTGTTTTAGCTGCCAGGTCAAATAAACTTTTGTTTTTGATATTTTTACATATATTGGAAAGATTCATCCCGCTTCGCGAATAAAGATTTAATATCTTTGCATTTGTCTCAAAACGCTGTTTTTTAGTATTTTTAACCATGTTTAAGACTTTTTCGGTAAATTTCTTATTCCAAAAGCCGCCTTTTTTGTGTTCATCAACGTAATTGCGGATAGTTTCATATTGACCATTATACTTATTGATTAATGGAATAATTCCATGAGTTAAGTACTTGTCTGAAACAGCCTGATAATCTTTCATAACACATCTTGTTAAACGAATCTGCTCGCCAACACGCAAAGCTTTTGGAATAATGCCAAGTTTTGGTATTCTTTCAAGCCATTTTAAAGTTGTATCTTTTTGCAAATCAAAAATTTCATTTATACTCTGAGCTGCTTCTGAGAAATATTGGTTAGAAAGGGTGTTAAAATCAATTAAAGCAGGTTCAATTTTTGCAGAATTTTCGCAAAACAGCAGACTCATTCTTTTAAGCTCTTCTCTATAAGGATGGTCATTATCCGGAATAATATCTCTGATTGAATTTAAATCAAACGGAACTGTTCCTCTGCTTATATGGTTGCAAGGTCTATAATGAGCAGCTCCTTTTGTGAATTGGGTCTCCAATTCTAGCATCATTTTTTCACGCATAATTTCAGAAACAATATTATACTTTAACTCGCGGATTGGTTTAAAAAATTTTTCTTTAGCTGCTTTTAACAGGTTAAACTTTTCAGTAAAATTATGCAGAATCTCTTTTTGTTCCGAATCTTCAGATTTTGCAATAAGTTGGGTAAACTCATTAAGAGCCTTTTGTGTATCCTCAAATTCTCTATTCAAAGCACGTGTTCGTTGACGGGCTTTTTCTGCCTGAATTTTTGCTTGCTGTGACAGTGTCAATTCTTTTTGCTGCTTTCGTATAGGAGCATATTCTAATGTAGTTTTTTGTTGTAATTTTAATTCCTCAGTTTTTATGAGCTGTTTTTGTAGTTCTAATTCTTTTGTTATAATTGCTTGCCGTTCCAATTCCTTTTGATATTCCAGGGCTATTTGCCTTTTCCGCTCTGCTTCTTTTTCCTGTTCTTGTATTAGAACTCTTTCTGCGGTTATTAATTTTTCTTTTTCTAACCGAGCTTGTTTTACCTGCTCTCGCTGCTTTATTAAAGCCTTCACCGGAAAGAACAAATCCAATAATGATGATGTTGTTACCTTAGGTTTTGGCGGGTCCGGATATAGAAAAGAATTACATACTAAAGGTTCTGGAACGGTAGGTATTTCATTCCTGTCTTTTCGTTTATTCAATCTCGGCGTTTTAATAAAAAATAGTTTATTTTGAATTTTTTTAATCATTCTCCTAACCACTCTGTTAACTGCTGCATGTAGCCTTTTAGTGTATTAAATAAACCTTCATCACTTACTTCAAAACCTTCGGGAAGGTCATCCAATATGTTTGACATTAAACCGTCAGGAACTTCTTCTACCGGTTTTGACATATATTCTTCAAGTTCCGGACACATTGACGTATCCATTCGCTCAATATCCTTGATTGTCATATGCTTTTGTAATGAGGGGTTATCAACAAGATTGTGGATGTTGATTCTGTCGGAGGTGGCAACTTCCGTATCCACCTCCGAAGACATCATATAATCAGGTAGTTCTTCGCTGTTTTGGGTTTCAGAACTCTTAAAAGATATGTTCTTAGACCTTAAGTCTTTTTGAATAGAAGCATCTTTTATATACCCATCTTGATCTAAAGCTTTTTTAATTTCTTGTTTATTATAACCTGCCCGCTCCATAGCTCTTGTATTGTATTCAGTTCGATCGCTAATTGGTTGATGAGCTTTGTCTTGCTCTTCCAGAAATTTTGACTGCCTAGATTTTTCATTAAATTTGGGATTTGTATAGTATGAAATCAAAGGAGTTGTAACTAAAGGAATATTTTTAATTGTAGATTTCCGTTTTAAGGTAAATTTCTTTATTGGCTGTAGAATATGATTTGTAAAATTTCTATTTTTAATTGGTTGAATCATTCATCATACTCCTTGTTTATATGCATAATTGGTATTTGGTTAATTAAATATTTATTTATAAACTCTTTAATATCTTCTTCTGTTATTGAATCAATGAGTTCATATGAGTAAAATATTTTTTTCAATGAACCTTCCGATAAATACCTGTCGAATAAATCATCATTTTCAAGGCGATCATAACGGGCATTTTCTTTATACAGGGTTTTTATTTTTGTCAGCTCAGCCTGTAAATTGGAATTACAAATATCTTGGAGATAAGCATTAAAATCTTTTAATTCACCAGACCAATCAATTGTACTGTTAAAATCAAGATTTACTCCGGCTTTCATATAATATCCTGTTTGTATATTTTTAGAATCTTTGATGTTAATGGGGTTACTATATGCTTTTGTAGTTATAAAGTATTTGTTAGAAAAAAGCATATCTTCCACCATCTCAGAAATTAAACTATCTTTTTCTGATTCAAGTACAATAGGATAATTAAAGTCAAGTGGCATAAACCCTGGCAGTCCCTGAATTATAACAGTGTGTTGATTGGGAATAAACGGTTGCTTTTGATAATCAATAATCTGTTTTTTGCTAAGTTTCAATGGGATGTTTGTATTAATATTTCTAAGAATAGTTCCTTTATTCGAAATAAAGTCTTGTTTTGACAGAAAAATATGAACAGCACCGGATGCATCTTTCAAAGAATTCGTATAGTAATTTTTAATTTCCCCCAAATTTATTTTATTAATGTTCTCTATGACTTCTTCGTCTGTTTTTAAACTACTTTTTGAATATAAATAATTTAAGTCAACATTATTATTTTGATACTCGGGAGAAAAGTAATAATTTATTAGCTTTTCTTTTGCCTTTGATAAATCCTCATCTGTAAATTCAGGACTATAAATCAAGGTATTAATGTTATTAAATTTTTCAAACTTTGAATTTGAAACCGGTATGTAATAGATAGAATAATCATTTTCATTAAAATGTTTTATTTCCGGGTCGAGTTTTTTCAATTTATCATTCAGCATAAATTTTATAAGATTACTCTTTATCGGATTATAATCATTCTTATTTGAAACTAATTCAACCATTGCTAAAGGTTTATTTACTGTACTCAAAGTATCAACTATTACCTTCAAATTTGTATCCGGAAATTCGTAGACATGAATATTCGGTAAGTCTAGATGGTCTTTACCTTCTGTTTTTTTATTGTATAAGTGAGTAACTTCAACCGGCCGGTCAAGATTTCTGAAAGAAATATTATTCTGCGCTAAAATTGCTCGTCCTGCTTTGCAGCCGGAAAGCTCTGCCGTCTCAAAAGTTGTTGTTTTTTGTACTCTTTCAGACCTTCTATTATTCAATTTAGTATTTGTATAATTTGGATTTATTGAATTTATTTGCATTGATGTTTCCTGTGTTACTTCTATTAAAACCTCTAATAATATTTTTTGCCAAATTTATTAGTTTGATTATTAATTTATTGATTATTTCCTTGTACTTTCTTTATACTGTTAATTTTCATTTTTTAAGCCTTTTATATTATCTAAATATCCCAGAATTTCCTTCTCATTTTGATTATAGAAATCTTTGTTGATTTTCAATTCAATACGGATGTTGGAATTGTTCAAAAGCTCTTCATTATAATGAATCATGTCATCATAGATCAGGTTATTAATTAATTTTTCATATTCTTCAACAGACATATTATTAGGTAAGTCTTGATAATCTTCCGGTTCATAATTTGTTTTTAAGTATAAAAAATATGCCGCCGGTGCAAGCTGTTTTGCTTCATTAAAATATTTTTCATCAATTTGTAATTTTACAAATTTTTCATTCACTGTTTTTAAAGTTTTAATCAAATCTTTTTGCGGACAGTCAATATTTATTTTTCTTGAATTGGGTGTAATATAAGAGCCTTTTTCTTTTAGTTCCGGATTATTTTGAAGTTCTTCAAATATCTGGTCATGAAGTGCCATTTTATATATAGAAAACACACCCGGCTTATGCTGCTGCGGCTTGCTATTTGAAATTTCTATACTAAAGTGCGGATCGATTTTTTTATCGGTCAGCATAAGTCTAATTTGGCTGCTTTTTATTTGTGCAGGCGAAAAATTTGGAGAGGAAACCGCATAGTTTCTGGAAATTTCGGTTATAAAACTTTCCTGCCGGTAATCAGGGACAATAGGAGATTGATTTTCTTCAGCAACATTATTTTGTTTGAAAACAGGGTTAAGTAATTTTGTCTTATAGTTGTAAGTTATTGACTGTATTTGCATATATTTCTTATCCTTTACCGTATTAAAATTTCTAAAAATATTTTTTGTCACCCTGGTAAATAAATTTTACAAAACTAAATAAAAAGCAAATTTTTTATTTTTATGTTTTAAATAAATATTCTTATGAAAATCCATGTTAATCAAAATAATATAGGTTTCAAATCAGGACTCACTTCCGGAATAAGAAGTGAGATTGCTCATTGCAATATTTCAAAAATTTCAAAAGAATTTGCCAGAAACGGAATTAATACAGATTTTAAAAACAATAAAGTAATAGCCTGGTGTTCATTTAAAAGTCTGGAGATTATCCAAAATCTAAATAAAAAATACAGACTTAATTTAGCATTACCTAATGGAATCTATGTTGAGGATTTCAATAACTTGAGAATTCAGGATAAAGATTCTCCTGGATTTTGCAATGCTGCACCTTCCGAATTATATGCGGGTAATATAGGAAATACGATTGTTCCGGAAAATGTTATATTTTTTAACAGTTTTAAAGACTTTCAATCCGGAGAGAAAAATGAAATCTGGGACAATATTGATTCAATTTCAGATAAATTATACAGAGATAAATGTTCCGCAACAGATTTTTTCTTAGAAACATTTTTACACGAGTTTTCACACTGTATCCATTTAAATAATATGACTCAAAAGCTGGGTGGAGAAACTCTTGTTAAGCAGCTTAAAAAAACATTTTCAGTCCAGTATCTCAGAGATTTTCATTCAAAATACGGTGATATGTTGAAACAAATTTGTAACTATGCGGCTAAAAACCCTATTGAAGCAGTGGGCTGTGATTTTTCCAAAAGACTGATACAATCTCTTAATAAAAATAATTTAATCCCTCAAAATAATTTTATGTATAAAAGTCCGTATGAGCCTCGCAGAGGCTTAAGCATTTTTAAACGGGAAGAGCAGATGGAAGCAGGATTAAGAAAATTTTGGAACGGGAAATTTTAGGCTTGTAAAACTATTAAATTTTCACTAAAATATGAGTAGGTGACGGGTTATCTCCCGCCGTACCTTCTCCGTTGGAGAGGGCGCAAAACAGGTAACTTGCAGGCCGGGTGCGGAACAATTTCAAAACAAGGGGTATAAATGAGCGAAAAGAAAAGAATACTTATTGTTGATGATGATACGGAAATCCGTGATTTGCTTGAATTTGATATTGCTTCAAGCGGATATTTTGTAGATACTGCATCAGACGGGATGGAAGGTCTTAATAAAGCTCTTAATAATAAATATGACCTTATATTACTTGATGTTATGATGCCGAAAATGAACGGGTTTGATGTATGCAAAAATATCCGGCAGGCAAAAATAAACGTCCCTATACTTATGCTGACGGCAAAAGGTACTATTGGAGATAAAACCAGCGGTTTTGACAGCGGGGCGGATGATTATCTTGTAAAGCCTTTTGATGTTCAAGAAGTTCTTTTAAGAATCCGTGTATTATTACGCAGAAATCAGCCGCAGGTTGAAAATTTAGGTTCAACTGAAATTCTTGATGTCGGAGATATTGAAATTCTTCCCGATACTTTAGAAGCCATTATTCTTAATAAACGGGTTAAGCTGACTCCTACCGAGTTTGAAATACTTTATTGTCTTACCCAGCACTTTAATAAGGCGGTAACTCTGGCAACCCTTTTGGAAGAGGTTTGGGGATATGACAGTGATGAAGATGTAAGAATGTTAAGAGTGCATGTTGGAGGGCTCAGAAACAAAATTGAACCGGATTCTAAAAATCCCAAATATCTTCATACGGTAACTAATGTCGGATATAAATTAACTCCTTTCGGAGAATAAGATGGCTAAATTTTTTAGTAAAAGACGATTAAAAATTGCAGAACAGATTATTATCGTAATATTTTTTGCGGTAATAATTCCGATGACAATCTCGGGAATTATTATAAACAATGTTAACCAGCAATCAAACAGGGCCCAGCTTAGATCTGCAGCTGTTATGATTGCAAATATTGTTTCCGAAGAAGTAGATATATTTACAAGTGCGGTTAATAACCAGCTTGACCAAATTGTTACTACCCTTGATTATTATAACTCGCCTCAGATGGATGAAGAATATCTGAATCATGCCAAGGAAAACTTGTCTTTCTATAAAATTCTCAAAATTATTCCCTCTGTTGAGCTTGAAATGTATAACACAGCATATGATATGAAAGATAATTTTGTTGTTTTTGACAAACAACTTGATGATGGTAATTATCTGGTTGCTGTTTTGGATATAAAAGATTTAAAAGAAAAAATATTTAAAACCATCAGCCAGGATAAAAGACAAGTTTATGTTCTTCAGGGGGAAGACAAAAAACTTTTAACTTCAATTAACTATACGGAAGATATTTTTAAAGAAAGTTTGAACCAGCTTCCTGATAATCTGGAGGAGAATAAACCCGTAATTTATGGTGATATTAAAAATCAGCCTCTTGTTTATCTTAAAAAAACAGATCCGGATGTGACAATCATTGTTAATACGACAGAAGCGGTTACAAAACACACTATCGACTATAATAGGGACAAAATTATACTTTCTTTTATAATAACGGTTCTTGTTGTGTTTTTTGTTGTCGGGCTCTATACTTCTTATCTTTATATAAATATAAGGCAGTTGTTTAAAGCCATTATAGCTATTTCTAAAGGGAACTACGAACGCCGGATAAGATTGCTGACAAATATTTTTACACCGTTTGAGATTGTATTTTTAGGCAACGAATTTAACAGAATGGTAAATCAGATTCATAAATCGTATATTCAGTTAAAAAAGAAGAATAAGGAATTAAAACAGTTAAATGAGTTTCGTTCCAATATGATTGATACGGTAAGCCACGAACTAAGAACTCCGCTTACCAGTATTCAAGGATATACTTCACGGCTTTTGAGACAGGATATTGAAATTGATGAAGAAACCCGGCAAAAATCACTCAGAATAATAAAAAAACAGGCTGAAAGGTTAAAAAGAATGATTGAAGACCTTCTTGTTATACCGGATATTGAAGGTGCACGGCTTAATTTTGATTTAAAGCCGCTTCCGGTCAGTTCTGTGATTGAAAATGCCATAACTCTTGTTAAAAATGATTCAAATAAAGAAATTATTAATAATACCGGAAGTTGTAACGCCGAAATTATGGCGGATAATGACCGTATTGATCAGGTTTTTGTTAATTTAATAGAAAACGCCATTAAATATGCCAAAGAAGAGACGCCTATTACGATTGATTGTGAGGTCAGAGAAAATCGTATTGTGATAAGTGTTAAAAATGATTATGACATTATTCCGAGAGAAAAATTAAAAACTTTGTTTGACAAATTTACGAGAATTGATGATAAAACTACAAGAACAACGAGGGGTACAGGTCTGGGATTATTTATTGTCAAAGGGCTTGTGGAAGCGATGGGCGGTGAAATCAGGCTTTATTCCAATGAGGAATGCGGCTTCTGTGTTAAAGTTTATATGCCTCTTGCAATAAAAGAGGAGGTTTATATATAGAATGCCAAGACTGCCGGAATACTTAAAGCGACCTATAATTGATACTGAAAAAACTAAAACCGTAAGGAGAATACTTAAAACTAAGTGTTTGAATACGGTTTGCGAGGGTGCAAGGTGTCCTAACAAGAGTGAATGTTATTCTGCCAACACGGCTACCTTTTTAATTATGGGAAATGTTTGTACCAGAAACTGCCGTTATTGTAACATTTCTTCTGCAAGACCCGAACCGCTTGATTTAGACGAGCCGAGACATGTTGCGGAAGCTGTTAAAGAACTCGGGTTAAAATTTGCGGTTATAACGTCTGTAACCAGAGATGATTTACCGGATGGAGGAGCGGAACATTTTAAAAAATGCATTGAAGAAATCCGGAAAATTTCTGATGCCAAAATTGAGATTTTGACTCCGGATTTTAAGGGAAACAAAGAGGCTCTCAATATTATTATAAAATCTAATCCGGATGTTTTTAATCATAATATTGAAACAGTGCGTTCAGTATTCAAAAAAGCTCGTCCGCAGGGAAATTACGAAACTTCTTTAGAAGTACTCAGATATGTTAAAAAAAATTCTGATATTGTAACCAAATCCGGTCTGATGATTGGGCTTGGCGAGGAAATAAATGATATAGAAAAAACTCTGGTTGATTTAAAAGAAGCAGGAGTAGATATTATAACAATCGGTCAATACATTCAGCCTTCCAAACAGCATTTGGAAGTAGCTAAATACTATAGTTTAGAAGAGTTTGAAGAATTAAAGATACTCGCACGGAAAATCGGTATAAGAAATTATCAAATAGGACCGCTTGTGAGAAGCTCTTATCATGCATTTTCTTCTTTTGAATCGGCAAGTTTAAAATAAATACTTTATTAACAAGTTATTTATTGTGTGTTAATATCCCAAAATTAACAAAAATTTACGATATTATATGTATTTAATCTCTGTTGGTTGTATAATCAATATAAAATGGAGATGATGATGCAAGAAGTAATAGAGAGAAAATCAATTAAAAACATAGATTTTAACTGCGATTTGGCGCAGGCATACGGGATTTACAAAAACAATAATGAGTTTGAACTTTTGGATTATGTAAGTTCGGTTAATGTTTCATGCGGGTTTCACGCAGGGGACCCTGTTACTATAAAAGAAGCTCTGTTAAGGGCAAAAGAAAAGAATCTGGCAATAGGTGCGCATATAGGATTTAATGATATTCAAGGCTTTGGTTACAGACCGGTAGAATTAAAAGAGGATGAGCTGGAGGCGCTTGTTGTTTATCAAGTTGGAGCAATTATGGCATTTGCAAAAGCTTATGGCTTAAGTATTGAGCATGTGCGCCCTCATGGTGCTATGTATAAGATGGCTGGTGAAGATTTTACTTTTTCCTGTGCTATAGCAAGAGCAATTAAAAAATGTTCTGATTGGCTCGTTTACTTTGCTCCGGTCGGGGATATAACTTCTAAAGTTGCTGATTATACAGGTGTGCAGATAGCAGGTGAAATTATGCTGGAAAAGACATACAACCCTGATTTAACCATAGACTATTCAAAAGATGATAATACAAATAACTATGATTTAATAAAAAGATTACAGCATTTTCTGCATACTTCCCAGATAAGAAATAATCTGGGCGGAATGAGTTTTGCCGAGGCTTCAACAATACACTTTTCAAATAAATACAAAAATTCTTTGGAGATGATTCAGCAGGCAAGGAGCTTAATAATGCCTTCTCCTGTAAATTATAATAATGCTAAGATTTCCGGTTGGGTGGATTAAGAGTATGGTATTTAGATTTAAAGATAATGTAAAAGTAACCAAAGATGTCGGGTGGCTTATTCCGGGGCTAAATGTTAAAAGATGGCTGTTTTTGATATTTCTCGGCTCAGTTTTAATTGTTCTCGGGTTTTTGATTCTTGCTGATATTCGTCCGGTATATTTAATAATGGAATTTATAAGAAAAGCGGCGATGATACTTCCTTCTAATATTTTGGCAGTAGCTTTTGTTATTCTTGGTGCCGGAATCTTTTTTAAAGGCTGGCAAAAGACAACGCTTTCGATTATGGATATGGATTCCAGAAAAGGGAATAATTCTCTTCTGGAAAGGTTATACCGCAGAAGTAAACTTAACAAGGGTGCAAAAATTGTTGCCATCGGCGGTGGTACCGGTCTTTCAATGCTTCTCAAAGGGATTAAAAAGTATACAAATAATATCACGGCGGTTGTTACTGTTGGAGATGACGGCGGAAGTTCAGGCAGGTTGCGAGAAGAAATGGGGGTTCTTCCCCCCGGAGATATAAGAAACTGTATTGCAGCGCTTGCGGATGATGAAGATTTAATCACAAAACTTTTTCAATACAGATTTAAGACGGGAGAAGGTCTGGAAGGACACAGCTTCGGGAACTTATTTTTAACTGCGTTATGCGCAATTACAGGAAATATGGTAAGAGCCGTAAAAGAATCATCAAATGTTTTAAATATAAGAGGTGTTGTTCTCCCTGCGACTTTGGATGATATGAAATTGGCGGCAGAATTTGAAGACGGAAGAATTGTACAGGGTGAATCTAATATTCCGGAAGCTCATGGCAAAATTAAGCGTTTATTTACAGAACCGGCTGTTTGCAGGGCCCTGCCGGAAGTTATTGCGGCAATCCATGATGCTGATTTAATAATCTTAGGGCCTGGAAGTTTGTATACAAGTGTTATACCTAATCTTCTTGTTGCAGGTATTGCGGAAGCAATTAACGAATCTCATGCAAGAAAGATTTATGTATGTAATATTATGACCCAGCCGGGAGAAACTGACAATTATTCTGTTGCAAGTCATGTAAATGCTCTTATCAGCCATGCAGGCGGAAGAAAAATTATCAATGCTGTGCTTGTAAATAATTCACTTCCTGATAATATTTCAGAAGGTTATGCAAAGAGCGGTTCGATTCCTGTAAGATTAGATATGGAAAATCTTGCTCCAACCGGAGTCAGTGTAGTTTCTCAAAAGCTTATTCAGGAAAATAAAGAAGGGCTTGTAAGGCATAGCTCGCACAGAGTAGCCAGAGCGGTTTATTACTGGTATAAAAAATCATTACGGAAATAATATTTATGGCAAAAAAAACGGCAGGTACATTCCAGAAACTGAAAGATAATGGTGAAAAAATAGCAATGCTGACGGCATATGACTATTCGACCGCTCAGGTTTTAGAAAACGCAGGAATAGACGGAATTCTGGTAGGTGATTCTCTGGCGCAGGTGGTTTTGGGGCTTGAAAATACATATGGCGTTACGCTTGAGGAAATGCTTGTTTTTGTAAAAGCAGTTGCCAGGGGCGCTAAAAATTCTTTTATTGTCGGTGATATGCCTTTTATGACCTATAATACTTCTATCGAAAAAGGATTGGAAAATGTTTCAAAAATGATAAAAGCGGGTGCAAATGCAGTTAAACTGGAAGGTTGTAATGATTACATTTTAACTCTTGTTAAACGCTGTGTTGAGTCCGGGATTCCGGTCTTGGGGCATTTAGGGTTTACTCCCCAGCTTATGAATACAATCGGCGGATATAAAATTCAGGGGAAAAGTTGCGAACAAACGGAAAAAATACTCGAAAGTGCTAAAAGATTGGAAGAAGCAGGGGCATTTGCGATAGTACTTGAATTAATGCCTGCTGAAAGTGCAGAGTACATAACGAAAAATATAAGTATTCCTACAATAGGAATAGGTGCAGGTGCTGGCTGCAGCGGGCAAATTGTTGTGATTGATGATATTTTGGGTAAATTTACGGATTTTACACCGAAGTTTGTGAAAAAGTATGCAAATCTCCATGACACAATTTTAGATAGTGTAAAAAAATATTCTGCTGAGGTAAAAGACGGAAATTTTCCCTCAAAAGAGCAGTCTTTTGAGTTAACAGAAGAAGAAAGAGAGAAACTTTATGCTGTTAAATAATATTGAAGAAGTTAAGAAAAATATAAAGGAATGGAAAAAAGAAGGATTTAAAATAGGTCTCGTGCCTACGATGGGAGCTTTGCATGCCGGACATTTAAGTTTGATAAAAAAAGCAAAGGCATCCTGTGATAAAGTTGTTGTTTCTGTTTTTGTGAACCCGATACAGTTCGGTCCTTCTGAAGATTTTGATAAATATCCGAGAACGCTTGATGCGGACGAAAGATTGTGTAACCGGGAAGGTGTGGATATTGTGTTTGCTCCATCGCCAAAAGAGATGTACGGCGATGCGGGGAGGTTATCTAATGATACTTTGACTTATGTATGTCCGCCGTTTTTCTATGTAAATAAACTTTGCGGAAAAACAAGAGTCGGGCATTTTGACGGCGTTTGTACCGTTGTTTTAAAGTTATTTAATATCGTCCAGCCTGATTATGCCTTTTTCGGGCAAAAAGATGCACAGCAAGTCGTTATTGTGAAGAAGATGGCTGCGGATTTAAATGTTCCGGTTGAAATAATACAGTGTCCGATTGTTAGAGAAGAATCAGGACTTGCTTTAAGTTCAAGAAATAAATATCTGACAGATGAAGGTAAAAAGGATGCGCTTGTTTTAAGTAAGATTTTAAATAATATCAAAACCTGTTATCAGAAAGGTATTACGGATGTCTCTGCTCTTAAGGAAACTGCATATTCATTTTTAACGGATAAGCATGAATTGGAGTATTTAGAAATTTTAGATAAAAATACGCTGGAAGAAAAATTACATGCGGACAATAATTCTATTGTCCTTATAGCATGCAGAGTTGAAGGAGTAAGATTAATAGATAATACTTATCTTGGAGGAATATAGATGCACAAAAATATTTTAAATCTTTTTAATTTTTTAAAAAGTGCCGCACAATTTATAAAAATTGTTATTGTATTTTTTATATTGCTACATCTCTTATTCTGGATACAAAACCTTACCGGCAATCCAATTGGATTTTTAAAGCCGTTTATCCCGGTATTGAGTTCTTTTTTATTTATAGGAACGTCTTGTTCTAAAGAGTCAATAGACCTTTTAGGTGCAAAATTTGAATTCAGTTATATAATTGCTTTGTTCGCATATCTGGTTCTTTATCTTATTGACCATTTAGCATACAGAGGTCTGGAAATAGCTGAAGAAGTATATAATAGCGGGTATAGAAAAGCAAGGGAAGCTGAAGAAAATGCTTTTAACAAAAAGCTTGCAAAAGACCAGTCTGCCGAGCAGAGAGCGCTTAAACGCTATAATATTTTTGTTTCCACATCAATAAAACCGAAATTTTCTCATCAAGAACAAAAAGTAAATTTAGAAGAACAGAATAAAATAATGAATAAATTTTTGATAGAAAAAACCGGAGTTTCACCAATTTCTTATAACGGAGGATTTTTGTATTCTTTTGAGAATTTTTCTGCAGTAGATAATAATTTACAGTATTTTTTCAAACTTCTCAAATCATCCTCTCCTCTGGATTATGTTATCTGTATTCAAATTCTTGGTAAAGATTTGGTAAAAGAAGATAAGCAGCTTAAAGAACTTATTTCGTTAAAGTTTGTAAACAAAGTAAGTGCGTGTTCAGATACTGTTTACAGATATAGATTTAATACATCTCACAGGTATGAGACTTCACTGCTCGGGCTTTTTCAAAAAGACGGGGAAACATTTGAGGTGCATGAATTTAGAGAGATGATATGAAAACATTAAACTTTTTACCATTTTTGATGTAAAATTAGACAAGATTGGAAGGAGTAATAAATATGAGATATGATGCGGGTGAAGTTATAACAGCGATGGTAACACCGTTTGACGAAAAGCGGGAAATTGATTATGAAAAGGCTGAGCTGCTTGCATATCAGCTTGTTAATACGGGTTCAGATGCTGTTGTTGTTGCCGGAACCACAGGTGAATCCCCGACACTTACTTTTGATGAAGAAGTGGAGCTCTTGAGCAGCGTAAAACGTGCAGTAAACGGAAAAGGCAAAGTAATTATGGGTGCAGGTTCAAACTGCACAAAAACTGCTGTAATGATGTCAAAAAGAGCTGAAAAAGAGGGTGCCGATGCTATTCTTTCAGTGGTGCCTTATTATAATAAACCTTCTCAGAGCGGCTTGCTTGAGCATTTTTCAGAGATTGCAAGAGCTGTTGATTTACCGATTATTCTCTATAATATTCCTTCAAGAACAGGGATTACAATGAGCGTAGAAACGGTTAAAACTCTGGCAAGGAATTTTTCCAATATTGTTGCATTGAAACAAAGTGCACCTGATATGGATATGTTAAGTGAACTAAAAAGCTCTGTTCCTGCTGATTTTGCGATTTATTCCGGAGATGACAGCCTGACTCTTCCGATGCTTTCACTTGGTGCTCACGGGGTAATTTCAGTTGCTTCACATCTTTTTGGAACAGAAATTAAATCAATGATAAGGAACTTTAAAACGGGTGATGTTATGACAGCAAAAAACATGCATCTTAAACTTTATCCGATTTTCAAAAAATTGTTTATGGCGCCGAATCCGGTTCCGGTTAAGGCAGCGCTGGCATATAAGGAAATTATTGAAGATTATGTCAGATGTCCTCTAGTCGAGTTGACTAAGGCAGAAAGAGCAGAACTAATCTTTACGCTGGAATCTATTTAGCCTATGTGGTAAGATTCCCGGGATGTTTTTTTGATAAAATATTCATATATTAATAAGGGGTATATATAAAATGAAAAACAAACTCATACTGTTTTGGCTGATTGTAGTTATTGTAATAGCTTCAATAATTACGATTGCTGTAAAACCTACAAAGTTAGGTTTAGATTTGGTCGGCGGTTCAAGACTCGTACTTGAAGCAGCTCCAGCGAACGGTGTTGTTACACCTGATATGATGTCAAGTTTGCAATTTGCGATAGAAAATCGTGTAAATAAGCTTGGCGTGTCAGAAACTGTTGTACAAAGATCCGGTGAAAAAAGACTTGTTGTTGAAATTCCTGATGTTTCGGACTTGAATCAAGCAAAGGCTTATTTAGGTGAGACAGCAGAATTAGACTTTAGACGTCCGGTTATGAAAGACGGTTTGGAAAGCTGGGAGTCAACGGGATTGACCGGTAAAGATTTATCCAAAGCAAATCTGAGTACATCTCAAAACGGACAATGGGTTGTTGATTTAGAATTTAATGATAACGGTACTAAAAAATTTGCTGCTTTGACTAAAGAAATGGTCGGACAGCAGATGGCGATTTTCTTTAACGGAGAACTCCAATCAGCTCCTGTAATAAGAGAACCTATTCCGGGTGGAAGAGCTCAAATTTCCGGCGGGGACAGCGGTTTTGCTTATGAAGAAGCAAAAACCATGGTTGACCTTTTGAATGCCGGTGCGCTTCCGGTTCCTGCTAAAATAGTTGAAGAAAATACGGTTGGACCTACTCTTGGTGCTGACAGTATTGCAAAATCTAAGGTTGCAGGTGCTATAGGTCTCGGTTTTGTAATGATATTCATGGCGCTTTATTACCGTGCACCGGGATTGATTGCTGATGTTGCATTAATTATATACGGCTTAATGTTATTTGCGTTATTTAAAGCTATTCCGGTAACTCTTACATTAGCGGGTATTGCAGGCTTTATTTTGAGTATAGGTATGGCTGTTGATGCTAATATTTTGATATTTGAAAGAACGAAAGAAGAATTAAAAGCCGGCAGAACACTCTTTACTGCGATAAATTCCGGTTTTGACAGAGCTTTTACAAGTATTTTTGATTCAAATATGACTACAATTATTACTTGTATAATTCTTTATTTCTGCGGTACAAGTATTGTTAAAGGTTTTGCTCTGACCCTTGCAATCGGTGTTATTGTTTCTATGTTCAGTGCAATTACGATAACCAGAAACTTTATGCATTTGATATTCGGTACAGGGAATCTTAAACATCCTGAGTGGTTTGGTATCAGAAAAGATGAAATCGGAGAAGGCTTCCAGGCTGTTGAAACTAAACGTGAAAAAGCTAAATTCGGGATATTGGATTAGGTATCGGAGGAAAGTAGGTAATTATGAAAATAAAATTAGATATAGTAAAATACAGATTTTTGTTTCTGGCAATATCAGCAATACTTTTAACTCCGGGTATTGTAGCAATGATATATTCATCAATTGTATATCCGACGCATACACCTTTGAAGGTAGGTATTGATTATACAGGCGGTACAACTTTACAATACGGAGTAAAAGAAGATATCACTAACGAAAGACTATCAACGGTGAGAGAAGACCTTGCAAAGGGAGGTATTGAAAACCCTTATCTTCAGGTTATTAATGTTAATGCTCAAGAAGGTTCGGATTTGAAAGCAATTCTTTCAGTAAGAACAAAATTTATTGAAGAAGGGACTGATACTGTAAATAAGATTACAAATATTGTAAGCGAAGAATTCCAAGCTCCTTCTTTGGTACAGGTGTCATCAGTAGGACCTACTCTTGGAACTGAATTGTTTAAGAATTCCTTAATAGCTTTATCTCTTGCTTTGCTGGGAATTATTGCATATTTAACATTTAGATTCCAATTTGATTATGCTCTGGCTGCAATTTTGGGGCTTGTGCATGATACGATATTTGTGCTCGGGGTCTTTTCGATTTTAGGACTTTTCTATGATGTTCAAATAGATGCATTGTTTGTAACGGCTCTTTTAACCGTAATCGGGTTTTCTGTTCACGATACAATCGTTGTTTTTGACCGTGTGAGAGAAAATTTGAAATATTATTCCAAGAAAATGGAATTCGGTGAAATTATGAATGCAAGTATTAATCAAACCCTTGCAAGAAGTATAAATACTTCTTTGACAACTTTGTTAACACTTGCGGCACTTTACTTCTTTGGAGGTGTTACAACTAAAGACTTTGTGCTTGCAATGATTCTAGGTATCGCTGTAGGTACTTATTCAAGTATATTCTTCTGCTCGACTCTGGTTGAAATTTGGGAAGACAAGAAGAAAAAAGCTAAAACAGCTGCAGCTGTTTAGGAAAAATAAAATACAAAGCGGCGGTGCCTTTAGGCACCGCCGCTTTTCTTTTTTATAATTTATTTTCTTTCGATTCTTATTGCACTGTCAGGACAAGTCATTGCGCAGGCTCCGCATGCTATACAAATTTCAGGATCCGGAGCAACGGCGGGAGTTTGGTAAAGCCCTACTTCTTTTGACCAGCTGAGACATTTTTTACCGGCCTTGTTCATAGGACATTTTGCAATACAAAGCCCGCAGCCTTTGCAGAGTTCTGTATATACATAATAATCAGCTTTACCTTTGCCAACGCCTTCTATTTTATATCCTTTATATTGATGTTCCGTCATAGCGCACCTGCTCTTTCTTTTACAAGCTTCATTCCCATTTCAAGAGCTTTGTAGTTCAAGTCTCTTAATTCCGGTTTGGCAGCAAATTTTTTGCCTAAAGCCATTTCCATAGCGTTTTTGATATCTTCGAGTTTAAGAACATGGGTTGCTTCAAGAAGTACGCCTAATATAATGATATTAAAGACTCTTGCGCTTAACTGTTCATTTGCAATCCTGTTTGCTTCAACCCCGATAATCTCTTTACATTCAACATCAGGCTTTTTAGTGCAGACAGATGTATCGTAAACAACTATCGAATTCTTATCCACATATGTTTTACATCTGTCAATAGCCCTGTCTGAGAGCATAATAATGATGTCACCTTTAGCAAAACGAGGTTCGCCAATGGTTTCATCTGCTATTTGACAAAAAGCGATTGATACACCGCCTCTCTGTTCAACACCGAAATTCGGGATATAAAGAACCTGTTTCCCGGCTTCATAACCTGCTTCTACGAGGATTTTAGCAACAGACTGTACGCCTTGCCCGCCTTCTCCTGCTAATGCTATCTTAGTTCTTGCCATATCTACACTCCTTCCGGTACCAGAAAATCTTTTACTTCAAAGAATTCTTCCATTTTTTGAAGTCTTTCGAATGTTTCAAAGTTATTTGTTCTCCAGTTGAGAGGACAGAGAGAAAGAACTTCCACAAAAGAAAAACCTCCATTTTCGACATTCTTTAAAGCTTTTACAAAGGTTGTCTGAAGTTTTCTTACATTAGAAACGGAAGCACGTGCTACGAAAGACTTTTTAGGGTCAGCAATAGCCGCAACCATTTCTGCTGCTTTTGCCGGTTTGCCTGTTACTTCACAATCCCTGCCGTAAGGTGTGGTTTCTGTTTTTTGTCCCGGCATAGTAGTTGGAGACATTTGCCCGCCTGTCATACCGTAGTTTGTATTATTAACAACAATTATAAGCATTCTTTCTGCTCTAACAGTCGCATTAACAAGGTGCTGCGCTCCTATTGCAAGACCTCCGCCATCACCCATATAAGCTATGCCGATTGCTTCCGGATTAGCTCTTGTAAAACCGTATATGACCGGAGTAGTTCTTCCATGGTGGGTTTGGACCGTATCTAAATCCATATAGTTCCAGCTCAAAAGTGAGCATCCTATATCACAGCCAAAAACTGTTTTTTGTTTTATTCCTAATTCATCAACTGCTAAGCCCAGAGCTTTTAGAGTAATCCCGTGTCCGCAGCCCGGGCAAAATTTGCTCGCACCGACTTCAGCATTCTGTGCTTTTGGTAAATTAGGAGGTAGTGTTAATATTTCTGCCATTATTTATTCTCCTTCCTTACACCGCTGCTGCCATTGATTCAACTTTATTAACAATATCATCTCCGGTCACACCGACCCCCATTTTATAGAGTGTTGTGTATGGAGTATTCAAGCCGTAAAGCTGTTCAAGCACCATCTGAGCAAGCTGTCCGTTAGCAGATTCCGTAAACAGGATTTGTCTTGCTCTTTGTACGGCTGCTCTTAAAGGTTTAACCGCAAGCGGTCTTATTGTAATCGGTCTGAATAAACCGGCTTTAATACCTTTTTCCCGAAGTTCATCTACGGCTGTTCTTGCAGAACGTGCTACAATACCATGTGCGATAACAAGAATTTCTGCATCTTCGGCTTTGTATTCTTCCCATTCCTGAACTTCTTCAGACATTTTTTCATAATCTGCTTTATATCCGTCAAGAACTTCCATAAGTTCTTCTTCCATATTATAAGTATTGCGTAAATGAACAGATTTTCTGTCAACTCCGATTTCTCCGGGACCTAAGAGGGCTTTTTCTGTCGGAACCATTGTAATTCCTCTGCTTGCAGGGTCATACAAAGTTACAGGCTCTCTCATTTTTCCTTGGTATCCGTCAGCAAGTACATAAGTAGGGAATCTGTACTTCCAGGCTGTATTGAATGCCTTAATCATATAATCATATAAATCTTGATGACCTGCTGTTGAGTAAACAATTCTAAAACCTTCTCCATTACCGCCGAAACAGGTTAATCTTGTTTCTTGCTGGGCATAAATAACGGTAGCGGTTGACGGGCCTCCTCTTTGCATTACCGCACACACAAACGGTATTCTCATCATTTCAGCCATTGATTGGGCATCTTGCATAATAACATTGCCCGGGCCGGCTGTAGCCGTAAAAGCTCTTTTTCCGGCAAGAATTCCGCCTATTGTTGAGAACCCTGCAGAAATTTCGTCTTCGGTTTGCAGAAAACCGGCTTCGGTTTTTGGTAGAAGCTTACACCAGGTATGCATGATTTCATTTTGAGGTGTAATCGGATAACCGTACATAAAATCTGCCTCTGCAGAGTTTGCTGCATAGGCAAGAACTTCATTTCCGGTTAAAAACATTCTGGTATCTTCTTTAATAAGTTTGTTTACCATCTTTAACCTTCCCTTCAAAAATCTACGTTAACATTATACATCATAATTTAAGATTATGGAATAGAAGGACTCTCCGAGAAAAGCCTGTAAATAATAAGTTACATTTTTTTTCAATAATATTGACTAATAAGCATGTTTTGTTTAGCATGAACTCATCATAAGTAAAATTAGCTGAAAAGGAAATAGAAAAATGAGACGTACACTAGAAGGAACAAAGATTAAAAGACAGCACGTAAGCGGTTTTAGAGCAAGAATGGCTACACCGGGCGGACGTGAAGTTTTGAATAGAAGACGTGCTAAAGGAAGACATCAAATAGCAATTTCAGGAAGCGCACGTGCTTAATCGTTTAAAGTTTTATTAGAAAGAGGGGCTTTTGTTAACAACAAAAGCCCCTCTTTATTATCAAATAAAGTTCCTATGCTTCATTTGCTACAAAAGCTGTTGGAAGGTTGATTTCGGATGAAGAATATGTACTTAAAGCTTTGCCTATATTAATAGGACGAATGCTTTGAATATTGTTTTCAGGGTTTTGAATATGTTCTACTACAGTTAATCCTGGATTTTCACTGTATTGCGATACTGCATTTTTTTCGCAGTATGCCATGTATTCATCATAGGTTACGGTGCCATCGCCGTTTGCATCCATCTCTGCATTATAATTTTCGTCACCTTCTTGTGCGTAAACTTTTGTTGTTTGTCCCTGTGCTTGTGTATCAGTCTGTAAATTTTGAGGCTGTGGGGTCATTTTGCTGATTTTTTGACCTGTTGATAAAGCACTCTGTAGTAATTGCGAATTAAGGGACAGGGCATTCATTTGTATATCGTTGGTCATATTTATCCTTTCATCTTCACAATAATCATAACAATTGGGATATATTGTTATTTTAACACCATTTTTGCCTATCTCAATCGCTCTAAAGTATTAAAAAATGCCTTTGATTATTATATCAGGAGCTATTTTTTTTACTTCATATATTTGCAAATTTTTTGCCTGTGAGATTCGGGAAATCGTATCACCGTTAAAAGCGCTTAAACCCGTATTGTCATTGAGTATTTTAGGAGCAATGAACATGTATATTTCATCAATTAAATTTTCTTTTAAAAAAGAACCTGCAAGTGTACCTCCGCATTCTACAAAAACTGAACAAATTCCCTTGGCATAAAGAGTTTGTAAAATTGATTTTAAATCCAGACGTTCATTCTTAAGCGGGGTATTTTCTCTTGTTGCAATATAAATTTGACCTTGTTTATAGATTAAAGAATCCGGCTTTGTTCTTAAATTTTGGTCAAGAATACATTTGAATTTGTGTTCCATTTTTGGATTGTCTGCGATTATTGTATTTGAGCTTGTAAGAATGCAATCAAAAAATTTTCTCATTTTATAAACTTCTTGCCGGGATTTTTCGGACGTTATCCATTTGGAAGAACCATTCTGTGCTGCTATTTTACCATCCAGAGTTGAAGCTGTTTTGAGGATTACATAGGGAAGATTCATGGTCATATTTTTAATAAAAATACGATTCAGAAATTTGGCATCGTTTTCTAAAACACCTTCTTTAACTTCAATTCCCGCTTCTCTTAACTTTTTTATCCCATTGACTTTGAAATTGGGGTCTTTCATTCCGATAACAACTTTTTTTATTTTTCTTTCAATAATTAAATCAACACAGGGAGGAGTTTTGCCGTAATGTGAGCAAGGTTCAAGGTTAACATAAAGAGTTCCGTCTTCTGCCTCATTATTTTTTAATTTGAGTAAAGCTTCTCTTTCGGCATGATTTCCCCCGTATTTTTTGTGGTAACCGGTCGATACAATATTACCGTTTCTATCAAGTACGACACAGCCTACCATCGGGTTTGGAGAAACTTTCCCTTTCCCCTTCTTGGCCAGAGAGAAGCACATGCGCATATATTTTTCGTCTTGTTCTTTAATCATCAAATTACAAACTCAAATAATAATCTTTAAGAAGTTTTGCATCTTCTTCAATATTCGGGCTTTCACAAATTACAGCCCCTTTTACCCCAAAATCTTTAAATGCTTTTAACAGGTCTTTGTAGTTAAAATCGGATTCTTCAAGGTTTAAGTGTTTCTTTTCTCCTTTAGCTCCATAATCTATTCCTGCAATATGTGCATGGAAGTTTTCAAGTGCAATATTTCCAAGTTCTTTGCCGATTTTTTCGAAAATTCCGGCGAACTCATCATATGTATTAATTATACCGTTATATCTGGCATGTAAGTGAGAAAAATCTACACATGGCAGAACCTGTTCATATTCTTTGGAAAGCCTGATAATTTCTTCCAAATCGCCCCATTGAGTTGCCTTACCTGTAGTTTCCGGTCTAACCCAGATATTGTTTCCGGCTTTTTGAAGCGATTCTGTGATAATTCCTATTTGCTCTTTTATTTTGTTATAAACAGTTTCTTTGTCCTGTCCGAGGTAAAATCCTGCATGAAATGTTGTGCTATATCCGCCGAGTTCTTTTGTAACCATTGCGGTTTCAATAATTCTCTGGACGCTTGCTTCTATTTTTTCTTCTTCTCTGGAATTCAGGTTTACATAAAAGGGTGCATGTGCTGTTATAATTTTTTTAGAAGCACTTACGGCATCACGGCTTTTGTCAGAAATCCTTACTCCGTGAACAAATTCAAGCTCAAGTCCGTCAAGCTCCATTTCATTCAGTATTTCAAAGCCTCTTTCATATCCTTTATTTCCGGCGCTGAGCGGAACCCCTGCTGTTAAAAAATATAACTTGTCCATTTTTTCTTCCCTTTGTTCTGGCTTAAAAGATTTAATCTGTTACCTCACCCGGTTCTTCTCTTGTTAGGCGCACTACTGTCCATAATAAATTATTTTGTCATGCTGAATTTATTTCAGCATCTTACCAATCGGGTGTTATACTTGTCTTCTGGTAAGATCCCGAAACAAGTTCGGGATGACATTTTAGTTTATTTTTTTCTATGTTCTTTTTGGTCATAATACGTATTTCACTCATTTTTCAGTTTTTTTATATAAAATTATCATGGACAGTAGTGCCTGTTAGGTGAGGGAGAACCTCAATCACTCAATCACTTAGTCACCGGACACCCCTATATTTACCCCCCCCATATTTATTCCCCTAGCGGAATTCTTCTCCGATTTTAGGGTTAACAATTCTAATAAAGTCTTTGCTGTCTCCGATAAAGAAACTTCCGAACTGTAAAACAGTCGGTACAATAAGACCTTTAGAAGTTGCGATAAAGAACTTGTCATCTTCTATTTTTGCAACTGTTCCGGCCGGATGAGGAATACAGAAAGCATCAGATGCCACTTCAGCTTTCATAATTTTCATTAAATTTCCTCTGAAAGTTGTGCTTGCAAGAATAAAAGGATTCAGCGCACGGATAAACCGTTCTATTTCTTCTGCCGTTTTATTATAGTTTATAAAAATATCCTTTTCCGAGAGACCTTTTCCGGAAATGAAATCTCCTTGAGGCTGCTTGATTCTTGGAAGTTCTTGCATTTCGTAAGCTTGTAATACTTGGAGCAGAAGTTCTATACCCAGAACATTCAATTCATTAAACAGGGTTCCCATTGTGGCTTTTGAATGAATGTGGTACGGTCTTTGGACAATAATATCTCCCGTATCAAATTTTTCATCCATAAAATGAATAGTAACACCGGTCTCTGTTTCACCGTTCATAATTACTCTTGAGTATGGGTTTCCGCCCCTGTATTTAGGAAGCATGGATGGGTGTACGTTGATAAAACCGTCTTTTACGGCTTCCATTAAAGCTTTAGGTATTTTGTAATTGAATGAACACACAACTGCCGCATCAACATTAAGGTCTTTAATTTTTTTTATTAATTGGGATTCGTCCAGTTCATCATATTCAATAAAATTCAACCTTCTTGAAAGAACATAATCACGAAAAGCTTCATACATATTATGATCTTTTTTAGGCCCTAAAACACCTACGATGTTTACTCCCGACATCAAAAGGCCATCAAGCCCGATGTAAGCCATGTCCGGGATTCCAACAAAAAGTATTCTTTTTTTGAAAGCGGTTTTGTTAAACATAGTCTTTTGCCATATCAAGTATAACCGAAATTTTGCAATTTAACAAATCCGATTTTAATTATTTATAAAGCAGTGTCTTCTTCTTGTCTTAACGAAATCTCTTTTGTTTGATATATAATAAAATCAAAGATTAGATGTTAAAGGGAAATAATATATGCTTAAAGGAAATGAAATCAGAAAATTATATTTAGATTATTTTAAAGATAAACACCAGCATACGGTTGTAGAAAGCTCAAGTCTTGTGCCGGATAATCCGACAGTACTTTTAACGACAGCCGGTATGCTTCAATTTTTGCCGATATTTTTAGGAATTGTAAAACCTCCTTATAATCCGCCTCGTGCAGTATCATGTCAAAAATGTGCAAGAGCCGGAGGTAAGGATTCCGATATAGAAAATGTAGGAAGAACTCCTCGTCATCACACCTTCTTTGAAATGCTCGGAAACTTTTCTTTTGGAGATTATTACAAAAAAGAAGTTATTCCATGGGCATGGGAATTTGTAACAGAAGTGCTAAAACTTGATAAAGACAGACTCTGGATTACTATTTTTGAAACTGATGACGAGGCTTTTGATATTTGGAGAAGTATCGGAGTTCCGGCAGAAAGAATTAAGAGAAAAGGCAAGAAGGATAATTTCTGGGGTCCTCCGGGAGCATCCGGCTCATGCGGGCCATGTTCTGAAATCCATTATGATTTAGGCGAACAATACAAATGCTCTGATAATTGCGGGATTGACACCTGCGAATGCGACCGCTGGGTTGAAATTTGGAACCTTGTATTTACAGAACTTTACCAGGATGAAGAAGGAAACCAATCACCTTTAGAAAAGAAAAACGTTGATACCGGCATGGGCTTAGAACGTATAACAATGGTTTGTCAGGGGGTTGCTTCAACTTTTGAAACGGACCTTTTAAAACCAATTCTGGATAAAGTTTCCGAAATGTCAGGAGTTCCTTATAAAAAATCGGAAAAAACAGACATTTCTTTAAGAATTATCACAGACCACGCAAGATGCGTTACCTTCCTTATTTCCGATGGTGTAATTCCGGGTAACGAAGGAAGAAGTTATGTTCTTAGAATGATTCTCCGCCGCGCGCTCAGACACGGTAAGATTCTCGGAATGGAGCTGCCTTTCTTATACAAGCTTGTTGATGTTGTTGTTGACAACTACGGCGAAGCTTATCCTGAACTTGTTAAGAACAAGGCAAAAATTGTTGATGTAATCAAAAAAGAAGAAGAAAGGTTTAAACAGACTCTGGATAGAGGATACAAAATGCTTGACGAGTTTATAGAAGCTAAAAAAGATATAGACGGAGAAAGCGCATTTAAACTCTATGATACATACGGATTCCCGTTTGAACTTACAAAGGAAATTGCTCAGGAAAACGGACTGGAGGTAGATGAGGCAGGTTTTAAAACCGCCATGCAGGAGCAAAAAGACCGTGCTAAAGCTGCTGCTGAAAAGATTTCCGTAACAGGCGATATTAAATATGCAAAAGTTGAAGAGCAGGTTGGTTCAACAGATTTTATCGGATACGAAGAAAATTCATGTGAAGCTAAAGTTCTTGCGCTTATTGAAGGAGATGGCTATACAGATGTTGTTCTGGATAAAACTCCTTTCTATGCCGAATGCGGCGGGCAGGTCGGCGACAGCGGATTTTTAACCAACGATGATTTAAAGGCGGAAGTTCTTACAACATTCAAAGTTAATCATTTGTTTGTTCACAGATGCCAAATTGTTAACGGTGAAATAAACGTTGGTGATAAAGTCCTTGCAGCAATTGATCTTCCTCGCAGAGAAGAAATCAGAGTTCACCATACATCCGCTCACCTTTTACAAGCTGCACTTGTCAAGATTCTGGGTGATGAAGTTAAACAGGCAGGTTCTCAAGTAGAAGAAAATCGTATGAGATTTGATTTTACTTTCTCCCGTGCTATGACTCCTGATGAGATTGAAAAAACTGAAAATCTGATGAATGAATGGATTGGTGAAAAACTCCCTGTCAATACAGAAATTATGGGGCTTGAAGAAGCTAAACTTACCGGGGCGACAGCTTTATTTGGCGAAAAATATGAAGACGAAGTAAGAGTTGTTTCAATCGGTGGAAAAAAACATCACCGCCATCATCACGGAGAAGGCGAACATCAATGCTGCGGAAGAGGCGGATGCGGGTGTAAACATAAAGATGACGAAAAGGAAGTAATTTCAATGGAATTTTGTGCCGGAACTCATGCAAGAAATACCGGAGACTTAAGACTTGTCAAAATTCTTTCGGAGGGTGCAATTTCTGCGGGTACAAGAAGGATTGAACTTGTTGTATCAAAAGCGGCTCTTGACTATGTTAATAACAAAATCAAAGTTACAAATGCGCTTGAATCAAGATTCAAAGTTCATACAGATGAAGTTCTTGAACGTGTTGAAAAGCTTGCGGAAGAAAACAGAGAACTCCAGAAAGAGATAATTAAACTAAAAGAAGAACAGGCAAGAAACAAATTTGCAACCTTTGTTTCCAAAGCTCAGGATATTAAAGGCGGCAAGTTGTTTATTTCCAAGGTCGAAGATTTTGATGCTGATGCAATTAAGACAGGAGCTGAGCTTTTGTCTAATAAGCTTGGTGAAAGTATTGTAATCTTGGCTAATAATAAAACCGTTCTTGCAAAAATTTCCGATAGTTTTGTTAAGTCAGGAATTAATGCAGGAAAACTTGTCGGTGAGATTTCCAGAGCGACCGGAGCAAACGGCGGTGGAAGACCAAATTTTGCTCAAGGCGGTGTTAAAGATCCGGTTAAACTTGATGAAATTCTTGCTAAAATTGAAATGGATTTAATCAGAGAAAATTTATGATCGGCAGGGATTATTTAAATAACAAGTTTGATGTTATAGTGGTTGGCGCAGGGCATGCAGGTTGTGAAGCAGCCCTTAGCGCTGCACACCTTGGCTGTAATGTTCTTTTGTGCACACTTAACCTTGATAACATTGCTCTTCAGCCCTGCAATCCTGCTATTGGCGGGCCGGCTAAATCTACTCTTGTAAGAGAAATTGATGCTTTAGGCGGGGTTATGGGAGAAGTCGCGGATGCAACTTACATTCAGATGAAAACCCTTAACTCTTCCAAAGGTCCTGCTGTTAGAGCCTTAAGGGCGCAGTCTGATAAAAAAGAATACACCCAATATATGCGCCATATTCTTGAAAGTACTTCGAATATCTGGCTTAAACAATGCTGTATAACAGGTTTACGAGAAAAAGACGGGGTTATTACCGGTGCAGTAGATGAATACGGGATGGAATATTCCTGCCGTGCGATAATTTTAACAACAGGAACTTCGCTGGAAGGAAGATTGTTTATAGGCTTGCAGTCATATCCCGGCGGAAGATTAGGAGAAATGCCTGCGATAGGGCTTTCAGGATGGCTCAGAGAACACGGAATTCAAACCAAAAAGCTTAAAACGGGAACTCCGGCAAGAGTTGATAAAAGAACCATAGATTATTCTAAAATGACAGTTCAGCCGGGTGATGAGAAGCTTAGTTTTTATTCCTACAAGCCCAACCGTCCTGTAAGAAGACAAGTTCCTTGCTACTTAACCAGAACAAATGAAGAAACACACAATATTATACGTGCAAATCTGGATAAATCTCCGATGTATCAAGGGCTTATTCAGGGAGTGGGACCTCGTTACTGCCCGTCTATTGAGGATAAAATAGTGCGATTTGCCTCTAATCCTTCCCATCATATATTTATTGAGCCGGAAGGGCTGAATACTTATGAAGTCTACATTCAAGGATTTTCAACGAGTCTGCCGGCATGTGTCCAGGTAGAAATGATAAGGTCTTTGCCCGGGCTGGAAAATGCTCATATTATTAAACCTGCTTACGCTGTTGAATATGACTATGTTCCTGCAATTCAAACACAACATTCTCTTATGTCAAAAGATATAAGAGGGCTTTTCTTTGCCGGACAGATTAACGGTACAAGCGGTTATGAAGAAGCTGCAGCGCAAGGGCTGATTGCCGGTATAAATTCGGTTAATTATCTTAACTCGTCAGAAATGCTTGAACTTCCGAGAAGTTCATCTTATATCGGAACTCTTATCGACGATTTGGTTACAAAAGATATTCAGGAGCCTTACAGAATGCTGACTTCCCGTTCTGAATACAGATTGTTATTAAGACAGGATAATGCCGATACAAGGTTAACCGAACTCGGGCACAAAATCGGACTTATTGATGATGAGCAGTTTAATCGTTTTAAAATAAAACAGGAAAATGTTCAAAAAGAGATAGTTCGTCTCAGAGAAACAAAACTTCCGGCAACGGATAAAGTTAATTCAATTCTGGCAAAATACGGAGAACATATTGATAGAGGAATTCGTCTGGCTGATTTACTTAAGCGTCCCAATATTACTTATGAGATGTTTAAAGAGCTTGACCAAGAAACAGAAAAACTTGATTTGAGTAATGATATAACAGGAGAAGTTGAAGTTCTCATAAAATATGACGGATATTTAAAAAGGCAGGAACAGCAGGTAGAAACAGCAGAAAAGCTCGAAAAATACCGCATTCCGGAAAATATTGATTATTCTGCAATCAAACATATATCAACCGAAACACGTGAAAAACTCGAAAAAATTCGTCCGCAAAACCTTGCACAGGCTTCCAGAATCGGCGGAGTAAAGCCCGCTGATATTTCAGTCTTGATGGTTATGCTGAAAGGATAATTAGCAAACAATAAGACAGGACAATTGTAATTATCCTGTCTTTATATAATTATTTTCGATTTATGCTATGGGTCTTTTTGCATGTTGATATAATGCGGCAATCATATCATATGCATCTTCAAGATGTTTTTCCATTTTTTCGCATATTTCTGCAATAGATTCTGCGCCCAATCCGTCTTTATTTGAAACATTGATAGAATCCAAAGTTTTGCGAACTCCGTTATTAGTTTCAATAAAATCGTATCCAAGTGCAGTAAGGTTGTTTGCAGGATCACCTTTGTATCTGCAAATTAACTTTTGCCCGGCTTTTGGTCCGGAAATAACCATTTGTCTAAAGCCATTTGGGGTTTTACCATTAAAATTTACCAAAGACACATTAGAAATATTCATATATTAACCACCTTTCTCTTATTATTTAAATACAAACAAAATAAAATTTGCTACCCCTATAGGATAATTTTTTAAAATTGAAAATATTTTTCTGATGTATAATAATTTTATGGGGATGAAGAGATTTTTTCTTTTATTTTTAGCTCTGATAATTTTTATACAGCCGTGTTTTGCAATAAAAATAGGGCTGCAGACTAATGCCGGCAGAACATATATTGGTTCTTCAACACAAGCTGAAATAATTGATTGTAATACAAATAAACTCATTTTTATAATGGAAAAAATGAAAGGCTATGAGTTCAAGCCCTACCGGAATGTTATTGCAATAAAAGTTGACGGGCAATTTAAAAAAATCAGTTCAAATAAAATTGTTATAAAACCACAGGATAACGGGTACATAAGTGTTAAACGAAAATGGTACCGTGGAAATTTTATGCTTGTAAATACCGGATTGGGTTTAACGGTGATTAATGATATTAAAATAGAAGAATATCTGCAAGGTGTTGTTCCTTCTGAAATGCCGTCTACCTGGGAGCATGATGCGCATAAGGCTCAGGCGATAGCAGCAAGGAGTTATGCAATAGCAAATTTGGGTAAACGTGCAAAAGACGGTTATGATTTAAAAGATACTCCGGAAGACCAGGCATACGGCGGTGCAACTGCAGAAACGGTTCAGACAAATGATGCAGTTAAAGAAACAGAAGGAATTGTTTTAATCTATGACGGGAAAATTATTCCGGCATATTATTCAGCAGCTGCAGGAGGACAGACAAAGTCTGCCGGACAGGTTTGGACAAAAGATTTAGCGTTTCTTAAATCGGTTCCGTCTTTTGATGAGGGAATAAGAAAAAACGGACACGGGGTCGGAATGAGTCAGTATGGCGCAAATAATCTTGCTAAAAAAGGTTATAACGCTTATCAGATACTAAAATATTTTTATGCTAATACGAAATTTGCTAAAATTAATCCTGAATATTATAAGTAAGTGGTTGTGAACCCGGAAGGCAGGTTGAGTATTCTATAATATCGGAGGCAGGAAATGAAAACAGCACAGGTAAATGGAGATAAAATTGTTATTAAAGAAATTGATGAATTATCTCTCGGAGAAAAGAAAGGCGCTATAGTAAGGGTTTTGGGCTGCGGACTTTGCGGCTCTGATATCGTTAAATTCAAACACAAAATTGTAAAAGACGGTGCTGTATTAGGGCATGAAATTGTTGCCGTGATTGAAGAAATAAATACAGATACGAGCTTTAAAGCCGGAGATAAAATTGTAACTTCTCACCACATTCCTTGTTTTAATTGTACTTACTGCAAGCACGGAAACTATTCGATGTGTTCACATTTTAAAGAAACAAATATTATTCCCGGCGGTTTTAGTGAAAAAGTTTTTGTATCGGAAGAACACCTTAAAAATACCGCATACAAAGTTCCAATGACTATGACAGATGAAGAGATATCTTTTTATGAACCGCTCGGATGCTGTGTTAGGGCAATTAAACGCTGTAATCTTCAGGATGGGGATAAAGTTCTTGTTGTAGGTCTGGGTTCAATAGGTCTATTGATGGGAGAAGCTTTAAAAGCCTTTGGTTTAAAGGTCTACGGCTGCGATTTATTAGAGCATAGAATAGAGCTCGGTAATAAACTTGGAATAGAGGCATATAGTTCACGAGATTTAGAAAATTTTGATAATATTTTAAGAGAAAAAACCTTTTCTCTGGGTGTTGATGCGGTATTTATGACATCCGGTGCAGATAAAGCTATAGAAGTTGCTTTGAAAACTATCAGGCTCGGCGGAAAAATTCTTGTGTTTTCAAGTACGCCGAATAATACGGGTTATCCTAATAATGATGTTTACTATAAAGAACTTACTGTAATGGGCAGTTATTCACCCTCCCCTGCTGATTTAAAGGATTCTTTTAATCTTCTTGTTTCCGGCAAAGTAAATGTTAAAGGAATGACAACAGTTTACAAATTTGACGATATTCAACAGGCTTTTGAAGATACTATTTCCAATAAGATTCTTAAGGCTTACATTAAGATGTAATATCCAGAATATTACCATTTTCATCCCATAAGATTCTGCCTTTAGGCTCCATGTTATGATAGGTATAAGGGTTAATTATAAATTCAGGGTTAAATAAGTTTTTTTGAATTAAAATCTTTACAATTTTATCGAGAAGAGTTGTGCTTCCTGCAATTGTACCGTCTGCAGAAGTCGCTTTTTCCCCGTCATAGAAAATTTCAGAATCGGCAAAGATGATTTTTTTAACGTTGCTGTATGTTATCGGCAAAGCATCGCTTATAAGCAATATTTTATCAGACGGCTTGGATTTAAAAAACAATTTTAAAGCATCATCAGATACGTGAATGCCATCCGCTATTATTTCAGTGTACAGATTATCATCAATAAGAGCCGTTAGAGCGGTGCTTTTCCCTCTGTGGATAATCTCGGACATAGCATTAAATATGTGAGTTACTCCGTCTGCTTTTGATAAATCCCCTCCGGTGCAGTGTCCTGCTTGAATTTTTATCTTCTTTTCTTTTAAATAATCAATCAAACCTTTATCAAGTTCAGGTGCGAGAGTTACAATTTTTATAAAATCATCTTCAATTTTGCGGTAGTTATCGACCGTTAGTTCCATAAAATGTTCCGGATTATGGATACCTTTTTTTAACGGATTAATAAAAATTCCTTCAAGATGAATTCCAAGAATGGCGGGACAAATCTCTGCAGCACATTTAATTATGCTGATTTGTTGTCTTATATTTTCTACAGAATCTGTAACCAGAGTGGGAAAGAATCCTCCAATACCGATTTTTTTTAGATTCTTGGCTGCAAATAATATATCATCGACACCGGCTGCCTTGTTAAAATCAATTCCAAAAGCTCCGTGCAGATGCTGGTCAATCATTAAAGGAGTTTCCATGCTATTCACCTATGAAAATTTCTTTTACCTTTTCTCTGTCATCAAAATGAATAGTTTCTGTTGCCAGGATCTGATAATCTTCATGTCCTTTTCCGGCGACAAGAACAACATCATTTGCATTAGCAAGTTTGTAAGCTTCTTTAATAGCAAGTTCTCTATCCGGTTCGACTATAACATCATTTACTTTTTTGATTCCCGCTAAAATATCGGTAATTATCTGCTGCGGATTTTCCGAACGTGGATTATCGCTTGTTACAATTACTTTATCTGCGAGTTTTTCTGCTATTTCTCCCATTTTAGGACGTTTGGTAGCATCTCTGTCTCCGCCGCAGCCAAAAATACAGATTAATTGTCCTTCTTTCGGTGTGATTTCTCTGGCTGCTTTAAGCACATTTTCCAAACCATCAGGAGTATGGGCATAGTCAACAATAACAGTTGGTTTATTCACTATAATTTCGAATCTGCCTGCAACTCCCGGAATTTTTTCTAATACTCTTAAAGATTTTTCAATATCAAAATTAAGGGCAAGAGCTGTTGCCAAAGCTGCAAGTATATTATAAACCGAAAACATTCCGTTCATAGCAAGTTTTGCTTTGTATTCTTTATCTCTGACAACGCAGGTAAACGAAGCTCCGTCATGTTCAAACACAACATCTTTAGCCATAATATCCGCTTTTTTGTCAATGCCGTATGTATAAACACTAACTGTTGGAGAGATTACCTCAAGGAATCTTTCCGCATATTTATCATCTGCATTGACTACGGCGAAATCACCTGCAACCAGCTGCGCAAACAGAATGGCCTTGGCTTTGAAATAATTGTCCATTGTTATATGAAAATCCAGATGGTCTTGTGTTAGGTTTGTTAAGACAGCGCCGTTAAAATCAACATAGTCTACTCTATGTTGAACAAGTGCGTGTGAACTGACTTCCATAACCACATTATCTATGCATTTTTCATTAATATCATATAGGATAGATTGTAATTCAGGAGCCTGAGGAGTTGTATGTTTGGCATTATGATAAGAATCATCACTTGAAAATTTATGCCCGAGAGTTCCTATTAATGCACATTTTTGCTCATTGGCTTCATATAATTTCTGGATAAGATGTGTGACTGTTGTTTTTCCGTTTGTTCCGGTTACTCCGATTATATTGAGTTTTGTTGAAGGGTTACCGTAAAAGAGACTGGATATTTTTGCAATCACTTCTTCCGTAGACGGAACAACTATTTGAGGTACATCAAAATTCAATCTTCTTTCTACTACAAAAACAACGGCTCCGTTTGCAGCAGCTTCTTCAGCATACTCGTGTCCGTCTACATGTTCGCCTGTAAGGCATATAAAAATGTCATTTGGTTTTGCCTTTTTGGAGTTATATGAAATTCCTTCTATTTCATATGACGTGTCTTCCAGGTTAACAAGGTCAATATAGTCAATTTCATCTAATAAAGTTCTGAGTCTCATGTGCACCTCTTAATTTTGTATACTTATTGTCTTTCCGTTAATTTTATCCGGCTGAAGATTGAGAATATGGGTTATTTGAGTTGCAATTTCTTTAAATATAGGTGTTGCAACGGTATTACCCCAAATTTCGCCTCCCTGGGCGGAGTCTACTATTACATATATTAAAACCTGCGGATTGGATGACGGCAGATAAGCTACAATGGATGTATAGAGCTTATTTGTGTAACCGGCACCGTTTTCTTTAGGTTTTATAGAAGTTCCTGTTTTTGCGGCTACATTAAAATTATCCATTTTAACAGCGGTTTTTCCTCTGTTAATAGCTTCAGTAAGCAATTCCGTGACAGCTCTGGCATGTTCAGGGGTCATAACCTGTACTTTCTTTATTTTGATAGCTTCTTCTTCCGGAGAATACTTAATAACATGCGGAGTAATCCAGGTTCCCCCGTTCGCTATTGCTGCAACAGCCGCAACCATTTGAATAGCGGTTACTGAGGAGCCGTAGCCGTAACCCATTGATGCGTGGTCAGAAGTATCCCATTTTGATGCCGGTTTAAGAATTCCGACAGATTCTCCGGGAAGATCAATCCCCGTTTTTTGCCCAAAACCGAACTTTCTAAGCATATCGTAATACTCATTTTTATTCATCATTTGCGCAACTAAAACAGAACCTACATTGCTTGAATGTTCAAAAAGATAGACAAGGTCTATCATTCCCGGATTCGGATGCCTGTTGTAATCATAATTCTTTATAGTCCACCATCCGACTTTAATTTTGCCGGTATCGTGGATTTTGGTATATTTATTTATTTTGCCCAGCTCCATGGCGGAAGCTACCGTAATTGTTTTAAAAGTTGAACCGGGCGGGAAAACATCGGTCAGAGTCCAGTTTTTTGTTTGAAAACTTGTGGCGGATTTAAAGTTGTTGGGGTCAAAGTACGGATAAACTGCATAAGCAAGGATTTCTCCGTTATTTGGATTTATTACAATCACTGCGCCCCGGAGAGCTTTGAATTTTTGTATAGATCTCATTAACGCTTTTTCACACACATGCTGAACAGCTGCATCTATAGTAAGTGTAACGTCCTGACCTTTTATTGGTTTTGTTGCCGCAATTGGGTCTGTTGTGATATTATATATAACTTTTCCTTTGGGCGTAACTTCCAAATCGGAAGCTTTAGTAACATTTTCTAGTTTGTCTTTTGCTGTGAGTTCAACTCCGGAAGCAACATCTGCATCAAAGTTATAATACCCGAGTACATGCGCCGCCAGTGTTCCTTGCGGATATGTACGGATACTCTTTTTATCCATCGGAATTTCACGCAGGTTTAATTTGGCAATCTGGTCTCTCGTATGTCTGTCAGCATTCTTTTTTAATGGGATTAAAGGTATATCTTGATTTATTTTTTCCAGAAGAGTCATTTGAGACATTTTTAAAATAGGAGCAAGCATTTTTGCCAATTCTTCCGGTTTGTGAACTATATCATCCCTTCTTACATAGATATCGTAATAAACCGTATCTGTTGCGAGTTTGATGCCGTTACGGTCAAAAATATTCCCCCGCATGACAAAAGAGTTCGCCCTCCTCTGGTTTTTTGCCTTTATCCTGAAATGCCTTACATCAAGGACTTGAACGGCGAATAGATATATTACAAAAAGGGCAATAAGAATAACAAAAACAATCTGAAGCCACATAAGCCTTTCAGAGAAAATCTTGTTTTTATTTAGGTTCCCCGTTTGTCTCATACTTCTCTCCCGCATAATATATAATACCATAATAAAGCGTTAATAAGAAAGAAATTAAGAAAATTTACAAAGGGCAAGAAACATGTTTTAAAAACGGCTTGACTTTCAAAAAGCATGCCGGCTTTATCCAATAGATTTAAAAATACGCCAAGAGGATAATAACCGGCAGGGCGATTTTTAAGTGTAAAATTGGCACTTTATGTAAAACAGCTGATTATAGGCGGGTTACGCCAGCTTTACAAAAGTTCATACACCCCCTTGACAAAATTTTTAATATGATGCATAATGAAATTGTAAAATGAAGTGTAGATAAAACACTTAATAAGAAAATCACAGAGGTGATAATTATGCAAGTAAATAGAATTAACAATAATATAAGCTTTAGAGAGAACAATTTAACAAGGAGTGTAAACTCTGAAAATGCTATTTTAATGCTGAGAGACCCGAATGCGGCAGTAAAATTCCAGAAAAATCAGGAATACGCAAGAATGGCAGATTCAGTAGATACAAATCCGCTTGTATCTCTCGGATATAAGTTATACAGAACTTTCAGCCAAATAAAGGTTAGAGAAAGATCTAATGCCGAAAATAAATTCAGTGCAATAGCATAAATTTCTATAATATAATACACACACATAATTTTAGCGGTAATTGTCCATCAGTTATCGCTTTTACTTTTATATAGGGTATAAATATAGCAGAATTAGAATGATTCTTTTAATTTGTTCGTATTCTTGTTTGTGAATTATAAAGTTGGTTTTCAGCATCTTTACCTTTGAGATGCGTGATAGATTTTTCTAAATCCGGATTTGGGTTTAATTTATATGCAGCTTCAAAGTATACAAGGGCGCACCTTGTATCTCCGAATTTTGCATATATATCACCCATTCTGCAAAGAGTTTCATAATGAACCATGTATCCACGTTCATAAGCTTTTTTATAATACTTCAGGGCTTTTCTGAATTCACAACGTTTATAATAATATTCTCCGAAATAAAAATAAGGTTCCGGATTGGTTGAATTAATGCTTATTGCTCTTGAAAGATTTTCTTTAGCGTATTTATCCTGATTGAGTTTATCATAAAGAGAACCAAGTTTTACGCAATAGGCTTCATTTTTAGGGTCAATTTCCTGCAGAGTTCTGTACATATTAAGAGCTTTAGTCGCTTCGTCGGTAATTTTATCAGATTGATTTTGCATTGCAAGAAAATAATATGACCTTGCATTTAATTCGAGTTCATCTTCAGAGAGCTGAGAATAGTCAATTTTTGGAACATAATCTACCTTGCCTTGCACTGCGCTGTGGGCGGGAAGGTTCATAAAAAATATTAAAACTGTAATTAATAAAAGTATAGAAGGTTGTCGCATAAATTCATTAAAATGTTGTATAATAATTCTATTGTAACAGAAAACTTTTAAGTAGAAAATATATCTGAGGAGAATTTTTTGAAAGAACTTATTTGTATTTCAGTTTTTATAGTTATTTCAACCCTTTTTGCCGCTGCAATGATTCTTGCGGGTTTTGTGTGTCAGTACAGGAAAAAATCCGAGGCAAAAAATACAACATATGAATGCGGAATTGAACCGTTTAGTGATGCAAGAATAAAGTTTGATGTGAAGTATTTTAATTATGCAATATTATTTTTAATATTTGATATTGAAACAATTTTTCTTTATCCTTTTGCCGCAAGACTGGATTCTCTTGGATTATTTGCCGTAATAGAAGCTTTTGTATTTGTAGGATTACTGCTTGTCGGACTGTTTTTTGTAATCAGGAAAAAGATGTTGAGGTGGATTTAATGAATATTATAGTGACCTCAATAGATTATATATTAAACTGGAGCAGGGCAAATTCTTTATGGCCGCTTACATTTGCAACCTCTTGCTGCGGGATAGAAATGATGCAAACGGTGGCTTCCAATAACGATATTGCACGCTTTGGTTCAGAGGTATTCAGAGGGTCTCCGAGGCAGGCGGATTTATTAATTTGTGCCGGAACAATTACACATAAAATGGCACCGGCTCTTTTAAGACTGTACGAACAAATGCCGGAACCCAAATATGTTATAGCTATGGGTGCTTGTACCTGCGGAGGGGGGATGTTTGCAGAGACTTCATATTCTGTTATAAAAGGTATTGATAAAATAATTCCTGTCGATATTTATCTCCCGATGTGTCCGCCAAAACCGGAATCGCTGTTGGATGCAATTAGAAAACTTCAAAAAGAAATTAAAAAAGAATCTATTCTGGACAGGAAAAAATTTACAAATAAACACACTTCTAAATTAACTGAATCCTGCGGTTTGCTTGAGGAGGGGATAAATGTAACAAAATTAGGAGTTTTGTAAAACTAAAAGTATTATTGATATATGAAAGCAGGTGAAAATGAACTGGGCAGAGTTTAAAAATATATTTAACGATTGCAGATTAGAAGGGGAGAAAATTATAATAGAGTCCAACCTTTTAAAAACAATTGAGTTTATAAAGACAAACTATCATTTTAATATGTTAAAAGAGATTATTGCTTCGGATAACGGAGACGGAACGACAGAATTGACATATAGATTATTTTCTCCTGAAGACGAAGAAGACTTAATGATTTCAATTAATGTAAAAGATGAAGCAGAAAGTATTTCATCAATTTTTGAATCTGCGGTTGCTGATGAAAAAGAAATTTTTGACCTTTTCGGAGTTAAATTTATCGGGAATTCCGAACTAAAGAGACTTTATATGCCGGAAGGCTGGCGGGGGAATCCTTTAAGAAAAGATTATCAAGAAAATGATGAGAGGCTAACGTGGAATGAGTAAGCTCAAATTAAACCTTGGACCTCAACATCCGTCAACACACGGAGTTTTGAGACTAATACTTGAGCTTGAAGGGGAAAAGATTTCCTCCTGTGAACCGGATGTCGGTTATCTCCATCGAGGCATGGAGAAGATGGCGGAGAAACTTTCTTATATTCAATATTTACCTCTGGTTGACCGGATTGATTATCTTGCAGGATTTTTTTATTCGGAACTTTTTTGCAGAACTGTAGAGAAAGCTTTAGGAATAGAGCTTTCTTTAAGAGTAAAAGCTGTTCGGGTGCTTTTGCTGGAGCTTAACAGAATTGCTTCCCACTTATTGTGGATGGGTTCTTTTTTAATGGATTTGGGAGCGGTATCTCCGTTTTTCTATGCATTTAGAGAGCGGGAGTTGATTCTTAAATATTTTGAAAAAATTTCCGGTCAGAGAATGATGAATAATTACTTTGTTTTTGGTGGTTTAAGAAGAGATATTGCTTTTCTTGAAGATGTTGAAAATATTATAAAAATTCTGCCTGATAAGATTAGGGATTATGAAAATTTGATAACGGAGAATCCTATATTTATACAAAGGACAAAGGGAAAGGGCATTTTAGATAAAGAGACTGCTTTTAATTTCGGGATTACCGGTGTAAATTTAAGAGCCAGCGGTATAAATCTTGATTTCAGGAAAAAAGACTATTTGTATGAAGAAATCGAATTTAATCCTGTGGTTCTTGACGGATGCGATGCCGCTGCACGGTATAAAGGAAGAATTCTTGAGATGAAAGAAAGTATAAAAATAATATCTCAAGTATTAGAAATTTTAAGACTGGAAAAAGAATTTAAACAACAACTCATAAATCCGCTTAATCTCACGCTCCCTGAAGGTGAGTATATTCAGGAAATTGAGGCGCCAAGAGGGCTTGCATCTATTTATATAAAATCAACCGGAGAAAAATCTCCATATAGGCTTAAATGGAGAACGGGTTCATATTATTCTGTGAATCTGTTACGTAATATATTAAAAGGTGCGTATTTAAATGATGCAATTGCAATAAGCGGGTCTTTAGATATAATTTTGCCGGAGGTGGATAAGTAATGAATTATTTATATTTTTTGTATATAGAATTCCTTGCTAAACACAATATTCCGCAGCTTTTTGGGGATTTAACTTTTTATATTATTCCATGCTGTATAATCTTTGCAGCCTTGCTTGTTGTAGTTTTAGCACTGGTTTTGTTTGAAAGGAAACTTTTGGGCTGGTTTACTCAGAGAAAAGGCCCTAACAGGGTTGGTTTTTGGGGAATTTTACAAACGCTGGCAGATGCGTTTAAACTCCTCTGTAAGGAAAATATTACACCCCGTGGAGCAGAAAGATTTTTGTTTAACCTTGCGCCGGTGGTTATATTTGTTCCTGTAATGATTGCTCTTGGGTTAATACCATACAGCTCCGAATTTACTTTTATGAATTTTCAGACAAATCTTTTGATATTTATTGTAATTGGAGCGATGCCGGTTTTGAGCATACTTCTTGCAGGATGGGCAAGTAATAATAAATATTCTCTCTTTGGTGCAATGAGAAGTGTAGCGCAAATTTTAGCTTATGAACTTCCGATGGCTTTTGTTATTTTATCGGTTGCAGCATTGGGTTCTTCTTTAAATTTGACCCAGATAATATATGCCCAAAGTACACGCACAGGTATGTTCGGGTGGTTTGGAATCCCGTGTATTATAGGTTTTGTAATAATGTTTATTTGTGTTGTTGCGGAACTAAATCGCTGTCCTTTTGATTTGCCGGAAGCAGAAAGTGAACTTATCTGCGGATATAATACAGAGTATTCAGGTATGAGGTTTGCAATATTTTATTTAAGTGAATATTCCATGCTTTTTGCTAATTCTATGCTGCTTGCAGTTTTATTTCTCGGTGGTTTTTTATCTCCTCTCGGCAAGTATTTAAGTCCGATAATATTTCCTCCCGAAATAAGCGGGGTAATGGTTTATTTTGAGCAGGCTTTCTGGCTTTTTGCAAAAACATTTTTGATAATTTTTGTAATAATTTGGATAAGGGCAACTTTTCCGAGAATGGCACAATTTGATTTATTAAAATTTTCATGGGCAATACTTCTGCCTGTTTCAATTTTAAACTTCTTTTTAATGGTTATATTTAAATACTTAACGGGAGGCGGATATGTTTAAGAATATAAAATACCTTTTGTTAAGTATGTTTGTTGTGTTTAAGCATTTGTTTAAAAAGCCGGTAACTTTAGAATATCCGGAAAAGAAAATTACTCCGCCGAAAGAATTTAGAGGAAAACCTGTTGTTAAAAATTGTAAAGGCTGCGGAATCTGCCTAAGAGTCTGCCCTTCAGGAGCGATTCAAATTGATAAAGAAAACAGCAGTTTTAAAATAGATTTGAAAAAATGTATTTTTTGCGGAAATTGTGCATATTATTGTCCTCATGGGGCAATCAAAATGTCTGAAGAATATGAACTTGCTTCAAATGATAAAGAAGATTTAATTATGAACTACCGTATAGGAGGTGTTGATGAACGGAATTGACAACCCTGTAGTATTTTATCCTGCTGCCGTTGTGATGATTTTGTGCGGTATTTTAACTGTATACTTTAAGAATATCATGCATGCACTTCTGTCTGCAGTGGTTGTATTTTTTCTCGCCGGAATGTTTTTTTATGTTCTCGGGTCTGAATATAATGCTATTATTCAAATTGCAATCTATGGTGTTGCAGTGCCTGTAATATTAGGGGTTGCAATTATGTTTACCAATTTGAAAAAAGGCTCTGTTGAAGAAAAAAGAGAAAAAATTCCCGTTATGAAATATCTTGTTATTCTTACCGGCGGAGTGTTTATTTTGGCTATTATCTACCTTTTAATGACTTCTCTTGTTATTCTTCCGGACAGTTTTACATATGCGCTGCCTTCGGAGACAAATTCATTTGAAGTTATTACGTCATTTGCTTCGGGTATCTTTGTCAGATATGTGTGGGCATTTGAGCTGGTTTCGCTTATTCTTACTATAATAGCGGTTGGACTTACAATGTTTAAAAGAAAGGAGAGAAGCTAAAATGGGTGAAATTACGGTTTATCATTACCTGTTTTTAGGATTGGCTCTCTTTGTAATAGGGCTGGCAGGTTCAATTATTTCAAAACATGTTATTAAAGTGCTTATTTCAATAGAATTTATTTTGACAGGGGTAAATATTAATTTCATAACTTTTGCTACATACTGCGATATGCCCAAATTTGACGGTTACATAACAGCATTATTTTATGCGGCAATAGGTGCGGTGGAACTTGCGGTGGCTCTTTATATCTTTTACTTGATGTACAATAAAAAACAATCTGAAAATATTGAAAAATATGGAGATTTATAATTTTGGCAGATTTGATTTTAGATAACATATATTTAGTTTTGCTTCTTCCTTTATGGTTATTTTTAATAATTATGCTGGGAAGGTTTTTCTCTGTTTATGTAAACAAAGGGGTAATTTATATTCTTACCCTTCTGTCATCCTTTCTGGGAGCTGCACTATGCGGAAGTGCTATTTGGAAACTTGACTCGGGAAGGATTTTGGAAAATGAAATTCCGTTTTTAAAAATTGATGATTTTGTGATAAATATAGGAATCCATGCGGACAGAGCTGCGCTTATTTTTGCACTGGTTTTGTTTTTGGCAAGTTTTGCGGTGCAGCTATTTTCAGTTTCGTATATGAACGATGAAAAGAAAAGTTACAGGTTTTTTGCATTATTGAACCTTTTTAATTTTTCAATGGCCGGACTTTTATTCAGCCCGAACCTTTTTCAGACATATTTTTTCTGGGAGCTTGTCAGTGTTATATCTTATCTTTTAATAGGATTTGAATATAGTAAAAAAGAAAAATCAGATGCTTCAAAAAAAGTTTTTATAATAAACAGAATCGGAGATACGGCGCTTATTTCCGGAATTATTTTGAGTTCTTACTTCTTGTATTCATATTCCGGAAATGTAAACTTTGCATCTCTTTCTTTTGTTGATATGAATGTAATCTCCACTCTTCTTCATGCATATGCTCCAACAGCACTTTATTTAGTAATTTGCGGCTTGTTTATAATTGCTGCTGCGGTTAAGTCCGCACAATTTCCGTTTTATACCTGGCTTCAGGATGCGATGGAAGCAAAATTGCCTGTCAGTGCATTATTACATTCAGCTACCATGGTTGCGGCAGGCGTGTTTATACTTTTAAGACTCCTTCCGTTCTTCACTCTTGCCGGAATAACTTTAAAATTTATTGCCTTTATTGGTCTGCTGACGGCACTTATTTGTTCGATTTGTGCCTCAAGTCAAAATCATCCCAAAAAAGTCCTTGCGTATTCAACTTCTGCTCAACTGGGATTAATGTTTTTTGCTATCGGAGTGTTGAACATAAAAGCAGCTGTGGCATTTTTTGCGGCACATGCCTTTATTAAAACTCTTTTATTTACAACGCTTCCTGATAAAGAAGAATGTTGGAATTACTGGAATTTTATCTTCTTTTTGCTTGGCGGGTTATCTCTCTCAGGTTTATTTATATCCGGCATGGCGGCTAAAGAAATGATTTATTACGGAATAACAAATCATGTATATTCTGTAATCTTCTGTGTTGTAGCATTTTTAACAGCTTTTTACATTACAAGAATTGCACTTGTAATATCACATGAATACGGTTTAATTAAACAAATACCGGATAAAATAAAACTTATATCTTATATCTTGCTTATTTTAATGAATATAATTCTATACTGGTATCTTAGAGAACACTGTGAATATAAAGTTGCAGAACCGTTCTGGTCTGCGCTTACTTCCTGGATTGTGGTTTATATTCTGTATGTGAAAAAAGCCTTCCGGAAAGTTCCGGTACTTTATCCGCTTTCTTATAACGGATTTTATCTGGATAAATTCTATACAAAAACTTTAGTTAAATTATATGATGAGTTTACAAATATTTTAAATGTTTTTGAGATGAACGTGTTTTCAAACTATAAGCCGGTTGTAGCATGTTCCAGGTTTTCGGTCAGAATAACAGGCTGGGTAGAGAAAAATATAATGGAAGGCTGTGTAAAAATAATTACTTATACTTTTAAGAGAATTTCTCGTCTGGATATGAAAGCCCAGAGCGGAAATATTCAGAGATATAATGCCTATGCATTTATAATTGTTACTTTAATTTTAAGCTGCTTAATAATAGCCTATATTATTATGCTGAGTTATATAGGAGGATAGGGAAAATAATATGGAAATGTTCTTATCAATACCGTTTTTAGTATTTTTGCCGCTTGCTGCTTCGCTTTTAATAATGTCTCCGCTCTTTACGAGTAATGAGATTTCTATTAGGAGATTCACTAAAGGGATTATAGGGTTTCATTTTGTTTATATGATTTTGATGCTCATATTTTATAACGGTGCAAATCCTTATGAAAGCCAGCTTCATTTTTTCGGACTGGATTGGATACAGTCTCTCGGAGTGAAATTTAAGTTCCGTCTTGACGGAATCGGCCTTATACTATCAACTTTGACATCCTTTATTTTTCTTATGGCATCAATTGCAAGCAAGATTAATATAAGAAAAAATCATAAATTTTATTATTCTATGCTCCTTCTTTTGATGTTTGCAATTTTGGGAATATTTACTTCCGCAGATATGTTTATGTTCTTCATGTTCTGGGAACTTGAGCTTATTCCGGCATATTTTTTGATAGGCGGAGACTGGGGTGTAGATTATAGTGAAAACCACAAAAAATCTGCGGTTAAGTATGTTCTCTTTACTTTTTTAGGAAGTATGTTTATGCTTCTGGGAATTCTGCTTTTACATTATTATAATTATGTTTCAAACGGGGTTCTTTCGGCGGACTTTTGGGAAATTATGGATAATTCCATACCTGACGGGATACAATATTTAATTGCGATATGTTTTTTGATAGGATTTGGAGTCAAGCTGCCCATAATCCCTCTTCATACGTGGCTTCCTGATGCACACACAAATGCGCCGGTGCCTGTAAGTATGATATTGGCGGGAATCCTTTTGAAAACAGGAGCTTATGGGATATTTAGGTTTAATTATCAAAGTCTGCCGGAATCTTTCATAAGCATAGCTCCTATTTTGGCTGTCTTTGCACTTGTTAATATAATTTATACGGCTTTTGTAGCATACACGCAGAAAGATATTAAAAGAATTGTAGCTTATTCAAGTATATCAAATATGGGGTTAATTCTGTTAGGATTATGCGCATATAACCAGTTAGGATTAACGGCTTCAGTGTTCCATATGGTAGCGCATGGTCTGGTTACATCCGGATTATTTATGATATGCGGAATAGTTTATTTGAGGTGTAAAACAAGAGATATAGATTCTCTTGGCGGTGTGGCTCAAAAAATGCCAAGACTTTTTGGTTTTGGGGTATTAATAGTTCTGGCATCAATAGGGGTTCCGGCATTTGCACCGTTTATAGGAGAGATTTTAACGATTATATCGGCATTATTCTCGGAAATAGGCGATGTAATGAAATTCGTTTCAATATTCTCGCTTCCGCTTTTGATAATAAGCTCTTGTTATATGCTTAAATTTTTGCATTGCGGATTTTTTGGAAAATTAAGCGAATCTTTTGAAAAGATTAATGATATTTCAATACATGAATTTATTGTGTTGGCTTCAATTACTGCAGGACTTATAATTTTTGGGTTATTCCCGATGGCAATATTGAACTTTGTAGGAGCGTAAAGTATGATTAATGATATTTTTAATATATTGTTACCGCAGGTTTGTCTGGGAATATTCATATTTATCCAGCTTATATGCTCAATGTTTTTGTCACCGAAGTATTTTAGATATTCAAGACTTATTTCTGCCGTCGGAATATCTTTAAGCATAGTTCTTCTTACAACAGTTCAAACAGAACCGCAGTATTTTGGTTTTAAAAATTCCGTAATGTCTGACAGTTATACACTCTTATTTCAGTTTATAATTCTTTTATGCGGATTTTTTACTGTACTTCTGACAAGAAATTTAATCAGAGAAAGAAAACAAAATGCTTATACTTTGCATGCAGTATTATTGACAGGGATTTTCGGAGCTTTGAATATAGTTTCGTCAAACGATTTTTTGACATTGTTTATTTCCCTTGAGTTATTAAGCTTTCCTTCGTATTTTCTCATAGCTGCAAAAAGAGGATATTATTCTAAAGAAGCGGCATTTAAATATCTTATAACCGCTGCTGTATCAAGCGGAGTGTTTTTGTTTGGAGTATCGTATCTATACGGGATAACCGCATCGCTTAATTTTTCCGAAATATATGAAATTATTATTGAAAAAGAGACCTCTCTGATATACGTTTTTGCATCGGTTCTTACTGTTTTGGGTTTGATATCAAAACTTGCTGTATTTCCTTTTGCAAACTGGATTATTGATGTTTATAAAGGAACAGAGACTTCTATTCTTGCATTTTTGTCTACAATTCCAAAACTTGCACTTTTCGGAATCCTTTGCCGTCTTTTCGTATTCCCGCTGAGCAGTAGTTTTGAACTGACTTTTGTAATCCTTATACTTTCTCTGATTACTGCATTCTGGGCAAATACTTATGCAATTAGAGAAAACAATGTTAAGGTTATTCTGGCATGTTCAGCTTCAGCAAATTCTTCATATGTACTTCTTGCGGCGAGTCTTGTTTCTGTTTATAATTTGTCAACGGTTATATTTTATTTGATTTGCTATGTTTTAATGAACATAGCGGTATTTGCATTTTTAAATATTACTGAAAACAATTCTCTGGGCGAAAAAATAGAAAATTTTTCCGGATTGTTTCATAAGAATAAAGTTCTCGGAGCCTCTTATGCAATATCGGTTATAGGACTTGCTGGCTTCCCGATAACTTCCGGTTTTGTGGCGAAGATTTACCTTTTTAGTGCAATTGCTAATTCCGGATTAATTTTTGTTCCGTTTTTGCTTGCGTTGTTGATATTAACGGTAGTTGCTCTGTATTATTATTTAAAGCTTATAACACCAATGTTCAGAAAGTGTGACGGAAATACAGGAGTAAAAGTATTAAATGCGGTTTATTCCCAGAAATTTGTGCTTATATTCTGTACTGCTGTAACTGTTTTAATAGGGGTATATCCGGATAAATTGATAGAGCTTTGCAGATTCATTGCGTATAATATTTAAGATTTAAGAACATTAGATCTCAATTTCGCCTTGCCGATATACTACCGGAACTTCTCCTCTGAAACCGACAACGGTTGAGGCACGCCCTTTTGCTGTGAATCCGTAATCCGGAATTACAAAATCAGCTTTCCCGCCGATGTATTTAACGGCTTCTTCGTACGTAAGAGCCGGAGGTTCGCCGGAAATATTTGCACTTGTAGTGGCGAGAACCCTCCCTTCTATTCCTCGGCAGAGTTCTGCAAAAATCTCATTATCCGGAATTCTGATTCCTACAGTCGGCATATTTGATGTCATATAATCTGGGGTTTTGGATGATTTATCCAGAACAATGGTCAATGCCCCCGGAAAATATTTTTTTATAAGTTTTTGTCCTTCTTTGGGAATGGGTTGTTTTACATAATCAAACAGATTATAAACCTCGTCAGACATAAGAATAAGAGGTTTTACGGCTTCTCTGTGCTTGATTTCGTAAATCTTTTTTACGGCTTTTTCGCTTGATGGCAGACAGCCCAAACCCCAGACGGTGTCTGTAACATAGGCAACAACTCCGTCATTAAGCAAAATTTCATTAATTTTTTCAATATTTTCTATTCTTTTCATATTAACTTTATACCACAATCAGATAAACTGATACATACATCTGTTTACATAAAATGATGTATTAATATATTTTTAATCTTGTGTATTTCTTTCTCTTTTTTTTGCGATGGAAAGAGAAAGTTTTATTTACCCCTCCCCTGCTGCCATTCCGAACTTCGAGCCGGAATCTATCAATGTTAATTTTGTATCGGGGCTGATGCCGCCCCGTACCCCGCACCAACATTCTTTCTTTTTTCTTGCGATACAAAAAGAAAGAATGTTG
>CALVBP010000001.1 GCA_944325825.1 Candidatus Gastranaerophilales bacterium | reverse complement strand
CTTTAGCCGAAGAATCGCAATGACCGGGAAGTATTTACTACTAGTCCTTGCGATACTTCGCTTACGCTCAACATGACAGGGGTAAATAGTGAATAGAAGATTCTGGTTTGGAGACTAGCATGACAGGGGTAAAATACGTCATTCTGAGGCTTTAGCCGAAGAATCGCAATGACCGGGAAGTATTTACTACTAGTCCTTGCGATACTTCGCTTACGCTCAACATGACGGTATAAATAGTGAATAGAAGAATCCCCTCATCCCGGGCATAAACAAGCGAGGGGCGGAAGCTTTATCTTCCGCCCCTCGCCATATCGTCTGATAACCGATTAAACTCTATCCCAAAAGGTCTTCTAAATCACCGACAATACCTTCGTGATTCTGGTCATTACCGCAGTTACAATCACAAGTAATCTTACCGGTTACATCAACAATTACTTTGTGATCTTTAATTGCTGCCAATATTTCATCTAACTTGGACAATAAGTCATCTTTATTTGTATTATCACTTATGTTGCCAAGAATGTTGAGTATTGTATCAAGTTTTTGCAGCAATTCTGTATCATCGTAACCCTCACTACCAAAGCCTTCAAGTTTATCAATAATTTGTTTGAAGTATTCATTATTCTGATCAAACTTGTCGCCGAGCAGGTTTTTGATTTCATCAGTTGCAGCTTTGATTGTCATATTAATAACATCCAGCTTTCCGTTAATATCAGTCAAGAGGTTGCCGTTTTCCTCTGTCTGTTTAAGCAATGCGGCAAGCATTTCTTCAATCTTACTCAGGTCAACATTTCCTCCGGTACCGACAGAAAGATTATTGATAGCTTCAAGTATTGCTTTAAGCGCATCGTTATCAGCAACAGCATGACTATTAATCTGTTCAAGTACTTTCTGGGTCAGATTTCTGATATCTTCACTGATTTCACCATTTTTATTAACAGCATCAAGGATGTTCATCAAGTAATCCTTTATAACAGCTTCAAGTCCGTCAAGTTTATTGAGGATGGTTTCATAGAATTGCGCATTAGCCGCATTACCCGCATTGACACTATCGATAAGAGTTTCTAATAATTTCAGGGTCTTTTCATCAGCGGTCTGTGAACCTTGCATAAATGCATCGACTTTATCTATAAGAGTCTGGAGTAAATCCTGAACTTTGCTGTCTGAATTATTCTGCTGATTTATTGCCATTTCCAGCATTGCGAACATTTTTTCTAACAGATTTGTAATTGCAGGGTCAGTTTCTGTATTAATTTTACCAACCATTTCAAGCAGTTGTGCCAATAATTTATTATTCTCTGCACTCAATTCTGTTCCCGCATTTACTGCGTCATTAATTTTCTGTAATGATTCTAATATAGCATTAACATTACCTATAAGAGTCTGGAGTAAATCCTGAACTTTACTGTCTGAAGTATTCTGCTGATTTATTGCCATTTCCAGCATTGCGAATATTTTTTCTAACAGATTTGTAATTGCAGGGTCAGTTTCTGTATCAATATTACCAACCATTTCAAGCAGTTGTGCCAATAATTTATTATTCTCTGCACTCAATTCTGTTCCAGCATTTATTGCGTTTAAAATATTCTGTAATGATTCTAATATGGCGGCATTGCCGTTAGAGAGTGTGTTCAAAATATCTTGTTGAGTAGTATCCATAGTTTCCAGTGCTGCTATAACCTTATCAAAACTTGCTCCCAATTCCATAAGTAATATAACTATCATTTCAGTAGTCTTATTTATACTTTTTAATGCTTCAACTATTTCATTTATCTCAGTACTATTCCAGAATTCTTTTAATACCTCTAAGAGCTCCTCTTTGCTCATACCTGTATCAATTTTTTGAATTATATTAACATCAACATCATAAATATTGTTCGTTTCATTTATATCTGGTGGTGGTGGTTCTTTTGAACAGCTTGAAATAATGCCTACTCCAAGGCCTATCAAACCTCCAATAAAGGCCCCAGCTACAGCACCGGCTGGCCCTCCAAAACTACCTATACCAGCCCCAACTGCGACACCACCAGCTCCAGCTCCTGCAAGGGACCGCAGAGCTTTTGCAGCTTCTTTTCTTGATTGTTCGGACTTAGAAGGTTTATTACTAAACTCTGTCTTATCCCCAACCTCATCCGGCTTAGTCAATTCATCAATTATCTCTGCTGCTATACCCGCCTTAATTAAATCTAGGCGCTCCTTCATAGTAATACATCCGTCCCCGGACAGAGCTTTAGTAAATAAAAAATTCTGTTCCGTCGTTAATCTCGGATCGTTCATAATTGTAATACTCCTTTCTTTATTACATAGTATTTTAATAAACCTACTTTGGTATGGTTAACGGCATATTTTTGAAAAACTTTAACGGATTTGAATTAATCTTTACAAAAATTTACGTTTGACAGGTCAAAGATAGATATAGTTTGATAATAAGTTCAGGGGGATGTGGGGAGGTATATCTTTCGGTCATTCCGGGCTTGACCCGGAATCTATCTATGTTAGTTTTAATTAAATGAATAGACCCTGAATCAAGTTCAGGGTGACGAATTACGTAACATATACAAGAATAACGAAGTGTTTTACATCAGTCATTCCGGCCTCCGAGCCGGAATAACGGAAAATAATAAAGTATCATTTTTTGTAACAAAATTTTACGCACTGATGATAAAAAGAATACTCTAAAAGATTGATTGCAAAATTCATATAAAAGTTATATCCTATTTGAAGAGGTCTTTAGTGAACAAACAGCAATTAAAAAAACAAATAGCTATAACGGAACTTAAGCTAAAACAGCTATCACAACATAGTTCCACATCAGAAATCTGCGAAGATTTATACAATTCGCTTATTTTAGAAAAAGCTGTACTCAAAAAACAACTTGAAAACCTTGGAAAAAATAAAGTGGTAGAAAAGCTTAAGACCCTTATTCCCCGCAAAGAAAAACTTATTTGCGACTATTTTAATTAATTTTTTGGGAGTTTTTATTTATTTATGGTATAATCATTTTACGAGGGGGATTTAATGCTCGTAATAGACTATGATACTAAAAAATCTATAAGAGAAGCTTTCGGAAAAGAGCTTGTTGAACTGGGTAAAAAACACCCTCAAATGGTTGTTTTAGACTCAGATGTCTCATGCTCTACCCAAACAGCTTTATTTGGAAAAGCTTTTCCTGAAAGATTCTTCGATATGGGTATTGCAGAGCAAAACATGATTACAACGGCTGCAGGGCTTGCGCTTACCGGGAAAATACCTTTTGCTGCCACTTTTGCTGTTTTTGCAACGGGCAGAACCTATGACCAGATAAGAATGTCCGTTTGCTATCAAAAAGCTAACGTTAAAATAATAGGTACTCACGGCGGAATCACGGTTGGTGAAGACGGCGCTACACATCAGGCTCTGGAAGATATTTCCCTTATGAGGGGACTTCCTAATATGACAGTGATTGTACCGGCTGACTGCAATGAATGTGCACAGGCTCTTGATTTTGCAGCAGAATATAATGGTCCTGTCTATATAAGAATCGCAAGAAACAGTCTGCCTGATATCTACCCTGCCGATTACAAGTTTAACCCGTATAAAGCTCACGTTCTTAAGAAAGGTTCTGACATTACCTTAATTTCAAACGGAGATGTTTTATCAGAAGCCGTTAGAGCAGCAGAAATTCTGTCAGAGTCAGGAATTGACCCGGAGATTATATCCCTTCCGGTTGTAAAACCTCTGGATAAAGACACAATCATAGAAAGTGCTAAGAAAACAGGATTTGTAGTTACCGTCGAAAACCATTCAATCTATGGCGGAATCGGCTCCGCTGTCTGCGAATGCTTGAGCGAGAATTATCCGACCAGAGTTTTAAGAATCGGGGCTCAAGATACATTCGGGCAGAGCGGTACTCCAAAAGAACTTCTAAAATATTATGGTTTAGATGCTGAAAGTATTGTAAAAAGGATAGTTGAGTTAAAAAAATGATACAATTAAGATCTGTTACAAAAAAATACAAAAATAATTACGCTCTAAAAAACATCAACCTTGATATTTTATCAGGAGAATTTGTTTTCGTTACAGGGGCATCCGGAGCCGGGAAATCTACATTGATGAAACTTCTTTACAAAGAAGAAACTCCGACTACGGGAACCGTTTTAATCGGCGGAATTAATATCGCAAATCTCCCGTCTGACAAAGTCCCGAATCTAAGAAGATGCATGGGAATTGTATTTCAGGATTATAAACTCTTACAGAATCAAACAGTATTTGACAATATTGCATATGTCATAAGAACGCTCGGAATCAGCTCTTCCGAAATAAGAACAAGAGTAACCGGAGCTCTTAAAGTCGTAGGTCTTTTAGATAAAGCTAAAGCAAAACCATCTGAACTGTCCGGCGGCGAACAACAGAGGGTAAGTATTGCAAGAGCGCTGGTAAACGGTCCACCGCTATTAATTGCGGATGAACCTACCGGAAACCTTGACCCGAAAAACTCGCTTGAAATTATGCAGATTCTTGAACAAATTAATCAGAGGGGCATTACAGTAATAGTTTCAACCCACGATTATACGCTGGTTGACAGATTCAGAAAAAGAGTTTTGACTCTTGAACACGGTGAAATTGTTAGAGATATTCAGGCAGGTACTTATGGACAATAGCAGACAACAGCTTAAAAGACAGGTAAAAAAACACATCCCGAAAGACTGGCTGTGTGAACTTCGTATTGCCTACAGAATTTTAATGGAAGCTGTTAATGATGTGAAAAGGACTGGTATTATAAACCTCGTAATAATCACCACTATGGCTGCTATTTTAACTATCTTCGGAGTATTATTCAGGTTCACGTTATCTCTTTCAACTTTTGCCAACGAACTGGGTAATGTACTTGAAATATCTGTATACTTAAAATCAAATGCTTCTTCATCCATTGTCAAAGACAGAATTAAGGAGATTAAGCATGTTCAATCAGTAAGACTTATTCCCAAAGAAGAATCGTGGGACGGATTGAAAAAAGAACTGGGGCTTCAGGATATTGAAAATCCACTTCCGGATACTTTAAGAGTTAAAGTTGACAAGCCGCAAAATATAACAGAAGTATTTAACCAGATAAAACCTATGTCCGGAGTAGAAGACATGGGATATGCAAAAGAACTTGCAAAAAAAATACAGTTCCTGACACATATTGTTAATACTACAATGTTCTTTGTAATAATTATTTCAGCCGCATTAACAATAACTATTATTAATAATACTATTCAGCTTGTTATTCAATCAAGAAAAGATGAAATTGAAATAATGAGACTTATGGGTGTAAGCAACTGGTATATTAAAACACCGCTTGTCATGCAGGGTGCATTTTACGGCTTTGTCTCATCCATTATAGCAGTGCTCCCGCTTAACTGGGTTCAAAGCTTGCTTTTGAATGTACATAAATTCTTCCTCATACCTTCGCCTGCTTATGCACAAAATATAGTTATAATCTCTCTGTTATTGATTGGTACGGCTTTTGGCGCAAGCGGGAGTTTCTTATCAATAAAAAAACACTTACAAGTATAAAATATGGTATAATATACAATATATAATATTATTAAAAAGGTATTTAAAGATATGGATAAAACTATTGAATTAGTAAATTCGGTAAAAGATATACAGGCTATGCCAAGCGTCATAGTTAAAGTTCTTAACCTTATGAAGAAACCGACTGTGAGCATGAAAGAACTTGGGGATATGGTTATGTATGACCAGTCTCTTACAATTAAAATCCTTGCTCTTGTTAATTCTGCTTACTACGGATTTTCACAACAAATCAGCTCTATTAATATAGCGCTCTCCCTTCTCGGGATGGTTAAAGTTAAAAATATTATTGTTGCAGTCGCAATGAAACCTATGATGTCAAACCAGGGCGATAAAGAGTTATGGAAACATTCTATCCGAGTTGCTGCAGGTTGTGAATACTTAGCCAATCTTACTAAAATCATGGACTCTGATGAAGCTTTTATAGCAGGATTTATCCATGATGTAGGGAAAATTGTTTTACATATGTCTAATGAAAAAATGTATGCAAAAGTCGTTAATGCAGTCGCTGACGGTGCAGATATTCTGGATGCGGAAAAGAAATATTTTGACTCAGACCACGTTAAAACAGGGGCTCTTCTTGCAAAAAGATGGCAGCTTCCTATTTTACTCGCTAATATTATTTCTTATCACCATAACCCGAGTCTGTCTTCAATTCCGGTTCCTTGTAACCTTGTTTGCCTTGTCGACAAACTCATGCAGGAAAATTACAACCCGAATGTTATTGATAAGGATTTCTTAAAAACAATGGGAATCGATTTTGCTGATATTGAAGACTTGCGTAACGTTATTACTGAAAAATCTAACATGCTGATATCTGAATTAACTTAAAAGGCGAAATCTTATGGCTAATAAGATTGTTCTGGTTTCTGACGATACAGATTTTTTTGATTATATAAAAGCTAAACTCAGCTTGAGAAAGAGTGATGAAGTCTTTTCGTTTAATTTTGATGAAATTCCTGAAAAGCTTCATCTCATTCAAACTGCCGTACTTATTGTTAATTCTGAAAATACAAAAGAAAAAACACTTGATCTGCTTAAATTATTAAACGGAACCCCCGTTATTGTCTCAGCTTTTAATGAAGATGAGGAGTTTAAGCTTAATGCATATAAATACGGAATGTTTGATTATATTACAATACTTGCCTCTGATAACGAGTTTCAGGCAAGACTCATTCCGGCACTCAGCGCAGCCTCTTTGCTTGAAAAAAATAAGCAATACAGGGATATCCTCGTAAGAAATAATATTATAACAAAAAACAATGAAGTTTTCTTAAATTATAACTTTATTATTGATAAAGAACTTGAACACCTTGAAAAGCATCCGGCAAAAGCTGTATTTATGGCGATTTCCCCAAACGATAAGGCTAAATTCCTACTAACTTCTAATATGATTGAATCCGCTGTATTAAGCAATATTAGAAAAAACGATATCTTAATGAACTTTGCAGCTAACAAATATTTTCTTATTATGTTTAATATTGATATAGAATCTGCTAAAAAAGTTTGGAATAAAATTCGTGCAGAACTCCCTCAAAAAATTTATGCGGGTATTTCGGCAATAACAAATCAGAAAAGGCAGCAGCTAATTAATGAATGCTTAAACAAGCTCCACGAAGCAATAAATTATGACAAAGACTCTGTCAATGATAAACCGGTACCCCTTAGTCTGATTCAAACCTCACCATCTAAGACTTCTAATTTTAAACTTTTTAGACAAGAGTTTTGCAGAAAAATGGAACAAGTTATAACGCCTGTTTTTTACCAGATTCAACAAAAATATACAGATAAACTCCCGGGCATATCATTGACACAAGGAGCCGGAGACGGATACGGAACTTTTTACATCAAAGGCAGATACTCCAGCAGCTGCTTCAGGATTACAAGTCCCGGATTCTCTAAAATTAACATTGATATAACGTTTCAAAAAGATAATTCTAATATCGATGCCAAAAGAATAACCCTTGAACCTGAAGAATTGGAACCGGGGCTTTTGGAAGATTTATTGGAACAATTTGTTTCTGAATTTAAAAAGGAGTGTACTAATGACCATACTTAATACAGAAAATAGTCTGTTACTTATTATTGATATTCAAGAAAAACTTCTAAATGCCGTATTTAATGCAGATGTACTTGAAAAACAATCTGAAATCCTTGCAAAAGCCGCTTCAATTCTCAAAATTCCGGCTTTTATCACCGAACAATACCCCAAAGGCTTAGGTTCAACTATTTCTGCTATAAAAAATAATTTACCTGAAGCTTTCTATAGAGAAAAAAATGCTTTTAATGCTCTTTCAGACATTGATTTCCTAACTGCTCTAAATAATACAGGGCACAAACAAGTTATACTTCTGGGAATAGAAACTCATATCTGTGTGCACCAGACAGCTGCAGCACTTATCGACAACGGGTTCGAAGTTCATCTTGTAAAAAATGCGTGCGGGAGCAGGAGTCCGGAAGAATACAATAATGCTATTAAATATATGAATGATTACGGAGTTCATATAAAAACAACAGAAATGGTCTTATTTGAGCTTCTCAAAGGTGCTAAACATCCTAACTTTAAAGAAATACAGGCTTTAATTAAATAGTTTTATTAAGTTTTGTAACAATTTTATATAAACTTGAAATACGCTTTCGTTATCTGTTTTTATATATATGTAAGATTTAAATAAGATGGTGACGAAAGATGGCAATCGCAAATTTAAATGAAACACTTTTAGCTTATAAATTGAGAAGAAATCAGTTAAACCTTGATATAACTGAATATCAGACTCAAAAAACTTTAGCTACATATTCACAGGCTGACTTGCAATCATTGAAGTCATCAAAACAACATGAAGTAAGAGACTATTTTAAAGATTTATATAAAAATGACCCTGAATTACAGGAAGCATATTTAGATTATACTGAAATTCCTGATTTTGAAGAAGAAATTGACAAAATCACAGCTGAATTTCAAGATCAATTAGATGAAATGACAGCTTGGGAAACAGCTCTTGATGCTCAAATTACCACATCAAGTGCTGAACTTGAAGAAGTTAATGCTTATATGGAATCTATCAAAACAATGCTTACTTCTAACATCCAGGAAGATTTTAACTACGGATTGAACAGCTAAGCAAAAAGATAAACTCCTAATATAGCAAAGATAATAAGTGCTATATTATAGTGAAGAAATGTCGGTATGCAAGTATCAAAAATATGATTGTGTTGTCCGTCAGCATTCAATCCGGAGGTTGGTCCGAGAGTCGTATCGGAAGCCGGAGAACCTGCATCCCCGAGAGCAGCTGCAGCCGCTAATAATACAACCATCTGTTGTGTATTAAATCCCATCTTTGCACATACAGGAATAAATAAAACGGCTAAGATTGGTATCGTACCAAAAGAAGTCCCAATTCCTATTGTTATAAACAGGCCTATTATTAAAAATATTAATGAAGTGAATAATACATTTTCAGGAAGAACCGCCAGAATTGTCGTTACAAGGGTTTCAATGGCACCCGACTCTTGAAGGACAGAAGCAAAACCAGCCGCTACTAACATTACAAAGGCTACATAACCCATAAGATATATACCTTCGTTCATCATATGATCCATTTTTTCTTTAGGTATAACTTTCAAGGTAAATATTATTCCAAGCCCTACCAAAGCGCCGAGTGGAAGCGAGTGAGTAATAAGCTGAACCGCAAAAGTTAGTACTGCGGCAAGTATTACAATCCATGTCGTATATCTGCTACAGGGCGCAGGCTGTTCTGATAATCCCGCAATAGGCAAATCTTCATAATTGCGAGGTCTTCTATATGTTACAAATACTGAAATCAAAAGGCCGGCAAGCATTGCAATACCGAGTATAAATGTTGATTTCCATATATCTGACCTTAGAACCTGAACCCCATTTTGTACCATATTATCAGCAATAAGGTTCTGGAATATAAGTCCGAACCCGACTGGAATTGTTATATACGGCATTTTTAATCCAAATGCCAAAACACAGGCAACAGCACGCCTGTCAATCTTTAAAGAATTCATAGCTGTTAGCAGAGGAGGAATTATAATAGGTATAAATGCAATATGGATAGGTATCAAGTTCTGAGATGCCATTGCAATTAATGTTAAAATCAGCAGAAGTACGTATTTTCTGCCGGAAATAAATTTGGTTATTTTATCTGCCAGTTTATCAGTAAAACCGGAATGGGCCATGGTAGCGGCAAAGGTCCCTAATAGGATATAACTTAAAGCTGTTTCGGAATTTCCCCCCATACCGGAAATAAAAACGTTCATAGCATGAGTAATATCCATGCCTGATAGTATTCCGGCAACAAGAGTTGATACAATTATTGCAAGCAAAACATTCACTTTTTTCAAACACAAAATGCACAGTAAAATTACTGAAACAATTGCAGGGTTCGTAACTAGAGCAATAAAATTTTCCATTATCCTTAGTGAACTTCTTCTTCCTGAAGAAGATTTATTAATTCCAAAGAGAGTTCTTTCTGAAGCTCCAAAGGCATAAGCTTGAGATATTCAAAAGCCTCTGCTATTTTTTGATCTGTGTCATACCATCTTCTCAAAACATAATTAAAAGCATCCGTCAAAATATTTTCAGAAAGGTCAATTCCGTGTTCTTTAGACTTACTCACAATATAATCAGCACATTTATATTGAGTCATTATATTAGCATTTCTCATAAGACTCACTGCTAAGCTCACTGTGGGATCAACATCATACCAACGCTTATTCATAATAGAACACCCTCTTAACTCTCGTATAATAATAGTATATTTTTTAGCTTATTTTGTCAATCTCGTAATGATTTCCGCCTTTTTGTGACCATCAACTTTAAAAAACAATGTTTTGTCTTTTGATGTCTCACCTTTAACAATTTGAATTTTTGTTTTAGGAACCTTTAACTGCTTTGATAAAAATTCAATCAAAGCTTTATTGGCCTTATTTTCAATTGGTTGAGCAGTAATTTTTATTTTTAAAAAACCGTCTCCCGTTATTATTTCGTTTTTAGAGGAATTCGGTAAAATTCGTATTTGTAAAGTCAGACCTGCTTCTGTCATACCTTTTGGAACACCATTACATATTCATGTTTAAAAATATAAAAACCGCCGGCAAGAGCTCTATAGCGCCATAGATTAGCTGTTTTACCTTTAGCTCTTTCATTTCCCTGCATATCTTTAATAATTATAGCCTTAGTAATAAATCCGAGTTTGTTCATTCTTGCCATGCATTCAAACCCCAGAGGTATGTGCTGGGAATTAGCATACTTGTCACCAATTATCAAACAAGCAAAGCGTCCTTTTTCTAATAAGTCATAACCGTTTTTAGCTACTTTTTCAAACAAATTATAAAACTCTTCCGTAGTAGCACAGTTGGACAAATCCTCTTTCCTGTCAGAGAATTTAATAATATCATCGTAAGGGGGATGGAGCATTAAAAGCTGCGCATTCTTTTTTCCCATTACATCAAGGCGAGCCTGAATTTTTGATTTTGCATCCTCACTCGCAGAATCTGCACATATTATATTCACATCTGTTACTAGTTGCTTAGGGGTAAACTTTTGAGAAACAGACTCAACTAATTCATCTTTCAGTTCAACCCCTATGCAACGGCGCTGCATGTTTACAGCCTCTATGCCGGAAGTTCCCGAACCAAAAAACAAATCTAAAACGATATCATTTTTCTTCGTAAACCTTTCATATATTTGCTGAGCAATCTGCGGAATATAATTACCATGGTATTCATTTGAATGTCCGCCTTCTTTTAATCTGGAAGGGAACTCCCATAGAGTATCCGTCTTAACATGTTCGTAATTTCTCCACTGTTTAAGATTGATATCGCTGTAGGAAGTAGTTTTAATCGCACTATCATCAACAACCTTCAGCTTCGCACCCGAAGCAGCTTTTTTCTCTTTTAAATTAGTTTTTGCCATATTTTTCCCCAATTAATATACATAGTTTAAAAGATTTATTAAGTTTTGTAATCAAATAAATGGATGAATTTAGGAATAAAAGGGGTAAGAGGGTAGGAAGTACAGAAGATTTGGCAGACATGCTATATATCAAGCTTTATGATAAAATAACTTCAAAACCTTCCTAATGAATGCAGAATCGGGCTCATATTTTTGGAAAAACATATTTTCAATATTCTAAACGGCCTTTTCTTTAATAAACTCAAGAAGTTCTGAGGCACACTTTTCCCAGGTAAATTCAGAAGCTCTATTTAAACCATTTTTAATACATTTACCCCTGAAATCAGTATCGTAGTACATTTTTTCAAATGCAGATACCATTTCTTCATCTGATTCCGGGTTGACTAAAATTCCGCAATCTCCGAGGACTTCCGGTAAAGATGACCTGTCAGAAGAAATTACCGGACATCCGCATTTCATAGCCTCTAGTACGGGAAGCCCAAAACCTTCATACAAAGAGGGGAAAATAAACATTAATGCATTAGAATAATATTCCGGCAGTTCAGAATCATTTATATATCCTGTAATTATTATTTTAGATTTATCAATATGCCCGAGCTCTTTAGCGAGAGTTCTTTCAAACCTGCGCCAGATACTACCGCCAAGCACCAGCTTTAAATCATTTACATTATGCTTTTCTATAAATTTAAAAAAGCTTTTTATACCAAATATTACATTCTTCCTTTTACCCATTGTACATAAAGAAAATACATATTTGAAATTTGTTGTATTACTGCAAGGTTTAAAATTATCGCTAACTCCAAGCCGTGTTGTCCTTATATTGCTCTCATCTATAAACGAAAAGTACTTGAGAACATCTTGTCTTGTATATTCAGAATTCGCTACATAGTAATCATGATTATTGATTGAGTTATAGACTTTATTATGCCAATCTTTCGTATTTTTGCTCATCCCCTTTTCTATTATCGGAATAACGTCATGTATCATTCGAAATCGTTTTAGATCAGCCCTGTCAATTTCTCTTGACGGAGGGGTAAATGGAGAAAAATATACATCATAATCTTTTAACTGTTCAAGATTATTTTTATTAACCTTATATAAGTACTTATCATAAAACCTTGCAAGTATATTAAGCCCGTAATATACGGGATAAGGAAACTTTCCGGCGATATATAATATTTTCGCTATAAAAAGATTTATAAGCGACCGTTCTTTTAAAAGCGGAATGTCTTTAAACTCTTTTACATCTTTCATAAAATAGTATCGTCTAAAATCGACACAAAAAGTTATATCAACCCCTCGTTTTTTTAATTCCTTAAAAAGGTTTAATGCAACATTAAAGACACCGGCTCTATGCCCTGATTTTTCATTAAAATAAGAAAGTTCAGTACTGTCAAAAAGGAGCTTCATTTTCTTCTCCTCTTAATTCTTTTTATAATCTTAAGCCATAACAAGTAAAGATTGTATGCAATATTTAAAGGAAAATTTTGGAAATGTCTGTTTTTAATTTTCAAATCGCCCTTTTCTTCTCCTGATATAGATAAATATTCCGCAAGAGGATATTTTGAATAATAATAAGCACGATTTGCTTCAAAATTATCGTTATAGTTCACAGATGTCGCAGACCCAAAGTGGAAAAAACATACGGAATTAACCACATACACTCCATACCCAGCCATAATTGCCCGATATTTTATATCATTATCCTCAAAAAAAGCCGGAGTGTAATTTTCATCAAAATTCCCAATTTTATCAAGAATTTCTTTTTTAGTTATCACACATGAAAATTCACATTCATCAAAACTTTTTTCATAAGGCTTATCATACTTGAAATTCTGAAAATATTGAATATACGAGTGTTCATTTGTAAAATTAAAGTCCGGTTTTATATGTCTCGGGGAAGCAAAGGCTGCATTTTCATTTTCGAAAACTTCTTTAATTTTTTCAAACCAGTTTGGATAAAGAAGTATATCGTTATTAAGAAACCCGATATATTCTCCTTGTGCTATATCTATCCCCTGATTATTTCCTTTTGAAAAGCCTTTATTTTCATTATTATAAATAACTTTTAAGTTATCTTTTTCAAGCTGCAATGATTCAAGGTAGTCAACTGTCCCATCAGTAGAGGCATTATCTACTATAATAAGTTCAAAATTATTCGTAAATCTATATAAGCTATCAATATACTTTTTAGTATATTCAAGGTTATTAAGTGTTAATGTAACTATACTCAGCGTTTTTCCCATATTAACATATCCCATTCCTATTTAAAGCGCTTATTAACGCAGCAAGTTTATTTTTATAACATCTTCCAAACGATAGTTTATTTATTACAGCATAAAATAGTTTTAAAAGATATAACAAGTTTTTAATATTACGAAATTCCTTTTTATAATTTATAATCATTTGAGCATATTGCACACATCTTGCTTTGTAAATTTTCCATTCGGATGTATTTTTTAAAACTCCGCCTGAATTATCTAAATAATTTAACAAGCTTTTCAAGTTATTTGTTAGAGAATATCTGTTTCTTGCAATCGTTTTGATTTTATTTATCTCCTTTAACGCAAAATCATAACCCGAAACTATCTCATCGTAAATATCCTTTCCTGAAAGCTTTCTAAAATTGCTTCTGCCTGAAAAATTATAAAACTCTTCCCTGTCAAGATTATCCAGCCTTATGAATCCTACCCCGCCGAAATGGTCATAATTATATACCGGAATTCCCATTGATAAAGCGTACTGTACTGTTTTTCCTATTGTAATTATCAGGTCATATTTTAACAAAATTTCCGGAGTAATACGTGTATAATTATACCCCTTCCCAAAAATTTCAACATTGATATTATTATTTTTTAAAATCTTTGCTGCATCAGAAAGTTCTTCCGGCAGATGATTAGAAATCATTGCAATATTTTTTAATTGTCCGGAAAGATTAACATCGCATATAAATTCGTCAGGAGCACTGTTAATGAAAACATACGTATTTATATCAGCAGGGGAAAAGAGTTCTTTCATATACTCTTCAAGCCTTCGGTTATGAACAACAAGCGGGAATCCATATTCACATAAAAGACTCGGAACCTCCATAGTAATAATTGAGGACAGAGAACCAAAAGCCAACTTTTTATATTTTAAACCCTTCTCAATCAAATATGTACAAATTGGCTCATGATAAGCCAAAACATAATCATAATCTACATTCAAAGGTAAGTCTTCAAAAAAATATAAATCAGCAAATCCTGACACATAGTCTTTTATTTCAGAGGATATGTCTACTCCTGTCAGATAGACCGAGAAACCCATAGAATTTAGCGCTTTAGCCAGCTCGCATACATGTATTAATGAGCCATGCCAGCCGTCAAAAGCATACACTGTTAAAAGGAAGTTTTTTCTCTCATTCATTTTTACCCCTTAAGTCTTGATAAAATATTATTTGAATAAAATTTCATTAAATTATTAAGTTGTATATCATTTTGCCCGTCTTTATTTACTGAATAAAGAGTTTTCCCGAAAATTTGGCGAAAAAGATTTGTGCTGATAAGAGTTTTATAATGGTTTTTAACAACCCTTATTTTCTTTCCGTGTACAAGCGCCATAACCCAAAGCCAAATGTCATCAGCACTCGGAGCATATTTCAAAAAAACATCTTCTCTCAAAACTTCATTAGAAAAACATTTCGGCGGATAAAGCACACCTCCGGCTCCGGTTAAAAAATTATCATATCTTGCCGATTCTTCTTCAACCTGCTTTCCCCAGTTCTCGTAAGGAAGTATCTTGCCATATTTTAAACCTACTCTATGTGCTCTGTGGCAATGAATATCGTCTTGATTTGAAACATAAGATAAATATAAATATTTTAACCAGTTTTTAGGATAATAAATATCGTCATCTGCCGTAACTATTATACTTTCGTAAAATTCTTTGAATGCATATACAACCTTTGTATAGGGACCGATATCTTTTACGAATCTAATCTCCAGCCCGTTTTTAATAAACCTTGTAATCTCATAAGGAAGCGTTGTTAAATCATCTCCTTTTTCATCAAGCCATAATATTATCCTGTCAGGTCGCAGAGTTTGATTAAGCAAAGAATATATAGTCTTGGGCAAGTCCGAAAATCTATCTTCATAAGAAGTTAAAGATACAATAATAGGTTTTTCACGTTTTACATCATTTACCCCTTTCCAGTTCCCTATGGAATTTATCTGCATATTAAGGAAAGGATTCATAATCCCTCTCACGTGAAATTTATAGTTTAATAATCGTTTTAATACAGACTTTTTCATAGATATTTATTCACTACGAGTTTAAGCTCTTCTTCCTTTGATAATTTAGGGTTCTTAATTTTTTCCTCTGTTAAATAATCAAAGATTTCACTGTAAAGCTTTCCTCTTTCTATCCCTAGTTTTATCAAATCGTTCCCGTTTAGAGACGGCTTGATTTTTCTTAAATTCTTAAGATAATGATAAGCTAAATCATACTCCCTTACAAGTCCCCAGAGTAAAACACTCTCATCAGGGAAATGTCTGAAAATTTTATAAGCCTCACTTTCCGTATCAAAAGTACGATTTTCAAGTTTTTTAAAAGAACTTATTATTTCTGTCTCCTCTTTGGTCAATTCAAAATTTGACAAATTAAAGAGTCCTGCATAACAAAGCCAGGGGTTATGAAGGTTTATTAAAGATACAAGACGTTCTACAGAGCCTTTTATTAGCGGAACTTGCTGATTATCGCCCAAAAGTTTATAGATTCCGTCTCTTATAAACTTTCTCAGAATCTTATCACTATTTAAATTAAAAGTCTCTTTTACCTCTTTTTTAATTCTGTGATAACTCATATCATAATTTATGTTGGAAATATAGGATTTCTGTAAGCTTTCTGTCTCAGAATCCAATTCAAAGCCGAAACGTGCCGAAAATTTTAACCCTCTTATAATTCTTGAAGGATCATCAATAAAACTCCTGTTGTGCAATACCCTCAACTTCTTATTTTTTAAATCATCATTAGAATTAAAATAGTCAATGATTTCACCGCTTAAAGTGTTCTTTGCCATTGCATTGATTGTAAAATCTCTTCTTTTTAAATCATCAATTAACGAACAGCCTATTTTATCAACAACCGGCAAATGACCCGGAGAGGGATAACACTCTGTTCTTGTTGATGCTATATCAATTTCAATCCCGTCTATGAGGACTCTTACTGTTCCAAACGAGGGATTTTCTTTTATAATATTGAGTTTCTTAGTTCTGGCAAAATTTATTGCATCACCTTCATAACAATAATCCATATCAAGACTCGGAAGTCCCAGAATCTCATCTCTAACAACTCCGCCTACATAATAAAGATTTTTATCTTGAAGTTCTGATATAATTCGCATTTAAACCTTTAAATTCCTTCATTCTTATTAATAGCCGGTGCATTTTTCTTATTTTCAACAAGAGAACTTATAAATGCTGCTACAATAATTATCAAACCTAAAAGTCCGGTAACAACTTCAGGCACAGCTCTTATAGTTGAAACAAACATTAATACAGCGAGAACTCCTATCGCCCAATGTGCGCCATGTTCAAGATACGGGAAGTGGTTTAATGTTTTTTTGTCAACAAGCATAATTGTAAGAGATCTTACAAACATAGCTCCGATAAACAAACCAATCGTAATTATTAAAATATCTTTACTTAGAGCAAAAGCTCCTAAAACGCCATCCAGCGAGAATGATGCATCAATGAGTTCTAAATAGAGAAAGCCGACGAGTCCGGAACACTTAACCGTATCTGCACAGAGTTTTGCCCGTTCTTCCTGTCTTCTTTCCAGCCATTCTGCAAGCCCGTCTATTACAAGATATGTAATTATACCCGAGATTCCGGAAAAAAGAACACTCTGCCTAACTTCTTGAGGCAGCTCAAAAAGAATAATTCCTATTGCACATAATGTTACAATTGAACATATACCTTTAATTTTAGAAAGTCTCTGCATAGGTACTTCAATAAATTTAATCCAGTGTACATCTTTTTTTTGCTCTGTGAAATAATCCATAAAAAGCATAAGAAGAAATGCACCGCCGAAAGATACAATAGGTGCATGAGTTAATTCAAGATAATGAGCATATTGATGTACATCATTTAGTGCCATATCCAGAACTCTCAAAATATTCAACTTAGCAAATATTGCTACAACAGCAAGCGGGAACAAGAATCTCATACCAAACACCGCAATTAAAATACCCCAGGTTATAAAACGATGTCTCCATTTTTCAGACATATGCTCCAGTTTCATCGCATTAACAACAGCATTATCAAAAGATAAGCTTACTTCTAATATTGCAAGCACAAATGCTATAAATATACAGGAAATGCCCGTTCCGTTATGCACGTGTTCGCCCCAAAAATAAGCAGCAGTTAAGCCAAAGATTGTTACTATATAAGAACCTAAAAAATAATGCAGCATACAAATCTCCTTCTGATTTCTTCTATTATTATAATATAAAAGGATTGAAAAATATAAATTCATTTGATATACTATGATTGAATTAATAAATAGGAGTCATATTATGTTTAAAAGATTAATGGCACTTCTTTCATTAATTTCGTTAATGGGACTTAACACAATCCCTGCTATTGCGGAAACTTGTTCCATTGAGCATTTAGATGTTCATAAGAAAGCCCCGTGTAATGAAGTAAAAATTACTAATGTTAGAAGAACGGTTGAAAAAGGTAATGTATTAGAATTTGCATTTGATGAAAAATTCTTCTCAAAATGCCATCAAGCCGGAGAGCTTATTCATTTTGTTGTTCCGGAAGCCCTTTACACCTGTGAAGGCACAATGATTTTACCTTGCGGAACAAAGATTGTTGCTGAAATCACAAAAATTGAAAAACCAAAAATGTTTAACAAGAATGCAAGAGTTAATCTGGTATTCAAGCAAATTGTACTTCCTGACAACACTTGCATTGATATCAAAGCCAGACCGTTTACAAAAGACGGAAAACTTAAAGAAGGCCCTTGGACAACTACAGGGAAATTATTCCTGTCAACACTCACAATGGGTATAGTTGGTGCAGGTGCCGGTGTAGGTTTCGCATTTATTCCTAACCCTGCCAAACTTGGTACAGGTTTTGCAATCGGTATTCCTGTAGGCTGCGGCGTTGGTTTGCTAGTTGGTTTAATAACACCTGGCTGCCACTACAAGGCTAAGAAAGGTGAAAGAGTTTACGCTATATTAATTGATGAATTCAGCGTATGTGCAGCTAAGTAATTTGGCTAAAAGGTCAAAAAAAGAGGATTCAAGATTGAATCCTCTTTTTTTATTACTAAACAATCTTATTTGGAATAGCCATATCTCTTTCGTTCAAACGTTTTTCCAGCTCACCTGACGGTTCATAGTAAGGTGATACTGTCATTACCTTAGCCGCAATATCAGGGTAGTGATAAATAAACCTCAACTCACTGTCCGTAAGAGGTTTTTGCGTATGAACGTTTGCATAGCGGGCAAGTTCAAGAATATTTCTTGCTTCATTTTCATCTTTAAATTCTATTTCAAGCTTGTTATATACATTTCTAAAACCTTTAATTCCGCCATATTCGCCGGTCGTAATCATTCTGCCCGTTTCAATAATTTCCGGTTCGCCTCTTCCGAGCTCTTCGAAATCATAAAGTTCATAGTTTCTTCTATCCTTTAAGGCTCCGTCTGCGTGTATACCGGATTCGTGCGCAAAAGCGTTATCCCCAACTGCAGGCTGGTTAATCGGGATAGGCAAGCCAAACGCATAAGCCGTATATTTAGCCAATTTCCAGGCTTTTGATAAATCAATATTATCATCAATTTTATATTGGTCTTTAAAACCTGCCGATTTTAAGCAAGCAAGAAGGCAAGATACTAAATCTGCATTTCCGGCTCTTTCTCCCATCCCGTTAATAGCAGTATTAATATAGGCATCCACTCCGGCATCTACAGCAGCCCTTGCTCCCATTACAGAACAAGCTGCTGCCATCCCTAAATCGTTATGATAATGCAGCTCTATAGGCATTTTGGTTTCTTTTGCGAGATAATGTATTCTGTCATAAGCGGTTTTTGGGTCCTCGTATCCCAACGTATCACAGTATCTAAACCTGCTTGCTCCCAATTTTTTCACTTCTCTTGCAATTTTTACCAGATAATCAATATTGCTTCTTGAGGCATCTTCCGCATTTACACCAATTGTTTCGGCCCCATTGGAAACTGCACACTCTACAGCTTCACAAGTCATCCTTAAAATATCATCTTTTGACTTTTTACCTAAGTATTTACCTTGTATCATCTGGTCAGATGTCGATTGTGAAAGGTTGCAATTTTTCAAAAGAGGGCAATTGGAAAAAGATTTTTCTACATCTTCCGCTATTGCTCTCATCCAGCCGGAAAGTTTTGTCCTTTTAATAACCCCGCGTCTTACAAGTTCAAGATTGGCATTCAGATAATTCAACTCGTGCATGGTTGTTGGGAAACCAAACTCTGATTGGGTTATACCCATATCATCCAGCATCAGATTTATCATTGTTTTCTGAAGTTTTGCCAGACCTAATCTGGAAGTTTGAACCCCGTCCCGGTTTGTAACATCTACAAAGTAAATCTTTGGCATACCTAAACCCTCCACTTGTAGGTGTATTTTACAATATATTTCATCCCCCCGCAAGTAAAGATTATATTAAGTCCTGAATTCTTTTGGTCCTATCTGATAACGCTTACAATAGCGTTTGAGTTCTTTTATAACAACTCCGGAAAGTGCGAATACGGCTATCAAATTCGGTACAGCAAGGAATAACGTCACTGCATCCGAAAGATTTATAATACTCTTAAAATTCATTGCAGAACCTGCAATTATACAGATACAGTAAAAAGCTTGAAATATTCTTGAGCGATTAACACCTTCGCCAAAAAGAAAATTCCAAGCCTTAAGTCCGTAATAAGAACCGCAAAGCATTGTGGAAAGTACAAAGCAGCTTGCCATTAGAGTTAGAATAATAGGGAAGAGCGGACAAATTGTAGCAAAAGCCTTTGATGTTAACTCAATTCCGGCTATTCCATCGACAGTAAGGTAAGCGCCCGAAACAACAATTACAAATGCCGTCGCAACTCCAACAATAACTGTGTCTACAAACGGCTGGAGAAGCGATATAAAAGCCTGCGCTACAGGTTTATTCGTATTGACGGCAGAAAAAGCAATCGGAGCTGTTCCCAATCCGGATTCGTTTGCAAACATTGCCCTTCTAAAACCCCATAATAAGCAGGCAAAAACTCCGCCTTGTATTGCTCTTGGAGAGAAGGCTTCTTTTACTATTAATACAAGAGTTTCCGGAAGATGATGAATATTAACTATACATACCAGAAAGGCGCTTAATACATATAAAGAACACATAATCGGTGTAACTTTTGAGGTAAATTTGCCTATAGCTTTAATTCCGCCTATTATAGTAAACCAGGTTATAACCGCTACAATAGTACCTAAAATCCAACCGTTTGATGCAAATATACTATTATTTCCGCCGGTTACTTCCGTAAATTGTGCAGTCATTGCATTAATCTGGAATAAGTTCCAGCCTCCAATCATAGCAAAAATACAACAAACAGCATAAGTTTTTGCTAAAAACGGAGCTAATTTTTGAGAATATTTTCCCCTGAGGCCCGCTAAAATATAATACATCGGACCTCCTGAAACAGAACCGTCCGGATTTATTTTTCTGAATTTAACACCAAGAAGAACTTCCGAAAACTTAAGTGCCATGGAAAATAAACCTGCAACAATCATCCAAAATATAACACCCGGTCCGCCGATAGAAACGGCTGCTGCCGAACCTGCAACATTACCAATACCTGCAGATGCTGAAATTGTAGCACTAAGTGCTTGAAAAGAAGAAAGCTCGCCTTTTTTCTTTCTTTGATAACCGGACGGATTATTGTGTTTATAGTTATTTGTAATAAGCTTAACTGCATGTTTAAAGCCCCAAAAACCTATAAAACCGGTTCTGAGAGTAAAATAAAGAGCAGCAGTAATCAAAAGCGCAACTAAAAATTCGACTTTTACTTCTCCAATTGTAACGTAAGAGAATATAAGCCCGGAAATTTTATCAGCTATCGGTGATAGCAGGCTATCTATTACGGCATCAAAATTCATAAGTAAATCATACTACAAACAAAATGCCAAGTGAAGAATTCAGCAAAACAACCAAAATAAAAGGGCTTGATAAATCAAGCCCACATATAAGTACATATCCCAATCAACAACAAATTAAAATTTTCTAAAATTATATCAAGTTCAATGCAATACTTGGCAGCTGGTTAGCTGTTGCTAATAAAGTAGCAGAAGCCTGCTGCAATATCTGAGCTTGAATATAGTTTGAAGATTCTTCCGCAACATCGGCATCTTTCAATGTAGAAAGTGATGAAGTCAGGTTTTGAGACTGAACATCAAGAGCTGTTATAGAAGATTCTACACGGTTCTGAACCGCACCAATTTTAGTTACTCTATCTGAAATTACATCAATTGCATCATCCAGATAAGCCAACATTTCTTTTGCTCCGGAATCCGGGTCTGTTTGAAGAGTAAAGTCTCCGGCATCATAAACCAAACCCGCACAAGCAGCAGCAAAAGCCTCAATATTCTCTGCATCGCCTAATGCTGATACATCACCGCCAGCACTTGTCATTAAAGCATCCAAACCGGTCATGTCCTTAAACAAGCCGCTTAAGCTTGCATTAGAGAATAATTCGACATTAAGATTAATAATACTGTTCTCATCTGCATAAAGCCCAACCTGAAGGTTAATACCGGCTGCTGTAATACCCACAGATTCATTTCCTTGTCCATCCATATTGTATGCCATCAATTTAATACCGTTAAATTCAGCATTTGCAGAAATTCTGTTAACTTCCTGCAACCTTGCACTTATTTCTGATTGAATAGCTTTTAATGAAGCTGAACCATAAGTTCCGTTAGCAGCTTGTTCTGTCAAGTCTCTTACACGTTGTAAGTGGCTGGTCAATAATGAATATGTTTCTTCTGCTGTAGTCAACAAGTCTGAACCAGTAGCCGCATTATCGGCAGCGACATCTAATGAGCCCAGTTGAGTTTCCCATAAATTTGCAATAGAATAACCGGCTGCATCATCAGACGCATGGTTAATTTTGTAACCGGTAGTCATTCTTTCAATAGCAGTGTTTAAAGAGTTTGTCGCGCTGTTTAAGTTTCTTTGTGCAATAAGCGACGAAATGTTTGTGTTAATTGTAAGAGCCATTTCTTAACCTTTCTGAACAAGTGCTCTTTGTTCCTTTATAAATCCCTTAATCAAATTTGATACACAAAACTCTCAATAGAAGAGTTTGCTCTCTTTTCTACAAAGCTTATATATATATCACATACCCTTGTATACAAACATTATAGATTAACTCTATAAAAATTACACCATGCCTTACTTATATTTTTACATTTATTTACATTAAAAAACTAAGTATTTTTATAATAAAATTAAATAAAAGGATTGGAGGGAATAGTATGCCAAAGATAATTACAATTGGAAGTGCTACCATGGATGTATTTGTAGAATGCGATGAAGCAAACATTGTTTCCGTTTTCACCAAAGACCACAGCTCGGATTTTATGAGCTATCCATATGGAGCAAAGATTGATATTACAACATTCTCCTCTAAAGTCGGAGGAGGCGGTATAAATACAGCCTGTAACTTCGGGCAGCTGGGTTTTGATACCTCCGCAATATTTAAAATAGGAAAAGATATTTATTCTGAAGGTATTTTAGATTTCTTTAAAACACAAAATGTAAAACTTGATAATATTATTCAAAAAGAAGATACTTCAACCGGCTTCTCAATAATTCTTGTTAGTTTCCAAGGGGATAGAACCGTTCTTGCTCACAGGGGAGCAAACGCACATATTCTTGAAGAAGAAATTAATTTTGAAGCTATCAAAGATGCAGACTTTATATATATAGCTCCGCTTAACGGAGAATCAAATAAAGTTTTGGAACCAATCATAGAATATGCACATAAAAACAACACGAAAATATGTTTCAACGCAGGTTCAACCAGCCTAAAAAAAGGGTTTGAACATATTAAAAAAATTCTTTCCTCCGCACATATTGTTGTTATGAATAAAGAAGAAGCTTCTATGGCTACAGGGATTAAAGTTAGACCCGACACAAAAACAGAAAAATTTTCAGAAGAACTTATTCATCCTGATGTAAAAGAAATGCTGAAAACGCTTAAAATTAAGGACTATCAAATAATTGTTATAACGGACGGCGGGAGAGGAGCATACGCTTATGACGGCAAGCAGTTCTATTTCTGCGAGCCATATCCTTCCGAAGTTGTCTCCACTCTGGGTGCCGGAGATTCTTTTGCCTCAACATTCTGTGCTGCTCTCGGAAGAACCAGACTTGATATCGGCAAATCTCTAATGTATGCTTCGGTAAATTCTTCTTCTGTTGTATCAAAATTCGGAGCCACTGAAGGGCTTCTGACTTTTGAAGAAATTGAAGAAAAATTAAATGCAAAACCTGATTATACTTATGTATTAGGATAATTTATGTTCCAGTCTTTTTCACCAAATATGCTTAAAACTTTTGAACTTTGTCCTAAAAAGTTCTACTTCAGGTATGTAAAAAATATTTCAATGCCGGTTAACGATGAAATTTTCGAATTCGGTAAAAATATTCATGCTCTTGCTTCTTATTATTTAAGAAAAGAAAACATTGACCGTATGGAAACTTCTCTTACCCCTAAAGAAAAAGATATTTGGGAATATTTAAAAGGAATAAATTATTTCAAGTATGAAACTGTGGCTACTGAATATAATCTTTCTGCTAAACTCGGGCAGTATTTCTTCGGAGGAAGACTTGATGCACTGTTAAAAGACGGGAATAAATATTACATACTGGATTACAAAACAGGTGCAATTCCTAAAAATGCAAAATATGATTTTCAAACCATGATTTACCTTCTTGCAGTACAAAAATTTTTTAATACTGACAATGTTACATTTGTCTATCTGGATTTAAAAAACAGAAAAGAATCCGTTATAGAACTTACACCTGCTCTTGAAAAAGAATACAAAGAAAGATTAGGGCAAATTACCGAAAAAATAGAACATGAGGATTATATAAAAAATAAAAACGTTTGTCCCTGCGAGTACAAAATTATTTGTTACTGATATAATTGGGATATGGAAAATTATTTAATTGATACCCACGCACATATAGATATGATTGAAGAACCCGTTGATAAAATCATCGGCGAAATGAATCAAAATGGTGTTAAAAAAGTTATTATACCTTCTGTTGAAGAAAAAACTTTTGACAAAATACTTAAAATTGCTCATTCACATGAAAACATTTTCGCTATGACAGGCATCTATCCCTCAGAAGCCGCAGCATATTCTCCTGAACTTGAATCCAGAATGGAAGAGATTTGTAAAGATTCAAAAATTAAAGCCATTGGAGAAATCGGGCTTGATTATTATTGGGATAAAAGTTTCGTTGAATTACAAAAAGAAGTCTTCAGAAAGCAAATTCAATTTGCAAACAAAATGTCTCTTCCGATTGTAGTACACGATAGAGAAGCCCATAAAGACACTTTTGATATTCTGAAAGAAACAGATAAGGGCGAAAAAGTTTTATTCCATTGTTTTTCAGGTAGTGTTGAATTTATGAGAGAATGCACGAAACAGGGCTGGTATATTGCATTAGGAGGGGTTGTAACATTCAAAAATGCCGTTAAGATGAAGGAAGTAGCAAAAGAAGTCCCTTTGGATAAACTTGTTCTGGAGACCGATTCCCCATACCTGACCCCGGTCCCATACAGAGGGAAACCCAACAAACCGGCTTATGTTAAATACGTAGCGGAAGAAATTGCGGCAATCAGAGGAATTGCTTATGATGAGTTAGCAGCAATTACTACTCATAATGCAGAAAGGTTCTTTAACATATGAAAAAAGAACGCTTAGATAAAATTCTTGTAGATTTAGGGTATTTTGAAAATAAAAGTAAGGCTTCGGCAGCAATTTTGGCCGGAAATGTTATGATTGGAACCGAAGTTATAACAAAAGCCGGATACCAAATTGACCCGTCTAAAGAGTACGATTTTCAGATTAAATCAATGCCGTACGTTTCAAGAGGAGGTTTTAAACTTCAAAAAGCATTAGAAGCATTCAATGTAGAGGTAAAAGATAGAATATGTCTTGATGCAGGTGCTTCAACAGGAGGTTTTACAGACTGTTTACTCCAACATGGAGCAAAATTTGTCTATGCGGTTGATGTAGGATATGGTCAGCTGGATTGGAAAATCAGAAGCTCAAAACAAGTTAAAACAATTGAAAAAACGAATTTAAGAACCTGTTCTTTTAAAGATATTTATTCTGATAATGAAGAGATTGCGAATCTGCTTGTATCCGACCTGTCATTCATATCTCTGACAAAAGTTATTCCGAATCTCAAGACTCTTCTTAACACTGAGTTCCATGAGATGATATGTCTTATTAAACCTCAATTTGAAGCAGGAAAAGAATATGTGGAGAAAGGCGGAGTCGTAAGAGATAAAAACACTCACGAAAGAGTCATAAAAGAAGTAATTAACTGCGTAAAAGATTTAGATTATACGGTTAAAGGTCTGACGTACTCTTCAATTAAAGGCCCCGCCGGCAATATTGAATATCTTATCTGGTTTTCCACACAAAAAGATAGCGAAACCATTCCTTCAATTACGGAACTTGTTGAAACAGCCCATATAGAACTACTCAAATAAATCGTACAATCTTTTTCTTATATCTTTATCAGATAATTCTTCTGTTATTTTATTCAAATCAAGAGTCATCTGATAATATTCCGCAGCAAGAGGCTTATCTCCTATTGTCTGATATGCTCTTGCAAGATTAAAGTATGCAAGTGTATAGTTTGGATTAATATTTATTGCCTTTTTAAAATAATCAACAGATTCTTTAGGATCGCCAAATCCGTCTAAATAAACGACACCTAAATTATTCTGAGCAATTTCGAAATCCGGATTTAGCTCAATTGACTTATGGAACGCAACAACGGATTCTTCAAGATAATCCTTTTCCCAAAGTGCCAAACCGGCTTTTGCATAAGATAAGTAATTAAGAGGATCTGCAGTTATAGCATCACAGTATGTTTTGATAGCTTTATCTAAATCATTTACAGCCATATACAAATCCCCTAAGGAAAGCTGTATGTCAACATTATTCGGATCCAATACCATTCCGGCATTAAATGTTGCTTCTGCAGCTTCGAAATTTTCTTTAATTTCAGCATAAATAGCACCGAGCGCATGACATACGATAGAAGTCCACTCAGCATCAGGATTGAGCTTAATAGCTTTCTGATAATACTCTATTGCATCATCATAAAGTTCTGCCTTAACATAAGCAAAGGCAAGTGAATTATTATAGTATGGATTTTCAGGGTTCATTTCTTCCGCCAGCTTAAAAGCTGAAACTGCATGAATTTTATCTGCTTTTGCAAGATATAAATGTCCTAATTCATAGTAAATTTTATCTAAATCAATACCAAATTCAAGCAAGGTATTGTAATAATCGATAGTTTCATCTGTATTTTCAGGGAAATATGTTTGATTTATTGTAGCTAACTTAATCAGCACATCTCTATCCTGCGGGTCAATTTCGTGTGCTTTTTTATAGAACTCAAGACTCGCTTTGATATCATTACATTCTAATGACAAGTCGCCCATTTTTTGATAGAAAAGATTCCCTTGAGAAGTTTTCTCTAACCCCCTTGAATATGCTTCAAGCGCAGAAGGGAAAAGCTTCATTTTTTCAAAGGTTTCGCCCAGAGTCTTGTATGATAAAATTGAAAAATCATTCGCCAAAAACTTGTAAAACATCTTTATAGATGGACAATCCCACATAATCATCATGCTTCCGGAAAGAAAATAATACAAAAACCGCACAACATCTTTCATTGAAGAATTATGAGTTTTTATTCTATTTAAAAGAACCTTGGACAAAAAGAGTCTCGGTCTGGCAGAATTCCTTCCCGAACGTGAAATTGCGCAGGAAAATTCTCTTTCTGCCTCATCAAAGTTACCATTCAAACACTGAAAGTAGCCGGTATATATATGAGCATTCGGGTTTTCAGGCTCAAGCGTCAATGCTGTTTTACACTGTTCCAGTGCTCCCTCTACTGTTATTTGACCTTTTATTAGCAAAAGACTTGCCAATCTGTAATAAGACTCCGACAAACCGGGGTTAATTTTTATAGCATCTATATAGCATTCAATTGCATGTTCTAAGTCTACATCCTGTTGCTTTATTAAATATTTTTCATGCGCCTCGCGCGCCTCTTCCAAAATTCCATCCACACTGTTTAACGGTGCCAGTATCGGGGTAATTGTCTGTTCTGTCATATATTCTCCGAGCAAAATTATTATTAAAACTATATTAGGCTCATCGGCAATACAACTTGAAACTTTAATATTTTTTAAAGTAAATCATCCGAATAGTTTATTTTAATTTAAAGAATTTATTAAAATCCTATAAAATTTTCTGACACTAGATTCAGATTCATATTCTAAAATATCTAAAATATCTTTTATTAACTCCGATTTACACTTATGTAAACTGTCATCAAATAATGCAGATGGTTTTATTTTTAATGTCACACAAATTTTATAAATCAAATCTAAAGACAGAGCATTTTTACCACATTCTATACGACTCAGATGCTTTGGATCAATCCCTATTTTTTCAGATAACGAATCCTGTGTGTACGAGCGACTGCGTCTTAATTCTTTAATTTTTGAACCTAAAAATTTTTTATAATCATTCATATAAATATTATTAGTCAAGCAGCTTAACAAAATAACAAACTTATATATCACCTTTTGAATAATATATTGACATTAAATATCAATATATCTACTATATTTATAGATTATAAGGTGAATAATCTATGCAGCACATCACTATTTATAAAAGGAGTGTATGGGAAAAGAAGTTAAGCTGAGTGTATTAGTAACTTTTTGCCGCCAAAAAGAATTTATAGATGAAGCACTTAGGAGCATTTTTAATCAAAAAACAAATTTTGAATACGAAGTACTAGTCGGCTTGGATGGAGAAGATGCTGACAGTGAGAAAATTATAAAAAAATACCCCGTGAAACTTTTCAAATGTGATAGCGCAAAGCTTAACACCATTCCTATGGAGAGAGCTTCAAATAATAGATTACAGCTTTTAAAAAATGCAGCAGGTAGATATTTTTGTTTTCTGGACGGAGATGATTTTTATACAGATGACAGAAGATTTCAAATCCTTGTTGATGTTTTGGAGAAAAATAAAGAACTTATCGGCTGTGCTCATTATATAGATAATTTTGATAATAAAACTAAAGAATACACATATACACACATATTCTTAAAAAAAGAAATAACCCTAAATTTAATTGATTATTTAAAAAATAACATTTATATATCTTCAAACGGGTTTATATTCAGAAATATTTTCAAAGAAAAAGTTTCGAAGAACCAATTTCCCGCCATTGTTGATGATATTGTTTTAACCTCCTATATGCTCAGATTCGGCAAAATACATTATATTCCAAAGTTAATGTATGCCCGCAGAGTTAACGTAAATAGTATATATGAATCACAGAGCACTGAAATAAAAAAAATCTATAATCTTCTGCTTGCAGAAATGTGTTTTAATCTTCTGTCAGACTATGAAAACCTAGTCTGCATAAGATACAAAAAAGCACTTAGAAAAGCTTTATTTATAAAAATAAAAGAAAATGAACAGCTTAATAATTTCGCATTAAAAAATAATTGTTATTTTTCATTTTGTTTACAAAATTTTAAGCATTTTGGCTTAATGGACAAGATAAATTTTTGGAAAAACATTTTTAAGTACTTTATTCTAAAACAATATCCGGATTTTAATTCAGTTTCTCCACAACTTTTTCAGCAAGAAGAAGTGCTGAATGTTGATTCTGCCCTGTTATAATATTACCATCCACGCAAACATATTCTGCCCAAGGTGAAGCATTTTCAAATTTTGCCCCAAGTTCTCTTATTTTTGTTTCCAAAAGAAACGGAACATCTTCATCTCTTTTTACAATATGTTCTTCCTTATTGGTAAAACAAGTTACCTTCTTATTTTTTAATATAGGCTCGCCGTTTTTATCACAGGCAAGAACAAGACCCGCAGGTCCATGGCATACTGCACTTATAATTTTCTTGTTATTATAAAAATACTCGACTATTTCTTTTAACAAAACATCCTTAGCAAGGTCAAACATGGGTCCATGACCTCCGGGAAGAAAAATTGCATCATAATCTTTGTAATCGATTTCGGACAGACTTGTTGTATCCCTGAGAATTTTAATACAGGCATCCCATTCTTCCGGATTAGAACAGGACATGCTTCCTTCATCCACAGGAGACAATCCTCCCAGAGGTGAAGCAATGGCTAGTTCATAACCAGTATCTTTAAATACAAGATACGGAACTGCAAATTCTTCGAGCCAAACTCCGGTATCTTTAATTTTGTCATTTCCGGAAAAATTTGTTACAACAATCAATATTTTTTTATTACTTTTCATAAAAACTCCTTTTTCCCAAGATAAGCTCAAAGTTTGTAAAATAAATTCCCTCATCGGGTTATTAAGTTTTGTAACAATTTTCTTAAAATATTAAAGATTTTTCTTAAAAAAGCCGTAATACATAGTAACAAGGGAAAACTATAAAGGAAAGCGGTTTTTTATGGGAATGGCAGCATCACAAGCTAGATTATTACAGCTAACCAATCGTAAAAACGATATTGGTTATCAGCTAAACTGCCTTTCTATGCAAAAAATGAGCCTGACCAGGGAAATGTCAAAGGTTTCAAAGGAATATCAAAATGCACTTAATTCCAAGACATTAAAATGGTCTAACAACTCAGGCGTTACATATGTAGACCTAAGCTATCAGAACTTGATGACACCGAGCAGTATGAATCAGCAAACCCCGTATCTTATAACCGATAACAGCGGTAAAGTTGTTGTTGACAGCTCTTACTATAAATATGCACAAATGATTTCCGAAAACGGGAAATCCGGAGGTGATTGGCTTAGTGTCAGGAGCGAAGTTCTTTCTTCACTTACCGGAATACCTGCTGAAACAATAGATAATCTGGAAAATTATGAAAAAACAGCAGATGAAAATTTATCAATACTATACGGAATTGAAGACAAAGAGCCTGAACGTCCGATAGAATCGACTACAATAACAGGACTACTGGAAAAGATGGGAAGTTCAACCGGTATTGGTTCATCTTTTTCTAATGCATCAGACTGGGTATCTGCATATTCTAACGGAAGTACAATTGACCTTGGTTCCGGAAGCGCTGCAGCATCATCTCTTGCAAACGTTTTGAACACAATTTCCGGCACTTTAGGTTACTATTTTGATGATACGGAAGGTATGCAGGAAGCCTGTCAAACATTTTATGACTCAATGAGCAGTCTGATAACACAAGGAGAAGACTTGTCAAGCAACGCATTCCCCGTAAAAGGGAATAGTGACGGCTATTCTGTAAATGTATCCGAGATGATTGACGAAATAATGGGTTCATATTCAATCATAAGCGGAAACGGCAATTCAACAAGCGCATACGGCAGTACATTATATGAGTGGTACGATCGGGATTCTACAAAATATAAAAACTGGGAAACCGAACACGCTGCCTGGGAAGAAGAATATGAAAATGCCCAGGAAACCTACAACGACTCGGCATCGAAAAAGAATACACTTCTTACAGCCGAGCAAGAAAGTCAAATAGAGTTTTACGACACATTATTTTCTGCAATAGCCGAACAAGGCTGGACTTATAATTCTCAAGTTACAGATACTGATTACCTTAACCAGATGCTCCAAAACAATTTATACACACTTACAACTGTTACAAGAGAAAAAGAATATGATGAAAATGTCGGAGAATATATCTGGGAAAACAGCTATGAAACAGATATTGCATCTAACTTTACTAATGTTTATTCAGTAAATGACAGCAGCGTTCAGAATGAAGCTCTTGCAGAATATGAATACCAGAAGAGTATTATTAATCAAAAAGAAACCCGAATTGATACAAGAATGCAGAATTTACAAACCGAGCAATCTGCAATTAGTCAGATGATTCAGGGTATAGAACAGGTACGCAACGACAACACTGAAAGAAACTTCTCAATATTTACTTAAAAAACAGGCTTGTTTATGTTACCCTTAATATGTAATTAATATTAAAAGGGATAAAAATGTTTGAGTCGTTGTCAGATAAACTGCAGGATATTATAGCAAAAACCTCCGGTCAAAAAGAATTGACTCAGGAGAATATGCAAGATGCTCTCAGAGAAATACGAAGAGCTTTATTAGAAGCAGACGTTAATCTTCGTGTTGTAAAATCGTTTATATCAAATATTAAAGATAAAGCCGAAGGAGAAGATGTCTTAAGAGGAGTAAATCCGTCTCAGCAGCTTATAAAAATTGTTCATGATGAACTCATAGAACTTTTAGGGAAAGAAGCTTCCCCCCTGAACTTGCAAGGCAGCCCTGCTCTTATTATGATGCTCGGGCTTCAGGGAAGCGGCAAAACGACATCTTCGGCCAAACTTGCAGTTAAACTAAAAAACGAAGGTAAAAATCCACTGCTTGTTGCCTGTGATGTATACAGACCGGCAGCAATCACCCAGTTAAAAACTCTGGGCGACCAAATTGGAATAAATGTTTATTCAGAAGAATCAAAAGATGTTCAATCAATTATTAAAAATGCTATAAATTTTTCTAAAGAAAACGGCAACAATGTGTTAATACTTGACACAGCCGGCAGGCTTCAAATTGATACAGAAATGATGGCTGAACTGCTTTTAATAGACAGAGTCTTCCATCCGGCAGAAAAACTCCTTGTCATAGACTCAATGACAGGTCAGGAAGCTGTTAATGTTGCTGAAAATTTTGATGCGCAGCTCGAAATAACGGGTCTTGTGCTTACAAAACTTGATGGCGATTCCAGAGGCGGCGCAGCATTAAGTATTGTTTACTGCACCGGAAAACCAATTAAGCTGACAGGTACAGGAGAAAAGTTGAATGCTTTAGAGGACTTTTATCCGCAAAGAATGGCTGACAGAATTCTTGGAATGGGGGATATTGTTTCACTCGTTGAACGGGCTCAGGAAGTTTTTGATGAAAAAACTGCCCGTGAAATGGAAAAGAAAATGGCAAAAGCCGAATTTTCCTTCAATGACTTTCTAAAAATGCAGTCCCAGATGAAAATGTTTGGTTCGATGGACCAGCTTCTCGGTATGATTCCGGGGTTGAAAATATCAAAAGACGACAGACAACTCATTTCACACGAAGGAGAGAAACAGTTTAAAAGAATTGAAGTTTTCATACAGAGCATGACTCCGGAAGAAAGAGAACACCCGGAATTAATGAATTCGTCAAGAAAGAAAAGGATTTCTCAAGGCTGCGGAATACCTCTTCACGATATAAATATATTTATTAATCAGTTTGAACAGATGAGAAAAATGATGAAAGGTATGTCCGACTTAAAAAATAATATGTCAAAGCTTACAGGAAAGCTCGGCGCCGGTGCCGGAAGCAAACTTTCTATGCATCAGATGATGAAGAATATGAGGCGGTTTAAGTAAAATGAAACTTATTGCGGGTTTGGGAAATATCGGTAATAAATATGTATTTACAAGACATAATATCGGGTTTATGTTAGCCGATAGTATTGCGCTAAATTCCGGGCTTACATTCAGAGAGAACTCCAGATTAAAATGCCTTATGACAAACCTCCGAAATGGATATGACGACTATCTTATAATAAAACCGACAACATTTATGAATCTGTCGGGGGAAGCAGTCAGAGCCGTTATGGATTATTATAAAATATCGGTTGAGGATATTTTAATTGTGTATGATGATATTTCACTAAATCTTGGCAAAATCAGATTCCGTGCAAGCGGTTCAGACGGAGGTCACAACGGGATGAAATCTGTCATACAACATCTTGGGACTGATAATATAGCAAGGCTTAAAATTGGTATTGGACCGCAGCCAAGCCTTCCGTCAGAAGTTTTTGTACTCCAAAACTTTTCAAAAGAAGAACTGGAAACAATAAAAGCAGTTCTTTCAACGGCTAAAAGCGGAATAAATTGTTTTTTTAAAGAAGGAATCTCAGAAGCTCAAAACAAATTTAACTAGGAGACATATATGAATTTAGCAGAACAACTTGAACAAAATGAAAAATATGATGAAGCCTATGCGGAATATAAAAAAGACCTTCCGCACAAACAAAATGATATTGAACTTTTAACAAAGCTTGCTCATCTTGCTTTAATTTTAAATAAAAAAGACGAAGCAAGAATCTATTATGCAAAAATGCTTGAAATTGATCCTTCTAATATACTTGCCCATGAACAATTGGTAGATATTTTTGCAGATGAAGACAAATTTAAATACTATCTTTTCAGAGGAAATCTTCACTCCCTCCAGCAAATGATGAGCCACGCAAAGAGTGATTATAAAAAAGCAATTGAACACGCTCATGAGCCGCAGGAAGCGCTGCCTGCCAGATATCTTTATGCAGGAATCTGCGAGCAGCAGGGCAAGTATCAAGAAGCTATTGACGAATACTTAAGAATATCCGATTATGATGAGGCTAATGCTGCGGTATTTCTTAAACTTGCAGAATTATATGAAAAGACCGAAGGTTTGTATGCAGCTATTGAAACTCTGGAACGGGGGAGAAAAGACCGGGGATTTAAAGATTTTGAAGAAATACTTGCCGGTTACTATATAAGAAATTCTCAACCGGAAAAAGCTCTTGAACTTACTAAAAATGAACTTACAAAAGCACGTGCACTAATGGATATGGACAAAAACGATGAAGCTTTTGAAATTTTAAGCAGGGTTAAAGATAAATACAAAAATGAAAAAATAATTCATTCACTTCTCGCTCAATACTATTTCCAAAAAGGTATGGCAGAAGAAGCCTTTAAAGAAATCGACGAGTACGCTAAACTTGATCCGAATTCACCTTTAATATATCAGATGAAAGCTCTTATCTATGAAAAAGAAGGAGATGATTTTAACGAACATATTAACTGGGGGAAATATAATATTTTAAAAGGCGAAAAAGATGTTGCTCTTAATGAATATATGATAGCCTACCAGTTCAATAATAATGATACAGAGTTAATTGAAACAATTGCGGTACAGCTTGAAGGTATGAAAGATAAGACAAAAGCCTGCGAATTTTATGAAAGGCTTATTGAACTTGAGCCTAAGAACATAAATGCACTTCAAAAACTCGCTGAATTCAGAGAATCTATAGGAGACTATACCGGGGCCTTTGAATATATAGAAAGACTTAAAGCGGCTGACCCTCGCAACCAGTTTGTTGCCTCAAATTTTGAAAGCTACAAAGACAAATATGAAAACGGGGGCAGTTTTGCCGTTTTCTTCAAAAAAATCTTTGGCAGCCGTATGGGGGAATAAACGGGGAATTAATAGAAATAACCTGCCCGCTCGCAGTAACCGGAAGTTATGCATATGAAAAGCTCAGAGAACAAAATAGAACTATTAGCTCCGGCAAAAAATAAAGAAACTGCCTTTGCCGCTATAGATTGCGGAGCAGATGCGGTCTATATGGGGGCCTTTTCTTTCGGCGCCAGAAAAAACGCACCTAATACTCTCCGGGATATTGAAGAAGTAATAAATTATGCTCATAAATTCGGCGTTAAAGTTCATATTACAATAAATACAATACTTACAGATTCCGAGCTGGAAGAAGCAAAAGAACTTATTAAAAAACTTTATGAAATAAAGGCTGATGCAATAATTATTCAGGACATGGGGCTTCTAAAAGCTGCAATAGACGGCGAGATTCCTCCGATTCCTATACATATGAGCACACAATGTGATAACTATTTACCCCAAAAGATTAAATTCTTTAATGACATAGGTGTTTCAAGAGTAATTCTTGCAAGAGAGCTTTCTATTGAGCAGATTAAACAAATACACGCAGAAAATCCGGAGCTTGAGCTTGAAAGTTTTATTCACGGAGCATTATGCGTATCTTATAGCGGGCAATGTTATTTAAGCCAGTATATAGGAGGACGTTCCGCCAACAGAGGTGAATGCGCTCAGCCATGCAGAAAAAAATACAAGGTTATAAATGAGTCCGGTAATATTCTTGCAGAAAACTATGCACTCTGCCTTAAAGATATGAACGGTTCAGAAGATATTGAGGAACTTATTAACAGCGGAATTTGCTCTTTCAAAATAGAAGGCAGGTTGAAAGATACCAATTACGTTAAAAACATTGTCTCTTACTATAGAGCTCTTCTTCCGGACAAAACCTCGTCGGGAAAATCATTTATAGAATTTCTTCCTGAACCCGAAAAAAGCTTTAACAGAGGGTTCACGAATTATTTCCTAAGAGGCAGAACTGACTGTTTTAATCCGGAATCTCCAAAATCAAGGGGTAAATATATCGGAAAAGTTATAGAAGCCAAGAAAGGCTGTTTTAAGCTGGACTCAGACAGCCTAATTAGTGTCAAATCTCAAGACGGACTCTATTTTAACGGCGAAGGCTGCCTTGTAAACAAAGTTGTAAACGGGTATATTTATCCGAATAAAAGGGTTAATATAAAAAAAGGAACAAAGGTATACAGAAATCTTGATACAGAATTTGAAAAACTGCTTTCCAGACAGGTAAAACGTCAAATCGGGGTAAATATTGATGTAAAAGACAAATTTATTAAATTAACTGATGAGGACGGTTTTTCAACCCAAACCGAACTTTTGGGCGAAGAACCTCAGAAACCGCAAGAAGAAATTTTTATTAAACAATTCCAAAAGACAGGCGAAAGTGAGTTCTATATTACAAATATAAACATCGAATCTAAAATACCATTCATGCCGGTCGGGGAAATGAATGAATTACGCCGAAAATTATTCACGGAACTTATAAAATTAAGACTGGAGTCTTATAAAAATGAAACTCAAAAGCCGATGAAATATGTAAAATATTATCAGGATAAAGTAGATTTTAGAGCCAATGTTTTAAATAAGGAAGCAGAAGAATTTTACAAACTCTGCGGCTGCGAGGTTACCGAACCGGCTCTTGAAAAGAAACGACCTGAAAGACAGATTCCGCTTATGAGATGCAAACATTGTATTAAATATACACTCAATATTTGCAAATCTCCTGAAAAGCTTTCCCTGAAAGATGAATTTGGAAATACTTATCCTTTAATATTTGACTGCAAGAACTGTGAAATGAGTGTTATTTCACCATCTTAACTTATTAAACTTTTGTTGAGTCAAGTGCTTTTAAGGCGGCTTCTTGTTCTTTTAAGATTGCTTCCAGTTCTGCTTTTTGAGCTTCCAATGCCTGCATCTGTTCTGCGACCATCTCCGGAGATAAATATATTCCGTCTTCTGAATATATAGGCCACAATACTCCTTCTTGTACTTTTATCCAACCGCCTGCCGGTGCTATTGATACGTCATAGAGACCTCTTAGCATAGCGTTTGTTCGGGAATTATGTTCCAGCATTTTCTGGTATTTATTTCCGGGTTTTAATCTGCTTAACAATCCTGTTTCAGGAGCTTCGGAAGAGACATATTTATCCAATTCCGGAGTTCTGTATTTTTTATGAGAATCTGCCATTTCTCTCATTGCCTTTTGCTTGGCTCGAGAAAGCTTATCGAGTTTGTCAAGCAGTTTGCTGTTTTCTTTGCTCAACCGTTTGATTGTAGCTAGCATAGATTCTGTTGCGCCTGCTTGTTCCGCATGCATTAGTTCATTTAAGGCTGCAATATCGTCATTTTGTGAAAGAGCGTCCCAATCAGCTTTTGTTTTTGCAGTATTAATTTTATTCTTGACAGAAAGAAGTGCTTCTTTTTTGCATTCCAGCATAGCTCTTTCTGTGCCTGATTTTGCAGCTATTTCCGTATCAAGGTTTCTAATCTGATCATCAAGTTTATTGAGTATATCAGTTTTTTTATTCGTAAATTTATTACCATAATGTTTAGGTCGTAATGCATCACTTATATTTCCCTTGTACGCACTCCAAAATTCTTTCCCGCTAAATTTACCGTCAGCCCTAAATTGAGCATTCCATTCAGGTCCGATATTTTTGTACGCATTCTTAGCGCCTTTATATGCATTCACTGATATATCTTTACCGAAGTTAGAAATTTTTGTACCGAGAGAAGCCAGCCTACTGCCGCTGCTTGTTGCATTTGTAGCAGTAGTTGCAGTAGTTGCTGTACCTGCAGCTCTTGCAACACCTCTTAAGCCGACTGCTGAAGTTACGGTTGTAAATATACCGGCACCCAAATTTTGCTGTGCTATGTCTTTTTCTTCATCAGTCTTAGCTTTACTCATTGCTACAGCACTCTTACCTATACCGACAGCACCGCCGATAACACCTGTTGCAGCCAGAGCATATCCGGCGACAAGTCCGACACCTCCCGGTATAAAGCAAGCTCCGATACAAGCTGCGGCTATTGCAACATTCTTAAGGCATTTTTTCCAGTTCCATTTTCCGTTTTCGTCAATACCGATAAATGATTTACCGATATTTACGATACCTTTTCCCATATTCTTAAAGAGCCTTCCTGCTCTTTGCCAGAAATTCATATCTTTTCTGCTCTTTGATACAACAGCCGAGCCGTCTTTTTTCTTTGATTTTTTTATATCTTTTATTCCTTCATCTACAGTTTCTATAGATGTTTTTATTTCTTTTTTCTGAGTATTTATCTCTTCAACAGCTCGTTTGTGCTCAATCATTTGTTGAGCTAAAGCATAACGTTCTTTTTCATAATCTTCATATGTATAGTGACTTCCTCTCGGACGTTCTGCTGTTGAATCCTCTGACGGGGTTTCAGTAACAGAGCTTCCTCCCGGATAGTTGTCCCAGCTAAAACTACTCAAATTATAATTATTCCCGCCATAACCTCCATAATTGCCCCAGCCTGATAAATACGGAGATGCCGGCAATAAGGACGTTAAATCATTGCTAAAATAGTTATAATTCAACGGATTTCCATAGATATTTGCATTTAAGTAATCTGTCATAAATCCCCTAAATCCTCTTTTATTCCCTTGTTATATATATAAAGTTTATTTTGCCTGAAAAATTGTTTTTTGGTAAAGATTTGTTACAACGTAATTCCTGTTTTTATGTTAAACTTAATTCTATGAAATGCGGATTTGTAACAATTATAGGACGTCCAAATGTCGGAAAATCGACTCTTTTGAATCAGATTCTCGGGCAGAAAATTGTTATCACAACAGACAAAGCTCAAACAACACGAAAAAGAATTAAAGGTATCTTAACAGATTCTAACGGGCAAATTATTTTTATTGATACACCAGGAGTTCATCGTCCGCTGAATAAACTCGGCGAATTTTTAATGGATGAGGCAAAAGTCGCAATTCCTGATGCGGATTTAATTTTATTTCTAGTAGACGGTTCTGAACCGGCAGGGAAAGGAGACAAATGGATTGCTGAAAACTTATTGAAGGATACTCATATTCCCGTAATACTTGTGATGAATAAAGTTGATAAAGTTAAAAACCCGCAAAAAATTGAAGAAAATCTGCTTACATACAAACTCTTATTTAATACAAATATCCCGGTTTTAAGAATTTCAGCAAAAACAGGAAGAAATAAAGATACTCTTATTTCAAATATTTTAAAAAAATTACCTGAAGGTGAAAAATTATATCCAGATGACATTGTAACAGAAGAGAGCATGCGAAATGTAGCAGAAGAAATTATCCGTGAAAAAATTCTTATAAATACTCAAGATGAAATTCCTCATTCGGTTGCAATAACGATTGACAAATATGAGGAAAAAGAAGATATTGATAAAATATTTGCAACAATATACTGCGAACAAAAAAGCCAAAAAGGAATCCTTATCGGTAAAGGCGGTTCATTGTTAAAAACTATCGGAACTCAAGCCAGACTGGAATTAGAAGAAATAGCCGAAAAGAAAGTTTTTCTCTCTCTTGAAGTCAAAGTTGAAAAAGATTGGAGAAAACGAGATAAAATATTAAAAAATTTCGGTTACGTTTCAGAAAACTAGCAAAAAAAATTATTTAGATGTTTTACCAAAAACACAAATACAAATAAAAACCGGGGTGTGTATGAAAATTACTACAGATTACTCAATTAACAATCAGAGAGCCTACAATTACAATACAAAACCTGCCTTTAAAAGAAATTGGGCAGAACACGTAAGCTGGGGAGCAAAATATATAAAAGAAGCCGGCAAAGCTGACTTTAAGCTATTTACATTCCCTGATGCTAAAAGAGTTTTTGTTGAAATCGGGAAAAAAGCTGAGAATAAATTCGGCAACCTCTGGGAAAAAATTGTAAAATTAATAGCAATTCAAGGAGCGGCATTTTCTATAGAAAATGTGTTGGCTGAAAACGAAGATACTTCTGTACATGAACTGGAAAACAAAGGAGAAGGAATTTTTGAAACTAAAAGCATTCCCGCAGAAGAAAATTCTCAATATAGATTTATTATAGTAACTGCCGACAATCAAGTTAATCTTGTAAAAGACCCGTATAGCAAGCAGCAGCCTGATATTAAAGGCTGGAGCGAAATCTATAATCCAAATAATTATGAATGGAAAAACACGGATTGGCTTGAAGGTAAAGACCCGAGAAGAATTATAAGAAAGCCGGAAGAACCTTTAAGAGGATTGGAAAATCTTATCATAGAAGAAATTAATATTCCTACAATATCAGAAGAAGGGACTTTTGAAAGCGCTAAGCAGCATATCGATAAGATTGCAGAAAAAGGAGTCGCAACCGCAATAGAAATTTTACCGGTTGAAAATACATTCTCCAAACAATGGGGATATGACGGTGTGGATAAATTTGCGGTTAACGGGAACCTCGGAACTTCCGCTGAATTAAAAGATTTAATTGATTATGCTCACAGCAAGGGGTTAAATGTTATTATGGATATGGTTCCTAACCATATGGGAACTGACGGCGATTTTCTGGCTAAAACAGGTCCTTACGAAAACGGCTCGGGAGAATTCGGAAGCAACCTGAATTATGAAGGTCTAAATAACAGATATGTTAGAGACTGGATGGCCAATGCCGCTCTGTGGTGGGCTAATGAATATAAAGTTGATGGTATAAGATTCGATATGACCAAATTATGTAACTCAGATTACCTTTTGAAACAAATAGTTGCAGAGGTAAATGAACATAATCCAAAAGTCTTTTTGATAGCGGAAGACGGCAGAGACAATCTAAATAAAGTTACCCAGTACAACAAATTCGAAATGACCCACGATAATGAACTTGCAATGATTGATCAAGGTGTAGATAATATTGCTCATAAAAGATTTAATTCTGACCCCGGGGATATAGGTTTTGACAGTGAATGGGACTTCAATCTTATGCACGCTCTGAAAGACCCAATTTCTGCACCATATAAATTAAATTTAGATATAATTGATTCTACAATATGGAATTCAAAATACAGAACAAAATTTGCCTTAAGTCATGATGAAATTGGTAACTGGGACGGCACAAGACTCGTAGCCAAAGCCATGGTTCCGGAACTTAACCTTGACAAAAGAGTAAAGGGCTCTAATATTGGAGAAATCGGACAAAATGCCGCAAAATTATCGCAGTGGCTTATTGAAAAACTCATAACAGGGGAGCTTGATGGGATGGGTTTGGAAGAATTACACAGGCAAGCCAAAAGTATAGGTCTTAAAGATAATGAACATCTTTCTCCAAAACGTATTAAGACAGCTTTTGAAACCTCAAAAGCAAAACAAAAACTCTGTATGGGCACGGTTATGACCGTACCGGGACCAAAAATGTATTTTCAAGGCGATGATGAAATGGATATGTCCACCTTTAAATTCTTCAGAGAATTCTCCGAAGAAAAGGAAAACAGGCTTAAACAAGACCCTGAAACATTTAAATTGTATAAACAAAAAGGTTACGACACTCTTGAAGAAATTGCCCGTCCACAATCAATGCTCGGAAGAATAAAATCCAAAGATACCGGTTATATACAAGAAATGAAAAGTTATATGAAAGATTTATCAAATCTTGTAAAAAGTACTCCTGCGTTGCTTAAAGGTGAAATTAAATCAACAATAAAAGATTATACCCATAAAGTTCATGCACATATCCTCTCTGACGGTAATGAAGAGTATATGGTAATTAAGAATTTTGGTGATAAATTCCATTCAAAAGAATATGGGGTTGCGGATTTTCCGGACGGTGAATGGGTAGAAATTTTCAACGGCGATGACAAAAAATACGGCGGATCAGGTTATATCAACAACGACAGACTGACTACCATCACAAAAAATAATCAGGGACTTAATCTTGCTCCAAATTCAATCTTAATACTTAGAAAAATATAGTATTTACAATATGACAAACCCATGATAATATTACAAAAACAAAGGAAAAACTATGACCAATTTTGTAAGACAGCATCATCATTCACATCCAAACCCGAAGGGGCTTGGAGTTTTGCTGTTCCTGTAGGCACTCCTTTAACCGGCTCTTTCGGGATATTCAGGTAAATGTAAGAGTACGGTAATAAAGGAGAAAAGAAGTGTCACTAGTTAATATAATATCTGCTATCGGAAATAATTCCAGCATCTATCCCCTTCTTGTCAGAGATTGCGGTATTGAAATCCCTGCAAAAGTCGGAATGACATATGAACAAAACCTAAAAGATTCTAAACTCATGGCAAAAAATGCCGTGAGAGAACGCCTTATTGACGAATACGGGACCTCGGCAATCTGGCTCGGAGGAATTCCCGCTATAGATTATTTATGCTGCAAAGGAATAGAAAAGCTGGGGTATAATCCCAAAATCAATCCGGATTTGTTCAAAGAAAATTCTAACCAAGGACTTAAATATAATATTGAAAAATTTAAAAATATTGCACCAAAAGAAGTTGAAGAAATGAAAAAAATTCTGGCAAACAAAAACGGCTACGAAAAACTTCTTGCCGGAAAGTTCTTCTTATCAACTGCGATTCCTATCCTTATGATGGGGTTCTGCCTGCCTAAAATGAATTTTGCTCTCACTGCGAAATTAAGAGAAAAACAGAATCAAAAACTTAATAACAATGCAAATGTTAAACAGAAACTCCAGACAGGAGAAAATATATCGTTTAAAGGTGCCGCATCAGTATTTGCAAACATGTCAACCGTAAATAAAATGGCAATTACAGACGGCGGACTGACTGTAGGAAGAGTAGCAACAGCAAGAAATAAGTACGAAAAGCTTGAAATGGCTTTTAAAATGTCCGGTATGATGTTCTTAAATTTCGTTGCACCATGGTGGCTTGCGGCAGGTTTTGATAAAATTTCAAACGTTCTTTTTAAAACTAATGTTGACCTTGACCCTAAAATTCTCAATGATAAAGAGTTTATTAATTCTATAAAAAACAATTCGTTAAAACTTCCAAAAGACAGTATTATAGAATTTTTAGATAAAAATCCTGACGAAAAATTTTCAAAATTTGCAGAAAAGTTTTGCGGAGTAAAATACCTTAATAACAGAACCCGTGACCCGAGACAATTTGTAAACGAAAAGAAAATTAAAGCTTTTCAAAATGAAATAGAAAAATTTTCTAAACAAGCAAAAGAAAGCGGTAATATTGAAAAATATGCAAAAAAAGCTCTAAAAGTAAAATCCGGAAATATAGTAGCTAACGTCGCATTAAGCAGTTTTCTGCTGGCGGTTGCGCTTCCCAAAATTACGTTTATTTTAAGAAAGAAAATTACAGGCTCAGATGCAGAGCCGGGTTTAGTTCAATAACGTATTAAGATAATATAAAATTTTTCTAAAAGCTGATTTTTTTATACTATACTTGAAAAGTATTGGAAATTATGGAGAAAGATAATGTCAAACAGTGTTTTAGAAAAATGTTCAATTCACCCTTCTGCTGTTATACATCCTTCAGCAGAAATCTCAGAAGGAGTAATAATAGGACCTAATGTTGTTATAGGAGAAGGTGTAAAACTCGGCAAAGGTACAAGAGTTATCGCAAATGCATATATTGAATTTGCGGAAATCGGCGAAAATTGTACAATTTCTCCATTTTCTACAATCGGCTCAGAGCCGCAGGATCTTGGTTACAAGGGCGAGCCGACTAAAGTTATAATCGGGAATGAAACAATTATAAAAGAAAATGTAACCATACACCGTGGAGCTGCCTGCGGAGATTTTACAACAAGGATAGGAAATAAATGCTTATTAATGGTGGGTTCTCATATTGCTCATAACTGTGTATTAGAAGACCAGGTCATTTTAGCTAATCTTGTTACACTGGGCGGACACGTACATGTCGGATTTGGAGCATTCGTAGGCGGAATGAGCGTTTTCCACCAAAATATCAGAATCGGAGATATGGCAATTATAAGCGGATTCTCAGCTTCAAGACAAGATATCCTTCCATACTCTAAAGGCGAAGGCAGACCTCCTGTTCCAAGAGGACTTAATGTCATTGCCATGAAAAGAAGAGGTGTTCCGCAAGAAATCAGAACTGCAGTTAACGAAGCCTTCAAACTTCTGATTTCAGAAGATTATAATACCTCTCAGGCTATTGAAAAAATTAAAGCAGAGATTCCAATGAATGAATATATTGAAAAAATGATTAACTTTATTCAAACATCCAAAAGAGGGGTTCTCCTTAAATCTCACAAATCAGGATACCAATCTCTTGAAGATTAACATGTAAAATAAATAAATTTTAACAAAACTTAACAAAAAGGGTAATAATTGTATATATTACCCTTTTTGTTTTAAAAGCCCAAACAGGTTATTATAATTGACATTTAGCATTTATTAAGTTTTGTAAATATGAATTTAAATAAGCCTATTGACTTTAAATTCTTACGTGCGATAATAATAATACACACTTTAAGTGTAGCCGAAACACTAAATAGCATAAATAATAAACCCCAAAAATCATATAAACTCCTAGATAATAAACACTAAAAAAGACCATTAGGATGCAGAAAACAAAACCCACTCGACACACACCGGGTGGTTTTTTTTATGTGAGAAGGCAGAGAGAGGGGGAGGGCGGGAAAAATATTCCTTCCCTTTCAAGGTAAGGGCTCGATGGGTAATTATTGTAATTATTGTAATTTTGGAGTTGAGTAATATATTTACCCCTGTCATTCCGACCGCCGAGGCGAAGTCTATCTATGTTAATTTTGTATCGGGGCTGATGTCTGAATTTCGTTGTCATCCCGAATTTTTTATACCAAGCGGACTATTGTGTTGGTCTAGCCTGCTAACTTATATTTACCCCTTCGGGATCTTACCGGAAAACCAGGCATAACGCTACATTGGTAAGATGCTGAATCGAGTTCAGCATGACAGGCTATACAAGTACCTTATTCCTTATTCACTTGTATTTAGAGCATTTCTTTCTTTTTTTTTACGATGAAAAAAGAAAGAAACGCTCCCAAAGAAAGAAAAACTCGCACTGCTGAATTTTTCTGGCGAAAAATTCCTGCGGATTCACTTACTATCCTAAGGTAAGTGAAAAAAAGAAGAAAAATCTTATTAACTTATTTACCATTCACTACTCACTATTCACCAGTCACTATTCACTAACCTGAATAGACCCTGAATCGAGTTCAGGGTGACAGGTTATACAAACACCTTATTCACTTATTCACTTATTCACTTAACTACTACTCACTACTCACTAATTATATCAACTGCAGCGCTATCGCTGGCGTTTGATTCGCTGTCGATAACAGGGTAGCACTCGCCTGCTGTAATATCTGCTGGCGAATATATTCACTGGATACTTCCGCTATATCTGCATCTCTTAACGTCGAACGGGATGATACCAAATTATCATAATGTATTGATATCTCTTCCAGTACGCTCATTAATCTGTTCTCTACGGCACCCAGTTCTGTCTGCTTTGCGGTGATTACCGATAAAAGTTTGTCTATCTTTGATAAATAATCCTGATTATCCAGACCTAATGTCCTTAACTCCTCCAAGCCCGTTAGTTCAAAAGACGTTCTTACCCCTATCTGTGATGACCAGTCGGATGTTATCCCTACCTGAAATACTATACTATCCGGCGCAGGCACAGGCTCATAGCCCCCTCGTCGTCTCAAACACATACAGAGAGGGAGTTATAGACGGTTTTAAACTTTTACAATACAGTTTTGCCATCGCTCTTCTTACTTTTCTTTTCCATATATTATTTATATTCCACATTTTAGAAAGTTTATAACATTCTTTTGTTAAAATTGTTACATTTATTTACAGATTAATTAATAAAATAACCTTTATAATGAAGTTATGATCACAACATGCCTGGGCATAACAATAAGAATACTTTCAAACTCATACCTGAATGTGTTTCAAAAAATTTTAACAGCCAAGGGGGAGAAATCTTCAGTCGTTAATTTTTATACATATCTGGGATTATCTATTATAGGGCTATTTTGTATAAGCCGGATAAATTTTTCCTTTGATATTATTAATAATGTGTTAATTATGGGAGTATTAGGTGCGCTCGGAAACTATTTTATTATTAAAGCTTTATCAATCGGAGAGTTATCAACCCTTGCGCCAATCAACTCCTACAAGCCAATTGTTGCTATGGTTGCAGGGATATTTTATCTTAAAGAAATACCCTCTCTTACTGCCTGCTGCGGAATTCTGTTAATTATTTTAGGAACAGGCTTTATTTTAAATAATAAAAGCGGTAGAATTAATAAAAAAGCACTGGCATACAGAGTTCTGGCTCTCGTTTTTTCCGGCACGGAAGCGATTTTTATAAAAAAAGTTATACTTCAAAGCGATATAACAAGCGCATTTTTTCTCTGGGCTTTTTCCGGACTTATATTTTCTGCAATCTTTGTGCTTGCTGCTCGATATAAATTAAAAATCATATCTTTTAAATATCAACTTCTTTTAATTCTATCAGTCGGGATTATGCAATTTTCTACAAACTACGTTTTTTCTAAGATTAATGTGTCCTATGCTCTTGCACTATTCCAGTTGTCTACAATTGTAAGTGTATTTTTAGGAGCAAATATCTTTAAAGAAAGCGGCTTAGTAAAAAAAGTAATAGGCTCTTCAATAATGATAGCAGGAGCCAGTATAATTATTTTATTTTAATATCTAAAACAGTCCTTTTCATGATCATTTACAATTCCTATTGATTGCAAATACGAATATATTATAACGGTTCCTACATATTTCATACCACGTTTTTTTAAGTCTTTTGATATTTTATCTGAAAGCGGAGTGCTGACGGGAATTTTATTTGAAACATTTTTGATAATTTTGTTATCAGTAAATCCCCATATATAATTAGAAAAACTGCCGTATTCTTTTTGAATACCAATAAAGATTTTAGCATTATTAATCGCAGCGTTTATTTTCCCCCTGCTTCGTATTATATTTTCGTTTTGTAAAAGACTTTCTACTTTAGCTTCGTTATAAGAAGCAACTTTATTAACATCAAAGTTATCAAAGGCATCCCTAAAAGCTTCTCTTTTTTTGAGAACAGTTAACCAGGATAACCCTGCTTGAAAAGACTCAAGAACCAGAAGTTCAAAAAGTTCTCTGTCATCGTATTTTGGAACTCCCCATTCTTCATCATGGTATTTTAAATAAATTTCCGATTTTTCATCTACCCAAAAACAACGTTTCATTCTTCCGGTATCTCATCCAAAATAAATAAGCCTAATCTTCCTTCTCTAAAGTCTTTTAACACATAAATTGCCGTACGCTCTAAATCCGGTTCATTACCCTTTTTAACCCAATTCCTGCTTATTGCAATATCTTCAAGTGTTAAATTTGTCGTTTTATAATATTCTTTCACCTCAGAATATTTCTCAAGCAGCTCAAGCAAAGATTTAGCAACAGGTTCCGGGGAATATGCATTTTCAGAAACTGAACTTACAAAAGCGAGCTTAGCAGCTTGTACTTGATTATCTTGCCTGGTTGGAATTATACCCGGAGTATCTAACAAGTCGAGCTTCGGATTTATTCTGACCCACTGTTGTTGTCTTGTAACACCGGCTTTTGCACCAACTTTAGTTTTCGAAGATTTAGTAAGCTTATTAATAATGCTTGATTTTCCGACATTCGGCATGCCAACAACCATTGCCCTTGCAGCTCTTCTTAGGAGTCCTTTTGCAATTAGAGCTTGTATTTTGGGTTCTGCCAAGTCTACTGCTGTTTTGATAACCAGATTCAAATCTCTTGAACCCTTAGCCTCTGTTAACAAAACAGGACAGCCCGACATTTTTTTCAAATATACGACCCATTTTTCAAGGTCTTTCTTATCTGCAAGGTCAGCCTTATTCAACAAAAGAAGCCTTGGTTTTTCTCCCAAGAGCTTCTTTATGTTTGCATAACTGCTGCTTAAAGGTAATCTAGCATCTCTGACTTCAATCACTACATCAACTAAATTTAATTTTTCTTTTAGCTGACGTTCCGCTTTTGCAATATGACCCGGATACCAGTGAATATGAAGTTTATCTTTTTTCAATTTTTTCCCTAATACGAGTTGCTTTACCGGAACGTTCTCTTAAGTAATACAATTTAGCACGTCTTACATCACCTTTTCTTAAAACTGTGATTTTTTCAATACGTGGTGAGTATACTAAAAATACACGTTCTACACCAACACCTTGAAATACTTTTCTTACTGTAATTGTTTTATTAATACCGGAACCGTGTTCAGCTATTATGGCACCTTCAAATGCCTGAATTCTTTCTTTGTTACCTTCTACGATTCTTACAAACACCTTAACAGTATCGCCGGGATTCATATCAGGCAATTCTCTTGTGGTGTATTCTTTCTCTAAATTGCTAATAATAGGATTCATTTTTGCTATTCCTTATATTTTGACTACTGTTACATTTAGTTTCATCATAAATAAAACAAAAACTAAATACAAGTAGCTTAAACTAAAAAAACGTGTATTGTAAACATTTTTTTACTTTTGTAACATTTTAATATAGAATTATCAAAAAAGGATATTTACACGTTTTACCATAGCAGCCGAAAATGAAAGGTTAAAGAATTGAAACCTATTTCAAATAATAATATAGCAAAAGTTGTAACTTATATGACAAAAGCCGATGCCCTTGCTCCGATTATTGCATTGGAAGCGACTGTTGTAGGCGGCAGAACCTATCAGGCATATAGAAGAGGGGGTTGGGATGAGGCAAGAGAACGTGCAATAGAAGAATCAACAGGTTCAGTTGTATGGCTCTTCGGTGTCGGAGTTCTTAGCAAACTCGGAGATAAAATTCTTCAAAAGGTAATAAAAAATAAAAATGTTAACTTTGACGTGGGAAAAGATAAACTTAGAACACCTTTTGATAATTTTGTAAAAAAAGCTTCAAACAACCCGAGACGTCTGAGCCAAACAACAATTGCAATGCTAAAAGGTGCAAAAATACTCTCTAGTATTATTATTGCTAACCTGTTTATCGGATTTGCCGTTCCGAATATAAACCATGCTCTAACAAACAGTATCAGAGGCCGTAAAAAAGCTCACGAACAAAATAAAGCGCTTGCGCATCATAATACCGGCAGCAATGTGAAAGCTGCTAATGTAAATGGAGAGAATCCGGCATTTAAAGGTAATCCTATTAATGCACTTAATACGTTCACCAATGTTATTGAAAATACAAACGTGGGTAAATTGCTCTCAACTGATATTGGTATTGCCGGCGGAAGAATGTATAATGCCAGAACAAAAGAGGAAAGAAGAGAAATCGGGTTTAGAGATATAAGCTCAATTTACTTCTATATGTGGGCACAAGGTCATGTCGGAAATCTGCTTAACTATATTCAAAGCGGAAGATTCACAAGATTAAATCCTACAACAACCGGAATCGTAGACGAACATTTGCAGGGCTTTATTGAAAAAAATGGCGGAGAAATGAGCGTTGAGGAATTCAAAAAAGCTGTACTAGGTAAAAATCTTGATGATATAAAATTGCCGGAAGGTATAAAATTTGAATCTGACAAACAATCCTATATTACAAAGTTTATGAATAAATTTAGAAAGAATCCGAAAGAACCTCTTGAAGTTATTAAACTAAGCGAGCTGGAAAAAATCATAACGGATGCTCCGACAAGAGTTCGTATACGCCAGATGTCTGCTTTGCAGCCTCAGAGAGTTGATGGAGCAGTGGTTACAAAGAGACAACTCCTTGAAGCTTTAAGCGGAAGCGAAATTCATAATCCTAAACTTCTGGATAAGGCGTTCTCCGAATTTTCAGGAGGAACCAGTACAGATAGTTACAGATATATCTCCAATAAAAAGCTTTACAACCTCAAAAATTCAATGGAGGACTATGTTAAAGATATATGTAAAGCTGCAAAAGACGGTAAAGTTAACAAAAAACTCCTTGATAAAATGAGAAGTGAAAATCTTTCTTATAACGGTATAAACTTTATTGCAGGCTTCCTTGTTGCAGCAGCATTCTTATCAACTTTTATTCCGAAAATTCAGTATTATATAACTAGAAAAACTTCAGGAATAGATGGATTCCCCGCTGGTCTGGATGATGACCAAAATGTAACCCTAATAAGAGCTTAGCTATATATTAAGATTTGTAACGAAATAAATAGCTTGTGAAATTAAGCATTATTTTTCAACTTTATATATATGTAAACACTGAGATAGGATTTGAAAATATGCTAACATTTACAGCTTCAGAAGAAAGACAAAATACATGCTTTAAATTTATTGGCGCAGATACAGGTGCACAAACGACGCATCTGATTTCAAATAATACATCATTAATAGCACCGACCGTTTCCGGTGATGGCGGTGTTGATACTTGCAGTTTCTACTCTGGACCATCAGATGCGACAATAGCAGCGTTCGGGGAAAGCTATGAGACAACCGGTTCAATTGCTTATTCAGGAGCTGGAGAATCCTGCGGCTCAATCGCATACTCCGGAGCTGGTGAGTCCTGCGGTTCAATCGCATCCTCAGCTTCCTCTTTCTCTTCTGGAGGAGGTTTTAGCGGCGGATGCAGTTACAGTTGTTAATTAAATAAATCAAAAAGCGGATTTTGAATCCGCTTTTTTTATGTAAACTTATTGTCAAAAAAGCTTATAAATGATACGATTAAGGAAGGAAGAGGGTTATATAATGAGTGAAGGTTTCAATATTGAACAGTTTTTAAAGGATTCCGCTTTAAACAGAGCATCAGATGAGCATTTAATAGTAGGATACCCACCATTTTTAAGGCGTAATGGTTTTATTCTAAAAACAAGCCTGCCGGCTTTAACAAAAGGGGATATTGATAATGCTATTCTTGAAATAGCTCCTACATCTATAAGAGATGCCATCTTAACCAGAATGGATGTTGATTTTATGTATGAAATCAAAGGTGTTTCAAGGTACAGAATTAATTATAACCGTCAGCTCAGCATGCCGGCTCTTGCAATAAGAAACATACCTTATCAAATTCCGACATTGAAAGAATTACAACTTCCCGGCCTATTAGAAAGTATTGTACAGCACAAAAACGGAATAGTTCTGGTTACAGGTCCTACCGGATGCGGCAAATCTACAACCATAGCATCTCTTATTAATCAGATTAATATGACGCAAACAAAACATATCGTAACTATTGAAGACCCGGTTGAATATGTTTTTCACAATGAAAAAAGTATAGTTTCTCAAAGACAGGTGGGCGTTGATACAGCAACCTTCTCAGATGGAATTAAATATGCTCTGAGACAAGATCCTGATGTTCTGTTTATCGGAGAAATCAGAGATAAAGAAACAATGTCGGCGGCGCTTAAAGCTGCCGAAACAGGGCATCTTGTTTTAACAACACTCCATACAAACGATGCGGTACAAACTATAAACAGAATTGTTAATATGTTTGAAGAATCAAACAGACAGATTGTAAGAAAACAGCTCGCAGAAACATTAAGAGCAACCATTGCACAAAGACTTATCTACTCAGAAAAAAATAAAAAGAGATACCCTGCCTGCGAAGTTATGGTTGTGACATCTACTATTAAAGATTATATTATCAAAGATAACTCTGATGAAATATACAGCTTGATAAGCGATAATACTCTGGAAGATATGTTATCAATGAATTCATCATTATACTCTCTTGTTGATAATGAATATATCTCCGAAGAAGAAGCGCTTGCAAATTCAAATGACGAGCATGAATTAGAAAAAATATTCAGAGGGGTATATCAAGGAACAAAATCTTATTATGAATAATTATGTAACAGAAGCTATTAATCTAAAATCGTACAGTCTCAATGATGCCGATAAGATTATAGTTATGTATTCAAAGGATAACGGACTAATAAAAGGAGTTGCAAAGGGGATAAAAAAACCTAAAAGCAGATTAGGAGCAAGAATGGATTTGCTCGTGGCAAATTCTTTACAGCTTCTTAAAGGCCGAAACATGGATACTATTATACAAGCCCAAACAGTCAATAATTTCAGAAAAACCAGAGAAGATATGGACAAACTTATGCTATCATCTTACGTTTCGGAACTTATTGTAAACTTTGGAGAAGGTTCAGAGGCTGCTTCTAAAGAAATATATGAACTTTTATATAAAGCTTTAAACAAAATAGCAGATTCTAAGGATAAAAAAGATGCTTTGATAGCTGTGATAAAATTCCAACTAAAACTCCTTTTAATAATGGGGTTCTGTGTAGAATTGGATACATGCTTATGTTGCAGAGAACAAATCCTGGATGAAGATATGTACTTTTCTTCAACAATGGGTGGTGTTATCTGTAAAGATTGCAACGAAACTCTCGGTATTAAGCTAAAAATGCATCATAAAATAAGAGATTTTCTACTCGCAATGCTTCAATTTGATTTTAACTATGAAAGCGATTATGACAAAAAGGCTACTGAAAAAGTTTGCCAGGTATGTTTTAACCTTTTAGATGATTATATAAAAGTTCACAGCAGCAAAAAGCAAAAAACCCTAAAAGTTCTTAAGGAGCTTACTATTCAATGAAAACAATCCGACTTGCACATTTATATCCAAAACTTTTAAACATATACGGGGATGGAGGAAACATTATTACCCTGAAAAAGAGGTGCGAATGGAGAGGTATAAATATTAAAATTGATGAAATTAATATTTCAGATTCCATAGGAGAGCACGATATCTATTTTATAGGCGGAGGTCAAGATTTACAGCAAATAGAAGTCTCTGTAGAGTTGCAGAAGCATAAGGACTTTTTAACTAATGAGCGTGAAAGAGGAGCTGTATTTTTAGGTATATGCGGCGGATACCAGCTTATGGGACATTATTATCAGCCTCATAACGGAGACCGGCTTAAAGGCATAAGCCTTTTAGATGCCTACACCGTTGCGGGAGACAGACGTTTTATCGGGAATGTAACGGTTGAAACAGAAAGAGGAACTCTTGTAGGGTTTGAAAACCATAGCGGATTAACCTACCTTCAGGGAGAAACAAAGCCTCTCGGAAAAGTTATTACCGGGAACGGAAATAACGGTAATGACAAGACAGAAGGTGCACGATACAAAAATGTATTCGGAACCTATCTCCATGGCTCATTCTTACCTAAAAATATTAAATTCGCAGACTACATACTGGAACTGGCGCTCGGAGAAAAACTCGAGCCGTTAGAAGACACTATTGAAAACATGACTCATGATTCATTAGTTAATAAAGCTTACTAAACACCCCAGCGACGATTTCTACGATTAAATTCCTCTATACACTTTTCCAAAGTTTCTTTATTAAAATCCGGCCAGAATGACGGTAAAACTATAAATTCGGAATATGCAATCTGCCAGAGAAGATAATTTGAAACTCGCATTTCGCCTCCGGTTCTTATTAGCAAGTCCGGATCCGGAATATTTGAAGTATAAAGATACGAGTTTACCGTATCTTCTGTTATGCTGCTTATTTTACCTGATTTATAATCATCTGCTATCATCGCTGCAGCACGTGCAATTTCAGCTCGTGCCCCATAATTAAATGCTATCTGCAGATTTACCCCTGTATTATTTTTTGTTGTCTGAACTGCATTATTTAGAATTTCTTGAAGTTTTGTACTTAATTTTGATGTATCGCCTATAAACGAAATTACAACATTGTTTTCATGCATTTCTTTTAGCTCATTCTTTAACGTTTGTCCCAACAAGTCCATCAAAAAATTTACTTCATCCGGTTTTCTATTCCAATTTTCAGTAGAAAATGCATACACTGTTAAATATTTTATACCAAAATCATCACAGGCATGCATTGCTGATTTCAGGGCATCTACACCTTTTTTATGCCCGACTGCGGAAGGAAGATTTTTCTCCTTTGCCCACCGCCTGTTTCCATCCATAATTATAGCTATATGCTTTAAATTATTCTTTTCAACTATCTCTTTTATATTCTTCATAACTATCCTAATAATTTTCCAACATTTTAAATATACCAAAAACAGAATTTTCAAGTTCAACAACTTCTATATTTTCATCAAGCTCCAATGTAATAACAGGGATACCTTTTTCAATTCCAGCCCAGGTTCCGAAACTTCCGGGAGTGGGATAACCAATGTTTTCCTGTACCGGATAGCCGATTATTTCAGATATTTTTTTGGCAAGAATTTTTGCTTCATCAGTGTTTCCGCCGTCATAATTTACAACTTTGTATGGTGAATGAAGTGTCAATATAGCTTTCGGAGAATATTTATCAATTAGTTCAATAAGAAATTTTGTTTCCGGCTCCGATGCAGGAGTTTCACCTCCAAAATACTCATTCTTTTCTGACAGAATCCAGTTTTTAGAAGGGAAATTCCTATTTAAATCAACTCCACGAAAATTAGTCCTGGTTTTACTTTCCATACCATCGGGATTAAGACATGGAACAAGCATCAATTTTGTTTCCGGACAAAGTTCATAATATTTTCTTATGAGGTAATCCCCCTGCGGTTCGTCGCCATGAACAACCCCGATTACAAGAACCGCCCCAAAAGAGGGATTGAATAAATCTATTTTATTTCCGCCAAGCGTAAAATTCATAAGCTACCTAAGGTCTTAATACAGCAATTACAAAATTATCCGTGAAATATTTATTGGCGCACTCCAGTAATTCAGCAGAAGTTACGGATTTTAACCTCTCAACAACCTCTTTTTGATAATCGAATGGCTTACCTGAAATTGAATAATATGCCATTAAATTTGCCTGCTGAGAATTTGTTTCAGTTATAAACTGCTGCTTGCCAATAATATTATTTTTAGCATTATGTAACTCTTCTTCAGAAACCGGAATTCTCTTTATTTTTTCAATCTCTTCTTTAAACCCGGAAATTGATGTTTCTATATTGGAAGGTTCAGTTCCTATATATATACTAAACACGGCAGCTTTCTGATGAGTTTCATATGAAGTTCTGACCGTATATGCCAGACCTTTTTTCTCTCTTAATTCCATAAATAAACGGGAAGAAAGACCGCTTGCACCAAGAATTGTATTTAAAAGCATTATTTTAAAATAATCGTCACTGCCTATGGTAGGAACAAGCCACCCTTGAATAATTTGCGCCTGTTGGGCATCTTCTTTAACCAGTTCCGCTTTTTCTTGTTTTACAGGATTAGGAGGACATATTTCTGAAACAATATTTTTTGAATCAGGTATCCGGTCCAAATATTTATTTAGAAGTTCAACAACCCTATCAGAATCTATATCACCTGCAAATGCAAGTGTTTTTTTACTATTTGTCAGAATATAATTATAAGATTCCTTTACACTTTCAAGGGTAACCCTATCTATATTTTCAAGAATTGTTGTATAACTCGCTCCGTAAAAATGATTTTTGTAAATAGTTTTTGTAAATAAATCCGAAACTTTTGTTCTGGCTGAATCCAATTCTGCTAAAAGTTCTCCTTTTAAAGTTTCTCTTTCTTTCTCAAACTCCTCAAATGTTGAATTCAAAATAACATCTGAAAGTATAGAAAGTGCGTATTCAAAATCTTCATTTAATGATACAAAGCGGAATCTTAAATAATCATATTTCATTTCGGTTAACATATCTATGGCATTTTCATCCAGTATAGAAGCTAGTTCTTCCGACTTGTATTTATTTGTACCTTTTAAAAGAAGTCTGTTCATTAAAAGATATTCACCAGGGATTTTCTCCGGTCTTTCTATTAAGAAATTCAAAGCCAATGCTGTTCTCGGAGTATCATTGTTAATTTTTATACAGGCATTAATGTTGTTATTCAATAAAATTTCTCTCATAGCAAGAATTAAACCACAAATTTTATTAGACTTCAATTAAAAATTTGTTATAGAATTGTAAAAAATTTTTTAAAATAAGAGCATGTTCATGATAATATCTGTTTAGAGGTTTTAGAATGAGAATTTTAGAAGTAAGAGACGGTTTTATCAAGTTTGAATCTGAAGAAAAGATTTCGTTATCGTCATTTATATTAATAAATGATATTGCTAAACAGTATATTGCTCAGGTAATTCAGGTAAAAAAGGCCGGAGGTAATCTGATTGCATATGCAAAAATTTTATTTCTGTATGACGGAATACTCAGAAATTACGATAAAACTCTCCCTGATAAAGATTCTGAAATCAGCGAGTTTACACTCGATATTCTAAACAACTCTCTAACCCCGACAAATCCTATATTTGCCGGTAAATTCACCGACAAACATATCAATATACCTGTTGACAAAGATTGCTTTAATAAAAAAACCCTTATATGTGTAGATAAACCCGATTCAAATAATATTATTTTATCAAACTTTGTTAACCAATTTAAAACATATGGCAGAGTTATTGTTATAGATATGCTGGGAATTGTAGATGGCAAAAAATTTACTGCCGGCACTGATTTTAGCCTGCCGTTAAATATAGAGGGTCTTTCTTTTATGTATGAAGATTGCCTTAATGACACAACCCCTGAAAGTAAGGCTATGATAAAAGAAATATTTCTGGATTTGGGTGAATATGCTAAGACCGTTCCTTTTCTGCCTTTCAGCGCACTTAAAACAGTAGTGGATGATTTGGTTGACAAGTCTCATATATTCAAACTGCTCGTATTAAAAAATAAACTCGCAAAATTTGATAAAGACGGATGCTTTGCAAAAACAAAAGACGAAGCTGAAAATCTTGATAAAATCCTTCAATCAAAATTTGCAATTATTGATTTGTCAAAACTTGACCCGACTTTCCAAAACAGATACCTGAGCTGTATCCTTTCAGCACTTTCAAAACAAAAAGATTCTGTGCAAATATTTCTGGAAAGTTCAAATTCAATTAACAAGAAAAATATTAAAAATGTGTTGACCAATGATGCATTGTCAACTACATTTATAACTCATTCGAAATTTAAATACATTAACGAAATTAAAAACCTGTTTGATAATTTTATAATAGAACCTTCTTTTACAGCGAATCAGGTTTTCAATATTTATAACACATTTCTTAACTCTATGCCAAAAGATACTTATCTGCTTGTCGGAGAAGGAACAAACTATATTCCTCTAGTCTCTGACCTGGAAGAAATAACAGCAGTTATAGAACCTCATCCCGGAGCAGAACCGGATGAAACTCCTCTTGCGGCACAAGAACTCACAGTTGAAGATTTAGAAAATGAAATTACAGATGAAGTAATAAAAGAAGACGAAATCGCACAGAGTGATGATATTACGGCACAGCCCCTTGAACCAACTGCTGCCGCAATTGAGAAAAAGTCTGATGACTTAATTGAAAAATTATCAGAAGAAGTTCAAAGCTCAGAAGTTTCTACTGTTCAAAATCTTTTTGCCGATGAAGATACGGATGAAGATACAGAGACTCTTATCACTGAAGATAATACAGTAAGTACGAATGAAAATATAACCGTTCAAAATGGTACTAATAATGATACTGTAGTTGAACCTGAATCTTTTAGTGAAGAAACCGGAGAGATTCCTGTTGAATCCGGCATAAATGAAAATCCTGAAGACAAAATTAAAGAAGAAACACAGACAGAAGATTTTCAACAAAGCACGCTAACAGAAGATAATACTACACCTGATAATATCTCTGAAGAAGTAATACCGGGTTCTGAAGCAGAAAATAACGAGGATGTGCCGGAAATACTTCCTGAAATTTCTTTAGATGAACAAGAACAATCTGAAGAAATTTCCCTCCCCGAAGAAATTTCCGATTTAGTAGAAGAAGAACCTGAAAAAAGTCAGGAGATTCCGTCATTAAAAGAATTTGAAGAAGAAACAAACGATATCGGGGTAATTCCTATTAATGAAGATAACAGCGAATTAGATGAATTGGTTGAGCTAGACCCCAATTCCGAATCTGACGGAGAAGCAATTCTTGTTGATTTAGGCAGCGAAGACGAAGGACTCTCAGAAGAAGATTTAGATAAACAAATAGTCGAAGATGTCGATAAAGTTTTCACTACAATAAAAGAAGATGAGGATATCTCTGATTCAGATTTAGATTTTATAGATGAATTAAATGGCGAAAATTCTGAAGAAAAAATTGAAGAACTTCCCCAAACAAGAGAAGAAATTGAAGAATTAGAACCTATAGCAGAGGACGAAGACGACGTTTTTTTAGAACCGTTGGAAGAAGTCGGCAATTCTGCTGAGACCGATGACAGTGGAGAAATACTTGAAACCAGAAATTCTTCTACACCTATTGTACCTGTTTATGATGCAGATATTCCTCCGGAAGATATGGTGACAAGCGACCCTATTGAGCAAGGAGATACCGTTACTCATGCAAAATACGGAACAGGTGTTGTCGAAAAAATGATTAAATATGGAACAAAAACTCTTTATTCCATAAATTTTGATAACATCGGAAGACGGCTCCTGGATCCTACCTTAACAGAAATTAAGAAAAGTTAAGTACCTTGTATTAAAACGCAATAATCCTCTTTACAAAATAGTTTGTTACTAATACAATAATTGTACTCACAATCCTCATGTGATAAACAATTAAAAACGGAGTCATTAACCTTTTTAATTGTTACAAGTGAAAGGAAATATAAAATGGCAAATATTAAGTCAGCAAAGAAAAGAGTTCTTATTGCAGAAGCCAACAGACAAAGAAATGTAGCTTTTAAAACATCTATTAAATCAGCAGTTAAAAAAGCTCTTTCACTGGCAACTGAATCTGATAAAGAAGCTTTAGACTTAGCTATTTCAAAAGTTTATCAGTTGTGCGATAAGGCTGTATCAAAAGGTATTTTGCATAAAAATACTGCTGCAAGAAAGAAATCAAGACTTGTTCTTGCTATTAAAAGAGCTCAGCAATAAGCTCCGAGGATTAATTAACGAAGGGGGTCGGATTCTTGTTAGAATCCGACCCCCTTCTGTTTTAAAATACTGTTTATCAACCTTTTATCTTTTAAAAATCAAATTCATACCTGCCCGAAAATAATTCTTAAACTCCGTAAAAGAACGGAGGGACAAAATAGTTTTAAAAATAAAACCCGGGCGGAGATAGAATTTCCGTACTGCTGATTTATGAATCTCAAGAATACGTTCTTTTGAAAGGCTATGTGTACGGACAGAAGGTACAAAATATGCACCGTCAAAATTCAACCCATCTTCTGCAAGCTTATTTACCAGAGCATAAGCAAAGAATTTTGTTCCCGGAAGAGGTGCTGCCGTATAAAAACTTACAAAATTACTATCGAGTTCTATTGCAAAATTTATGGTTTCGTTTGCAGTTTCCTCTGTTTCCCAGGGAAGTCCGAGCACAAAATAATTATAAATTTTAATTTTATTTTTCTTCAATACTTTAACCGTATTTCTTATATTATCCAGAGTTATTTTCTTACCTATATTGTTCAAAATTTCTTGTGAACCGCTTTCAACGCCTATGCTTACGAGTCTGCATCCTGATTTATACATCCAATGAGCCATTTCATCATCCATTGTATCAGCCCGTGTATTTGCCGACCAAGTAATTTTAAGACCGCTGTCAATAATTTTTTTACATAAATCTATGGTCCAACTTCTATCAATATTGAAAATATCTGACCAGAAAAGAAAGTTGGTAATATTAAATTTTTCAACACATTCTTTTAACTCCGCTATAATATTTTCAGCAGAACGCTTTCTAACCTTAATTCCGGAAACTGGTGATGCTAAACAGAAAAAGCAGTGAAACGGACATCCTCTGGAAACTTTTATTACTGCCTGAACCTTTCCGTTATCCGGTCTCCTGTAAATTGTATTATCGACCAAATGTCTGGCTGGAAAGGGCAAGGAGTCCAAATCTTCATTAAAGGGTCTTGATTCATTTTTTACACCCTGAAAATTTTCTTTATAACAAATACCGAGGATTTCATTATCAGGCACCCCTTCTAGAATTTCCTTTAATGTGAGTTCCGGCTCACCCATAATTACGTAATCAATATAAGGGTGTTCATAAATAACATTCGTATTATATGTAAGAAACGGCGCACCTTTTACAATTGTTATACAATTAGGAATCTTTTCTTTGATATTTTTAACTGTCTCCATATCCGATTTAAACGTAGGAGTTGCAATATTAGCAAGCAAATAATCCGGTTTAAGTTCAATCAGGTCTTGAAACAAATCCCCGCCCAGACTATAATCACGAATTACAGCCTCAAAGCCCAGTTTTTCGGCGATAGCAGCAAGATACATCAGATCCGTAGGAGGCAGCGGCGGAATTACCAGAAGTTCTTTCGTAGGCTGCTGGCATCTGTCTTCTCTGTTTAAAACCGGTGAAGGGGGATAAATCAAAAGTATTTTTTTTGTCATAATAATACCTCACAAGCTGAGCGGTTATACATTTTGAGGGACAGACTTTTCTTTCACTTTTGATGCAACGATTGAAGCCGCAATCAGACACAAAGCTCCCACAATAAAAGTATATTCCCAGTGATAATTAACTCCTTCATCCATAATAAACATACTTTTGTTAATCAACCAGGAAACAAGAGTACAGACAAAGACTTGCGGACCTGCTATAAAAATATTAAAGATTCCCATAACAGAACCTTCAGTTCCGGGTTTAATAAACTGAGAAAGCATCGCAAACGGAAGTGCGCAAATACTCGCCCATCCAATACCTGAAATAGCCATAAACAAAGCAATCAACTTGGGATTAACCGTTATTGCCATACCGAGATAAGCCGCTGCCATAGAGAGCATTGATATAATATGTACTTTCTTATTTCCGTATTTAACAGACAGAACACCGATAGGAATTGCCACAATAAAACATATCAAATTAAAAATTGCAAAACAAACTGAAGAAAAGTTTGTTCCGGCAAGGACTGCACTGTCATAAGCCGTTTTCATCGTTTCATGAACATCAGATAAATCCGGAACTGCAAAAACGGTATGGACAGAGTATTGAGTAAAGTACATCATCATACACATCGTACCAATCCAGGTAAAAAACTGCATCCAGCAAATTTTTCCGACTTCCGGAGAAAGTCCGAAAAAATCTTTCAAAGATTTTACAATATTAAATTTTTCATCATTTTTTGTTTCAGTACTTATATTATTTCGTTCCTGTATAGCCGTACAAGTCCAAATCATACCCAGAGAGAAAGCAAGCGCCGCCATTATAAACTGAGCATTTATAGGCATCTGATAATTGAACGCCCACTTTAGGAACGGAGCTGCACCTGCAGCAAAAACTGAACCGAGGCCTATTGCAAGACTTATATATGAATTAGCAATAGAATGTTGTTCCGGAGGCACAACATCTGGAACAAGAGCTCTGTATGGGCCTTGGGCAATATTAACACAAGCATCTAAAATCCATATCATAATCGCTGCAAACAACAGTGCTGACCAGGCAGGGAAGTGAAAATGTAAAAGATTAGAGAACCAATTAGTTATAGATGCAGAATTTGGAAGAGCCCAGAGTGCAAGAGCAGAAAGAAGCGCCCCGCCTAAAAGATACGGTCGTCTTCTGCCAAAAGCGGTTCTTGTTTTATCACTCAGTGCCCCGATAACCGGCTGTACAACCATACCGGTAAAAGGGCCGGCAAGCCAAATTAAGCCGAACAGGAAAGGTGATGCACCTAACTCTTCTGTAACAGGGCCGGACAATATTATTCTCATCTGCCAGGCAAACTGGAGTCCGAAGAAACCTATAGCAAAACTTATAAATTTTGCTGTAGTAAATTTTTTTAGTGCATTCTCTTCCATAAACTTTTCCCCACACATTTCTCTATACCAGTTTACAGGCAACATAAGAGCCAGTCAACAAGGAACTAATACATTTCAATAATTTTATCAATGCCGGATTTTGCGATACAAAATAACTCAAGCATTGTATTGTATTCATATGGTGCACCCTCGGAGGTTGTCTGAAAATCAACGATTTTCCCGCTTTTTGTCAACACCACATTGGAATCCACCCTTGCATGAGAATCTTCTTCATAATTCAAATCAAGCTTAATTTCATCATCGACTATACCGATTGAAACAGCACCTACAGGTTCAATTATAGGATTTTCAGTTAAATCTCCGGAAGCCAAGAGTTTATCCACTGCATCTTTTAATGCAAGATACCCTCCGCAAATACTTGCAGTTCTTGTACCTCCGTCAGCTTGAATCACATCGGCATCAATTGTAATAGTCATTTTGGGCATTTTTGTTAAATCGACACAAGCACGTAAGCTTCTTCCGATAAGTCTTTGAATTTCATGGGTTCTGCCCGAAACTTTTTCTCTTTCTCTTCTGCATCTTGTATTTGTTGAAGAAGGCAACAGAGAATATTCTGCCGTAACCCAGCCTCTTTCATCATCTTCAGCCATCCATTTTGGCTTTTTCAAATCAACAGAGGCTGTCACGATAACTTTTGTATCTCCAAATTCAACCAAAACTGAGCCTAGGGCATGTTTTGTAAAATTATGGGTAAATTTAATTGTTCTAAGCTGATTATTTTCTCTTCCGTCTATTCTCATACGAACTCCTTTAGGAATATCATATCATAAACAACAGATAAAATACCCTGTTAAAAAATTCTTACGGGGGGAGCTGTCATAATAAAATTTAAGGAGATTAATCTAACCAGTCAAAGCATTGCTGCCCAGTGTAAGGAATGAACTGTACTGATTTTGCATATTAGCAATCAGTAAATCCATAGACTGGAATTTAGCTTCTAAACGTATTCTATATCTTTCAACAGCACGTGTTTGTCTTGAAATTCTGTCATCAATACGCTGGATTTGGTCAGCATAAGAAGAATCTGTGGAATCGAAGTAACCCGTAACTGAAGCCAGGGTTGATTCAATCAAGGTTTCTACCTTGGAAAGCACGCCCGGATTATCATCAGTACCTACAAGAAATTCTTTCAATTCTTCAGGATGTTCGCCATATGCTTCAAGGAATTTTTCCCTGTCAAAATATAACGTATCTACATTTTCAGTATCAACATTTGTTCCGCTTGCAGCTTCTGATGTTATACCTATAGCATCAAGGTTTTTATAAGTACCGCTGCCTGCCAGTGAACTTGTCATGAGATTTCTCAGCTGTGTTCTTATCAGCTTAAGCATTGTTTCACCGTGCAGCTCACCTTCGATTGAAATTGCATCGTTAACATTTGACATGAGCTCATTATAAGCTTCGACAACATCTTCAATCGCATCTGCAACCGCTTCTTTGTCACGTTCAATTTTCAGAGTAACAGGACCTTCTTCTGTTATATCTTTGAGATTAATAGTAACCCCTTCAATTCTTGAAATGTCACTTGTAACGGTATTAGATGTTGAAGTATATCTTGTACCGTTAATTGTAAAGCTTGCGTTTGCCCCGAGAGTTTGATTATCCACGGAGAGTCTCTTTATTGTTGAGCCGTCAGCCGCTGTTTCAGTTGATGTAAAGCCCATAATATCAGTAAAGTTACTTGTACCGGCTTCGATATTAATAAGTGATGCACCTGTTGCACGGGAAGTTATAACAAGTTTACCGTCAATAGAATCCCAATAAGCCGTAGCATTAGATTCTTCGCTGGAATTTATCTGACCTATCAAGTCATTTATTGTTGTCTTATCATCAATAGTAAAGACTTCATTACCGAGGGTAAATGTACCTTCAGTAACATTACCGAGCCTAAACAAGCCTGAATCTGTGATAACAGAAGAGCCGTTCACTTTATACAATTCTCTTGCACTTGTAATTGTACCGTCTTCATTCTTAGCAAGTCCGGCAACTGCGGCAAGATTGCTTGAATCGGTAGTAGAGCCTATTTGCAAATCACCGCCGTCTGTTGCTAAGAAGGTCAGAATACCGTTTTCAAATTTCACATCTACGCCATTAAGAGCGGATGCGACTCTTGAACGGAATTCTCCGAAGGTTTCTTCGGAATCAACCTGAATAACTGCTTTTTGACCATCTTTATAGATTGTAAAAGTACCTGATGAAATATTCATCATATTCAATTTAGTAGAGTTATCCGCATAATTTGAAACGGAAAGGGTTCTTTCTTCATAAGTAGTAACCGTCTGCATAACCGTATCAGAGCTTGCCGCATAACCTCCTAAATCATCATGGAAAGTCAATTCAAGGTTAGTTATAAGATTTGAAGAAGAAGCAGGTTGATTTATGCTTATTTCATCAAATCCGCTTTGAATTGTAAATACGCCGTCAGATACTGAAGCGGTTATTCCTATTGTTTCCAGCTTATCGATAAGGGAGCCTATTGTTTCATCGGATTCAATATCAATAGCTTTCGCTATACCATTGATATTAAATACTAATCTTCCTTCTGATTTAAGTTTAGAGCTGCCCCAATCCTTATCAAGCTCACTGAGGAGGGTATCTTTATTGATAAGGTGAGTAGAAGTTGTCGTAATCGTTTGTGTAAGCGAAGCGTTGTAATCGTAGGTGGTACCCATACCGTTCGGGAAGAGTCTGTCCACAATATTAGAAGCATTTGTTACTGAATTAGATTTGGCGACATAAGAATCTCCGTTGCCTAAAATAGTCAAAGTTGACTTATCATCAGATATGCTTAGACTTGCTTGAATACCGAAGGTTTGGAGAGTCTGAATAAATGAACCTATTGTATCATCACCTGAAATCATTGCGGTATATTTTACACCGTTGCTATAGATATAGTATTCACCTGCTTTGATACCTAAATCAGAAAGCATAGTATCACGAGTAACGGCAGTATCTATCGTATAGACTTCTTCTTTATTCAAATCTTTACTATCATAGGTATTTGTTTTAATCCAGTTAGCAGAATCCAAACCGAGAATACTTAAAGCATTGGAAGCTTTGCCTGTACCGGCATAAGATTCAAGAGAGAGGTTTCCGTCAGCACCTATAATCAAGCTGCCATTGATATCAAGAGCTGCGTTAAAGCCTTGAACATTGAGCTTGTTAATGAATGACCCTATAGTTTCGTCAGAGGTAAGAGTTATATTTGTTTTAGCACCATTTTTATTAATGGTAATTAACCCATCTACATAGTTCACACCATTAATATCCGCAAGTTTTGTATCTGTGGTAACCGCCATGACTTCTTCTGTCTGGAACTTCAAGTCTTCGGATGTATATGTATTTACATACTGCCAATCAGGGAACAATGTATCTACTATATTCGAACCTCCGGATGAGGCTATGTATGAATTGTTCTTACCGCTCAACGTGATTGAACCGTCTGAACTTATACCTGCTGATATGCCGTGTGAATTCATTGTATTTAAGAAATCTGACACTGTCATATCCGATGTTATAGTCGCTGTCAGGCGGACTCCGTTTTCATATATATAATATGTGCCCGCTGTTACACCGATTTCTGACAGCTTTGTTTCCCCGACTATTGCTGTCTCTTCTTGGGTGACTTCTTCTCTGTCTAAGCTTGCACTATCATATATACTTGTTTTTATCCAATTTGACGGATCTATTCCCAATATTTCCATCACATTTGATGCGGTCTGGGTTCCTACGTATTCTTCCAGTAACAGATTCCCGTCTGATCTTATGGTCAGACTGCCGTTTACATCAAGTGCCGCATTAAAGCCCTGTAAATTTAATTTATCTATTAATGAGCCGATTGTCTCATCTGTCGTTAATGTTATATTCGTCTTGATTCCGTCTCGATTTACTGTTATCAAGCCCGCTTTATAACTTACTCCGTTTATGTCTGACAGTTTTGTACTTGAGGTTATGGCTTTTTCTTCTTCTGTCTGGAACTTCAAGTCTTCGGATGTATATGTGTTTACATACTCCCAATCAGGGAATAATGTATCTACTATATTCGAACCTCCCGATGAGGCTATGTGTGAATTGTTCTTTCCGCTCAATGTGATTGAACCGTCTGAACTTATACCTGCTGATATACCATGGGCATTCAGAGTGTTTAAGAAATCGGTTACGGTCATATCAGAGGTTATAGTTGCCGTAATTTTGGTTCCGTTATCATATATGTAATATGTACCCGTAGTAATACCGAGGAGATTACCGTTAGAACCGCGCAAATCAACAAGTTTTACATCTCCGTTTGCCGTTCCGTTGCTGTTGGCTTCGGCGACAAGAGAACCGGAAACCGTATCATAATTAGTATTCCAGGTTTGAATACCCAATTTCGTCAATATATTGGAAGCACTGGTAGCAGGCAGTCCGGTTACTGTCAGATAGCTATTGCTGTTACCGTTAAAATAGAGCTGGTTATTAGACATATCTATTGAAATACCATAAGCTGCTAACTTACTGGAAAGGGAACCTATCGTCTCATTACTGCTAATATTCAATGTATTGCGCACACCGTTAGTATATACATAGACCTGACCGGAAGTTATACCGAGATTTGTTCCGTTAAAATCTTCCAAATCAGAGAGTTTTGTATCTGTTGTAACCGTAGATTGCACCTCTATTGTTACCATCAGAGGTCTTACAGATGATTGAGAAGTAGGTACTGTAGTCGAGTTATTAGAAGACTCTTTCAACATACCGGAGGCTGACATTCCACCATCTGAATATTCGTACGAATGTCCCTCTCCGGTTTTAAATCCGAAAATAGAGCTTATTTGATTTGACATTGACGTTATATACCCATCTCCGCCGGCAGCAATTTCAACTGTAGCGGTTGAAGCAGAGAAGGTGGCATTTACACCTGCCTCTTTAAGAGTGGTCACAAAATCATCAATAGTATCAGTTGATGCAAATGTGTATGTAGTAAGGCTGCCGGTTTCTACATTACCAATCGTAATAGAATAGGTGAGGGGGAGCACCCATGAAGAAACCTGGATATTTTTAAGCTGGGTTGTTAGGCTTGCGCCAAAAGTAGACGTAGTACTTATCGGGCTCAGGGTTACAGATGCTGTGGTATCATAAGTTTCGGTTTCTGCCAATTTTAGTGCCGATATTATACTAGATGTGAGAGTGAGGTTACCATCGCTGCTATTTTCTACTATAGAAACCCTTCCGGTTGATGATATAGTCATGCTCGCATACGATGCTATTTTGGATTTAAGAGTTCTTAAAGTATCCGTTGATTTAATAGTAATACGGGCAGGTTGATATGTTACACCCCCTGATGGAGCCATGGAATAAGTAATCACCTGATCAGATGTTATACCTAATTCACTAAGAGTAGTATCTAGTGTCGCAGTACAAGTAACAGTTGTCGCCTGGAATGTACCGCCGCCGGTACCGCCGCCGGTTGATACCGAAGAACCTAATCCTGATGATGTACTACCGGTATTATTATTTCCGGGTTTAATTATTTCAAGATTGCCATTCCCGCCGGTAGAAGTATACACAACCTTTTTATACGTTACATTAGAGGTTGAATTCCATTTTGTAGTACTGCCCCAGTTGATGCCTAATGCCTCTGCTAAAGTACCGGTTAGCTTATTGCTTTGAGTAGATTTTATTGTAATTACACCATTACTAATAGAACCGGTTAAACCAACACCCCAGCTTGAAAGCCTATTAAAGAAATCCGCCAGCGTAGAATTCTCTGTCAGAGTATTAATCGTACATTGCTGACGATTGCCTTCGATACAAATTGTCATATTCGTAGGATCAATACCTAAATCTTCAAATGTGGTATATGAACTAGCGTTGGTAGTTAACGTCTTTTCTTCTCGCAGATTGATAGATGACTGTGCAAGACCTACGATGCCCGCACTTGATTTCACACCGAAATCATCCAGAAGAGCACCTGTCGCATAAGTACCGGCAGAAGTATCAAACGAAAGTACACCGTCTGTCAATGTTACATCAATGTCATTACTTACAAAGACACTTATTAAATCTGCAAATGTTGCATCTGAAGCAAAAGTATATACTGTTGAAGCTGCACCTGTTGCAGAATCTTTGAATGTTATTTTAAAATCATTTGTATTTGCGACAGCCGCTAGAGTTGTCGATAATCCTGCAGTTTGCTCCGTTGTAGATTGAACTATTGTTGTCTGCGTAGAAAGTCCCAGCAGAACTTCCAGAGGACCTTCAATAATTGCCCCGCCTTCAATCCTAAATATACCGTTTGTTAACGTTGCTGTCGCACCATTAGAGTTAATCCATTCAATTACCTGACTCATTTTGGTTGCTGATGTAACATATGTATTATACACTACACCGTCAACAGAAAGCTTAACTTGATGTTTGAGTGTACTGTTTCCGGATAAGCCTAACTGTCCGAGAGTTGTGTTTTCATTAGCATATACTTCTTCTTGCTGCACTCCATAAACAGCTTTTGACGATGTGTATCTGCCTGTAATTATAGAGGTGAATCCAAATATTTCACTAACCGGGGATTTAGCAGATGTGAGTTCAGCATTAGAAATAGTTAATTTTGCACTTTCACTATCAAAGGAAGCCGAAACACCTTTAGAGCTCAGTTTATCAATCATATCCTGAATTGTCATTGATGAACTTAAGGTTACAGATACAGTCCCGACGTCCTTAACAGAAAATGATACAGCTGAGTCACTTTCAAGCCCCATTGAACCGAGTTTTGTATCCAGTGTGGCTTTCACCGTTTCGGTAATTTCATATTTTAACGCTTCGGATTTAGAATATGCAGAATTTTGGGTTGTATTATCAACCATATCCGTGCCGTATAATTTGGTCAACAAATCAGTACCGCCGCTTACTGCACTAAAGCTTCCGCCTGCAACCGTAAGAACACCGGAAGAATTTATACTTGCACTTATACCTAAGGCGTCGTATGCATCTATCAAATCGCCAATTGTCATTCCGGACGTAATCGTTACATTATGAGTAGTTCCGTCATCCGTTGTTACTTTTAAAGCACCGGCTTTTACACCCAAATCCTCAACAAGGCGGGTGTCTTCCGTGGCTATATTGATATTGGTAATAGTCTCTTGAAGCGAATTTCCGGTAACTATTCCGGAATTTGTTACGGAAGAAAGGTTGAATGCTCTCACCGCATCAAAGCTTCCGCCGGTTATCTCACCGCCGGATATCGTTATGGAACCGTTTTCGTTCAATGTTGCTCTAAGTCCGGCATTTTGCAATCCGGTAAACATATCTGCCAGAGTGCTGCTCGAATTTAAGTTAATTGTATATGTTTGATTATTTGCATTCCTTACTTCAAGAGTTGCACCGTTTGAAACTTTAATTGCAGCTACATCATTTATCAAAGAATCAAGGGTGGCTGAAACTGTTTTTGTAACCAATACATCGTATTTTAATGCATCAGTTTTAGAGTATGCGGAGTTCTGATTTGTATTATCAACCATATCCGTACCGTATAATTTGGTCAGCAAATCCGTACCGCCGCTTACTGTACTAAAGATACCGCCGTTAACGGTCAAAACTCCGGATGAATCTATGCTTGCCGAAATACCTATATCTCGATACTCGTCTATCAAATCACCGATTGTCATTCCGGACGTAATCATTACATTATGAGTAGTTCCGTCGCTTGTTTCTACTTTTAATGCACCGGCTTTTACACCTAAATCCTCAACAAGGCGGGTGCCTGATGTCGCAGTATTAACGGTTGTTATTGTTTCTTTTAAGACACTGCCGGAAACCATTCCGGAATTGGTTACTGATGATAAATTAAATTCACCTACCGCATCAAAGCTTCCGCCGATTATCTCTCCGCCGGATATCGTTATGGAACCGTTTTCGTTCAATGTTGCTCTAAGTCCGGCATTTTGTAATCCGGTAAACATATCTGCCAGAGTGCTGTTTGCATTTAAGTTAATTGTATGTGTTTGATTATTTGAATTCCTTACTACAAGGGTATCTCCGTTTGAAACACCATTCTTTGTCACATCATTTATCAGTGAAGCAAGAGTGGCTTCAACCGTTCTTGTTACCATTACATCATATTTTAATGCATCGGTTTTAGAGTATGCGGAGTTCTGATTTGTATTATCAACCATATCCGTACCGTATAATTTGGTTAATAAATCCGTTCCGCCGCTCACTGTACTAAAGATACCGCCGTTTACGGTCAAAACTCCAGATGAATCTATGCTTGCCGAAATACCTATATCTCGGTACTCGTCTATTAAATCACCGATTGTCATTCCGGATGTAATCGTTACATTATGAATAGTTCCATCGCCCGTTTCTACTTTTAATGCACCGGCTTTTACACCCAAATCCTCAACAAGGCGGGTGTCTATAGTCGCTGTGTTAACAGTCGTTATTGTCTCTTTTAAGACACTGCCGGAAACCATTCCGGAATTGGTTACGGATGATAAATTAAATTCACCCACCGCATCAAAGCTTCCGCCGATTATCTCTCCGCCGGATATTGTTATAGAACCGTTTTCGTTCAAAGTTCCTCTTAATCCGGCATTTTGCAATCCGCTGAACATATCTGCCAGAGTACTGCTTGAATTTAAGTTAATTGTATATGTTTGATTATTTGAATTCCTTACTATAAGAGTATCTCCGTCTGAGACACCGTTCTGGGTCACATCATTTATCAGAGAATCGAGAGTGGCTTCAACCGTCTCTGTAACCATTATATCGTACTTTAAGGCATCCGTTTTTGAGTATGCGGAATTCTGATTTGTATTATCAACCATATCCGTGCCATATAATTTGGTTAACAAATCCGTTCCGCCGCTCACTTCACTAAAGCTTCCGCCTGCAACCGTAAGGACACCGGAAGTATCTATACTTGCACTTATACCTAATGATTCATATGTATCAATCAAATCACCGATTGTCATTCCGGAATCAATTGTTATGCTATGAACAGTTCCGTCTCCGGTTGTAACTTCCAGTGCACCTGCTTTTACACCCAAGTCTTTCACAAGGCGGGTATCTTCCGTTGCAAGCTGAGTAGTCGTAACAGTTTTTTGAAGCACATTACCTGTTACTGTAGAAGATGTCGGAGTCGTTACCAAACCGAATTCCCTTACAGCATCAAAACTTCCGCCGGTTATCTCACCGCCGGATATAGTAATAGTGCCGTCATTATTCAAGGCCGCCATCATTCCGGCAGCTTTCAATCCGTCAAATAAATCACCCAGTGTACTTGTTGATGACAAACGTATAGTTGAAGTTTCATTATTTGAATTCTTTACAACTACAGTATCGCCGTTGGATACACCATTTTCCGTGATATCATTAAGCAGCGAATCCAATGTTGCGACGGTTACATCCGTTACGACGGTCTTGTAGCTCAAATCACCGCTTTGCTGAATATTTGAACTTACACTCTGCTGCAAGCCAAAAGCATCAATCAGGTTTGTTGTTCCATCATTTGTAATAACCGCATCTTCAAGCCTGAACACACCGCCCTCTGTCAATGATGCATTAATATTTTCATCCCTCAGAGCCTGTAAAAATTCACCTAAAGTAGTATCATTATCTATTTCAACATTATATATGGCATCGTTTGCTTCTATCGTTAAAGTACCTCTTTTTACACCTAAATCGGTTAAAAGAGTAGATTCATCAGCAGATTCAAAAGTTGTATCCGTCTTTGTAATTTCAAGCTTGTCACTTTGATAACCTTCATTGACACCTTCCAGATGCAGTGCGGCAATAATCCCTGTATTATCCTTATCATTAATATCATTTATACCGATATTCATATTGAACACACCGGTATCCTGATTGAATGAAGCACTTACACCTAAATTATTTAATTTATCAATAAAGGTCTGTATAGTATCATTATCAGCAATGTATAAATTTTGCTCAAGCCCGTTAACCGTTACACCTATGTTACCGGATTTCACCCCTAAATTTGCAAGTTTTGAATCTAATGTTGCAGCGGTAGTTGTTACAATCTGAGTAGTGAACTTATATCCGCTTGCAGCCTGTGTTGAAGTTGCAAGTTTATCAACATTAATTTCATAAGTAGCTTCTTTAGCCTCTGCAGTCGCTATAGCAGATAATATATCAACATTGGAAGATGTAGCAAGGTTCTGGGCAAATATGTCCATCGTGCTTACATTAAACTTGGTGTCTGTTACCTTCTCCAATACTGAACGGAATGAAGTAAAGAATGATTTTATATTTGCAACGGCTTCTTTCGTCGTCGTGACAAGATCTTTTTCATCTTCAAGCTCAGTAACCTTCGCCTGTTTTAGTGATACAAGCGATTCTACCCAAGAAGATGTATCTAAACCTGATGCCAATCCGCTGAATGAAATCGTCATAAAGCCGCTGTCCTAAGCTGTTTAATTAGTCTACCTCAATAGCTGCAACTATTCTCGTTTCGGGGTAACTGCCTTGTTTTACAGAATCTTTCTCTTAATTATACTACGTTAGTGTTTCCAGTTGAAAATAATGCATCACTATTTTATATACTTAGTATAGCATATGTGATATGTTTTTACAAGTGGGGTATTTTTATTTTTTTTTGAGATTCTTCAACCAAGACCTCTGAATGATACATTCCCCCACCCCTGCCCTCCCCGGGTTGGGGCGGGGACGTCATGCTAAGCAGAAGCAAGACAATGCAAGGATTATCGGTAAAATTACAAACATTGAGATTTTTCGGCTGACACCTCAAAATAACGATTAACTACATGACATTTTACTTGTATATGCTAAAATAAAAATTGTCGTGTTAAGGGAGATTTGAATGCAAAAGATTTTGAGAATAAAGAGTTTCATACTCAAGCACCCTGAATTCTTTACTATTTTAGGATTAGGAATTCTGTTTTATTTTATTTTCTTCCACGGAATAGGAACTTACGCACTGATGGATGTTGATGAATCGAGATATGTTTCTATGTCCAAAGATATGTTTCTCTCTAAAGACTTCTTGACACTATATTTAAACAATGAATTTTTCTTTGAAAAACCACCTTTGTATTTCTGGGGAGAATGTATTTCCTTCGCTCTCTTCGGAAAAATCAACGAGTTTACAGCGAGATTCCCCGTTGCTCTATACGGAACCCTATGCTGCTATCTCGCTTACTTTATGGGTAGAAAAATCATTTCAAGAGGATACGGGGTTATTGCTTCTCTTATCCTGGCAACAAGCCTGGAATTTGTTATACTTGCAAAATTCGCAATACTCGATATTGTCGTTGCTGCCTGCATCTGGGCATCTATATGTTTCGGGATGTCAGTCTATTTTTGCAGAGAATCACACAAAAAATATTTCTGGTGGATGTTTTATATTTTCTCGGGATTGGCAGTTATGGCTAAAGGGATTCCCGGTTTCGTTGTTCCTTTCGGTGCTATGTTTTTTATCTCAATCGCATCAGGTAAATTTAAAGAGATATTTAAGCCGCAGTATTTTCTCATAGGAACAGGACTATTTCTGCTGGTTACTTTACCCTGGCATTTAATAATGTTCAAACTCCATAACCCGCTTTTCTGGGATGAGTATATTATAAAACATCACATCGCAAGATTTTTAGGCGAAGGCGGAATTAACAGAACACAGCCGTTCTATTTCTATTTTCTTACACTTCTCTGGGGATTTTTCCCATGGAGCGTTTCCTGCCTCAGCGTGTGGATTAAAGATTTAATAAGAATTATCAAAGAAAGAAATTGGAAATTTGATAGAAAAGAATTGAGTACTGCACAAAGATTCATATTTTATAACGTTATTATAGCCGTGTTTACTCTACTTTTCTTTACCTCATCAAAAACTAAACTGATAACTTATATTCTCCCGATGTATGGTTCTCTTGCCTGTGTCGGAGCATATGTCTGGTATAATTACATTAAAAGAATCTCTAATGAGAAAATTATTAATATTACGGTTTATATAACGGGCGGAGTATTTCTATTCGCCACAATCGCTTCAATTCTGACACCGCTTTACCTTCCCGAGCAGCTCTATACAGATATTTCTACCGTAAAAACATTCTGCGTAGTTTCATCTTTCGCTTTTGGGCTTGCTTCAATTATGTTTGCAAAAAGAAAGCTTTATAAGGCAGTGTTTGCATCTTATGTACTCCTTATTCTGGCATTTTCTGCATATGCAACAGAAAAATTCTTTGAAATAGATTATGCGTTCGGACAAAATGATTTATTAAGATTTGCGCAATACGCAAAAAAACATAATATTACACTTACAACATATGGATTTGCCCAGAAATATTCGCTAATCTTCTACAGCGGACAGCCCGTTTTATACAAAAAACACATGAAACCGTCCGAATTAGAAGGGGCTCTGGATAAAGACAAAAACATGGTAATAATTCCATATAAAAAAATGGAAGAGCTAAAAGGTGTCAGTTTTGATATAATAAAAAACGGAAGAAGATACGCTCTTGTTGATGAGGATACATAATGTTTCAAATTCTATGTGAAATACTTTTCAGATTTATTGAACCTATTGTTCTTTTAGTGCTTAAAAATACCGGTTATCCAAAAGATGCCGTTAAACGTAAAAAAGCCATTTTTGAAGAATCGGGATTCTCCAAAGAAGATTTTGTAATAATGTTTCACGGCGTATCTGTAGGAGAAATCACCGCTTTAGAAAGACTTGTCAAAAAAACAAGAGAAAAATATCCGAAAGCTAAAATAGTAGTAACTACAGGTACTCATACAGGACAAGATGTAGCTCATAAAAAACTTGATGAAACAGCTGATTTAATAACATATTTTCCGCTTGATTTGCCAAGTATAGTTAGAACATTTTTAGATAAAATTAATCCTGATATTGTTATGATTGCAGAAACAGAAATCTGGCCTAATTTTGCAATTGAAACAAGAAAAAGAAATATTAAACTTTTTGTTATTAACGGAAGAATATCTGATACAAGTTTTAAAACATATAAATTATTCAGATTTTTCTTTAAGCCCTTTTTAAGTCTCTATACTGGTATTTATACACAAAGCGATGATGATAACAAAAAGTTTCTGTACCTTGGTGCGAATCCTAATACTACACGCAGAATGAATAACCTGAAATTTGATATCACAAAACCTGATGTAAATTTTGAATTTGACAAAGACAAATCAATAATTATGCTTGCAGGTTCAACTCATCACGGAGAAGATGAGATTGTGCTGAAAACATTTACGCAGCTTAAGAAAAATCATCCCGATTTAAAACTTCTTCTTGCCCCGAGACACTTGACAAGAAAAGAAGAAGTAACAAAACTTGTGGAAGAAACAGGGTATAAATATGATTTTCGTTCTAATAACCGTTCCGGAATGAAAGGAATTGATATTCTCATACTGGATACACTGGGTGAACTGGGCAAAATGTATAAATATTGCGATTTCGCCTTTATTGGCGGAAGTTTTAATAAAACAGGAGGTCATAACCCACTGGAAGCACTCGTCTTTGATAAACCGGTAATTTCAGGACCTTCTATTCATAATTTTAGAGATATTTACTGGATTATTAAAAAAGCCGGAGCAGGTTTTGTTGTAAAGAACCAATCTCAATTCTTTGAGATTGCAGACAAATTACTTGCTGACAAAGATTTCTTTAAACAAACCGTTGATAACGGAACAAAAGTTTTTGCAGAACAACAAGGCGCTATGGACTTTGTTTTAGAAAACATTTTAGCTGAAAAATAAAGAACAACCGTTTATAAACATTTACAATCCTTAATACACTTTCGTGCTAAATTATAGGTATGGCAAATTTAATTCCGCTTCACATTCACACAGAGTATTCATTGCTCGATGGTATGATTAGGGTTTCAGATCTCGTCAATTATGCTAAAGATAACGGTCTGAATGCTATTGCAATCACTGACCACGGTGTTATGTACTCTGCTATAGAATTTTATGAACTGGCAAAATCAGCTGGAATTAACCCGCTCATCGGATGCGAATTTTATGTTCATGATGGAGATATCCACCAGAAAGATAATTTGCATAATCCTCTATATCACCTGATACTTATTGCTAAAGATACAAAAGGGTATAAAAATCTTATAAAACTGGTATCCACAGCCTGGTGCGAGGGGTTTTATTACAAGCCGAGAATAAACTTTGAACTTCTAAAAGAATATCATGACGGCTTAATTTGTACATCTGCCTGTCTTGGAGGAGAAGTCTTACAGCACCTGCAGCACGGAGAAAAAGAAAAAGCTATTGAAACAGCTAAAAAATACAAAGAACTTTTTGGGGATGATTATTACATCGAGCTTCAAGACCACGGCCTTGAGGAGCAAAAAAGAACTAATCCTGAGTTAATAAAAATATCAAAAGAACTCGGTATAAAAATGGTTATAACAAACGACTCCCACTATTTGAGAAAAGAAGATGCCGATGCTCAGGATAGCCTGCTGTGTTTGCAGACAAATGCCGATAAGTCTGACCCTAACCGATTTCATTTCCCCAACAATGAATTTTATGTAAAATCTCAAGAAGAAATGAGAAAAGCTTTTTCTTGGATGGATGATGAAACGTTTAACGAATGTGTTCAAAACACTCAGGATGCAGCAGACAAATGTCATGTTGAAATTGAGTTAGGAAATGCACCTCTACCGCATTATGAAGTACCGGAAGGTTATACTAATGAAACTTATCTAGAACATATTGTATACGAAGGATTAAAAAAACGATACGGAGAGATTACACCTGAGCTTAAAGAACGTGTAGATTATGAACTGCGCACAATTAATAAGATGGGTTTTGCTGCATATTTCCTGATAACCTGGGATTTTATACATTATGCTAAAACCCATGATATTCCGGTAGGTCCGGGGAGAGGCTCCGCTGCGGGCAGTGTTGTTGCTTATGCCCTTGAAATAACCGACTTAGACCCAATTAAGCATCATCTGTTGTTTGAAAGATTCCTTAACGAAGAACGATATACTATGCCTGATATTGATATTGACTTCTGCATTGAAAAACGTAAACAGGTAATTGACTACGTTACAGAAAAGTATGGAGAAGATAAAGTCTGCCAGATTATCACTTTTTCCACTTATGCTCCAAAAGCAGCTTTCAAAGGAATCGCCAGAATCCTTAAAGTACCTTTTGTCGAATCTAACAGATTAACAGGATTAATCGAACCGGCAATTGAACTGGCCGCTGCAACTAATCCTAAAGCCAAATGGATAAAAGATGCTCTGCAAGTTGAGGGTTCTGAGTTAAGGAAACTTTATGATGAAGATTATCAAATCCCGATTCCTGAGACGGGAGAAACCGTAAGTTACAGAAAACTTATTGATATGTCCTGCGCAATTGAAGGATTAAAGTGCGGAACAGGTACTCACGCAGCAGGTGTAATCATATCTCACGCACCTCTGGACACAATTATCCCGGTTCAGCCTTCAAAAGATGGCATTGTTCAGACAGGTTACCCGCCCCATGAAGTTACAGAAGTCTTATCCCTGCTTAAAATGGACTTTTTGGGACTAAGAAACCTTACAATGATTTATAAAACCGTTGATATGGTTAAACAATATGAAGGGGTTGATATTGATATCAACGACATTCCTCTTGATGACCCTGAAACTTATAAAATGCTGGTTCGAGGTGAAACTGTAGGAGTATTCCAGCTTGAATCGCAGGGTATGATTAATCTTGTAAAAAGATTAAAGCCTGACGTATTTGAAGATTTGGGCGCTCTTGTTGCGTTATTCAGACCGGGACCTTTAGGCTCAGGCATGGTAGATGAGTTTGTTGACAGAAAACACGGTATTAAAAAGATTACATACCCTCACCCTCTATTAGAACCTATATTGAAAGATACTTACGGTACAATTGTTTATCAAGAACAAATTATGCAAGTGTTCCAAACTCTTGCAGATTATTCCTTAGGACAAGCCGATATTGTCCGACGAATGATGGGGAAAAAGAAAATTGAAGAAATGCAGAAGCAAAAAGCTAAATTTATTGAACTTGCATCTTCCCATCATGGCATGAAAAAAGAAGATGCAACAACTCTGTTTGAACAAATAGAGAAATTTGCTTCTTATTGCTTTAACAGGTCACACTCGGCAGCATACGCATTTGTTGCTTATCAAACAGCATATTTAAAATGTCATTATCCTGTTGAGTATTTGTCAGCACTTCTCTCAAGTGTTTCGGATAACAAAGACCAGACCCAGCTTTATATAGAAGAAGCTCACAGGTATGGAATAAAAGTATTACCTCCGGATATTAATAAATCCTATCTGGAATACACTCCGGACGGAGAAAATATACGATTCGGGCTCGCTGCAATCAAGCAGGTCGGAGAACCTGTTTGTGAAGCTATTATTAAAGAAAGAAATGAAAACGGAGAATTCAAAAGTATTTTTGATTTCTGCAAACGAATTGACACAAAATTTGTTAACAAAAAATCACTGGAAGGTCTAATAAAAGCCGGAGCTTTCTCAAATATTGAAAAAAGCCGCAAACAATTGTTTGAAAATATTGAACATATTCTGGATGTGACATCTAAAGAAGCTAAAGACAGAGCTATGGGACAGGTTAGCCTATTTTCAACAGTATCAAATAGTGATGAATTTACAGAGGCACAGTATCAGCTTCTCGGAAGCGATGAAGAATATTCTGATAAAGAGCTGCAGACTTTCGAAAAAGAATTCCTCGGATTTTACGTAACCTCTCACCCTCTTTTCTCTATAAGAGATAAACTACAATTTTTGATTACACATAGAATAAGCGAATTAAATAGCGTACCGGAAGATGAAATGGTAACTATTTGCGGACTTATTACAGCTACAAGACAAATACCTACAAAGAAAGACCCGTCAAAATTTTTAAGATTTGTCACTATTGAAGATTTAACCGGAAAAGTTGATGCTGTCTGTTTCCATAAAAAGCTGCTTGAATATGCAGATATTCTGCAGCAAGAAAACAAGGTTGTCATAACCGGCAGACTTCAGCACAGGGGAGAAGACCAGCTCAGCATAGTTGTTGAGAGTGTTAAATCTGTTGATAATTCTAATCTTGTAACCGTAAGTCTGCTGAAAGAAATTAAATATGAAGAGTTATGCGGAATTAAAAATATTCTGGCAAAACACCATGGAGATGATCCGGTTATGATTAAGCTGCCGGCCGTTGACGGATACAGCACAAAAATTATGACCTCTTCTTTATTCTGGGTAAATTCTACAAATGATTTAGTAAACCAAATGAAACAAGTATTTCCGGATAAAGTTGATATAAAAATAGACTCGCTTGACGCTCCTTTTGAGCTTGCCCAGCTTTAATTTATGTCTGTAACTGGGCGCAAGAATACAGTGTATCCGGCGAAGCATTAGTCCCAATAAAACTAACCCCTGTTAATCTACTGAGAAAATGTCTTTCAAATCTTCCATTGTAAGAGATTTGGTTATATTTCTGTCAATAGAAACTACGCTGTCAACAAGATCACGCTTTCTGCCTTTGATTTTTTGAATTTTTTCTTCAACCGTATTTTTAGTAATAAGCCTGTAAACAAATACTTTCTTAGTCTGTCCGATACGATAAGCTCTATCGGTTGCCTGGTCTTCAACAGCCGGATTCCACCACGGGTCATAGTGAATAACATAATCCGCTCCCGTCAGGTTCAAACCTGTACCGCCGGCTTTCAAGCTTACTAAGAATATCGGAATATTAGGATTGTTATTAAAGTTTTCAACAGCTTTTTGTCTATCCTTAGTCTTACCCGTCAGATATTCATAAGGAATTCCTTCTCTTTCAAGCCAGCCTTTAATTATATCAAGCATATCTACAAACTGGCTGAATAAAAGAACTCTGTGACCTTCCTGAATAATTTGTTCCAGCATACCTTTTAAGTATTCAAACTTACCTGATTTTATGACACCTTTAACATGTTCTTTGTCATAAAGTTTTGGATGGCAGCAGATTTGACGTAATCTGAGAAGAGCCGAGAATATTGACATTCTGCTTTTTTCAAGCCCGTTAAGTTCAATGCTCTTAAAGAGTTCCTCTTTAGTACTGTCAAGCACTTCAAGATAAAAGTCTCTCTGTTCGTCCGTAAGTTCACAATATGCCATATTTTCAACTTTATCCGGCAAGTCTTTTGCAACATCTCTTTTCATACGTCTTAATATAAACGGGAAAATCTGCAATTTTAAACGTTTTTCAACAGTCTTATCTTGTCTTTCCATAATCGGAGCAACGTATCTGTAATTAAATTCTGCAACATTGAACAGAAATCCGGGCATAAGGAAGTCAAATACAGACCATAGTTCTTCAAGTTTATTTTCAATCGGTGTACCGGAAAGAGCAAGTTTATGGTCAGATTCCAAAGTCTTAACAGCTTGCGCTGTCTGCGATATAGCATTTTTAATATTCTGAGATTCATCAAGTATAACATATCTGAATTTATATTTTTTAAGTTTTGCAATATCTCTTCTTACAAGAGCATAACTTGTAATTACTATATCGTAATCCGGGATTTTCTTAAATAAATCTTTTCTGTCCGCACCGGAAATTTTCAAACAGCTCAAATCCGGCGTAAATTTCTGGATTTCAGCTTCCCAGTTAAATACAACTGTCGTTGGTGCAATAACAAGTGTCGGCTGCGGACCGTCTACCTCTTTTGCCTTTTGCAAAAGACTTAATGCCTGCAGAGTTTTACCTAACCCCATATCATCCGCAAGAATACCGTTTAAGCCGTATTGGTACAGGAACCACAACCAGTGGAAGCCCTTAACCTGATATTCACGGAATTCAGCATTTACACCTTTGGGTAAATCTACACCTTCAGAAGTTGTTGAGAAGGTTGAGATTTGCTCCCAGAATTTTTGGAACTTATCGCTCATAACCAGTTCAAATCCCTGGTTTTGAAGTTCTGATATCAAACCAACACGATAGGTTTTAACAAGAAATTTATTTTCATTATTTCTATATGCATCAAAAGAGTTAAATGAACGCATAATTTGATAAATATTCTGCGCCGGATATTCTACAAAACCTAAACTGCGAACTCTTGCATACTTTTCACCGTTTTGAATCGTTTCATAAATATCATCAAAATTGATAATTTCTTCTCCAACCTGTCCGTAAATCTGAATTTCCATACTGTCGATAGATTCTTCTGAGAAGTCAATTTTTGCACACATTCTAAAAGGTTCCGGAATAAGCTTGAAGAAGGACATCTCATCCCGTTCTTCAAATTTCCAGCCCTCGCCGGCTTGCTGAATGTAGTAATTATAAAAATCTATAGCGTTTTCTTTTTCCAGAGCCAGGTTATTCGTCTGCATCGGAACAAATTTACAGGCTAGAAGCATATTGTAAGCCATCTGTTCATGCTGATAATCCCTCTTTATCCAGTATACCAAATCTTCTTCCTGACTTTTAACTGAAATATAAGGCGATTTGTCGTTGCTCTTTGAATAAGGAACTCTAACCCCTGAATAATCGAATTCTAATGATGCTTTCAATGATTGATCATAGTCAATACCGAGTGTAACAATATTCATTGGAGGCTTATTCTCCATTAGTAACTTAGAAATATTTTCCGCAATTGTTACATTCATTATTTCTTTAAGATGAGGCAATTCTTCATAAACAAACTTTCCTCCGTCAGCATCTTTTAAATCGGTAAATGTTGATTTAATTATACTTTGCGGAAGTTCATTCATTGCAATATTAATCGGGAAAATTATATTTTTATATCTTCCCCACTTAATTTGTCTTGAAAAATACTTAACCTCTTCAAACGGATAGGTTTCATCTTTGTCAGGTCTTGTCCAAAAAAGTTCAAGCACAATATTTGTGCCTCCATTAACTGATGTCGTTGAAACATCCAGATTCAAGCTCCATTCCTTATCCGTAAATCTTATTCTTTCTTTTGTTTTTTCATCCAGAACTTCATCTAATTCAGCCATTAAAGGAAATACCGGTGCAAATTTGGTAATAGGAATATCATACCAACCGGCTTTTTTATCCTGTTTTGAAATTTTTAACAAAGTCTGAAATAAAGCTAATTCAGCTTTTTGAGAACTGTTAAGTTCAAAATCCGGATTTTCTCGCTGAATATCAATCAATGCTCTCAAAATAGTTTCCAAAGAACGTACTATCTTATTGGTTGCTCTGTCTCTCACAAGAATTGAAAAGAAATTTTGGCGTCTTTTTGGATTAAAATGGAAAATATAATTACCGTTAGGAGGTTCTTTCAGCTCATTATTTATATCTGATAAATCCGGTTCAACTCTATATTTTTCATAAAGCCACTTCTCGTATGCGCCTTCTTCGATGGCCTTAAGAGCAACCGCAACAGAATGTTTACACCATTCTTCTTTTAAAGGGCAGTTGCATCTGGCCTCAACTTTATTTTTCTTAAAGATTAAGTCAGTTACGTAAAAGTCTTGATAATTTCCTTTTACTTTACCTTTAAAAAAGTTCTTTTCAGGGTATGACTCAAGTATCATATCCTTCTGATAATATTCGTATCCCCTGCGCCAGCTGCCGGGTGTTGCATTCTTTTTTAGAAAATCATAATTAAACTTAAATTCACTCATATACGTGAAAAGACATCCTTATTCGGGTTAGTCAACAATACCAGAAAGGCAAGGATAAAAGTATTCAAAACTCCAACTTCTGTTAAGGGTCCCTACCTTGTTATTAATTATTACATAATTTCATTTTAAATGCAAGTAAGGTTATTAAAAAGTATCCGTTTAATATTGAAGTAATAAGAAATTATAAACTGTCTTCCTTACTGGCAATCACCCATCCTAACCTTCCCTCAATAGGGAAGGGGCTGATTACCCTCACTAAAGGAGAAATGACCGGAGGGCTCCCCACCCCAACTTGGGGAGGGCGGGGGAGCAATTAGTGACTGGTGAATAGTGAATAGTGATTAGATGATTACTCTTTTTTTGTCACCCTGAACTTGATTCAGGGTCTATCCATTCTGTTAAAAATAGACATTGATAGATTCCGGCTCGGAGGCCGGAATGACGGGGGTAAATATACTTACGCCCTCTCCGAGTTGGGGAGGGCTGGGGTGGGGAGCAATCACAGGCATTTTTCGTTAGAAAAATTCAGTAGCACGAGTTTTTCTTTCTTTGGGAGCGTTTCTTTCTTTTTTCATCGTAAAAAAAAAGAAAGAAATGCTCTAAATACACACTAGTGTCCAAGATAATTTTAAAATTCCTGTCATTCTGAAAGTGCAGAAAAATTATTTTATTCAAAACGGTTAATTTTTCGCACTGTTCAGAATCTTACCAATCAGGTATTTTGTTTGTGTTCCGGTAAGATCCTGAACAGATTGAAAAACTACACTAACGTTTGTTTTTCTAATCTTTCAGGATGACATTTTTATTTAATGCCATGGCATTATCTTTTATTAATTTATTCTGTTTTGTCCTAGCTTACTCCTGTATTCTGAGCAGGTTTTTCTTCTTCTTTCTTCTTATCGTTTTCTTCCGTTACGGCTCCGAGCCCGAAACCTGTTGATACCGGTGCGGTTTCTTCTTCTCCGGTCGCTGTTTCTCCCGGGAGCGATGTATCTTCCGGAGCTTCGATTTCATCCGGTATTTCAAGTTCCAAGTCTTCTACTCCGCTCATCCAGCCGTCATAGTTTTCAACTTCTGCTTCATATACATCATTTGTTGCTGCATTCAAATCTTGAGTTGCTTTTCTGGCTTCAATTTCTGTCCCGACTTGACCTGCCCAGTTGAACTGTTCAGCGGCTCCGACTCCGGACATTACTGCGCCGGCAGCTCCCATAGCGCCAAATGCGTATGCCCAGGCTGTTGCTCCGAATGCCCAGCTTCCAGAAGCAGCTAATGCAAATGCTTCATAAGCAGATTTTGCACTAGAGGCAGCATTTAATGTTTGAGCAGCTCCTTCAACATAGCACATTGTCTGGGTTGTTTTATCAAAGCTTTCTGCATAGTCTGTTACACCTTGTATCTCAGCTACTGTTTCCGCTGCGTAATCATATCCTTCCTGGAATGTTCCCATATCATCATATATCGTTGTTACGGTGTCGCTTGTATCATCCTGTACCTCTTGTATAACTTCACCGCTTTCTGTCAGGAGTCCGACAATTTCTGTGTACAAAGCTTTTTCTTCTTCGGTTAATTGTTCTCCGGATTCAGCTTTTTCTTTCAGAGCTGTATATGTTTGCATATACATATCATATTCTGTCTTTTCTTCTTCGATTTGCTCGTTTGCTTCTTCATTATATGTTGCAGCTTCATCCGATAATGTCATCAGCTCTTCGCCCATTGCTGCCATTTCTTCCTGAGCTGACATTGTGGCAGCTTGAGATTCTGCCATCGTATCCTGTAGTTTATCACAAGCTTCTTTTTCAGTCTTGTTTGGTTTCTTTGCCATATATGCGGTTGCCGTAGCAAGACCTATCACGCAACCAACTATTGACCCTGCTGATTTACCTACTGCTTTTCCCGCCTCTTGTGTTGTTAATTGAGTTCCTTTTTTAGCAGCATTATTTACCGCATTAACACCCGCTCCTGTTAAAGCATTTTTTGTGCCTTCTGTACTCAAGGCTTTAGTAGCGGCTTTTGATACAACACTCTTTGTTACTTGAGCGCCAACTGCGCCAGCCGCTGCCAGTGTAGCATCACCAACACCTCTTGCGATTGTTCCGCCGGTTTTACCGTCATATCCTGTTGCATCCTGTCCGGCTTGACGTCCGTTTTTGTATGCATTATCAAAATCATCATCGGGTATTTCGTAAGCATTTTCATCATCAAGCGCATTTGCCTGCCAGTTCGGGATTTCTTCTTTCCAGGTCTGCTTTATTTCGCCCATGGATTTTGAATCTATTCCCATGGTGTTATTCCCGTAATAAAAATTCTCCCAGCATTTGAATGCATAACTCTGTGAATTCAATGCCCTTGATAAATCAAAACTGTCGATTGCCATATTCCCTCCAAATATTATTGTTTTGATATCTATATCGACATTTTTGTCTGGAAACTTTAATATTTTAGGCAGTTTATTAACAAATCTTTACATATACTATTAAATATTATAAAAGACATCTCTATTTACGCAGGTTTTGTCATATGTTAAAATAAAAAATATGGAAGGTGTTAATCAGGAATACTTAAACGGTCTTAAAGAGAGAGTTCATAATAAGCTCGAGGGTGTTGACCTTTATCAGTTTAAAGGAAGCGTTTCCAAACTTGTTGGGCTTACTGTAGAAGTAAAGCTTCCGGGACTTAAAATCGGAGACTTGTGTTATATTGAAACATCAACAGGGGAAAAGAAACCGGCGGAAGTTGTAGCTTTTAAGGGTGATGCAGCTCAATTACTGCTTCTCTATGATGGAACAGGAATCGGGCAAGGAAGTCTTGTTCAAACAACAGGGAGTCCAATACAAGTTCCGGTCGGAGATTTTTTACTCGGCAGGCTTATTAACCCTATGGGAGACCCTATAGACGGAAGACCCATGGATACGACAGGCGCAATTTGGAGGAGTGTTGAAGGTCCGCCGCCGGGACCGTTTGAAAGACCTATTATAACAGAGATGTTTTCTACAGGTGTTAGAGCAATTGACTCTTGTCTTACTTTCGGCTGCGGACAGCGTATGGGCTTGTTTGCAGGCTCAGGTGTCGGAAAAAGTACTCTTCTTGGTATGATTGCCAGAAATTCTGATGCCGATGTTAACGTCGTAGCTCTAATCGGAGAACGTGGAAGAGAAGTTAAAGAATTCGTAGAAGATGCCCTCGGTCCTGAAGGGATGAAGAAATCCGTTCTTGTCTGCTCTACAGGAGACCAACCGCCTTTGATTCGCCAAAAGTGTCTTCTGACAGCAACCGCTGTTTGTGAATACTTTAGAGATCAAGGTAAAAAAGTATTTCTTATGACAGATACAATTACTAGATGTGCAATGGCAGGCCGTGAAGTGGGTTTATCTATCGGAGAACCGCCTACCATGAAAGGGTATCCGCCTTCAATATTTTCCTGGCTGCAAAAGGCACTGGAAAGAGCCGGGAACAGCTCAAAAGGTTCTATAACCGCATTCTACACAGTTCTAATGGAAGGTGATGACATTAATGACCCGATTGTTGATACGGTAAGAGGTATTACAGACGGACACATTTTCCTTTCAAGAAAAGTTGCCGAATCCAACCATTATCCGGCTATTGATGTTCTGGGAAGTATCTCAAGACTTATGTCCTCTATAGCTTCTCCTGAACATAAAGAAGCTGCAGCCAAAATGAGAAAAATTCTTGCTCTCTACAGAGAAAATAAAGATCTTATTGATGTCGGCATGTATCAGGCAGGAACAAACCCTAAACTTGATATTGCGATTGAGATGATGCCTCAAATAAATGCCTTTCTGCAGCAAAGAACTACAGATAGTGTCAGCATGGATAATACTATCAATACTCTTATTAACATGATGGCAAATGTTGATATCTAGACTTTTCAATTAAGTCTTCTGCAACTTTAACGGCCTCGTCTTGGATTAGATTATTTGACCAAAAATCAGGTCTTTTTAAATACGGTTTTACAATTTTTCTTGCCCAAGAACCGATAGCAATCCCGCTATATTCAATTCCGCAAAGGCTGCAAAGTTCAGCCGTTTTAGAATTAGTTCCGCCAGATACTGTAATATAAACAGGCAGTTTTGCATTTTGTATAATTTCCGCCATCGCAACAGCCTGCAATGTCGTTTTATAAGTGTCATCAGAACCGCTCATAGGGATTCCGTCAGCCTGTATTATTGTTGTATAGGGTGCTCTTTGAGAAAGCATTTCTTTTATTCGTGAAATAATACCTTTATTGGACAGATTTTCTCTATCAATACAAATTGATGCAAACATAGGATTACACTCATTAATTATTTTCCATTTGTAATCCAAATCCGCTTTATCCTGACCGGTCACATGGAGCTCCAAAATCTCGACTCCGTTAGATATCATATAAGGGAGTATTGATTTAACATCCGCATCTCTTTCAACCATCCTTATAGCATTTTTAGGACAGTTTTTAGCACAGGTGCCGCAGCCGATACATCTTGATTCACAGACTTTAATATACTCCGAAATAGCATCATTAGGACAAAGTTTGTAACACGAACCGCATTTTATACATTTATTATAATCAATCTGCGCCTTATTTATATGCGGGTCTCCTTTTATACCGACAGAAACACAATAATGTAAATCTTTCATGCCGGAGAGTTTTTGAGCTTCTTTTGCAGCATCCAGAATCTCTTCTCTTGCAGACAGGTCAAAGACTTTACATCCTGCTTTTGCATATGTATAAACAAGTCTTTTTACGGATTCAGAATCCTCATTCCCCGCTCCGCACACAAGTTTGAAAAAATTTCTCTGCTCTAAAAGAGTCTTAAGCATAATCTGTGGTATCCTTATACGCACTATAATACCACAAAACTCTATTGACTAACTTTTCTTTAAATATTCTCTTGCCCAGTCAAAAACAGAGGTTTTTATCGGCATAACTTCAACTATCGCCCCGGCTTTATCTTCTGTATAATCTCTACAGCTAAATCCCTTTTTCCCTATTTTACAACCGGTCGCCACTCTGAGTTTCAGTTCACCGTCCACATAAAAAGAACCTTCTGTTTCAAAACCAAGCAAATCGTGGTACAATTTTTCTTTTATCTTTCCGTCTGCAAATTCTACAGTTTCTCTTCGATTTCTTGTTTCAAAACGCTGCACCTTACCGGAAAACTTTTCTCCCGTAGATTTTAATCTGGCAACTCCGTCTTTTATCTCTACCCCGCTTTTCTTAAGTGCTTCTTCATAACTCATCGGGGTAATTTTTTTTAAACCCAGCGCAGCTGCACCAATCACAGCCAAACCTGTCAATGCTAAGCCCAGCATTTTTTTATCAGATTTACCATTTGACTGTTCTGTTTTTGATTTACTATTCTTTGCGCAAAATTCTACAGGTATTGCGATTGTTGGTTCTATTCGTAGCATTTTTAAATCCCTTTATACATATTATAACATATTTCAATTAATATTTCAGCGTCAGTTTATTTTTATCATCCATTTTTTTAGTAAATCCGGTGAAAAAACTATTGAGTTTATTTGAAATTTTTTCTGCAATTGTTGATATTGGTGACGGAGCAGTTTCTTCAATTTCAGCAAGTTTTGTATTGATTTTTGTAACTGTAACCGGAACAGTTTGAGCATCTAATTCAGCCAGATAAGCAGCTGCCATTTTGCCGGCATTTTCCGCTTCTTCTATATCACCATTCCAAACTTGCTGGGTGAAATAATCAATATAAGACTGCGGTGATGAATATCTGTAATTCCATTTTCTGTTAAATATATCGGAATAGCCTACATCTATACTTGTATATGGTGTCCAAGAATCATTAGTTAATCCGTTGCAAATATCTTTAGCCATCCGTTCCGCCATAAATTCACACATATCTTTTCCTTCTACAGCATAATTACTTATCTTAAAGCGTGTAATTAATCGTCCTATCGCCGTAGGTACTCTGACACCATTCAAACCATTCCAAACTTTACTTGCATCACTATAACCGTTTCTGTCTTTCAAATGATGCCAGTGAGCACTGTGAGAATATTCATGAACAAAAATATGTGCAGGATGCGCTGATGAAGCCCAGCTTGGCATAATAATAGAGGTTTCAGATTTCATTTGTTTCTTCAAATTATCTAAATCATAATAACACCCCGCATCAAGATTAGAGTTTATTGTTACTCTATTTAAAGAATTTAAATAATTAGCCTGGGTAGGCGGACTCAAGGGTTCATACACAATTTTTTCCGGTAAAGCAGACTTACCAAACAGTTTTTCAAAAACCTCTGTCGTTTTCTTTACACAATCAGCAACAAAATCATTACCTCTAAAGGATGAAGATATTCCATTACGTGACAATTCTGCTTCAATAGCCCGTGCACGTGAAGGATTGTAGGTCTTAAAAGCTATAGACGGGTGTCTATTTATCTTAGCCATAGAGCCTCTTGTACAGCCTGACACCGAAGATACAGAACTAACAAACATATAATACTCCTTTGGAGACATTATATATCAGAAATTACACTTTTGCAATATATATTTTATATTAAAGTTCCAAGCTAAAACCCTATCGCATAATTAAATATGCGGCGTTTTGATGTCTTTTTAGCTGCAGCTTGAGAATCAACGGTGACTTCTTCCGTTTCGATTACCTGACCGGCTCTTTGAAGCATATTATTCTGCTGAAAAGTCTTATCGACATTACTAAAGGACTTTAAGCTATCGAGTTTATTTTGCAGCTCTTCGTTTTCATTATTAAGAATAATGGTTTGTCTTCCCAAATCATTGAGTTTCATTTCGCAGGAGATAACAAAATAGTAGCTTACTACAACAACCGCAATAAGCAGGCTCAAAATAATACAAAGCATTTTATTTACTCTCTTTATTGCCATAGCTTTTACTACATTCTCCTTAGGAAAGTACCCCTCTATTATACTATTAACAGCAAGATTTTGAACAGACTTGTCAACAAAAGATTTATTTCTGTCAGGTGCAGCGTAACGAGCAGTAGATTCTTTTGAGAATCTTCTTATAATCATATCAAGGACATTATTATCTTCTTCTCTTCTGTAAGGTCTGCTGTTATAACTCTTTAAAGCGTAAACCAATTAAACTATACTCCCAAAACCCAAATATCAGGAAATACATCTGGCTCCTCTGAGCTTTGCGCTCCTTGAGGGCGGATTTTCCTTTACCTCCCTTTCGCTCGCTTCAATAGGTTTTTTATTAATCAACTCTATCCTTGGCGGCGGGCATTTGCAAATCATATCATTGCACCTGCACTTCTGGCTCTCAAACTTAAAGAATCTTTTAACTATCCTATCCTCTAAAGAATGAAAACTTATAACAGAAATTATACCACCTACAGACAATAAATCCAATATATCATGGAGTACAATATTTACATTTTTTAACTCATTATTTACTTCAATTCTTATTGCCTGAAACACCCTTGTAGCCGGATGAATATGCGATTTTATACGAGGAGTGGCACTAACTATAAGCTCTGCCAACTCTCCCGTTGTTTTTATCTTCTTTTTAGCACGCACTTCGACAATTTTTTTTGCAATTCTTTTAGAAAAATGTTCCTCTCCGTATTCACTAAATATTCTAACCAATTCATCTTCCGAATACGTATTAACAACATCATATGCCGAAAAATCAGCCTCCATGTCAAATCTCATATCAAGCGGAGCATCTTTAGAAAAAGAAAATCCCCTTTCGGCTTTGGTTAACTGGTGATAAGAAGCTCCCAAATCCAAAATCACACCTCCGGTAATTCTATCTATTCCAAGTTTTCCAAGCTCTTCTTTAATATTAGTATAAGACGACTTTACAATTGTGAGGTTATTATACCCCTTTAACCTTTCTTTTGCATGATAAATTGCTTCATCATCAATATCAAAAGCTATTAACTTCCCGTTAGGAGAAATTCTCTTTAAAATAAGTTCGCTATGTCCTCCGCCTCCGAGAGTACAATCAACATATATCTTGCCGTCCTCACACTCAAGCATATCAACAGCTTCATTCAGCATAACAGTATAGTGTTTAAAATCGTCCATTCCTAAATTTTAGCATGAAATATGAAAAGTAACAGGGCCGTCATTAATCAAAGCTACATCCATCATTGCTCCAAAGACTCCGGTGCCTGTAACAATTCCGGCTGCGTTTACTCCTCTTATAAATTCTTCGTAAAGAGATTTTGCGCTATCCGGCGGAGCTGAATTATCAAAGCTCGGGCGGGTGCCTTTATTACAATCTCCGCAAAGTGTAAATTGGGAAACAATTAACATCTGTCCTTGTACATCCAGCAATGATTTATTCATTTTTCCAAACTCATCAGGGAATATCCTGAGATTAACAACCTTTTTAACAGCTTTTTGAACATTTTCAGAAGTGTCGCCCTTTTCGACTCCGACAAAGGCAAGAATACCTTTATCTATTTTAGAAACAAGTTTAGAATCTACTTCTACGGAAGCCTGCTTTACTCTTTGAATTAAAACCTTCATTCCAGAGTCCTCTTTATCAATTTTTCTATATCTGCAAACCTTAAAACAGCTTTTTCGTAATAGTCTGAAATCATACCGCTGATACGCTGAATACTCTGAATATTAAGAACTTTTGTCATTTTCATTTCATAATCCAAATCAATTTTTTCTCCGGCTGTCATAAAATCAAACATTTTGGATTTATTAGAAAATTCCCCGGAAAGAGAAGTATAATTTAATACAACTTTTTTAAAGCTTTTCAGGACTTCTTCACCTGCATTTCTGTGGCGTTTTATTTCATTATTCATTGATTTTATTAACAGCTGTCCCTCTTCAATGATTTTAAGCCCTGTTTTTAATTCTTCAAACTTAGTTTTAAGATTTGTTTTAATTTTTTCTGTATCGTACCGGAAATCGACATCATTTCTTATATCTCCAACGGGGAGAGAATCTTGAAGAGCCTCTTCAAGGCTCATATTTTTGAATCCGTCAATTTGTGCTCCGACAAGAGATGTATTAATATATTCTCTATCTTTAAAATGATGTACGAATTCACTGAGGGGTTTAACAAAAGCGGCATAAACCGATTCTGTCGGAATCATATCTCCTTTTATACCTTTTACATAGTATAAAGATTTATTCAGATTTGCCAGACGTCTTTGTGCGGCTTTTCTTCTTATATCGGAATCTTCAGAAGGAGATATTGCCTTTGCAAACTTATCAAAATCTTTCGCCTCTATTTCCCACTTATTTTTTTCTTTATTGAACACACAAATCAAATCTTTATACGCAGAATCTTTACTGTAACATTGACCTTCAATATAAGCCAAATCCTGCCCTACAAGAATAATCTTTGAGCAGCCGAGGATTCTTGCACTATTCAAGGCAGTATAAGATACAGTACCTTTAGACCAGTATTCTTCAATATTTTCACCGCATACTTCCGCCCAGAAGTGGTTAATTGGCGAATTAGCAGATATGTGAGAAAAAATCTTTTTGAAAGGAAATTTTCTTATCGCATAATGAGAGTATGGTTCCGTTATTAAAGATGTGTTTTTAAGATTTACCCCCTCCAATTGACGGGAAGAATTGTAACTTTCAATTATACAAATATAATCAGGAGTAATATCATGCTTGGAAAGAGTTTTAATCGCCGTGCCCACAACAAAAAGAACATACTTATCTCTGTGCTTTTTTAAAGTTTCTATATTCCTATCCAGAGTAGGGCCTGCCGAAACAACTACCGCAGTTTTACCCTTATAAATATCTTTTGCTTTTACCAGCGGAACTTCTTTTATTAATTCCGGAATATTATATAAAAGCATTCTCAATGAAGGATAAAACCGCTCTTTTGTATATTTCAAATCCAAAAAATAGGAACCTACAGTATCTTTAAGTTTTCTTACAAGTAACTCAAAGCCGGTGACATCCATTTCTCTTTGAGAAGGAAGAGAAATCATATACGGGAAGTTTTTAGTACCGGATTTTTTGTAAATAACTTCACATGCTTTATTAAAATCATCCGTTAAAAATACATTTGGTCTTAATAAATCATTGGAAAAATCCACCAAATTAAATACCATTCTCAGCAAGTTCAAATCAGGTTCATAGAGAATAACAGTTCCTTTAGAATTTAAACTTGCTACCTGAAAAAGATAGCCCAATCCGATACCGTAAATAAAATGGATAGACACAGGTTCATTAGCTGTTCCGGCAAAGATTGACTGTGCCTCAAGAATAGGATTTTCTCTATTGTGAAGATAGATTCCTTTGTATTTAAGATTGTAAAAATTATTTTCTTTAACAAGTTCAGGAACATCCGCCGGCAGGTATGACTGCAATCTTAATGCCAAACTACTGTCTTTTAAAGATAAAGCTTTAATATTTTTCTCAAAAATTCCCATTAATTAATCCTCTAAAGAAAATTTTACCTATACCTTTCCCTTTAACTGCCCGCACGCCGCATCAATATCCGCTCCTCTTTCAAGCCTGACTGTAACTTTTTTCCCTGAATGTTCCAACAAATATTTAAATTTCATAATATCATTACTTAAAGACTTTTTATATTTAGTATCGTTAACCGAATTATACGGAATAAGATTAATATTACATTTTAAATCTTTTAAATAATTAGCCAGTTCTTTTGCACACGCAGGAGTATCATTAAAATTATGAATCATTATATATTCAATGGTAATACGTCTGCCTGTTTTTTCAACATAGCTGAGCAGAGCTTTTTTAAGTTCATCAATTGGATACCTATTCTCAATCGGCATAATTTCTGCCCTTAATTTATGATTCGGAGCATGTAATGAAACTGCAAGAGTCGATTGGAGTTCGCAGGAAGCCAGCTCGTATATCTTAGGAACTATTCCGCTTGTAGAAAGAGTTATCCTTCTTGCTCCAATTTGAAAATCATTATTAAATATTCCAAGAGCTTCCAGAACATTTTGAAGATTCAAAAGAGGTTCTCCCTGGCCCATAAACACGATATTAGTAACTTTCAACCCTGTATCTCTTTGAATAGTTAAAACTTGCTCAATTATCTCTCTGGCATTAAGATTTCTAACAAAACCCCGTTTCCCTGTTGCACAGAAAGCACAGTTCACGGCACAACCCACTTGAGAACTCACGCACGCTGTAAGATTTGCCCTGTTATCAAAACGCATCAAAACTGTTTCTACACACTCCCCGTCCGGATATTCTATAAGGTATTTAATAGTTCCGTCTGAACTTGACTGCTTAATCTTAATTTTTGTATCTGTAACAACAAACCTTTTTTTTAACTCTTCCCTAAAATCTTTAGCGAGATTTGTCATCTCATCAATACTTGAAACCGATTTAGAATAAATCCAGTTATGAATCTGCCGTGCCCGAAACTTAGTAGCTCCGAGTTCTTCCATTAATTTTTCCAATTCTTCAAGTCTGAGTCCTGCTAAAACTTCCATATATTAACCTAATTTATTTTTGTAAAACTCAATAATATCAACTTTTGCTTTCAGCATCATTGCCGATCTTGAAACAGATTTTTTCCATTCATTAAAAGAACAGGATGATGGTAAAAGCTTGAGAGGATTATGCGGGAAATCCCTGCAAACATCAGGTCTGTTTTCATAATCAGAACATTCATTCCCATTAAGTTTTGGACAATAGTAATAATACACTTTCTGGTCTTCAACAAGCTCATTTAAAAGTTGAAAGTACTCGGGATTTGCTTTTTTGGCTTCTTTTTCATCTTTATAAGGTACAAACACCGATACAAAATCCGAAGCAAACTTATCCCCCTTTTGCGCCTTTTGTTTTAGCTGGGAATATGAAAATTCACTTGTTGCCAGACGACAGCACGCACCACACCTTGCACAGTTATATTCAGATTTTTTATCCATTATCATTTTATATGTATTTTTTAGCTTCTGTCTGTAATCTCCTGCCAGAAACGCCAAAATCTTTAACTGCCATTCTCTGTAAGCACAATTTGGAGGATACGGAGTAAAGACATCTTTTTCCTCAATTTTACAATCTTTTACCGGGCAAAGCGTACAAGGATTAGATGGCTTGAATTTACTAATTTCAGAACGGAGACTTTCTGCAGCTTCAACAAAAATTTGCTTATAGTTATCTTTCAAATCATCATACTGTGTCACTAAAGGAACATCCGCCCGTTGGTTATTTGTATTAAAAAAATTCTCCATACAATAGATAGTACCATAAATTCCCCATCCCTACAATGAAATTTTTCTCCAGAAGATTAAACTGGGAGAAAGAATTCAGTTAAAGAAATACCTATATAAATAATTAATGAAAGAAAGGTTAACTATGGCTACAGAAAAATTACAGCTCTACAAATGTAATGTTTGCGGAAATCTTGTTCAGGTAATTCTGCCCGGGGCAGGAGAACTTATCTGCTGCGGAGAACCTATGGAACTTTTAGTACCGCATATTGAAGAAGAAAATAATGATTTTACAGAAAAACACACTCCTAAAATTGAAACCGGAGAGCAGGGAAGATTTGTCCGCCTTAAATTTCATCCCATGGAACAAAGCCACTATATACAGTTTATTGAAGTTTACCCGAAAGATAAAAGTGCAATGCACCTTAAATATCTTAAGCCGGGAGACACTGCAGAATTTGATATAACAAATTTTGAAGAAGATGTTGAAGCTATTGAATTATGTAATATACACGGATTATGGGAGGGTAAGTAAAATGATAAGCAATATTATTAATGAAATTTTAAATGAACAAATTAATAAGGAATTTTACTCCGGCTACCTCTATCTTTCGATGTCCGCCCATTTAAAAGAACTCGGGCTTAACGGCTTTGCATCCTGGACAAGATTACAGGCTAAAGAAGAAGTAGAACACGGATTAAAAATATTTGATTACATAATAGACTGCAATAGCTTTGTAACCCTGAAACAGATTAGAACCCCGGAGTTTGAATTTAATGGAATAAGCTCTATCTTCAACCATATTTATGAACACGAAAAATGTATTACGTCTTCGATTATGGAAATAGCTAAAAAAGCGGAAGAAGAAGGCGACAGAACTACTTTAAACTTTATAGATTGGTTTATAGCCGAACAAATTGAGGAAGAAGAAGCTGTAAAGAATATTATAAAAAGACTTGATATGTTCGGTGATGATAAAGTCGCACTTTTCTTAATGGATCAAGAGTTATCCAAACGCTCTTGATAAACTTTAAAATTTAACATAAAAAAAGAGCCTTAACGGCTCTTTTTTTATTAGCAAAATATACTTGTGTTCCTTTGCTGTTCTGTCAAGTGAACGCCTGTATTATCTCCAAAAATTTGCGGCGGCTGAGGTGTTGCCTGAGCCATATATGCTCCGCCTACAAGTTCATTTTCTAATTCTGTTTTATGTCCCTGTCCGCCAATTGCTCCGATTCCGTCCATAGTTTGTCCTCTCTTTCTTTTTAAAATATATACTTGATATATATATATTAAGTATTTTTGTTAAGAGAAATTTCACTTTTTGATAAAAATTTTACAAAACTTAACAAAAAAAAAAGGACTCCTTTATAAGAGAGCCTTTTTATCTTGTTTTATTAGTTTATTTAATACTGTTTTCTATTTCTTCCAGATATGAATAACCGGGATAATCCTTTATTTTCATATCATTCAAGCGGTTATCATACACTTTAGATATTATATCTGCAGCATCGTAAGCAAAATCGGATTTTTTGCTTTCTTCTATTAAATCATTTACTCTATCAGGATATTTTTTATAAGTATCAACCAGCATCAGAATATCATCTGCGCCAAATAATGGATACCCCATAGAGTTTTTCTGAGAATATAATGCTTTTGTTGCTTCCGGCTCTTTTTCACAAGATTTTAACAAATAAACCTTATCTCTCGGTGAAAAATCTTTAAACATAGCAGCTATATCCGGATTTTCATCAAATTTTTCTGCCAGATAATCAATTTGATTTGGAGTCAAATCAATGATATCCCATTTATTTTCAATGAAATTAGCAAATTGAATAGCTTTATTTTTATCTTGTTTTGCTATTTCATTAATTTTTACAATACCGTAATCCGTGTAATTAAAGAAAGTGCGGAAATCATGCTCATTATCATGTATTTTTTTACTGTATTTGTTAACCAAATCCGGATTTTCTCTCAATGCTTTGTTATATGCATCACTTTTTCCGGATGTATTTGTGAAAGAGGACATTTTTGGAGAAGATACAAGTGTTGCAGCTATTGCCGTACCTAAAATAGATAAACCGGTCAGCATATTTTTACTGTCAGATAAAGCCCTTATAGGATTTCTTTTAAAAGAGGGGGAAGTTTGTTGTGCTTTTGTACCATATACCGGTTTTGCAGATAAATAATTGTCAACTTTTAAAGTCATAAATCGTCCTTCCTTCTTAGTCACACACTTCTGTTGCACTATTTAAGGCCGGTGAAAATTATTAATTTACACTAAATAAAATTATTGTTACATTTCTTTATAATTATTTAGCTCTTTTATATTTCAAAATAAAAACAAATGGAATAATCAAAACTATTATAAGAGCAAGTACGGTGAATATATCAAAAAATGAAGCAAGCCTTGCTTGAAACAACAAATCTTTATATAAAGACCCGCCGGCTTTTCTTGAGGCGACAAAAGCCGGATAATAATGCATGAATTTTGATTGTGCGGCCATAAGTTTTGCATGATAAACAGGGTTTTCGGTTGAAAGATTAGAAACAAAATATCCTTGGTAGACCTGGGAGACTCTTGCAATAAATGTTGAAGAAACCGAAGTCGCAATTGCTGTTATAATATTTTTAAATAATGCATGCAAAGCTGCAGCATCAGCAGTTTTAGCAGGAGAAAGGGTTTGAAAGGATAATGCCGTAATCGGAACGAATGCTGTCGGGACTCCGATACAGAGCAGTATATTAGGCAAAACAATGCTTTCCATAGAAGATGCAGGGTTCATCTGAGTAAGGATTAACATTGATACAGCTATAATTACAAAACCTATAACAGCAAGCAGCTTAGGATTAACATATTTTGAAATTTCTCCTACTGCAAGCAAGCCTATAAAACAAATTATTGCTCTTGGGAACATTGCTAATCCTGACATAGAAGGGCTGTAACCAATCATACTCTGGACAAACATCGGCACAAGGAGCAGGGTGGAATATATTGTTACATTTATAAAAGAACTTATTATTGTTCCAACAAGGAAATTTCTGTCTTTAAAAACTCTTATATCGATTACAGGATACTTATATTCAAGTTCCCAAACATAGAAAAATACAAAAGAAAACACACAGATTCCGGTCATCCAGCAAATCCATGTTGCATCAAACCAGTTCCACTGCTGCCCTTTATCGAGAATAACCTGCATGCAGCTCATAGCGAGAACAATAGAAATGTATCCCGGATAATCAAATTTTTTATTATATTTAATCTCTTCTACAACATCATCAGCTATTAAAAACTTAATCATAATAAGAGATAATAAGCATAATGGAATATTGGCTATAAAAATCCACTGCCACGAAAAATTATCTGTTAAATACCCGCCGATAAAAGGTCCGGCAAGGGGAGAAAACATTGCTGCAACACCAAACAAACTCATCGCAACCCCCCGCTGATTCGGCGGAAATGCTTCAAGCAAAAAAGCCTGACAAAGAGGGAGTATGCATCCGCTTCCAATACCTTGAACCACTCTGGCAGCAATAAGGGACTGTAATGTCGGTGCTATTACACATAAAAGGCAGCCGAGGGCAAAAACTGCAATACTATACAGCATCAAAAGTTTCTTACCGATTCTTCTTACAAGGTATCCCGTTACGGGCAGCATTAAACCGCCTGATATAATGTAACATGTAACCACCGTATTTGCTTCATACTGAGTTGCTCCATAGAATCCTGCTATATGCGGCTGGCTGACATTCGTACCGGATGATGCCGCTAGAGCAAGAAAAGAAGGAAGCAGCACCGCTATAGCAATTATATAGGGATTTACTTTCTTTTCTTGAATATCTTCGTCCATAACTATTTAATTTTTACTTTCGGAACTACTGACATCCCCGGCACAATATTATAATTGGAGATATCTTCATCAAAAACTATTTTTACCGGAACTCTCTGGACAATTTTTACATAACTGCCCACGGCATTTTCCGGAGGGAACAAGCTTGATTTTGCCCCCGTAGAGCGTTGAATACTGTCGACATGACCCTGGAATCTTTTATGAGAATAAGTGTCGACTTTAATACTTACCGGCTGTCCGGGTTTCATATTTGTCAACTGAATTTCTTTAAAATTAGCCACAACCCAAACCTGTTCAGGAACAATGTTCATCAAAGGCTGACCGACAGAAACATAATTTCCTTTCTCCACACTTCTTGCAGAGACTTTTCCATCCTGAGGGGCATATATTTTTGTATATTGAAGATTTAACTTAGCCTGCTCGACTTCAGCTTCAAGTCTCTTTATTGCAGCTTCACTTGCCTGTTCTTTTGCTTTCCCTGAAGCAAGAGCATGCTGGGAAGCCATTGAACTCTCCTGCGCGGAATTAAAATTAGCAAGCGCTACTTCATAAGCAGTCTTACTTTTTTCATAATCTTGCTTTGAGACAATTCCATCTTTGTATAATTCAGAATACCTGTTAAAATCTCTTTTTGCAAAAGCGAGCTTTGATTCCGCAGAAGTGATGTCTTCAAAAGACCTGTTAACAACAGACACCCCTTCATCAACCCTTCTCTGAGACATATTCAAATCTGCCTTGGCTTCGGCCAACTTTGCTTCTGCCTGATCAAGAGCCACCTGAAAATCATTCGGATCTAATTCAACAAGCAAATCACCTTTTTTAACATCCTGATTATCATCCACAAGAAGTTTTATAACAGGAGCAGAAACCCTCGGAGCTATTGAAACTAAACGACCTTCCACAAACGCATCATCTGTTGACTGATAAAACGTAGCATGGATTGCAGCATAAATACCCGTCATTATAAGAAGTATAGCGGTAAGAGTAGGAACATAAACCCTTTTTTTCATATACTCAGGTCTTCTGTTCTTTAATCTCGCTTTAGCTTTTTTCTCAAATTCTTTATCTACATTTTTCCTTGTTCTTTTCTTATTTTCCATATCACTCACCTAACTCTAACTCTGTAAAACTGTCTTTTCCCTTAGATTAGACTCAATATGATTAAGCATGTCTATAAAATTATCTACCTCTTCTTCCGCCATATCCTTTACCATAGAATCCCACACATTAAGGATTTGCGGGAGAATTTGTCCGCAGGCTTCCCGCCCCTTGTCCGTAATATAAAGTTTCTTAACCTGTCTTCCGTCAGCCGCAAGCTCGGATGTAACATATCCGCCGCTTTCTAATATTGAAACAATCCTTGTCATATTAGGTCTGTCTTTATATGTTATATCCGCAAGCTGTCTTAAGTACATGCCATTATTTTCATTCAATGTCATCAAAACAGTAAACTGTTCCGGCGTAATTTCGAAACCCGCTTTTATAAAAGTCTGCACGGCAAAAAGTCTTGCAAGAGTTCCGACTCTTGAAAGTCTCATTCCGATTTTTTGTTTTAATAAAATCTCTTGTCTCATAAATTACCTTTGTGTTATTATAATAACACAAGAAGGATAAGTGTAAATATGACATTTAAAAAATTTGTAATAATATTAACATTAATTTTAACTGTAACACCCGCTATGGCTAAAGAACAGATAGATAGATTTTCCTATATGAATATGGATTGGTGGAAGAAATATAATGACGAAATACTAATAAGTCACTTAAATACACTTTATACCAACAACCATAATTTAAAAATTGCCGCACTAAAAACAAAACAGGCAGAAGAAAACGTCAGATTAGCAGGCGCAAACCAGCTCCCGCAGGTAGGTTTCAGCGGAGAGTTTACCCGAGAGATGAGGGGAGGGCAAACTCAATTCGGAGATCTTGTTATACCTACCTATTCACAAAACCACTTTCTTTTACCTTTAAATGCCTCTTATGAAATTGATATTTGGGGCGAAAATTACTTAAACAGAAAAAGCGCGAAGAAACAAAAAGAAATAGCTATACAAGAAGAACGTGCTGCATATATTTATCTGACATCGGGCTTTGCTTCTAACTATTTTAACCTTATCAAGGCAGACGAATTGGAAAAAATTTCACGGGACATTATAAAACTTCAATCTCAAATTGTTGAAATGACCCAGAAAAAATATGACGTAGGGCTTGCCTCTATTAATGAACTTTTAAATGAAAAGCAGATTCTTGTTCAAAATGAAGAAGAATTGAACAAGCTGATTGAAAAAAGAAAAGTTATAAATAATCAACTTGTAAACCTTCTGGGGCTGAATAGCAATAAAGAGATAGAGCATATTTCCATTGATAAACTAAGCTATCCGCAGGCACCTGAGGAACTTTCCGCAACGATTATTCAATACCGCCCTGATTTAATCCAGAGCGAGACTTATGCTCAAAAAGCCGGCATAGATGTTCGGGTCGCAAGAAGAGAGTTTTTACCTAAATTCATTCTTTTCGGAAATATCGGATTTAATGCATACCGCTGGAACAGTATATTTAATGACAGAACCTTCTTATCTAATATAGGCATTGCACCTTATTGGGATATATTTTCAGGAGGAGCAAAACTCGCAAGATACAGAATCAATAAATACGAGTACAAAAAAGCTGCTGAAGGTTATCAGCAAACAATGCTGAATTCTATACAAGAAGTTAACAACGCTCTTGCCAGTGCAAAGGCAACAAAAGCTAATCTTTTAAAATCAGAAGAGGATTTTGATATCGAAACACAGAAGCACACACTTGCAGCAAAGCAGTTCAATATAGGAGATGCCTCAAAACTTGATGAGATGAAATCCAGTTTAAATCTTTTGGTCGCAAAACAAAGACATACATCATCAAAGATTGATGATGCAATATCTTCATTATCTCTTTATAATGCTGTAGGCGGTGTAGATTACACAAGTCCTGATACAGAAAGCCGGACGGAAGAATTATAAAATAAACGATTTTAGTTTAGGAAGCAGACAGGATTCATCAAGAATACAATTTTTAGGAATATATCTTGACACCTTTCCGCCGTCTCTAAACATTAAAATATAGGGCAGATTCGGATAAATATGATATCTTGCATTAAACGCTTTTGTATCAGGAGAAGCAATATTTAATTCAACAAAGTTATAAGTTTCTCCAAATTCTGTCTGTAATGAGTTAAATGCCTGTATGTACGATTGCGAATTATCTACCCAATCTGCGTAAATAAGCATAAGCATCGGTTTAGAGCTTGACTGAGCATAAGCTTCTTCAAATTTCATAGCATCAGCTCTTGTTGTTAAAAACAATAAACCTATCACAAATAACGTTAAAAATTTTTTCATAATAAACACCTATAAATACGAAAAAAGAGCCGAGCAGGAACCACCCGGCTCTTTTGTTCAATACTACTGTTCTAAACTTTTAGTAATCAAATCCATTTCTTCAGCAGAAGCATATACTGCATGGCAGCCGCAATCTACATAAAGGATTTGTCCTGTTGTACCGCTTGAAAGGTCAGAAGCTAAGTACAAGCCTGCTCTTCCGACATCTTCAAGAGCAACATTTCTTTGAAGCGGAGCTTTAACAGCACCTGCTTTAAGCATTTTACCAAAGCCTGAAATACCGCTTGCGGCAAGCGTTTTAACAGCACCTGCGGAAATGCAGTTAACTCTGACATTCTTTTTACCTAAATCAGCTGCCAGATATCTCATTGAGGATTCTAATGCAGCTTTAGCTACACCCATTACATTGTAGTTAGCAACAACATATTCAGAACCGAGATAAGTAAGAGCAAATACGGAAGCGCCGTCATTCAAGATAGGTTCAGCATGTTTGCAAATTGATACCAGAGAATAAGCGCTTACACCGAGAGCCAAATCCCAGCCGGCACGTGAAGTATCAATAAATCTGCCTTGTAAATCTTCTCTTGCCGCATAAGCCACAGCGTGGATAACGAAATCTAACTTACCGTAAACTTTTTCACATTCTTTGAATACAGCTTCAACTTCTTCTTCTTTAGTAACATCACAGGTCATAATAACTTTTGCGTTCATACTTTCAGCCAAAGGTCTTACACGTTTTTCCATAGTTTCACCTGCATAAGTGAACGCTATATCTGCACCTTCTTCAAAAAGCTGTTTTGCTATTGCATAAGCTATACCGTGTGTATTAGATACACCGAAAATAATACCTTTTTTACCAGACATTAATCCCATAGTTTAAAACTCCTCTTTCAATCTATACCCCTAAATATTAACAAAAAGAAGGTAAAAATGCAATCGTCACAGACATAATTGAACGAAGAGAGTCTTTTACATTCTGCAAAGGGAGGGCATTTATTCTCTGCCAAGCAGCCATCTTAAACCGAAGGAGAAAGAAATACCGTTTCTGCCGCCATTTGAAACCATAGCTTGTCCGAATGCCAAAAATTTATCTTTAATAAGCTTCTGTATACCCAAACCATATTGAACGTAAGGTTTTATACTCATACTCGGAAGTCTTACATTATCTGCCATTACCTTTTGTCCGGTGAATATATTCCAGACCATATTCACAGCTGCATAAGGCTGCCAGCAGGATTGAGTATTCATAACAAATTTAACACCCGGTGACAACTGAATGGCATGTAAAGGGTCGCTCGTCATTCTTGTACCGGCAGAATTTGTATAATCAAATGTATTTATAAACGAATAACTCATTAACATTGAAGGCTGGAGAATATATTTGCCTCTTTGGAACTCAAAATTATAGCCGAACTTATTTCCTATACCGGCCATCAGCATAGTATAGTTTTCGTGTCCGTACATATTACTGCTTTCGCCGACATTTGCGCCTGCTGAAAGAGTCGTCGCATTAAAGAAATTTCCCTTATACAAGGTTACGGTTCCGCCCAATAGGCCGCCGTTTTGATAGGTATCTACCCCCGGATACGACTGGCTGGCTCCGTTATAACCGATATAACCGGTTAGTACCCGCTCAAAACCATTCCTTATCGGGGTAAGAGGAGAATCATAGCCAACAAGACTGCCGTATGATATATTATCTACGGTAGGGCCGTTCTTGAGAGGAATATTCTCAAAACTTACATACGGTTTTACCCAGTATCCGCCCTGATTTATTCTTGTAAAGATGGGAGAATACGGGCCTACTGTAGCATCATTTACAAGTGCGTATTGATTCTCTCTTGAATATGCTAATCTGTCAAAATACGGCAGATTCATAAAGTTATCCGAATGCTGGAATGCATAGTTAAATACTTGTACCTGTGTGGAATAACCGGCAGATTGGCTTGTAACAGCCGGAGCCAGAACCACGGGGTTATAGTTTTCGGAAGGATTGGAAGAACTTCCTCTCATAAAGGTAAAGAATCCGTCCTGAGGGTTATAGCTTACATCGTATTTATATATTTTGCTGTAAGCTATGGGGTTTTCGCCTGTGTAGGATACTTTGCCGGCAAGAGCGCCTTCTGCGAATTGAATATCCGTTTTATCCTCTTTTGCATCGGATAAAAGATTAATTAAATCCACATTCAATTTAGAATCCTCTGCAATACTATACCGGTCGGCAGTTATTCTGTCCATCGTTTTATTTGCAAGGTCGGCATCAACCGCCGTATTAACAGCTCCATTTAAAGTAAATAACGGCAGGTGCATTGTTCCTGTTGTTCCATTCACCATAGACAGATACCCGGAGCTTAGGTTTAACTCTTGCGATTGGTTAAAGACATCATCTCTGCCCAATTGGAGAGTTACTTCATTAAGGTCAATTTTTGCATTGATTATGTCATTATTAAGAATAACTTTACCGGTATTATCACCTGTAAGTTTCAAGTTATAACCGGCTTGCCCGTTAATCTGGTCGTCAAAAAGTATCACACCTTCATTTTTAGCTTGAAGAGTCAGGGAAGCTGTCGGGTTATCCACATAAATTGCCTCCGGGCGCTTGCCGTTTTTATCCTCGACATAGTTTCCGCTAAAGACTGATACCCCTTGGTCTGCTGCTATACTTAAACCTTCATTAGTATATATAGCACCGCCCTTAGCTTCACCTTCAGCAGATTTTGCATAGTTGTTAAAGAAGCTTGAATTAACAATACTGCCCTTAAGCTGCGCAATTTGACTTTCGTCAACAGGGAGTTCGGTCGTTACCATCCCTGACTCTATCGCTGAACCCAGCTGCGCTTCTATTACTGCCCAGTCTTCGGGTGAGACGGCCATGCTTTGAGACAATATTGCAACTTTATATCCATTCAGCAGAGCTTCTTTTTGGGATTCTTCTAACTGCATATATAATAACATGCTTTCGCCTGTCTCTGAGTTAATATATGTAACGCTCATAATTGGGATGATTTTATCTGATGGAACATCATAGCCGGATATTGTACCTGAGTTATAAATAGCACCGCCGCTTGCAGAACCTTTTTCTGAAAAAGCACTGTTACCGAGAAAAGAACCTGTAATACTATCGATTACTCCTCCTTCATTATAAATAGCACCGCCATCACTGGCAAAATTATTTATAAAATTACCTCGTATGTTACCAATAATTGCATCACCCCGTAAATGGTCGACTTGTACATTATAAATTGCTCCGCCGGAATTGTTTGCATAATTACCTACAAAATCACCTGTAATATTACCGATTACACCCCTATCATTATAAATTGCTCCCCCAGAAGGCGCTGCTCCAGAAGCATAATTACCTATAAAGTTACCTTTAATATCCCCAATTGTCCCACGATAGTTATATATAGCACCGCCCGAAGAGCTCAAAGAACCACTAACATAATTTCCTATAAAATCTCCTGTGATATTTCCGATTGAACCGTTGAAGTTGCAAACTGCACCACCGGTCGGTGCCGTCCAATTACCCCCTATATAATGAGAATGACCTATAAAATCATTATTAATAGTATTTACACTTTGCTCAGTTGATATTCTATCCGGCGCAAGACGGTTAGGGTCGGCGTAATATGTAATCTGGGCTTCTAACGGGTCAGTAGTCTGTTCAAATTCCAATCCGTTTCCGTTATCAACCCATTTATAATAATATGCGGCCGCTCCTGCCGCATCTTTATAACCATATTCCGTCTTTGCCAAATCAACACGATAATGTACCGCAGTGAGTTTGTTCTCTTCCGCATTCCATTCAAATTTTGTAATAGTATTTGTTCCGGGTTCCTCAACAGGGGTTAAAGTATACCCGGGCTCTTTAACCGGAATTTCTGTATCCGTAGCCGATACAGGAACCCCCGCAGAAATAACCAGTGCAGCAAGTACGGCACAAACCGCCGTCTTTAACCCGACGGTTTTTGAGAACATACAATTCAAATTCATATGGTCTTTAAACCTTGTTGTACCGGCTTTCATACTGCGACTCTTTCTTCTTAAAAAAATTCCGTTATTTTCTTAATTCCACATTTTTGTGTTTTAATAACACTTTTTTGGTAAATTGTTACAAAAGTTAATACTTGGGGAGCAGGGGACTGGTGAATAGTGACTGGTGAATGGTGAGTAGATAATTTCTGTTTGCATTGTCATGCTGAACTCGATTCAGCATCTTACCAATGTAGCGTTATACTTGGTTTCCGGTAAGATCCCGAAGGGGTAAATATAAGTTAGCAGGCTAGACCAACACAATAGTCCGCTTGGTATAAAAAATTCGGGATGACAACGAAATTCAGACATCAGCCACGATACAAAATAAACATTGATAGATTCCGGGTCAGAGCCCGGAATGACGGGGGTAAATATACTTACCCCCACCCCAACTCGGGGAGGGTTGGGGTGGGGAGCTGTGGTTCGTCACCCTGAACTTGATTCAGGGTCTATCCAGGTTAGTGATTAGTGAATAGATGATTACTATTTTTTTGTCACCCTGAACTTGATTTAGGGTTTATCCATTCAATAAAAAACCAACATTGATAGATTCCGGGTCAGAGCCCGGAATGACGGGGGTAAATATACTTACTCCCTCCCCTGCTCGGGGAGGGCTGGGGTGGGGAGCAAACACAAGAATTTTTCGTCAGAAAAATTCAGCAGCACGAGTTTTTCTTTCTTTGGGAGCGTTTCTTTCTTTTTTCATCGTAAAAAAAAGAAAGAAATGCTCTAAATACCAACGAATGGGGAATAAGGTATTTGTATAGCCTGTCATGCTGAACTCGATTCAGCATCTTACCAATGTAGCGTTATACTTGGTTTCCGGTAAGATCCCGAAGGGGTAAATATAAGTTAGCAGGCTAGACAAACAAGATAGTCCGCTTGTATAAAATTATCTTTCTATCGGGAAGAGGGTTTTGTATTTCTTTTATTTAATTAACTCTTGTACTTTTCTTTTTCTTTATTTACGAGGTAAAGAAAAAGAAAAGTACGAAAAGAAAAAGAAAACACGTGTTGTTTTCAATGCCCTTCGGGCATCAGTTTGAATTGTTGTTGCAGGCAGAGCCTGCACTCTTTTGCGGGCTATGGTGACTACGTCACACGCCCGCTGGACCTCTCCTTGAGGAGAGGGCAGGGGTGAGGTGTCAATTACAGGCATTTTTCGGCAGAAAAATGCAGCAGTGCGTTGTTTTTCTTTCTTGTCCAACATTCTTTCTTTTTGTATCGCAAGAAAAAGAAAGAATGTTGGTGCGGGGTACGGGGCGGCATCAGCCCCGATACAGAATTAATATTGATAGATTCCGGGTCAAAGCCCGGAATGACAGAAAAATACGTCATTCTGAGGCGATAGCCGAAGAATCGCAATAACTGGGAGTTTCTTCTACCGTTAAACCTTGCGATGTTTCGCTTCGCTCAACATGACGGGTGTGCATTAGCCGAAGAATCGCAAGGTTATGGAGCCCTTGCGGGGAACCCCCTCCCCTGATTGGGGAGGGTTAGGGTGGGGGAGGGCTTCCTCCCCTCACAAGGGAAGAAATTTATACCTCTCTATTTTGTCCTTAAAAAATCCAAAACCTTCCGGATTTTTTCATCAGGAGGTATTTCCAGAGAGACTATCTCATTAGAAAAAGGTCTGATAAACTCAAGTTTGTATGCTTGAAGAACCTGTTCATCAGTCTTAATCTTCATTTTGCCAAATCCATAAAGCGTGTCATTATAAACAGGGTGAGAAATTGCCGAAAGGTGAACTCGTATTTGATGAGTCCTTCCCGTTATTAAATCCAGCTCAACAAACGTCGCATCACTGAATCGTTCAAGAACCTTAACTCCGGTACGGCTTTCCTTTCCGTTTTCATACACTCCCATTTTGTGAGGCTGAGAAGGATTTCTCCCTATGGGCAAATCTATTGTAAAGGAATCTTTTTCAATTACACCCTTAACTATTGCAAGGTATTTTTTTGAAAATCTTCTTTCTTTTATTGCACCGGCCAAATATTCATGGGCATTGTTATTTTTTGCAATCATTATTAATCCGGAAGTATTTCTGTCCAGTCTGTGCACTATTCCCCTGCGAAATTCTCCGTTTATATCAGATAAATTATTATTCCCGTATTTATAAAGAAGAGCATTTACAAGGGTTCCGCTTTTTTCATTTACTGTCGGATGAGTCAGCATTCCGGAAGGTTTGTTCACTACAGCCATATTCTCATCTTCCCAAACAACGTCTAACGGAATATTTTCCGGTTCAAACTTTATAATCGAATCTTTAGTATCACAAATCAGAGCATCTCCGGTTTTTAAGATATACGAAGGCTTTACCTCTAAATTATTTACAAGAATATTCCCGCTTTTTATAAATGTTTGAATTTTTGAACGGGAAAAATCCGGCATTACTCCTGCCAGAAATAAATCTATCCTTGTTCCTTCTGAAAATTCATCAACTACAAGCTTCATTGTTTTTTTGTTATGTAATTATGCTTAATAATAATTACAACTATAGCAAAAACACCAACATTTATAAAAATATCAGAGATATTAAACACAGGAAAATTTACAAAATTCAATTTGAAAAAATCCCTTACGTACCCGAAAGATATTCGCTCATAAAGGTTGCACGAGATTCCCGCAACAAGCATAGAAATCCAATACAAAGTAAATACAGAGTATCTGTGAATATTTTTTATACCGTAAAATAGAATCCCCGCTATTGCAAATATAGAAAACCCTATTAAAAAGACCTTTGAGTTTTCTAAAATACTGAAAGCAGCACCTGTATTTTGAACATATATTAAATCAAAAAGAGGATTTTCAGGCATTTTAAATCTGGCGGTATCAATTATCAGGCTTGAAAAAAATATATCAAATATAACGAAGAATACAATTGTTAATATTAAATAAACTATTTTACTTGTTTTCTGCATTCTCAGGCTCTTCTTTCAAAGTAATATACTTATTTTGCGGAATTACATTTACTCTTTTGATAGTATAACCAAATCCCGTAAGACTTAATTTTATACTCAAATCAGTAACATCAGCTCTGGTTAGACCTATAGAGGCTACGATATACTCATTAACATTATCGGTATTAGAGCGAAAAATACGTTCCAGAATATTATCTTCGGGCATCTTTCTGAAAACTTCCTGCATCTGTTTTTGCGGATATTCGACTTTCTCGCTTGTTATAGATGCAATGGCAATTGTTTCTGCCGGCGGAATAAATTCCAGAGATGCAGTGTATTCCGTATCCGCAAGTATTTGTTTCGGAACAGTAAGTTTTATATCAAGATTTTTTGCTTCACCATAGAGCATAGTAGTCGTCTCATCAAGAATCGAGTCAGATACGACTTTCCATCCGTCTTCTGTTTTTTGGAGGTAATAAACACTGTTTGCATTACTTTTTAGTTCTCCGGTTAATGTTTCATTGACCGGAATTTCCGCATACGATGTTTCCGTTAACTCCGCAATTGCTTTATCATCACAAACAGCAATATTCTTTATTTCAATACCATATTCAATCTTGTCATAAGTATTCCAGGTATCTTTTACAAGATTCGAGTACGTTTCCAAATTAAAGCCGTCAGCGTTAATATATTTTGAATCGTAGGTTGATATAAACTTATCAAAATCGGTTTTATTTGCATATTTTACCTGAGATTCAAGAACTTTCTTAACCTCTTTTGCTTCATTATTAGTAATTCTCAAGTTGAAAAACGAAGGCATTTCCCAGGCATTAGCAGGGATTGCCGTTACTAAGATTAATGATAGTATAAGTACAATTCTCTTCATATGATAAATTATACATTAAAATCATTAAAACAAAAATAAACCAAACAAAGTATTATTAAGCCTTTTTAGGAAGAGCATTATATTTTAAAATAATATACAGCAAAGGCTTAGTAACCGAATTACTTTCCCTAATCTGCGGCTGTTCTTTCTCCTCAAGGCTTTTTGAGCTTAAATATTTCATAAATTCACTGCTAAACATATTATTCCCCTTTGTTTATATAAAGTTTTTCTCTTACTTTTTTTTGATTAATATGCTATAATTTTTTTACAAATGTTAATAAACAGGAGTTATTATGCCCTTAATTGATTTAGATGACGAATTTTTAGAATTGTTTTACAATATTACAAACGAAAGAGTTCCTAAAAATGTTGAGTTAATCGATTTAAAAAAACAATTAATTAATATTGTTGATACTTTAAAAGAACTTAACAAAAATGCTAAAAAGCCTTTTGTCAGCAAAGCTCTCGGGGTTGAAGAAGAAACAGAAGAAGACTCTAAAAACCCGGCAATATTGATTGTAGATGATTTAGGGGTAATAACTTATCAGCTGAAAGTTCTGCTATCGCAATTTGAATACGATATTGACTGTTCACAGGAAATATATGATGCCGTAAGTAAGTTTAAAAAACGCAAATACCGCTATATTGTTATGGATTTATTTATACCGACTGAGAGAGAAGGTTTTATACTTCTTACGGAACTCAAAAAAATGGCAGCTGTGTACGGAACAAAGACAGTTATTGGTGTTATAACAGCTTCTCCGAGGAAAGAAATCGAACAGCAGTGCAAAGCCAGAGGTGCGGACTTTTTCCTTGAAAAAAATAACGACTGGCAAAATGCACTATATAAAATCATGGAAGGCTATATCCATGAAGGAGATGAGGATAGTTACTAAAAATGGAACAAAAGTCTATATTCTCAGTCATTTCCCCCATTATGGTCGGCCCCTCCAGTTCACATACAGCCGGTGCTGTTAGATTAGGTCTTATGGCAAGAAATATTTACAAAAACAAGTTTTCCAAAGTAAAATTTGTTTTATACAATTCTTTTGCCACAACAGGCTTCGGGCATGGCACAGACAAAGGGCTTCTTGCCGGACTTTTAGGATATTCGGTAGACGATTCATTAATAAAAGATATTTTTAATATTGTACATGATGTACAATATTCCTATGAGTATGTTCAAGACATATCAAGACACCCTAACTCCGTAGACATTATAATTGATGATACTATGAAAATTTCAGGTGATTCGGTCGGAGCCGGAGAAATAAGAATTAACAGTATTGACGGCTTTGACGTAAATATCAGGGGGAATTACGACACCCTGCTTTTGATGTATAAAGACAAACCCGGTATGATATCCGAAGTTGCAGATATTATACAAAAACAAAGAATCAATATTGCGACTCTTCACTGCGGCAGAAACTCTAAGGGCGGTGTAGCATCCATGTGCATTGAACTTGATATTCCGGCAGGAGATGATATTGTAAATGAAATAAAAAAACTTGATGACGTATTTTTTGTAACAAATGTTAGGAAATTAAAATAATGGCAATTCTATCTTTTGAAGATTTAAGAAATAAAAGTCTTGATGAAAATAAACCTATTTATCAAATAGCTCAGGAAGAAGAAGCAGAACTTGCCGAAATAACAGTCGATATGGTAAGAATAAAGGTTCTGGAAGATTTAACGGCTATGAAATCTGCTGTTAAAAACGGCCTGAAGTCGACAGAAAAAGGAATTTCCGGCTGGTGCGGAGATGACTGTGATAAACTAAAGAAACACTACAGAGAACAGCCTTCACTTTTCGGCAAAGTCTTTGAAAAAATTACAGCATATGCTCTGGCTACCGCAGAAGAAAACCTGCGAATGGGCAGAATTGTTGCCTGTCCTACAGCCGGTTCTTGCGGGATTGTACCTTCTGTTATAATTGCTGTTGCAGAAGAAAAAAACATACCGGAAACAAAACAAATTGATGCTCTTTTAACTGCCGGAACAATCGGATTAATTGTTTCAAACAAAGTTCAGCTTGCCGGAGCAGTTGCCGGCTGTCAAGCCGAATGCGGTGTCGCTTCTGCTATGGCGGCAGGGGCTCTGGTTGAGATGCTTGGCGGAGAAACGGAAGAGATATTGCAAGCGGCTGCACTTGCCATGAAAAACATTCTGGGCTTAACCTGTGATCCGGTATGCGGTTTAGTTGAAGTTCCGTGCATAAAACGAAATGCCTTCCTCGCCGTACATGCGGTCACAGCAGCAGAACTCGCTCTTTGCGGCATAAAAAGTAAAATCCCTATAGACGAAGTCGCTGATGTACTAAAACGAACAGGGGAACTAATGTCTCCTGTTCTTAAAGAAACATCGACCGGAGGTCTTGCCAGAACAAAGACAGCTCTTGAACTTGAAAAAGTCCTCTTTAAAAAAGATTAGAACTGTTCTAAAAACCTCTTGTCATTATTGAAGAATAATCTTATATCATCAATGGCATATTTAAGCATAGAAAGCCTTTCAACCCCCATGCCGAATGCAAATCCCGAATATATCTCAGGGTCAATTCCGACACCTTTCAGCACATTAACATCAACCATGCCGGCGCCTAATACTTCCAGCCAGCCTGTGCCGCTGCACGTACGGCAGCCTTTACCCTGACACATTATACACTGAACATCTACTTCAGCCGAAGGTTCCGTAAACGGGAAGAAACTGCTTCTGAACCTTGTCGGTCTTGCCGAGCCGAAATATAATCTGATAAATTCGTTTAAAACACCTTTTAAATCCCCGAAAGTTATTCCTTTATCAACATAAAGCCCTTCTATTTGATGGAAGAAGTTATTTTTCCTTGAATTTATATTTTCATTTCTGTAAACACGTCCCGGTGCGATAACCTTAATGGGCGGTTTCTGGTTTTCCATAACGTGAATTTGTGCACCGGAAGTCTGACTTCTTAATACACCAAAAGGAATATCTTTCAAATAAAAAGTATCCTGAACATCTCTTGCCGGATGGTCTTGCGGTACATTTAACATATCAAAGTTATAGTATTCCGTTTCAACTTCCGGTGAAAGTTCCGGAGAGATAACTGAAAAGCCAAGATTCTGGAAAATAGTAACAATTTCATTGGTTGTAGATGTTATGGGATGAACTTTACCTTCCGGAATATATTTCCCGCTCAAAGTTATATCTATTCTGTCGTGCTCCAGCTTTGCGTTAAGCTCTTTTTGATAAAACATTTCATGTTTTTCTTTAAGCAGATTCTCTAAATCTTGTGTTATCCGGTTTGCAAGTGCGCCTACAGTTCTTTTATCTTCATCAGATAAGTCTTTCAAACCCTTTTTTATAGAGTTAAATTCACCTTTTCTGCTAAGGTATTTAAGGCGGATTTCATCAATATCACTTATTGTTTGAGCTTTTTCAATATCTGATTTAGCTGATGCATAAATATTTTCCAGTTGCGTTTTCATAGTTTGTCTCCCTTCAAAAATGATACCCCGAGAATGCTGAAATGTAAATACTGGGGAATAAAAAGCACAGCTTTATAAATTGATATTAAGAAATATTTCATAATTGATAAGGAAAGAATAACTGATAATATATATATTGGGAATAGAAATTGTAAATATTTGTTAAATCTTTTTTCTAAAGTGTTATAAAAACCACAAAATGTGGAATTTAGTAACATGAAAGGATTCATAACAAAAAATCGATAGAGATATGGGTATCATAAGCAAGACGATTAATGAAATAATTTATCAGCATTCAGTCTGCTTACCTGCCGTCCCGGGGCTTTTAAGGGGGGGGGGGCGACCTCTAATGCAGTCATACCGAGCAATTGCACCAAATGCACACAACCCAAAATTAGAGCTTTTTATAAAGTTTTCTAACCAGGATAAACAGAATAAAGACCGGGAGGTAGATTTATGGTAAGCATAAACACAAACCTCACGGATATGATAATTTTAGAAAGCCTGAATAATTCTACAAACGGAATTAATAAGAGTATAGAGCGTTTAACAACCGGGTATAAAATAAATCATGCAAAAGACAATGCGGCAAATTTAAGTATTGTAACGAACTTATCTACAAAAATAAGTTCCCTGTTAAGAGTCAGAAACAATACGGAAGACGGCATCTCGTTACTTTCAACGGCACAGGGAGGTTTGGAAGAAATATCAAACCTGTTAAAACGGTTACGGAATTTGTCTGTTCAGGCAATGAACGGGACATACGGAGAGCAGAGTCTGGAAGCTATGCAGGCAGAAGCCGATGAAATAATTGCCCAGATAAACTATATAAGAGAAAATACTGAATTTAACGGGATGAAACTTTTTTATACCCCTCAGGAGAATGCTGTTGCCACTACAGGAGTTAACAGACTCAATAATGCAGTTGTAAAAGTAAACGGGCAGGTTTTGACTAAAACTTCTTCGACCGAAAAGATTTCTAATAATACGTTTACCCAATCTATTCCTGCTGCATGGGAGGAAGAACCTTCCGTGCAGCTTTTTTCTTCAAACAAGCCGGCGGCACCGGCGAAACAGGCTTCAACATCACAAAAAGCCGGAGATATAACCGGAGCCGAAGATTTTAACGGAAGCCAGACTAAAACAGTCACAATAGACGGGGTAGAATATGAAATAAAAAATCGTCTGACAACCGCTCAGACAATATCGTATTCTAAAGATACAACCACGGGAGAACTGACTTTCTATGGCTCAAATTTTGACATACGTGGACAAAAGGATGTTTCTCATAGTTTGATTATTGACGGTCAGTATAATTATGTATACGGCGGGGATAAAGATGATTATGTAAAGCTATTACGAAACTCCAGTTATAACTATGTATATGCGGGTGACGGAAATGATACTCTGCTTTCTGAAAATACAAGTACTGCTTATTTATATGGCGAAGGGGGAGATGATACAATTACTGCTAACGGATATGGCGCATATATGTATGGCGGGGACGGAAACGATACCTTTAATGCAAATGCCTATGCAAGGGGGATTTATGGCGGAAACGGGGATGATATTTTTAATATTAATTCCGGCAACAGCAGTGTTGCAGCGTACGGAGAAGACGGTGAAGACCATTTTAATATCATTTCCGGAACAAGTAGTGTAATTGACGGCGGAGCCGGCACAAATTCTATTATTGATAATGGAACTAATACCATTAAAACCAATGTCCCGGGGGCAAATAATTATTCAGTATCTTTCGCAGCAAAAGAAACAAAAGACATTGTAATTAATGGCAATACCTATTCAATATATAACAGAAATAATTCTGAGAAATCTTTATTATATTCGGTGAGTGATTCAGGACAGATAACCTTTACAGGAACATCATTTACAATAACAGGTCAGAAAGATATAAAACACAATGTTATACTCAAATCTTCAGCACAATATTTCTATGGCGGAGATATGGGAGATACTGTTACAACGACGACTTCAAGTTGTGCAGTATATTTAGGAGACGGCGATAATATAGTAAACTCAACCTCTTATACTAAAATAATTACAGGAAACGGGAAAGACAAAATTACCGTATCAGGCAATTATAACGTTATTTATGCAGGAGACGGCGATGATGAAGTAAGCCTCACCTATACTAATTCTTCAATCGGAAATCATATTGATTTAGGAGAAGGGAACAATGTTTTCAACGCTGTTTCAGAAATTAATAATTCCTCAATAAGAGCGGGTTCCGGTAATAATACGTTAAATGCTTCTTTAGGAGATTATACACTTGTAACCGGATTTGGAACAATTGATAATTCATCATCCCTCTTTCTTGCTCCCCATGAGACAAGAACGATTAGTATTAATGGTATTGAATATACTATTACTAATTCAAATGCGCATGAAGTTTCTGTATTATATGATTATAATTCTATAACCGGAGTTATATCTTTTGGCAGCAACCAGCTAACAATTATAGGACAAACAAATGCCCAACATAATGTTTCAATAATAGGGTATTCTCTTGTTTTCTACGGCGGGAACTTGGATGATACAATTTATGCGGGCTCTTATGCAGGTTCGACTTACGGACTGGGCGGCAATGACTATATTACAGTCGGCAAACTCGGCGATCAGGGTGTTCATGGCGGAAATGGAGATGATATTATTGATGCTTACGGCAATGCACATATCTATGGTGATGACGGGGATGATACTTTTAATTTATATAGCGGTTCAATCAGTTATAATTACAATGGCGGGACCGGAAATGATACTTATAACATAAATGTCAGAGTAAATATAACCGATGACGGCGGGGATAATATCTACAATATAAACACTGACTCAGCCAGTATATCAGGAGCTTCCGGCAATGATACATTCTATATAAACGGGAATAACAATACTATTCTCGGCGGAGGCGGAGATGACTATTTTGTAATCGACGGTGAAGGTAACACCGTAGACGGCGGAACAGGAGGTAACTTATATATCGACAATTCAAGCGGAACGAGCAGCATAATGAACGCTGTAACTGACCCTAACAGCGGAGCTCTTTCATTCACTTCTCAAGGAGAAACAAAAACCTTTAGCCTGAACGGCAAGACTTACACCGTTACAAACAACTTTGGAGGAAATAATGTTTTACAATACTCCCTAAACCCTAATACCGGCGTTATAACCGTAACAGGAGATAATTTTAAAATAGATGCGGAAGAAAATGAAGCCGCAATATTAAATATCCGGGGAAATAACAATACTTTTAACGGAAGTAATCTGAATGACAGAATAACAATAGAACAGGGAAGTAATAACATTGTCAACGGAAACGCTGGGTCTGATACCCTTATTATGCAGTCAGAGAATAATTCTCTCAATGGCGGAGCGGGTAATGACAGTATCACCCTGAATGCATCAACAAATCAAACGGTTGACCTCGGAGACGGGAACGACACTATCTTAATAAACAGCGGCAATAATACAAACATCAATCTCGGAGACGGAAATAACAGAGTTACCGTAAACGGCGAAGGCAATGTAATAACAGGCTCTTCCGGAAATAACACGGTAACAATAAATGATAATGATAACGAACTTCGTCTCGGAGACGGAGATAATAAAATTTCTGTAATCGGGGTGAATAACAGTGTTGTGACCGGAAGCGGAAATAATATCATCGGAATTGACGGTGATAACAATATAATAAGTTCATTAAACGCAGCCGGAACAGTCAATATAATTGGAGACGGCAATAATATAACTATTAACAGCGGAGACCATTCGCTTAATCTAAAAGGTGATAATAATAAATACACAACAGTTTCAGGCAGCAAAGAAATAGAAGTTGAAGGGAATACCAATACAATAACTACCGGAGACGGCGATGATATTTTTGATATCTACGGGAATAATAATACAATAAGCACTACGGGCGGAACGAACGAAACAGAAATAGAAGGAACCGACAATACCTATCAGGGCGGCTCAGGAGTGGATAAAGTAACCTTGCGGGGTGATTCAAATACGGCTCTCGGCGGAGATTCCAACGACGAATTTATGATATCCGAGGGGAGCAATAATACTATCGATGGTGAAGCCGGCGACAGAAATACAGTTATTAACAACGGTTCCGCCACTATATTTACAAACGTGGTTGATATTACTCCACGCCCGTTTGAACTAAGATTAAAAATTGACCTGGGAACAGGTGACAGCTCTTTTTTAAATATGTCAATATCCTTCAACCTTTTTGATTTCAAAGTGGATTTCCTTACAGAAAGAGGACGAGAAAGCAATATTGAAAAAATAGATGACCTGATAAAAACCGTAGATGAACAATTAATAAATATCGGAAGTACAATAAACAGATTGGAAAGTATATTGGAAAGCCACGCTATTCAGCTCGAGAACCTGACGTCAACCCGCTCTACATTAAGAGATGCAGATGTCGCCGAAGAAAGTTCGAACTTTATACGGTATCAAATATTGCAGGAGGCAAGTGCTACGCTGGCTTCAACAACCAGAAATGTTAATATGGAATTTCTGTTGGGGATGATAAACAATCTTAACAGATAAAGTTTTTAAGTATGCTATAATTAATTTATGGCTAAAAAAATTCTGATTATAGGTAACTCTGCAAAAGCATATTCTCTTGCCAAAAAACTTGCAGAAAAACACGAAATATATATAACACCGGGGAGTGATACTTTAAAAGAGTTTGCAACCTGTCTTGATATTAGAGAAACTGATTCAAAAGGACTGCTTGAATTTGTTCTTGAAAATCAGATTGACTTGTCTATACCTTGTTCAAGGGCTGCCATGCTGTCAGATTTAACCGAAATCTTTACCCGAAATAATCAGCCTGTTTTTGCCCCCTCTAATAAAGCTTCTTCAATAATTTTCGATAAAGCTCTTGCTAAAAAAATACTTTACAAACTCAGGATTCCGACACCCAGATTCGGTATTTTTGAGAAACCTAATCTGGTTATAGATTATATTAAAAACCTTAAGAATCCGTTTGTTATAAAAACCAATGAACCCTCAAGCGCTATTATCCTGACATCTGCCAATTCCGCTAAAAATATAGCAGATTCAGTATTTGCACAAAAAGCAGGCAAAATGATTATTGAAGACTATACCTGGGGAACTCCGTTTTCTTTCTACACAATTACTGACGGATATAAAGCTCTCCCCATAGGATCTTCTATTATGTATAAGCATTCGCTTGAAGGAGAAGGCGGACAGCTCACTTCGGGAATGGGCGCCTGTTCTCCTAATTATAAGCTCTCTATTGAGCATGAATACTTCTTAATGGATAATGTTATATACCCGACTCTGGATTACCTGGAAATAGAAGGAAATCCATATACCGGTATTCTCGGAATAAACGGAATCATCACAGATGACGGCAGTTTATCAATACTCGGATATGAAGAATTTATGCAAGACTGCGACGCTGCTTCTGTTCTGGAGCTTCTGGACTCTGATTTATATATACTATTTAAATCTTGCGTAATAGGTTCTTTTAGTGATGAATTTGAGTTTATCGGACAAAAAGAACTGTTTTCTTCATCTCTTGTTCTAACTTGCAAAAATAAAGAAAATAATGAAAATGTAATATCCGGACTGGATTTATTAGATGAAAATACCAAAATTTCTTTCTCTCCTTATGTCAGAAAGAATAAATATCTTGAATATGAAGCATCTACGGGTCCTGTTCTCGTATTAACAACAACAGGCAGAACCGTTACCTCTGCTGTTGATAAAATGTATTCAGAAGCCGGTGAAATAAATTTTAAAGGGCTGCATTACCGTAAGGATATAGGTTCGCCGAATTTGGAAAGAGTTTAGATTTGTAACATAACTTAACAATACTTTTCTAAAAAGGCAATTATTTTTTCTGTAAATACTTTATATATATACAAGACAGAAAAAATATTAAGAGTATAAAAGGAGTACGACATGGCAAGAGTATTAATTTCAATGCCTGAAAGTTTTTTAGGCAAAATCGACGAAGTTGCAGACCTGGAAAGCAGATCAAGATCAGAACTTATTAGAGAAGCACTGAGAAGTTATATTACACGCAGCCAGGTCAGAAAAAGCGGTTTGGCAGATAAAAATGCCAGAATACTAGAGGCGCTACTGGATTAGCAGGCGGGGGGTATTTGGGATAAAGAACCCGGAATTACAAAAAACGAGGACAGATAAAAGGAAAGAGAAAAAAAGAAAAGTAAAACAACCATTGGAATTCTGTATTTATAATAGAATTCCTTTTTTTTATTTTATATTTGCTAAAAATTCTTGGATTCTTGATTTTAAAACTTCCTCGGTGGAATTATTCTCTATAACATAGTCCGCTTTTAATTTTTTTGTGTTCTGGCTTTGTTGTGATTCAAGCCTCATTTTAGCTTCTTCAACGGTTAAATTATTACGATTCATCAAACGCTCTAATCTTATTTTGTCATCTGCTGTAATTAAAACCACTTTATCAAACAGAACCTCAAATCCGGTTTCATACATCTGCGGAACAGAAATAAACACAGCTTTCTCATTTTTATTAGAATCAAAAATCTTTAGAATTTCTTTTTTGACCACAGGATGAATTATGCTCTCCAAGACTCTCATTTTCTCCGGAACAGAAAAGACAACTTTTGCCAGCTTCCGGCGATTAATCTTACCGTCAGACAAAATGTCACAATCCGAAAATTCTTTCAATACCTCGACAGAGGTTTCTAAAATATCATGCGCAATTTTATCAGTATCAAAGACTTTAAACCCTGACTCTTCTATTATATTTTCTGCAGTTGACTTTCCCGCCGCTATATTTCCGGTTATTCCTACTCTGAGCATTCCTGTTTCTTTTCTATTTTTGAAATGTAGACCTTTAACTCTTTAATTTGCTTGGGTTTGAGAGGTTTTATCTGACCTCTTTTTAGACCATCAATTGTTATTGTTGCATGCTGTATCCTTTTAAGCGAGATTACCTCAAAGCCCAGGGCTGCAAACATTTTTCTTATCTGTCTGTTAATTCCCTGATATAATGTAACCCTCAGCATTGAAGATTTATTCGTAATTTCTACGGGAAATACTTCCGCATAAGCGGTTCGTTTCTCTCCGGTATCAGTTTCTATTTCAATACCGTTATACATTTTTTCGCCATCTTCGGGCGTAATTTTATTATTAATCTGTACCAGATATATTTTAGGGATTTTTAATGAAGGGTGAGTCATTTGATTAATCAACTCTCCGTCATTCGTCATTATAATCAGCCCCGTAGAATCTTTATCCAGTCTGCCAACCGGTTTCAAATGCTTTAACTCCGGAGGTATAACATCATATATTGTTTTTCGGCCTTTTTCATCATCAGACGTGGTAATGTACCCTGCGGGTTTATAAAATCTGTAGTAATCAAGTTTTTGAGGTTTAATTATTTTTCCGCTTAGTTTGACAACATCTTTTGTTCCGACTTGAAACCCTAGCTCAACAATAACTTTCCCGTTAACTGTAACTTTGCCTTCAGTAATATATTCATCAGCCTTTCTCCTTGAGCAAAGTCCTGATGAAGCTATAAATTTATTTAATCTTTGCATACCTCACCCGATATAAGATTTAAGCTAAGCATTCTGCAGAAAGCGCATTTTTTATAACATCCGGAAGTCTTCTGTGGATTGTCCCGTCATTGTGAATAGCAACAACTTCAAACTCGGCTTGAAGAAATAGTTTTCCGTTTTCCTGATTTTTAATATTCTGCTCAAAAACAATTGTAACAGGCGTAACTTTTTTGACAGAAGTTTCAATTTTGACAATATCATTAAGCTTTCCGGAGGATTTATATCTGATATTCATATTTGTAACAGGAAGAACAATATCTTGCTTTTCCAAATCCAGCATATTAAGCCCCATTTTTTCGCAAAGCTCAACTCTGCCCATTTCAAGCCATCTAAGATATGACCCGTGCCATACTACACCGAAAGCATCCGTATCTGAATAATAAACTTTTTGCGTAAATTCGTGTTTCATATGATAATATTATCATAAAATATCATTTAATGTATGTTTTTTACAAAAGGAGGGTTTTATGAAATTTTTGCATACAATGATTAGAGTTCAGGATATTGAAAAATCTTTAAAGTTCTACACAGAACTCCTTGATATGGAACTCGAACACCAAAAAAGGCTTGAAGACTGCACACTTTATTTTTTGAATGATAAAGAAAAAACATGTCAGATTGAACTCACTTACAATGATGAAACACCAAAAGAGGGTTACAATGTCGGAAACGGATTTGGGCACTTTGCTTTTGCTGTGGAATCTTTTGATAAATTTACAGAAAAACTGGAAAAATTAGGTTATACCTATCTGTACGAACCGTTTGATTTAAACGGAAAAGGTTCTAAAATAGCCTTTATACAAGATCCTGACGGATATGAAATTGAACTTATTGAAAAAGTAGTCTGGTAATAGCTTATTAAGTATAAATAAAAAAGGAGTCCTTATTTAAGGCTCCTTTTTTATTTAAAAGATTAACATTTGTTAACAAAAGGCAATTTTTGTAAAAATTTTTACTTTATATATATGTAAGAAAAAAATTTTGGGGGAATGGATATGTCTATCGCATTACGAAAACTTGCTATGCTTGAAAAAAGAATGGAATCAAGTGAAGAAGAAGCAAAATTAAACGGTTATTCCAGTTGTCCGATTGACAAAGAATTAAAAGTCAAAATTGAAGATTTACTGAAAAGAGTACGTACTGTTTAATTTTGCTAATTCCTGAAAATCTTTATTATGAGAAATAAGCTCATCGAAAGTTGATATAGCTTCAATTTGGGCTTCTTTCATAAAAATAATTTTATCTGCGGACTTTATTGTTGAAAGACGATGAGCTATAGCTATAATCGTCTTTTCGCCTTTTAAAGAATTCAAAACATTACAGATTTCATCCTCTGTTTTTAAATCCAGCGAAGAGGTGGCTTCGTCAAGTATAAGGATATCCGGATTTAAATAAAGGGCTCTTGCTATTGCCAGTCTTTGTTTTTGGCCTTGAGAAAGACCGGAATTATCAACAAAAGGTTTTGCATAGATTCCGTCTTCAAATCTTGAAACTATAAAATCATAGAGCTGCGCTTTTTTTAGAGAATCTATAACTTTCTCATCATCAATATTATCTTCTCCGAAAGCAACGTTTTCCCTGATTGATGCTGTTATCAGAGAATATTCCTGGGGGATATATCCTATTTTTAGATTTAAATGCTGAACCTTACTCCCGTCTACAAAAATTTCACCATCTTGGGGAATAAGTAGCCCCGAAATTATATCCGCAAGCGTTGTTTTTCCTCCGCCTGAGACTCCGGCAATTCCTATAAATTCACCCTTATTAATCTTAAAACTTATATCCTTCAAAACAGGTTTATCCTGATAGGCAAAAGAAATATTTTTAAATTCTATGCTATTGTTTAATATTGTTTTTTCTGTTTTCTCTTTAATAATCAAATCCGACACATTATACTTCTCATAATCACCTATAAGTTGTTCTGCCAAGGGTAATGTTGTCTGCAAACTTGTAAGATTTACCTGTATTCTGCTTATGGTAGGAGCCAGCCTGAATATTGCCGTAACAATAACCGCATAAGAAGCCAGCAGAGTTGATGTGTCGGAAATGTTTTCGACAGATACAATCGCAAGAAGAATCAAAAGCAGTATTATTATACACGGCTCTGTTACATAGGGAGGAATTATATTATAAAAGAGCAGTTTCCCCGATATGTTTTTTAAATTTTCCATCCGGGTACAAAATTTTTCAAAAAATAATTCTTCACCGCCTAAAATTTTTACATTTTTCAAATTCAAAAGAGTTTCATTACATATACTATTAGTAACTTCTCCGGCATGATTAATTTCACTCGCCAAAGTCTTTGTTTTAGATTTGAAATACAAATACTGTGAGCTAAGTAATATAACTGAACAAATTAACGTTATAATTGTTGCTGCGAAAAACTTTATAAAAAGAAATGCCATAATCAGGATAAATATAAAAAAGTTCACATAAAGGTTAAGAATTCTTATCAGGAAATTATTAACTGTATTGGGGATAAGATAATTTAATATCTGCTGTTTTTGTGCGAAGCGAATTTTGGCTACTGTTTTATAATCACCATACAAAAAATATTTCATAAATTTTTTAGAAATTCCCGTTTCACAATTTCTAGTAAATTTAACCTGCAAAGAGTTATAAAATATCATAAAAATATTTTTGAAAAGGAATGCCGATGCGATGAGAATTCCGAAGACCAGAGCTTTTCCCCCGCCGCCATTAACCAGTTTAATAATAAAAGGATATGTCAGAGCAACACCAAAAAGCTCCAAGACCCCTACTATAAAAGAAAGAATTGTATATTTAAAAAACAAAGTTTTATCATATACAAAATATTTAAAAAATTTCTTTTGACATTCCAAAAACATAAAACCATACTACATTAAAAAAAAATTAATTTCATTTTTTTACAAACAAATTATGTTATAATATTACAATAAGGAAAAGGAGGAGTTTATGTCTAATCCGATATTAAATGAGAAGTTTTCAGAGCAAGAACACATCCTGCAAGGAGAACCCATGACGGTAAACGGAACAATACAAATTACCGCATTTCTCGGAGTTATACTTGTTGCAGCAGCCGCTTTTGTCTGGGCAAAATTCACGGCAGGATATACAGATTTCGCACAAATGCTTACAATCGGAGGCGGTATCGGCGGATTCGTACTGGGGCTGATTGTAGCTTTTACAAGAACAAAATTTTTAGTACCTGTATATGCAGCTTGCGAAGGATTGTTTTTAGGCGGGATTTCTGCAATATTTGAGATGCATTATCCTGGAATTGTTCCGCAAGCTATTTTAGGAACTTTTGCCACATTATTTTCAATGCTGGCATTATACAGATTGGGTATTATAAAATGCACAGACAAATTCAGAAGTGTTATGTTTATTGCAACAGCTTCTATAGCAGTCATTTATCTTGTTGATATAATAGGACACTTCTTCCACTACTCAGTACCTTTAATCAATACCGCTTCTAACTTTGGTATCGGATTCAGCTTGGTTGTTATTGTTATTGCAGCTTTAAACCTTATTGTTGATTTTGATTTTATTGAACGAGGCGCTCAGAATATGCTTCCAAAGGATTTTGAATGGTACGGAGCATTCGGGCTTATGGTCACAATTGTATGGCTATATATCGAAATATTAAGGCTGCTTGCAAAATTTAATGACAGGTCATAGATTTTTAAGTAAGCTTCTTTTATAATAAAAGAGGCTTACTTTTTAGGCGGAGGTTTAAATATTGATTTCATTAATAATTTCTTTTGTATTGGGTGCAATTATTGCAGGAATGATTTCTTATATTGTTTTTACCAAAAAAAATGCAGCCTTAAATGAAGAACTTGTGAGATTGAAAACCTCTGCAGAAACCTCGGCTGCTTTACAAGAAATTATAAAAAGAGATTTTGTACAGCTTGCCAATGAGACAATAAAAAGAGAACAGGAAGATTTAAGGAAACAAAACAGAGAAACTCTTGAAGAAAAAATTCTTCCTTTAACAAAAGAGTTGGGTGAATTTAAAGAAAAAGTCGAAAAATTTAACCTCTCCGGAGTTGAAAACACAACCAAGATTGTTGAACAAATAGGAAATCTTGAAAAAAATAATAAGGTTATAGAAAAAGAAGCTAAAAACCTTGTAGAAGCTCTGACAAAAAATCAAAACACAAAAGGCTCATACGGAGAAAACCTCTTAGACACCATACTTCAATCCTGCGGAATGCTGGAAGGTGTGCATTATACAAAACAATTTGTAACAAAGTCAGCTAATCTTAAAGATGATGAACTCCATACAATCCGGCCAGATGTGGTAATAAATTTACCGGATAACAGACACTTAATTATCGACTCAAAAGTTACATTAACAAGTTATCTTGATTATATTGAAGATAATTCAAAAATTAATGAATTTAAAAGCGAAGTTAAAAAGAGAATAATGGATTTGGCAAATAAAAATTATCAAAATGCCGGAGACTTGTCACAGCCTGATTTTGTTTTGATGTACATGCCGGTTGAATCCTCTGTCAACCTTCTTTATGAAGATATGGATTTGATAAACCTTGCATACAAATCCAATATTATAATTGTCGGGACATCATCCCTTTTAACTACAATCCGGTTAGTTAACCAGCTTTTAGCACAGCAAAAACAGACAGAGAGCGTAAACAAAATTGTTAATGCAGGAACAAACCTTTATGAAACATTTGTTCAATTTTGTGATGACTTACTTGATGTACAAAAGAGAATGAATGATGTTTCTGCAAAATTATCCACAACTATTAACAGGTTCAGCAGAGGAAACAGAAATAAACCGAGTCTGTTTTCCCAGGTTAACGCGCTTAAAGATTTCGGAATAAACTCCGCAAAGGAAATACCCTCCGCCTTATTAGAAGAAGTAGAAGAACCCCTAATGATTGAAACAAAAGAGGAGGTTGCGGCTAATGACTAAAATTCTGGTTGTAGATGATGACAGAGCCATAAATGAACTGATAAAGGTTAACCTTGAACTTCAAGGTTATGAAGTTTTTCAAGCATATAACGGAACAGAGGGTTTTGCTCTTGCAAAGCAAGAAGCCCCGTCATTAATAATACTTGATGTTATGATGCCGGAAGTCGACGGTTTTACTGTTGCCCAAAGAATACGTCAGTGTGTGGAAATTGCGGATACTCCGATTATTATGCTAACAGCTTTGGGAGAATTAAATAATAAAGTTAACGGATTCAATATCGGAGTTGATGACTATTTGACAAAACCTTTTGAGATTGATGAACTAATCGTGCGAGTACGAGCTTTACTTAAAAGAACAAGTCAAATTCCCAAATCTTCTGCAATCAGGGATTTATTAACCTATAAAGAAATTACCTTATTACCGGAAACATATAGTGTCCAAATCAATGATAAAGTACAGAAACTTACCCCTATTGAATTTGATATATTTAATCTTCTTTTTCAAAACCATGGGAATATGGTTTCAGGAGCCCGTCTATTAAAAGAAGTATGGGGATATGAGCCGGATGACAATGTTGAAACTATAAGAGTTCATATCAGACATTTGAGAAGCAAAATTGATAAAATCTCAGACGGTAAAAAATATATTGAAACGATTTACGGCGGAGGGTACAAACTAAATATTTAAGTGTCTTTTACCAATTATTAACTTATGTAAAGATTTTTTATTCAACTGAAATTACTATAAAAATGAAATCTTTATATATATAAGAGAGTTAATAAGATGGAGATTATAATGGTAAAGTACGTTTGCGGAGTAGCTATTCCGGACGAGTTCAATGAAACCGTATTTGAGACACCAATTATTTCTGAATCGCCGGTAAAAAAAATTAAAACGGTTTCTGACCCCAACGGCAGCATTTCAAGCATAGAATATTACAAAAATAATGTTCTGGACAAAAAGATTATTTACAGAAATTCTTTTGTTGAACAGGTTCTTAATTACAATGATGGAAAAATTTATTCCAAACAATTTGTGAATGACGGACTGATTAACTCGGAATATTTCTATAAAAAAACCGGTGAATTAGATTATATCCTTGAATATGAATATTTACTCAATAAGATTTCAGCTATAAATCAGACATTTGGGCTGATTAAACGAAGAGCGGTATTTAAATACGATTTTATGGACAGAATATCAGAAAGAATTTATTATTGTAACAATAAACTTTTAATTGACCAACACTATTTTTATGACGGTATGGGCAGAGTTTCCGGCTATAAAGATAAAAATTGTGAATTATTTGTTGAAAAATTTACCAAGGATAATAAATTGCATACTTATAAAATAACTGATAAAATGGACAATGAAATAATTATTATTAATAATTTTTATGGAAATGATTATATAGAAACAAAAGTTTCAGTAAACGGAGTTTCGACAATTGTTAATGATATCAATTATGTAGATAATATTATGACAAGGAAACCAACGCAAAGCATGGATGAATTAGATTTAATTATTGCAAAACTTTTCAGTGAAAAAGAGCAGGGAAATTCTCTTTCGACAAAGCGTTCAGGGAACGAACCGGAAGCCAGACTGGAATCTAATCTTGTAAACATAATTGAGTACAAGAGTAAAATTCGACCGCTTCCGATAGCGCTCAGAAAACGGGTTCTATACCAACAGTCCCTTGAATCACACGGCTAATTTAATATTTTACAAATCCGGAATAATATAGTATAATTATTATATCTTTTAGATACAGTGTTATTATATTAGGAGGATTTATGAAAGAAGAATTTACAACCAGTGCCAGAAGATGGTATGATAAGGATCCTGTATTATCTTCTGCAATGAAAACTCTTGAAGAATCTGATGATGAGACTCAGATTAAAGTAGCTCTTAATTTGATTAAGATTATTACGGAACATAATATTCATGATTCAGAATATGAATCAGTAGAGGACATTGTATCTGCTACGGAAGATGTTATGGAAAGCTCAAAAAGAGACCGTTGGTATGACCTGGACGGAACCTTAAGAACTGCCATAAGCTTACTGCAAAATTGCCCTGATTCAACAAGACATATTATTGCCAAAGAAATGGCTCAAAATGTTCTTGAACTTATTAAAAAAGAAGATGATGATGAAGAGGACGAAATTTCAGAAGAAAATCCTGAAAATTAATTAATCTACATCTATCGGACTTCTCTGAATCAAATCAATAGCTTCTCTTGCCGTAAAGACCAGTGCTTCCGGAATATTTGATATTGTGCAGAATTGTCTTAACACATCGACTACACGTTTAAAACTTCTTACAATATCACCTTCACCCATGTCAATTTGGTCAATAATATCATCCCATTCAGCTCCGTTAACCCACATTTCAATAAGCGGTGAGTAGTAGCCGTTAATATACATCGGATCTTCTACATCGTAATTCTTTTGTTTTTTATCAAGAGCTCTTCTTATATCTTTAATTTTATTTAATGTTTTTCTGACAGCTACGGAAAGCGGGAGTTGAGAGAATAAATCCGCTCTCATATCTTCGGTTGTTATTGCGCAAACAACAGAAGCTAGTTCGGCAGGAGTAAGCGTTTCCAGAACACCAGAGAATATAACTTGGGCAAGGAAAAGTTCATTTTCGGAACGAATTTGAGATATAGTTACGCCTCTTTCTGTCGGATAGTCATCCTTTATATAGCCGTAATCCAGCAGTACAGCTCTGTGGGATAGAAACTTATTCCAGAAAATATCTTTTTGTTTTTCTATTTCTCTGTCCAGAGCTTTTTGTTTAGACTGATATCTGGCAAGAACATCAATAGACTTCATATGTTTTTTAAAAAGTTTACAAGTGTCGCATTCATATGAATGCATTTTTTCCAAAAGTTCTTTGGTCTTTTTCCCAAACTCAACAGCTTCCGCAGAAAGCGGGCGATTTTTCTTTTTCTCTTGTTTTTGGATTGTTTTAAATGTTCGTCTGTTTTGAACGTATATTTCCCTGATTTTATTATATTCAATCAAATCATCATTTGTTTTCTTTGCATAACAGACAAAGGAATTACACTCATCAATTTTTTCCCGCATAGATTCTTTAAGGAGCAAAAGCGGTTCAATCCTTGAATTTGATGAAAAGTATCCAAAGCTTTTTAATACAAGTTCTTTTGCTTCATCCAGCGAAAATCTTTGAAGAAGATTAAGCACCATTGAATAACTCGGGGAGAACTTACTTTCCAAAGGATTTGCATCGCTTAGAACGAGTTCTGCGACTTCTTCCGGTGTCTGGAAAGGTGAACCTACAATGGTTACATATCCTATTTCATCCATACCCCTTCTTCCCGCACGTCCTGACATTTGTAAAAATTCACTCGGAGTCAGGGTTCTATGTCCGGAATCCGTTCTTTTACTTATTGAACTTATAACAGTTGAACGAGCAGGCATATTTATTCCGGCAGCCAGTGTTTCTGTTGCAAAAACCACTTTTATTAATCCTTTTTGGAATAGTTTTTCCACCAGGACTTTCCATCCCGGAAGCAAACCGGCGTGGTGAGATGCCACACCCTGCAGCAAGTATTCAATATGTTTGTTTTTATACAAATAAGGGTTTTCTGCAATATAATCATCAATTTCTTTTTTTATTTCTGCTTGTTCTTTCGGGGTTACGAGACATAGCTCTGCGCATTTTTCCATCTGCTCATCACATTTTTTTCTTGAAAAAGTAAAATAAATTGCAGGAAGCATATCTTTTTCATGCAGGTTTCTTACAACATCTTTAACCACACTTCTTTTTTGGACAGCTCTTCCTCTTTTAAACTGTTTCTTTTCAGGTTTAATCTTTTTGTTTAAAGTTCCGGACGGGGTCAAGAGCGGAAGAAGGGTATTAGGCTGAGACGAGTCAAAATAATAGAACCTAAGTGGGACAGGTCTAAAATCCGTATTTATAAGTTCTGTTTTTGAATGCACGGTATTAATCCATTCGGTGAGCTTATCCGCATTAGCAACAGTTGCAGAAAGTGCGATAATTTGGACATTGGTAGGGCAGTAGATAATACTTTCTTCCCAAACAGTTCCCCGCTGCTCATCATTCATATAATGAACTTCATCCAGAGCTACATATTTCACGTCTTTAAGGTTATCTGTGACGGAGCCGAAATTTGTGCCATAAAGCATATTACGAAAAACTTCCGTTGTCATAATAACAATTTGTGCATTTCTGTTAATAGATGTATCACCTGTCAAGAGTCCGGTTTTATCGTACCCGTATTTTTCGGAAAAATCGTTATATTTCTGGTTGGATAAAGCCTTGAGAGGGGTTGTATAAAAAACTTTTTTCCCTTCTTTTAATGCGCAATGAATAGCGTGCTCAGCTATAACCGTTTTACCGGCACCTGTCGGAGCACAAACAACTACACTTTTACCAGCAGATATGCAGTCACAAGCTTGTTTTTGAAAATCATCCAGCTCAAACGGGAAATCGTACATTAAAACCTCATAAACTATTCTGTTTATATTATGACATAAAACCTTTATTTAAGTAAGATACCAAACCTTCAAGCGCAAGGGTGTAGCTTTTATCTCCAAATCCTGCGACAATACCTATACAAACCCCGGTTAAAAGGGAAGTATGGCGGAAATTTTCTCTTGAATGTATATTTGTCATATGGATTTCTACAGCAGGAATATTAACGGCGGAAATTGCATCTCTTATAACCACACTTGTGTGAGTATAACCTCCTGCATTTATCAAAATGCCGTCATAGACACCTTTTGCAGATTGGATTTTTTCTACTATTTCACCTTCATAGTTACTCTGCCATACCTTAATTTCTGCACCCAGTTCCTGTCCATATGCAATAACCTCTGTTTCAATATCTTTTAAGGTTTTATTTCCGTATTTATCAGGTTCTCTTGTGCCAAGCATGTTAAGATTAGCGCCGTTAATCAGAAGAATTTTCATACATAAACCTTTCAATTTGTACAATCTTATTATACAATAATTAAAAAAGATTGTGAGGAAGAGATGATAAATAAACGCTGGTACGATAAAGACCCGATTTTAAAAGAAGCACTGGAACTTTTGAGACTTCAGCCGGATGAAACCAAGACCGAAGCTGCGGAGTTTTTGCTAAATCTGCAGGAACAAGTTGCCGGAGAAGTTATAGAACATGTTTACGAGATTATTAACACATATCAGGGAAAAGGCAACCGCTGGTATGATAATGACCCTATGATGCTAAAAGGTGTAGAACTATTAAGAAATGCTCCGCCTCACATTCAGAGACTGGCAGCCCTAAAACTTCTTACGGCGCTTGAACAAAAGAGCTTTGAGGGAGTGGAACTTTAATGAAAGATGTTCAGAATCAAACTGATTCAAGAGGGGTTGAAATCCAGAAGGTCGGAATCAAAAACCTTGAAATTCCGCTCATAATACAAAGGAAGGACGATGAGGACAAAGTAATATATGCAACAGCCACCGCCGGAGTTACATTACCCGCACATTATAAAGGCACACATATGTCCAGATTTGTTGAGGTTTTGAATGAGTGGAGAGGGCGTCATACTCTCGGAGTCGATATAAAAGGGTGCGTTGAAGCAATTGTTGAGAGATTAAACGCAAAAAGCGGATACTTAAAATTTGAATTCAAGTATTTTATTGATAAAAAATCACCTGTAACGGAGATTTCTGCTCCTATGTGCTATGATTGTACTTTTGAAGGCATACTGGATAATTATGGAGAAGAGGACGAAGAATACAGATTCTTTCTCGGAGTGAAAGTTCCGGTAACGACTCTTTGTCCGTGTTCGAAGGAGATTTCCGCATACGGAGCACACAACCAGAGGGCTATCGTATCGGTAAAAATTACCTATCCGGAAGATGAGCATATCTGGATAGAAGATTTGGTATCACAAATTGAGAAATGTGCGTCATCAGAGCTTTATCCGTTACTTAAGCGGGAAGATGAAAAATACGTAACCGAGCACGCATATGATAATCCCAAATTTGTGGAAGATGTATTAAGAGATGTTGTACTTCTATTGAGGAATAACGATATTATAGACTCATTTGAGGTTGAATGTGAATCTTTAGAAAGTATCCACAACCATTCTGCCTGGGCATACCAGCAAGAGGGTTAGGATGGCAATTAGTGAATAGTGAATAGTGAATAGGTGATTACTATTTTTTTGTCACCCTGAACTTGATTCAGGGTCTATCCAGGTTAGTGAATAGTGAATAGTGAATAGATGATTACTATTTTTTTGTCACCCTGAACTTGATTCAGGGTCTATCCAGGTTAGTGAATAGTGAATAGTGAATAGATGATTACTATTTTTTTGTCACCCTGAACTTGATTCAGGGTCTATCCATTCAATACAAAACCAACATTGATAGATTCCGGCTCAAAGCCCGGAATGACGGGAGTAAATATACTTACCCCCTCCCCTGCTCGGGGAGGGCTGGGGTGGGGGGTAAACACAGGAATTTTTCGTCAGAAAAATTCAACAGCACGGGTTTTTCTTTCTTTGGGAGCGTTTCTTTCTTTTTTCATCGTAAAAAAAAAGAAAGAAATGCTCTGAATACCAGTGAATGAGGAATAAGCAAATAAGTGATTGAGTGAATAAGGTGTTTATATAACTGCCCCATTCAGCATCTATTCATTTAATAAAAAATTAACAGAGCTTCCCCCCTCCGGGGAAGCAGATTTTAAAATTCTTTCAGCTTAATTAATCAATGTACTTTTCTTTTTCTTTATTTACGAAGCAAAGAAAAAGAAAAGTACGAAAAGAAAAAGAAAACACGTGTTGTTTTCTATGCCCTTCGGGCATCAGATTAAATAACTGTAGCAGGCATAGCCTGCACTCTTTTGCGGGCTATGGTGACTACGTCACACGCCCGCAGGGGGATAAATAAAACTTACTCCCTCCCCAACTCGGGGAGGGCTGGGGGTGGGGAGCAGTCACAGGCATTTTTCGGTAGAAAAATGCAGCAGTGCGTCGTTTTTCTTTCTTGTCCAACATTCTTTCTTTTTGTATCGCAAGAAAAAAGAAAGAATGTTGGTGCGGGGTACGGGGCGGCATCAGCCCCGATATAAAATTAACATTGATAGATTCCGGGTCAAAGCCCGGAATGACGGGAGTAAATAAACTTATTCCCTCCCCTGCTCGGGGAGGGCTGGGGTGGGGAGCTGTGGTTCGTCACCCTGAACTTGATTCAGGGTCCATCCGTTCAATACAAAACCAACATCGATAGATTCCGGCTCAAAACCGGAAGGACGGAAATAATATTTAAAATTATGAATTTTTGTAACAATTATTTGGAATATATTAAAGTTTTTTCAAAACGTGCCGTTAAGAATAGAAAAATATGGAAATACTATGTATAAATTGTAATAGAAGGAGTGTATCAATGGCAGACGGAAATGATGTAAAACTTTCATTCAACAAAGAGATTACCATTAATGAAGGAATGAAGTATAAAAAGATTCTTAAAGAAAGCGAGCTTAAAGGTGAGGCCAAAACTTGGCTCAAAACTATTTTTGATGCGATAGATAGTCAGGGAAATACTAAGAATAAAACAGATAATTGCGAATTGAGTTTGCTCGAAAAACTCTCTCAAGCCCTTGGGGAAGAAATTAACGAAGAGCAACTTGAAAAGTTTATGGCTGAAGTTCATAGCGAAAACCAAGAAAAAGGGAAAAACCTGGAAGCTGCTATTGTAGACTATCTTAATGCATACGCACCGGAACCTGAAAAAACCGGAACAGAAACTACGCCGGGTGTCGACCCTGCAGGGGTAACCCCCGGAGCAGATGATACAGCTCGTGTCACCGATAATTCTAATGGTGAAGGAACAGATTCTGTTGTCACCGTAAAAGAAGATGGCGGTGATGATGACGGAAAGAAAGGTTCTGTGTCTGTTGACGGAAAATCTTCTCAGAAAGCTTTTAATCAAACTATTAATAACATCGTCCAAAAAAATGGTTATACAAAAGCCTCACTTAACAACTTTACCGAAAACTATAAAATACAAAAAGGAGACAATCTGTACAAGATTGCAGTTAAGACCTTACAAGGTCAAGGTAAGGAAACTCCCGGCTGGAAAGAAATAAACGAACTTATTGCACAAATTAAAGTTGCAAATGACATAAAAGATGTTAACCGCATACTCGTAGGACAGGAAATCAAACTACCTAAGGCTGGCGGGGCTGACGGGGCTGGCGGGGCTGACGGAGCTGGCGGGGCTGGCGGGGCTGACGGAGCTGGCGGAGCTGACGGGGCTGGCAGAGCTGGCGGGGCTGACGGAGACGGCGGAGCTGGCGGGGCTGGCGGGGCCGACGGA